>JAFLEE010000099.1 GCA_017302015.1 Spirochaetota bacterium | reverse complement strand
CGAAGCCCCCGCCCCGAAACCCGCCCCCGCCGCGACAGCGGCCCCGTCGCCTCGGGCCGCCGCCCCCGCGAGCGCCGCCATCAACGAGGCCTCCTTCCGCCTCGCCTTCGCCAGCCCCTCCGTGAGGAAGTTCGCCCGGGAACTCGGGGCCGACCTGGGTCGGGTGCGCGGCAGCGGCCCCAAGGGCCGCATCCTCGAAGGCGACGTGAAGGCCTGGGTCAAGGGCGCCCTCGCCGCCCCGCCCGCCTCGGGCCTCGACCTGCTCCCCTGGCCCAAGGTCGATTTCGCCAAGTTCGGCGAGGTCGAGAGCCGGCCGCTCTCGCGCATCAAGAAGATCGGGGGCGCGAACCTCGCCCGCAATTGGGTGCTCATCCCCCACGTCACCCAATTCGACGAGGCCGATATCACCGGCCTCGAGGCCCTGCGAAAGAAGATGGCCGAAGACCTCAAGAAGCAGGACGTGAAACTCACGCTCCTGGCCTTCCTCGTGAAGGCGGTGGTGGGCGCGCTCAAGGCCTTCCCCGAGTTCAACGCCTCCCTCGACGGCGAGAACCTCGTGCTCAAGAAGTACTTCCACATCGGCTTCGCGGCCGACACGCCCCAGGGCCTCACCGTCCCCGTCATCCGCGACGCCGACCGCAAGACCCTCGTGGAGATCGCGGTGGAGACGGCCGCCCTCGCCGCCAAGGCCCGCGACGGCAAACTCCAGAGCAACGATATCCAGGGCGGCTGCTTCACGATCTCGTCCCTCGGCGGGATCGGCGGCACGGCCTTCACGCCCATCATCAACGCCCCCGAGGTCGCCATCCTGGGCGCCTCCCGGGCCGCCCTGAAGCCCGTCTGGGACGGCAAGGCCTTCGCGCCCCGCCTCATGCTGCCCCTCTCCCTCTCCTACGACCACCGCGTCATCGACGGCGCCGCCGGGGCCCGCTTCACCGGCGAACTCGCGAAGATCTTGGGCGATGGCGCGCGCCTCGCCGCCGGAGCCTGACCCCATGGCCGACATCGATCTCGAAACCGACTTGCTCGTCTTGGGCGCCGGGCCCGGGGGCTATTCCGCCGCCTTCCGCGCGGCCGACCTCGGCATGAAGACCGTGCTCGTGGAGCGCTACGCGACCCTCGGCGGCGTCTGCCTCAACGTGGGGTGCATCCCCTCCAAGGCGCTCCTCCACAGCGTGGCCGTCGCCGACGAGGCCCTGCAACTCCGCGAGGACGGCCTGCTCTCCGGCTCCCTGAAACTCGAGGCCAAGGGCCTCCTCGCCCACAAGGCGAAGGTCGTCGCCCGCATGACCGGGGGCTTGGCCGCCATGGCCAAGGCCCGTAAGGTCGAGCACGTGCGGGGCACCGGACAATTCCTCGACGCGCACACCCTGGAGGTGGCCCTCACCGAGGGCGCGGGGCGGGCGCCCACGGGCGCGAAGAAGGTCATCCGTTTCCAGAAGGCCATCATCGCGGCCGGCTCCCGGATCATGGCCCTGCCCTTCATCCCCAAAGACCCGCGCATCCTCGTCTCCACCAGCGCCCTCGACCTGAAGGCCGTCCCGGGGAAACTCCTCATCATCGGCGGCGGCATCATCGGCATGGAATTGGGCACGGTGTACTCCGCCCTGGGCGCGCGCCTCGACGTGGTGGAGATGACCGACGGCCTCATGCCCGGGGCCGACCGCGACCTCGTCAGGGTGTGGCGCAAGAAGAACGAGCACCGCTTCGACCGCATCCTGCTCTCGACGAAGACCGTGAAGGTCGAGGCCAAGCCCGACGGCATCTGGGCGAGTTTCGAGGGGCCCGGCGCCCCCGAGGGAGCCCAGCGCTACGACCAGGTGCTCGTCGCCGCCGGCCGCGCGGCCAACGGGCTGCGCATCGGCGCGGACAAGGCCGGCGTCGCCGTGACCGAGCGGGGCATCATCCCCGTCGACAAGCAGCAGCGCACCAATGTGCCCCATATCTTCGCCATCGGCGACATCGCCGGCGCCCCCATGCTCGCCCACAAGGCGGTGCACGAGGCCCACGTCGCCGCCGAAGCCGCGAGCGGACTGAAGTCGCACTTCGACGCCCGGGTGGTGCCCGCGGTGGCCTATACCGACCCCGAGATCGCTTGGGTCGGCCTCACCGAAGAGCAGGCCGCCGCCCAGGGGATCGCCGTGGGAAAATCGGTCTTCCCGTGGGCCGCCTCGGGCCGGGCCGTCGCCAACGGGCGCGACGAGGGCTTCACCAAACTCCTCTTCGACGCCGAAACCCACCGCCTCCTGGGCGGCGCCGTCGTCGGCCCCCATGCCGGCGACCTCATCGGCGAACTCTGCCTCGCCATCGAGATGGGCGCCGACGCCGCCGATATCGGCGCGACGATCCACCCGCACCCGACGCTCTGCGAATCCATCGGCATGGCGGGCGAACTCTTCGAGGGCGTCTGCACCGACCTGCCGGCGGCGAAGCGGGCCCCGGCCCCCTAGTCGAGGATCTCGGTCGGCTTCGACGCCTCTCCCCCGGTGCGCCCGAGGAGTTTATTGATCTTCGCCGTGCTGTCGATGAGGCGCGTGACCGAGCCGTCCTGGTTGAAGGTGTGGATGAACTTGGCGATGAAGCGCGTGACATCGACCTCCACGAACCAGGGCCGCTCCTTCATGGCGGGGGTGATATAGGTGCCGTTGGTGCCGAAGACCAGGGAGAAGAGGCCCTGCCGGTGGGCCTCGTCGAACTCCTCGAGCCCGCTGGAGAAGAGCGCGTAGGTCACCGAGAGGTAGATGTGGCGGGCGCCCTTCTTCTTGAGGTCTTGGCAGACCTCGAGCATGCTGCCGCCCGAGGCGAGCATATCGTCGACGACGAGCACGTCCTTCCCCTCCAGGCTCGAGCCGAGGAAGACGTGCTCGAGGATGGGGTTCTTGCCGGCGACCACCCGGGTGAGGTCGCGGCGCTTGTAGAAGGCCCCGAGGTGCACGTGGAAATGCTCGGCGAAATACCGGGCGCGCTCGGCGCCGTTCAAGTCGGGCGAGCAGACGACCAGGGTCTCGGGGGTGATGGGCGTCTGGCCCATCTGCGCCAGGAAGGTCTTGATGAGCTGGTAGGTGGCGTGGAGGTTCTCGAGGCAGTGCATGGGGATGGCGTTCTGCACGTGGGAATTGTGGGCGTCGATGGTGACCACCGTATCGACCCCGAGGTGCACGAGCTGCTGGAGGGCCAGGGCGCAGTCGAGGGATTCGCGCCCGTTCATCTTGTGCTGGCGCCCCTCGTAGAGCAGCGGCATCACCACGGTGACGCGCTGGGCCATGTTCTTGGTGGCCCCGAGGATGCGCACGAGGTCCATGAAGTGCTCGTCGGGGCTCATGGGGTAGGACTGGCCGTAGCGCTTGGTGGCCACCCCGTGGTTGTTCACGTCGACGACGATGTAGAGGTCGGTGCCCCGGATCGTCTCGTTGATGCACCCCTTGCCCTCGCCGTTCTGGAAGCGGAAATTCGTGGAACTGCGGATGAAGGTCTCGGGGCTCGCTTGCCCGCGCTCCTGGAAGAGTTCCAGCAGGCGGCGATTGACGTGGTGGGCGAGGGTTTCGCCGCCGGGGGTGGCGAGGAGCGCGATGGGGAAATGCCGCACCTTGCTCTGGGGACTGACCATGGAAAGGACTCCTCTCGGACCCGGGAAGACCGACGGGAAAAGGGGGAATTCGGGGGTGGGAAAACCGTCTCGACGAGCGCTTTTATACCATCAAGGCCCTCCCGGCTTCACGGGCGCGGGATTCCTCTACTTTTCCCGCGTCGGGGCCCGCGCGGCGCGGTAGTTCCCCGGCGAAACACCATAGGCTTGGCGGAACCGGCGGCCAAAATGCACCGGATCGCCGTAGCCGCATTGGAGCCCGACGTGGTGGATGGGAAGCTCGGTGCGGGTTAAAAGGAGGGCGGCGTGGTCGAGGCGGCACTTCGTCAGGGACTCGTGGAAGGCCAAGCCCGCCCGGGAAACGAAGAGGCGCGAGAGATAGGCGGGGCTCACCCCGAAGCGCGCGGCGGCGGCTTCCCGGGTGACCGCTTCGTGGAAGCTGTTCTCCAACCACGTCTGGATCCGGTCGAAGGTCTCCTTCGCCTTGCCGAGGGGCCGCTCCGGCCGGCGCAGGATCTCGAGGCTCACCAAACGGACGAAGGGCCGGGCGAGTTCCAACGCCACCTCGTGGTTCCCGAGGACGCGCACGGCGTCGAGGGTCTCGAGGGCCAGGCGCAGGGCTTCGCCGTAGGGCATCTCCGTGTGGTGGTAGACCGGGCTGGGTTGGACGGCGGCCCGGCGCGCCGAGCGCTGGTCGTAATACGAAACCCGCAGGTAGCGCACGCGCGGCACCATGCAAAGAAGTTCGAAACGGCCCGACCAATCGATGCGTTCCCACGCGCCGGCTTGGGCGAAAAAACCTTGGCCCTCGGCGAGGCGCAGGGTGGCGGCTCCCCCGGCCACGGGGAGGACGACCTCCATCCTCCCGGAGAGCACCACGTTAAGGCGGGGCCAATCCACGAAGAGGGGGTTCTCCACGGGAGGGATCCCCGCATGGGCGAAATGCAGGGCACGGACCGGCTTACGGGAAAGCCGCGCCAGCAGCCCGAGGATGGCGAGCCGAGGATCAGGGCGGTCGCGCAGGTTGCGCGGGGCGAGTGTCGGCATGGGTGACTTTTAGTATATCGTTAATTCTCACCTACAGGATTTTGGCTCTTTTTCAAGCATTCATCGAATCGATAGGTCACATTTATCCCAGGAAGGTTCCTTTTCTCCTATTTACAGAACACCGTCCATGGGCGATGCTGATGGGGACAGGAGTCTCCCATGCCCGAAATAGACGCGGCCCTCGTCCCTGCTCCTCCTATCCCCCCCCGTGAAAAGCATGCACCCGCCCGACGGGCCTTCCAGGGCATCCCGGGGGTCGAGATCACCCCCTCGGGCAGGCTCTGGGCCACCTGGTATGCCGGGGGCCCCACCGAGGGCCCGGAAAATTACGTCGTGCTCGCCACGAGCATGGACGGCGGGGAACATTGGGAGGAGGTGCGCGCCGTCGATCCTCCCGGGCAGGTGCGCGCCTTCGACCCCGGGCTCTGGATCGATCCACGGGGGCGGCTGTGGTGGTTCTGGTCCCAAAGCTATAGCCGGGAAAACGGGAACATCAACGACGGTAGGTCGGGCGTCTGGGTCGCCGTCGCGCCGGACGCCGACGCCCCGCAGTGGAGCCCGCCGAGGCGGATCGCCCACGGCGTGATGATGAACAAGCCGACGGCGCTCTCGACCGGGGCCTGGGCCTTCCCCACGGCGGTCTGGGCGAACCTCGGGGGCTTCGATGCCCCGCCCGAACTGAAGGACGAACGGTTCTCGAACCTGACCGAGACCCTCGACGGCGGCGAAACCTTCGCGCGCGCCGGGAGCGCGGATATCCCCTTCCGCTGCTTCGACGAGCACCAGATCGTGGAACGGGGGGACGGCCGGCTTTGGATGCTGGTGCGCACCTTCTACGGGATCGGCCAGAGTTTCTCCCGGGATGGGGGGCGCACCTGGAGCCCGGGTTGCGATTCCCTCCTGGGCGGCCCCAATTCGCGTTTTTTCATCCGCCGCCTCGCCTCCGGGAACCTGCTCCTCATCAACCACCGCGTGGATCCGGAACATCCCGCCGCGCGGAAAGACCTGACGGCGAAGATCTCCACGGATGACGGAAAAACCTGGGTGGGCGACCTCTTGCTCGACGCCCGTGTGGACGTCTCCTACCCCGACGGGGCCCAGGCGAAAGACGGGAGCCTTTGGGTCATCTACGACCACGAACGCTACCGCGGAGGAAATATTTTCCTCGCCCATTTCACCGAAGAAGATATCCTCGCGGGATCTTGTGTCTCACCGATATCACGCCTGCGCATCCCCGTGAGTTCCTATCCGTTCCAATGACCGGCAACACCCCAAACCCGCGACGCGGCGACCACGTAGAAGAGATCCATCCCCTGGCCTTCTTGAGAAGAAGCGGAACGCCTCGGGGTCCTCGAATGGAGACATCCCGAGACAGGAGCACCCCATGAGCCCATCCATCCTCCCCCCTGATTGGAATCCCAAAACCGCGGGCGATCGCGCCCTTGCCACGATGATCCGCGCGACCCCGCCCCAAGTGAAGGGTGCCCATGACGCGGCATTCGCCCTCGCGGGGGGCAAGGCCTACGTCGTGGCGGAAATGAACGACGTGCGCAGCGGGGAGAACCCTGCCTGGCCCTTCATCTATTGCGCCCTGACGGTGGTGGATCTCACGACGATGGAGGTGGAACGATTCCTCCCCTTCGCGAGGTCGCTCCAAGTTTTCGAGAACGAGACCTTGCCGGAAGGGGCCTGCTTCGTGCCCCGCATCCTCCAGAAGGATCCCCGCACCCTGCGCTGCTTTTTCGCCAGCGAAGCCCCGGGCAAACGCCAGGCCCAAACCTATTACCTCGACTTCGACCTAGGCACCGGGGCCTTCTCCCGCACGATCCACCGGGCCAAAATAAGGACCGCCGCGGGGACCTTCGACATGCAACCGAGGTTTTTCCATGAGGATGCCGCTCGGGCGGGGTTCCCGCTCCCCCCGGTCGACTACGGCCTCTACCTCTTCGATGCGTTCAAGCGATGGGAGGGAAAGACCTACGTCGCCCTCAATAATTACCCCGGAGGCCAGAACGCCCTGGCCACCCTGAACGAGGCCATGGATACCTTCGAAGTGGTGGGCCATTATAACGACCCTTGCGCTCCCAAGATGACGGAATCTTCGGTCAACCGCCTCCCGGACGGCTCGTTCCTCGCGATCTGCCGCCAAGAGGGCGGTACGAATAATTACCTGTTCGCGGAGAGCCCCGACGGGAAGGTGTGGGGCCGCGGCGCCCCTCGCGCCCAGGTGCCCAACGGCACCCATTCCAAGCCGACCTTCGACAAGTTCGGCGACACCTATTATCTCGGTTGGCAGGAGGCGACTCGCATCGACGGGGCCGCCCGCAGCGTCTTTAACCTGGACGTTTCCAAGGACGGCGAGCACTGGGAGCGCAAGGTCCGCTTCGAGAGCGCCGATTCCTTCCATTACCCGAGCTTCCTGGAGCAGGGGGGCTCCATCTATTTCACCGCCACCCAGGGCGAGGATCCGCGGGTGCCCTGGGGGAACCAGGGGAGGATCATGATCGGGAGATTGAGTGGACTCCTCGAATCGGGTAGCCAGGCATCAATTCCCGGGGCTCCAATGACCTGAAGAAGCCGGCGAGTCCGCTCGTTTCCACGCCTGAGCCCCTAGCCTCGGCAAGGCGTCAAAAACCAACCGGTCGGACTTTTTACGCAATCCCGCATCGAGTCGGACGATGCATCGCCCCTCCAGAGAAAAGCAGGCGCTTTGTCGCTTCTGTTTCTATGGACTATAATTCTAGCCGATGTTTAGAATAAGAGAGGGGACCCCATGATCGGCTCCAAATCCGTACAATCCAGGCTCGTCCTCATCATCGCTGCATGCACCGTGGCGTCGAGCGTCCTCGTCGGACTGCTGGTGTCCACCCTCGCCTCCCGCGCCCTCATCCGCGCAGGCGAAGCCCAACTCCGGCAAACGGCCCAGAACGTCGTGCTCATGTGCCGAAGCGCGAAGGAGCAATTGCAGCAGCGCGTCGATCTCAGCCTCGCCACGGCCCACGAGATGCTCAAGGCCGAGGGGGCCATCGATTTTACACCGACCGAAACCACCGTCGTGGCGGCCAACCAATTCAGCGAAGAAAAACGCGAGTTCGTCTTCTCCTCCTTGCGCATGGGCGGAAAAACCGCCTACCGCCGGTACGCCCTCGTGGAGGAGATCCAGCGCATGACGGGCGCCGCCGCCACGCTCTTCCAATTCCTCGACAACGGCGATGCCCTGCGCATCGCCACCACCGTGAAGAAGAAGGATGGCACCCCCGCCATCGATACCTTCATCCCCCGCATCCAGCCCGACGGGAAGGAGAACCCGGTCATCAAGGCCGTCGCCGCGGGCAACGCCTTCAGCGGCCGGGCCTTCGTCGTGGATGACTGGTACAGCACCGGCTACCTGCCCATCCGATACCGCGACCGGGTGGTGGGCATGCTCTTCGTCGGCATCCGTCAGAGCAAGGTCAAGGAACTCCTGTCGGAGATCGCGAAAATCCGCCTGTTCGAGACGGGCTACGTGGCCATCGTCGACCTCCGGGGAAATTACGTGCTTTCCAAGGACCGCGCGCGGGACGGCGAGAATATCCTCCAGATGCAGGACGCCGACGGCCAGTTTTTCGTCAAAGAAATGGTCACCGATCCGAGGGATTCCTTCATCAAAATCTACCCTTGGGCGGCGAACAAGGGGGAGCGGCCCCAACCCAAGATGTCCGCCGTCGAGCAATTCCGGGACTGGGAATGGTCCGTCATCATCGGGGCCCCGATTTCCGAAACGAACCGGGAAAGCCGGGCCATGCTTCTCTACGGTATCCTCACGGCCCTCGCTTTCGCGGCCCTCAGCAGCCTCATCGCGGTGTTCCTGGCGCGCACCCTTTCCCGGCCCATCATCGTCGCCGCCGCGCTGTCCCGGCGGATCTCCGAGGGGGACACCACCGCCCATGCCGACCTCCATCTCGCGGACCGCCAGGACGAGATCGGCACGCTCCTCGCCGCCTCCCGGGCCATGTCGATCAAGTTGGCCGAGGTGGCCCAGATCATCCGGGCGAACGCGGCCCAAGTCGCCCAAGGCAGCGCGCAACTGAGCACCGCCGCCGAAACCCTCTCAGAGGGCACCCAGGGCCAGGCCGCGAGCGTGGAAGAGCTCCAGGCCTCCATCGAGGAGATCGCCGCGACCCTGGAGCAGACGGCCAGCACCATCGCCACCGTCTCCGCATCGCTCGAGGAGACCACCACGTCCGTCGACCGCATGAGCGCGACCATTTCCCTCAATTCCCAGAACGCCAAGCAGACCGAGTCCATGGCGCTCACGGCCGTGGAGAACGCCAGCAAGGGCGGGGAGGCCGTGGCCGCCACCCTGAAATCGATGCGCGAAATTTCGGAGAAGGTGCTCATCATCCAGGAGATCGCCCGCCAGACCAACCTCCTCTCCCTCAACGCGAGCATCGAAGCCGCCCGGGCCGGCGAGCACGGCAAGGGGTTCGCCGTCGTCGCGAGCGAAGTCCAAAAACTCGCCGAGCGGAGCCAGAACGCGGCGGGCGAGATCGAGACCCTCGCGAAGGCCAGCGTGGCCGTGGCGGAGCACGCCGGCTCGCTCTTCTCCCAGATCCTGCCCGACATCCGCAAGACCGCCGATCTCGTCGCGGAGATCAGCGCGGCGAGCCATGAGCAGGATCTCGGAGCCAAGCAGGTCAACAAGGCGATCCAACAGATCAACGAGTCGACGCAGCAGATCAATACCTCGACCCAGCAGATCACGAAATCGATCGACCAGGTCTCCAGCGCCGTGCAGACCATCCATGAAAACTCGCAGAACGCCGCCGCGGCCTCGGAGGAAGTCGCCGCCACCTCCGAAGAGCTGGCCGCCCAATCCGCCCAGATGGAAGACACGCTCGCGTTCTTCAAGACCGGCGCGGCGCAACCCCAATTGCCCCCCGTCCAGCGACCCGCCCCCCAGAGCCTCCCCCAACCGGTCAAACCGCTTCCGAAGCCGCAGGCGCTGCGCCCGGCGATGCGCGGCGGCCTGACGCCGGCGAAGCCCCGTGGCGTACATCTCGACCTGAGCAACCCGAAGGACGACGAAGACAAAGAATTCCGGCCGTTCGAATAGAAGCCTGGGGTCCATGGGGGCATCGAACGGCGCGCCTCCCGTCCCCCGCGCCTTCCTCCATCGATTGACCTTGCCTTCCGGAAGGCCCCTGCGAGGCGTCGCGAAGCGCGGCGTACCTGACTGCGGGCCGGCAGGTCGCCCCCTTTTAGGAGATCGGACCGTAACGTCTTGACATATGTCTAACATATAACTATCATATATCGACATGGCAAAAAAAGTCCTCCCCTCCCCCCACCGGCTCCTGGAGGATTTCCAGGGGCATCTGCTGCGCCTCGAGCGCGAAGCGCCGCCCGAGGGCGAGATCAAACTCGAGGGAGAATTGGCCCTCGCGGCCCGGTTCGGGGTCTCCCGGGGCAGCATCCGCGAGGTGCTCACCCATTTCCAATTCCTCGGGGTGATCGAACGCACCCGCCATAAGGGCAGCTTCCTCCGCCGCCTGGCCCACCCCAAACTCGAGGCCGTCGTCTCGTTCTGTTTCCAGGTCTCCGGCCTGGGCTTCGAAGAACTTAAGGAGGCGCGCCTGCTGCTCGAATGGTCCATCGTGCCCCTCCTCGCGCGCCGCCTCACCCCCGCGGGCCATGCGCGCCTGGCGCAGAATATCCGGGCCATGCGGCTGCAAAAGGGCGCCCCCGAGGCCGCAGACGCCCTCGACCGCGAGTTCCACCTCGCGCTCTTCGAGATCAGCGGGAACCGGGCCCTGCGGCTCTTCGCCAATATCCTCCACCGTCTCTTCCGCCGCGAACACCGCCAGCGCTACTTGAACGCGGCGGCCGTGCTGAAGAGCGCCGAGGGCCACGAAAAACTCCTGGCCGCCCTGCGCGCGCAAGATGAGCCCCTGGCCCGGGAAATCCTTCGCGCCCATATCGAGCCGACTTAGGTCCGCGCCACCGTTCGTCCCCCGAATCCCTCCCCATGCGCCACGGAATCTACTATTGGAAATGCGATTCGCCAGCCACCCTCGAGGCGAAACGCAAGCAATTCTCCAAAGACAAGTACGCCTCCGCCGAGTTCCAGGTACTGGCGCGCCAATGCGTGGAGGCCTGGTGCGGCGAGGCGCCGCAGTCCCTCACGGGGGCGGGCTGCGACGGCAACCATTTCGCCTTCCGCGTCGAGCGGTCCCGGGGCGAAGCGGTCTTCCTTCGCGGCGATGAGGGCCAGGGCGACGATTATATGCTCGCCGAGACCGCCGCCATGGACCTCGCGCGCGCCCATGGCATCCACACCCCGAAGACCCTCTACCTGTCGGTGGGGGAACCGCAGGCGAAGGCCAATTTCCAGATCCTCGAGTACTTCGACTTCAAGCCCCTGGATCGCTACCACAAAGCGGGAACCCTCGCCCTTCCCGAGGCGGCGGGGCAACTCGGCGCCCTCCTGGCCAGGCTCCACCGCATCCCCCTGGAGGGCTTCGGTTTTTTCGACACCCGGGGCCTACATGGCGGCGGCGCCCTGCGCGGGCTCTGCGCGAATTATCCCGATTATTTCAACGCCCGCCTCGAGGAACACCTGGAGTACCTGGGCGAAGCCGGCCTCCTCGACGGGGCCGGACTCGCGGACATCCGTTCGATCTTCCGGGAGAACGAGGGCGCCTTGGACCGCCGCGAGGGCTTCCTCATCCACCGCGACCCCGCCTTGTGGAATATCCTCGGCACCCCCCATTCGGTGGAGGCCGTCATCGATTGGGATGACGCGGTCTCGGGCGATCCCGCCGACGACCTGGGGATGCTCGCGTGCTTTTACGGCCGGGACCTCATGGGCCCCCTGCTCGAGGGCTATTTCGGGGGGCGCAAGCCCGAAGAGGGCTTCCACCGGCGCATTTGGCTCCACCTGCTGCGCAATATGCTTTGGAAGGCCAAACTCCGCGACTCCCTGGGCTATTTCGAGAAGGACGCTTCGTTCTTCCTCCATCTCCCCGGCGAGAAGGCCTCCTTGAAAGACGTCACCCTCGGCCGCCTCCGCATGGCCGTCGACTATTTCAAGCGCGACGGGAGGGACCTCCATGGAATCCTTTAGGCGCGCGCTCACTTCCGGCCGGCGGCTTCGGGGCATTTGGCTCGCCTCGTTCTCCCACGTGGCCGCGGAAATCGCCGCGCAATGCGGCTTCGACTGGTGCCTCATCGACCTGGAGCACGGCTGCGGCGGCGAGGGCGACGCCTTGCGCATGATGCAGGCCCTCGGCCGGAGCGCGATCTACCCAGTCGTGCGCGTCCCGGGACTGCGCCCGGAGACGATCTCGCGGTGCCTCGACTTCGGAGCCGCGGGGATCATGCTCCCCATGGCGCAAAGCGCGGCCGACGCCCGCGCGTTCAGCGCGGCCCTCCGCTATCCGCCCCTTGGCACGCGCGGCATGAGTTCGGCCTGCCGGGCCGGGGGTTATGGGCGGGATTTCGACGCCTACTTTCGGGGCGAGGCGCCCGTCGGGATCGTCCAGATCGAGAGCCCCGCGGCGCTCGACGACCTAGAGGCCATCGCCGCCATCGACGGGGTGGACGCCCTCTTCATCGGCCATAGCGATCTCAGCCTGCAACTCGGCGTCTTCAAGGACTACACCTCGCCCCCCATGCTCGAGGCCGAGCGCCGGGTGCTCGAGGCGTGCCGCCGCCATGGCAAGGCCCCCGGGGCCCTGTGGCGACGGTCCATGGACGGGCGGTCGCGCCTCTCCGGGGAGGGCGGCCTTTTCGCCCTCGGCACCGATATCGAGGCCCTGAGTCGCTCCTTCCAAACCATGATCGCGGAAACCTGAAACCCCGAGGAGAACCCCATGCGCCACCTGGAACGCATCTTCCGTCCCGAACTCATCGAACCCGCCATCATCGCCGACAGCGATTGGGCGCTGAAGCCCACCCGCGTACAGGCGAACCCGGGGGCCGAGCACCGGCCCGAAGCGGGCGACTTCACCATGAGCATGGGCATCGAACGCACGCCCAAGGGGCGCCTGTGGGTCTCCTGGTTCGCCGGGGATGATAGCCGCGATGCCCACATCCTCCTCGCCAAGAGCGACGACGGGGGCGACACGTGGTCGGATCCCCTCTTCCTGGTCGACCCCGAGCCCTCCCCCTCGGGCCTGCGCCAGCGCGCCCTCGTCGGCAACCTGTGGACCGACCCCGCCGGCCGCCTCTGGCTCTTCTTCGACAAGGGGCTGCGCTTCTTCGACGGCCGCGCGGGCGTCTGGGCCTGCCATTGCGACCGGCCCGACGACGCCGAGCCCGAATGGTCCACGCCCGTGCGCATTTGGCACGGCGCGACCCTCAACAAGCCCACCGTCCTTTCCAACGGAGACTGGCTGCTGCCCATCTCGCTTTGGCAGCGGGAATACATGCGAAATGATTTCCCGGCCACCTCGGCGCTCTACCGCGAGTTGGACCCCTACCGCATGGCGAACGTCTTCGTCTCCCGGGACCTGGGCGCGACCTGGGAACGCCGCGGGGGGGTCCTAGCCAATGGCCGCCAATACGACGAGCAGATGATCCTCGAGCGGAAGGACGGCAGCCTGCTGATGTACCTCCGCACGAACGACGGCATCGCCGAGACCGAATCGTTCGACCGCGGCCGCTCCTGGACCGCCCCGGAACCTTCGCGGCTGGCCCACGTGAGCGCGCGCATCTTCGTGCGCCGGCTGGCTTCGGGCCGGGTGCTCCTGGTGAAGCACGGGGAACTCGACCGCAAGCCCGCCCATCGATCCCACCTCACCGCCTATCTCTCGGAGGACGATGGGCACTCCTGGTCGGGCGGCCTCGTCCTGGACGAGCGGATGGACGTGAGTTATCCCGACGGGTTCCAAGCGCCCGATGGGACGATCTGGATCGCCTACGACCGCAAGCGCGTAAACGGCGAGATCCTCTTGGCGACCTTCCGCGAGGAGGATATCCTGCGCGGGGCGCTCCAGTCCCCGGGCTGCCGCCTCAAGCGGATCGTGAAGCAGACGGACGCGGCGGTAATGGAATCCAAGGGCGCCTGAAAACCCCCGCGGCCTGCTCGCGACGGTGAGCGGAATGCGGTCAGCGCGGGGAGGGATCCGCCACGCGCAGGGCGCAGAGGCGGAGATTCCCCTCCCCTCCCACCTTCTCCACCCGTACTTCCAAACGTCCCTTGAAATCGAAGGCGCCCAGCGGGACCCAACCCGGTTTTTCGCCTCGGGTGTCCATGACGACCGCGCTTTCGCCGCCGCCATGGCGGACCACGACTTTTGCCCCCGGGTCATTGCCGACGTAGGCCACGCGCCAAAACCAAAGTTCTTTCTTGCCGGTGGCGGGGGCCGTCCAAATCGCCGAGGCGCCGACGGTTCCCGTCCAATAGGTGCCCCGCCCCCCGAAGCCCTTGAGGCCGCTGCCGGACCAGGTTCCCGAGCGTGCGCACGCTTCGTCTTCGGCATAGAGCACGAGGCCCGCGACGCCTTCCAGGGCCTTGAATCGGAACGCATTCCCGTTCGTGACCACAGCGGCGCAGGCCTCCAGGGAAAGGGCGGCGGCCAGGGGCCTGGCGTCTTCCACGCGGTTCCCGTTCACCAAGACCGGGGCGCATCCCAGGAGGCGGATTCCCGTGGGAAGGGAGGTCTCCTCGGGGAACACCGCTCCCCGGGAGCGGATCGTATTCCCCGTGATCCTAAGATCCCCCACCGCCTCGGCGCGGATGCCCGCCAAGTTCCAGCCCTCGAGGGTATTCCCTTCGATGGCGATGCGGCCATGCATCGGCCGCTTCACGCTCCCGGCCAGGCTCTCGAAGCGGGCGACGATGGCGCCCTCGCCGCTGGTGTCGAAGGCCGTATCGCGCAGGAGATTGGAGCGGATGAGGAGGCCCTCGCTATAGAGGCCGTTCCTCCAGAAGGCGGCTTCGTTGCGGATCATGACGCCCGCGGCGCTGCATCCCTCGTAGAGGTTATGCTCGACGACGCTATGGACGGCGCGGAGGACCGTGCCGTATCGGCGGATATTTCGGATGCGGTTGCCGCGCACCATGGAGAGGGCGTTCGCCCGGGATCGATTGAAGAGTTGGTCGCCTCGGGGACCGTCGGCATCTACCGTGGGCGGTTTCTCCAATGGCGGGCGGAAGGTGACGACGAAATGGGCGCCGAACCCGTCTTGCTGGAGGGCCGAGACCGAGAGGCATTCCCGCAGGGGCCCCACGCAGACGCCTTCCCGGGGATTGAAGACCGTGAAACGGTCGCCGGGCTTGAGCAAAAAGAGGCTATTGGAAACGCGCACCGTACCCAGATCCGGCGCACCCACGATGAACATGCCCTTGTTGTAGATCGCCACGCCGTCATCGCCGAAGGCCTCGAAATCGCAGCCCTCCATCCACGGCCCGATGACGTTGGCCCGGGTATGCACCCCATCCGCGTTGCCGCTGACCCAACGCCCGGGCTTGAGGACGGAATCGCAGTGGAGCACTTTGAAATCGCTCCCATCGAGGGAGAGGTAATGCCCCGCAGGGCAGGCGTAGTTCACCGTGTCGTGCCAGGTGATGTTCGAGCATTCCCGCGCCTCGGTCATCTCGACGCCGCGGTCGCGGATCCATTGGAGGACCCGCGCGCCCGGGGCGAAGAACGACGGGGGAGCCGATGCGAAGGCGAGGCGCACGCTCCCGTCCGCCTCGAGGGCGGCCGATTTAGGGGATGGGAACAGATTGGGGGCTCCGGCCAGGAGGCGGCCCGGATGCGCGGGATCGAGCACGCCCATGGCGCTCCAGTGGTATTTCACCAGGGGGTCGGTCCATGCGGGGCAGCCCGCGTCGGGCTGGACGACCAGTTCGGCGCCGGAGACGGAGCGCACGATGCCCGAGAGGTAGGTCACGGGGTCGTAATCCACCTTGAACCCGCCCAATTGGACGTTGGTGCAGGCGGCCAAGTTCGCCAGGCCCATGGTCGGCCGCGTAAAGATGATGGTCGCGCCCCGGCCCTCCACCACGAGGTCGCGGGCGCGGGAGAGTTCCAGCAGGTGGAAACGCGCGCTCCGGTGCCCCTGGGGCAGGGCGCCGTCCACCGCGATGCGGTAGGTCGCCCCTTGGGCGAAAGCGATGCGCGCCGGGGCTCCCGTGGCGAGGGCATTGGAGACCACCGCGCGGATCGCCGCGAGATCGGCGCCGGCGGGAATTTCGAAGACGCGCTTGGGGATTTCGATCGTCAGCCGCCGCGCCGGCGACCAGGCCGACCCCTGGCCCCCTTGGAGCGTGCGCACGCGCCACCAGAGTTCCCCGGCGAGGGGACGATCCGCGACGTAGCGCGGGATGTCGACGGCGTCCTCATCCACCATGCGGGCGAAGCCGGGGTCTGCCGCGAGCTGGATCTCGTAGCGGCGCCCGTCGGTGGGGGCGGGCGCGCTTAAGTTCGAGGCCCAATCCCAATAGAACGAAGGGGTGCCCACGGCGCTCCTCTCCCCTTCGGCGGGGGAGAGGAGGATTGGCGGAAGGGGCGCGGCCGCCGCGAGGGAAACCAGCAGGATCGGCAGGAGGCGCCATCCACGCCGATGGATCATATTACTGATATAGCAATGTTTCATCCTTCCATTATAACCGATTTTTCCGGCGATGGGGGTGGGCTCCTCCCGTGTTTCCGTTCACCATGGGGGCCTCGTGGAATCCAAGACGCCTCGATGCATTTTCCCGGCTCTCAAGTGTGTCACCCGATGCACGCACGCGCGAGGAGCCTCATGGCGCCGATTTTCCCAGTGCCGCGACCACGTCGCGGCCATCGAGGGCGGAGGGGGGCACAGACCGCTGCGCGCAATATTGGGCCGCCACCCCGGCCGCCTCCCCCATGGCCACCGCATTCCCGGTCACCCGATAACTGGCGTGGGCGAAGAAATCCCCGCTGATGCAGCGCCCGGCCAAGAGGAGCCCCTCCACATCCCGGGCCACGAGGGCGCCGTAGGGGATCTGATAGGGCTTCGTTCGGATGCCGCCATCGCCGAGGCCCTTGCCCTCTTTCGGGTCCACCGAATGGATGTCCACGCAGAAAGTCGCGTCGCAAATCCCGTCTTCGCGCCGGGCGCCCGACTGGAGGTCCGCGGCGGTGACGGTGGCGCGGCCGCGGATGCGCCGGCCCTCCCGCACGCCGATCTGTTCCGCGCTGGCCACGAGGCGGATGCCCTTCCACACGCCTCCCAAGCCGCGCAAGCCGTCGATGAGGCGGTGGAGTTCGGCCCTGGCCTCGAAGGTGGCCCGGGTGAGGTCGCCCGCGCTCGTCCCCTTCACGCCGTACTGGTGGTTCGCCATGAGCTGATAGAGGCCCGCGCGCATGGGAAAGAGCGTGGGGAAATGGTAGGAGGGGTCGGCCCCGCCCCGCTTCATTTCCTCCCGCAAGGCCGCCTTCGGCGCGGCCCAATCGTCCCCGGCCCGGCCCACGAAGGGCCGCATGGCCGATTCCTCCAATCCGGAGACGAGGGCGAGGAGGCTCATGGGTTGGAGGCCGCCGTCTGTTGGCCGGCCCGAGTCGAAGGCGCAGCCGCTGAGGGCTCCCAGGTCGCCGTCGCCTGTGGCGTCGAGGAAGACTTTCCCGGCCCAGGCCTCCCGGCCCGATTTGCTTTCGGTGATGAGGTGGGTGAGGCGGGAACCTTCCTTCACCACCGCGACGCCGCGTGTGAAGAGTTGCACCCTCACGCCCGCGCTCTGGCATTGGCCCTCGAGCACCCGTTTCATGCGCTCCATATCGAAGGTGCGGTCGGGGCCGGGATGGCCGCCCCCTTCTTTCCGCAGGTCCGGCCATGTGCCGTCTAGTGCCTTTAAATCGGCGAGCAGGCGCTTCATGTAGCCGCCCTTATTCTCGTGGTCGATGAGGAAGGTGAGGAGGCCGGAGGTCCAGATCCCCCCCAGGCACCCATGGGCCTCGAGCAGGGCCACCCGCGCCCCGCGCTCCGCCGCGGTGATGGCCGC
>JAFLEE010000098.1 GCA_017302015.1 Spirochaetota bacterium | reverse complement strand
GAAGGCGCCCCCGCCCACCACGACCGTCCGTTCGGCGGCGCGGCCGGAGCGCAGGGCGAGGAGGCTCTTTTCCAGGGCGTGGATCTCGCGGAAGGAGGCCTCGGTGAAGCCGCGCACATCGTGGAGCCCCAGGTGCTTCCCCTGGTTCTCGGCCATCGCCCGGGCCACCGCCCGCTCGTACTGGGCGACCATCGCGGGGATCTCGTCCGGGCCCGGCCGGCCCTCCCACACCGCCTGCACGACGCCGCCGGGGAGCACCGAGGTCTCGAGGCGGGCGCGAGCCGAAGCCCACGCCGAAGCGGCGGGCTCTTCGCCGTCGAGGGGCCGGCCGAGCAGCTTGGACGCGAGGCCGAGGGCCCTCGGGTAATTGGCGGCGAGTTGGACGTGGACCTTGGAACGCCCCAGCGCCACGCCCAGGCGGATGCTCAGGCGCCAGGGATTCGATCGCGTGATGAAGACGATGCCGATGGGCCGGATCTCCTCGACCATTCGGCGGATGTAGGAAAGCCGCCCCTCGTAATCGGAGCCGCTATGGCCGGTGTAGTCCTCCACCAGCACGAAGCGCCCCGCATCGATCTCGGGCCGACGGCGGATGCCCGAGAGGATCTCGAAGAAGCGGCCCGTATCGGCGAGCACGGTATGCCCGATGGGAAGGGACACCACGACCCCGCGTTCTAGGATGCCGGTGTCCAGGCGGTAATCGTCTTTGCGCACGGTCCACGCCGCGTCGACGAGGACCCGCCGCCCGGTGACCGGGCAGGGGTGGCCCCGCAGGGGGTGCCAGGTGGCCAAAGCATCGATTTCAGGCGACTTCATCGGGGTAGGCGTCGCGGATCTGGCGGAAGGCGCCCAGGTTCTTGAAGAAGAGATCGATGAGCCGAGGCTCGAATTGCTCCCCGCGCTCCGCGTGGAGGAGCGCGAGGATCTTCTCCAGGGGCCACGCCTTCTTGTAGCAGCGGTCCGAGCCCAGCGCGTCGAAGACATCGGCGAGGGCGGCGAGGCGGCCGTAGGGGTGGATGGCGTCGCCCCGCAGCCCGCGGGGGTAGCCCTTCCCGTTCCACCGCTCGTGGTGCTCGTGGGCGATCACCGAGGCGGTGCCGAGGAGCCCGCGGCTGCCGCCGCGCAGCAGGTCGTAGCCGAGGCGCGCGTGCCCCTCCATGACCCGCCGCTCGTCGGCGTCGAGGGGGCCCGGCTTGGAGAGGATGCGGTCGGGGATGGCGAGCTTGCCCGCGTCGTGCATGGGCGCCGCGTGGAAGATGAGCGTGGCTTCCCGCTCGGGCAGACCGCACAATAGCGCGAGGTGGCGCGCGTAGGCGGAGACGCGGTGGATATGGTTGGCGGTCTCCCGGGAACGGCTTTCGATAATCTCGCCGAGGGCGAAGAGCAGGTCTTTCTGCTGGCGCACCCGGTCCTGGGTCAGGGCCAGGCGCCGTTCGCCCTCCTCCTCCACGCGCAGGCTGAGGCGCTCCGATTCGATGAGGGCCCGCTCCCGCCGCTCGCCCAATTTCCGCGCCGACTCGAGGTCGGAGCGCAATTGGCGCAGGCGATCCCGGCTCTCGCCGATGAGCAGGTCGAGGTCGCGCTTGATGAGCCCCATGGCATCGGCCACCGGTCTCCACGGGCTCGCATTGGGAACCACGGAGAGCGCCTCGCCGCCCCCCTGCGCCCAGGCGACGGCGGCGAAAAGTTCGAGGACATCCTCGGAATTCCTGGGATCGGAGAGCGCGGGGCGGGGATCCGGGGCGGGCGCCGTTCCCGAAACCCGCAGAGCCCTCGCGGCGGCGAGGGCCCGATCGACCCCCGCCTCGAAGCAGACCGCGAAGGGCGGCGATTGGAAAGCCACGCCCAGTTCCAGCATGAACCGCATGAGGCGCGTGGCCCCCACATAGGCGCAGGCGCGCAGCCGCGGCGCGGCCTTGAGTCGGTCGAAGCAGGCGAGCCTCGTGGAGAGCTCGCGCTGGGAAACCCGGCTGAGATCGATGAGCAGGGCCCAATCCATCCCGCCCCCGAAATCGGCCTCGACGAGGAGTAGTAGATTTTCGACCCAGGCGATGCCGCTTTCGGCGGTGAAGACGCCGGCCGGCTGGGCGAAGAGAATGCCCGGCCGCTCTACGGCGAAATGCACCTCGAGCCCCGCGGCGTCTCGATAGGAAAAATCGGGTTCCGGGGCGAGGGACTCTGGAAAATCGGTTGGGGAGTTCACGGGAAAACGGGCGGGGCGCCCAGAAGATGTCCGCCCACCGTGGGAACTATAACCCGCGGGAGCGCAATTTTCAAACGGTGGAAGCGGGGCGCGGATGGCCTTCCCTCCGCCCCGCGTCGACCCGGCAAACGGCGAAGGTCCCCCCCACCGCGCAAAGGGGCAGCAGGGCGAGGTTTAAAAATGGCACCGCCATGAGCACCAGGCACGACGCGCCGAATCCCGCCGCGAGGGCCTTATGGCCCATGACGAACCCCCAACGGGGAAAGTACGGCACGAAGCGGCGCAGCAGCACGAGCCCCATGAACTCGTGGGCGAGGAAGATGGAAGTGCCGGCGGCGGCGAGCACGGGAGCCCCGAGGGTCCCCACCACCGGAATGAGCCCGAAGAGCCAAACGAGCGCCTGGAAGCCGACCAAGATCAACAGGTTCGGCGCGAGATCTTTCAGCGCCAGGATCAAGCCGCGGCCGAGGCGCGCCGCCGAGAAGGCCGCCGCAGGAACGCCCGTCTCCAATTCCTCCACGCGTTCGCTCAGGAGATCGAGGAAGGGACCCGCCGCCACCCGGCCCGCGACCAAGACGAGTACGCCGGTGGCGAGGAAAACCAACAGGAGGCCGATGAGTCGGATGAAATAGCCCAGCCCCGCGAGGATCTTCATGAGCCAGGCGTGGCCTTCCCCCAAGGAAACGAGATGCTTCTGCAGATCGCCGAGGAGGGGCCAAACATACCAGAGGACCGGTACGAGGACCGCCGCGACGAGGACGAGGTGCACCGCGAGGCAGAGACCGGTCAGGAGGAAAAGCCGGTGGCGGAAGAGATAGGGCACGGCGCGCAGTGGATACGAGAAACCCGTCAGCGCATCGCGGATGGCCTGCCCCATGATTTTCCCCCGTGCGATCCGGCCGCACGGGGGGATTTTATGATCGATGGGCGGTGCGCGCACCACCGCGCGTGCGGGGACCGCCTTCAGCGAGCCGGGCCCCCTCGGTGCGGCCCCCCTCGGGCGCCAAGAGACCGCCCTTGAGGAGGACCTGCAATTGGGCCACGACATCGCGGCCGCCCAGGTTGAGGGAATCGAATAATTCGGGCTGGAGGATATTCGGGAGCGAGTGGACGAAGAAGGCCACCAAGAAATCGGTGCGCAATTCGGCCCGGATACTGCCCTGGGCGCGGCCCTCCGCGAGGAAGCGGGAAAAATGCTCGAGGACGAGGGCATTGCGGCGCGCCATCAATTCGGAAAAGATCGCCGGCTCGCGGCGGCGCAGGTCCAGGAGGAAGGCGGGGGGGATGCGCGAAAAAAAAGTGAGGATGGAATCGAACAAAACCTGGAGCCTCTCGGCGAAAGGACGGTCTTTCTCGGCCAACACGACCAGGGTCTCGTTGAAGGATACCAATTGGGCGTCGAGGAAGGCGCGGATGATGCCGGCCCGGGAGGGGAAGCACTCGTAGAGCGTCCGCTTGGAGATCCCCAATCCCCCGGCGAGGGCATCCATGCTCATGCGGGCGTTGCCCTCCCGGAAAAAGATCGCCTGGGCGCGGGAGAGGATCTCCTCCCTTCGCCCGGGGGAGGGGTTTCGTTTGGGCCGGTACTTCGCCATCGCGGCCGCGGTCGCGGGGCTCATCCCCTCATTTCTTTTCCTGGGCCGATCCGGCGACCATGCTGACGCGCTTATAGCCCTCGGGCACTTCGAAGGTGGAGGCCGCGACGACCGCGGGATGGAGGGCCGTCACCTCCCATTTAAAGACGTCCCTCCCCGATTTATCGCTGGCGGAGGCTTTTAGCGGCATGAGCCCCCGTTCGGCGAGGAGGATGCGCGCGGCCCGGGCCAAGACGAGCCCGTGCTCTCCCTGGCGCTGGAACCCGAGGAGGAAATTGATCCCCACGCTCCGGTCGCTGCTCGCCCAGATGCGGATTTTCGTGCCGGACACGCTATCGGACACCAGGTATTCCTTGGCGGAAAGCCCGAGGAGGGACTCGGCCTTGCCCGTCTCCTCGATCTTGGGCGGGTTGCTTTTCGTCCTGGCCTCGAGCATGGCCAGGGGCAATTCGAACCAGGTTTTATCCTTCGTGGAGACGAGGCGCATCTTCATGTTCTCGAAATCGATTAGGGGATAGCCGTTCGTGGCGGCGACGGATTCGGGCGGCGCGACCTTCGCCTTCTTCCCCTTCAGGGTGATCTGGGCCCTGTCGGTTCCGTTGACGAGAATGTCGAAACTGCCCTCGAAGGGCTCGCCGGAAAAGGCGAGGCCCGCCGAGAACAACAGCACGAGCAGGCCGGAGAGCGGGAAGCGGGACGGGATCATGGGTACTCCTATGCGGAAAACGGGGGGATCGGGATGGACTAGGAATCGTTCTACAAAGCCGGGCGCGTCACGGGGCCGCGGGCCCTCGACTGGAACGCAGGGCGCCGAAAGTCGCCGCCGCGGCGATCAGGATCAAGACGGCCGCGGGAAGCGCGGCCTCCAATGGGCCGGTTCCCCGGTAGAGGAGCTCGCGCACCGGGCCCGCCGCGTAGTACGGCGGCATCGCCCACTTCAGCGGGCGCAGCCAAATCGGGAGCAATTCCAGGGGCAGGATCGCCCCGCTGAAGAGGATCGGCAGGACGAAGATCGGGGAAGGGATGCGGCCGCGGCCCGCCGCCGCGAGGAACGCCCCGCAGGCGGCGCCGCACCAGCCCAGGAGCGCGACCAGCAGTGCGGCGACGGCATAATGCCCGCCCACCTTCATGCCCAGGAGCGGCACCGTGACCAGGATGAGGAGGGCCGCCTGGACCCAGGACCCCGCGGTCACCGCGGCGATCGCCTGGGCGGGCTTGGCGCCCCCACCGATGAGGACCATGGCGAAAATCCCTGCGAGCAAGAAGATGAGGAAAGTCAGCAGGCCGGGGAGCACGTATTCCACCGGGCCCGCCCCTTCGCCGAAGAGGGGCTTCTCCATGTCGATCGGCAGGGGAGATTCTCCCCCCTGCTCCTTCGCCAAGTCCATGAACACGGACATAAGATTAAGCTGCACGGCCATGCTGGTGAGGAAGGCCGTGCGGTCGAGGCGCAATTCGATCTTGGCGCCGAGGGACGCGGCGGGGTTTTCCATCTTGGCCATCATGCCCCGCGTGAAGTTCTCGGGGAAATAGAGCACCGCCTTGACCCGCCCCTTGTCGGCGAGGGCCTTCGCCCCCTCCGCATTGGTGAGGGTGACGCGAAGCGTCTCTTTATGGAGGCCCGCCAACACTTTCTCGGGCATCGACATGAAGCCCATCATGGGGATCTCGACGCCCTTGTCTTCGTTGACGACCGCGATGGGAATCTCGCGGAATCCCCCGCGGAACATGAGAACGAGGGTCCCCAGGATCACGGCGGGAGCGAGGACGAAGGCGGCGAGGGTTCGACGCCTCTCTTTCAGGAACGCGCGCATCGGCATGGGGCCCTCCACGGGTATCGGGCGGGGCCCGACGGTGTTCGGTGAAACGATTTAAACGATTTTCGTTTCCTATGTAATCTTAATCTACCCCCATGAAAAGTCAAGTTCGGGCGAGGGGCCGATGTTCCGGCGGGACAACAACGGTCCCGCTTGTTCGGCCCGAATCCACCTCGAACGCAGACCGACAACCGCCGACTTCGCGCCCCCTACCCCATCCCCATGATCTCCCGGATCGCCTTGGCCGTCTCATTGAGCGGGGCGATGCTCCCGTCGACCTCGGAGACGAGGGGGCCGTCGAAGCCCGCGGCGCGCAGTTCCCGCATGACCGCGGGGAAACACACATCCCCCGAAAGCAGCGGGGTCCATTGCCAACCCTGGCGCCGGAAATCCTTCATATGGACCGCCATCACGTGGCGGCGGCATAGGCGCACCCAGTGCTCGGGGTAGCCGAAGACCGCCATGTTCCCGGGGTCGAAATAGAAGCCCACATGGGAACTCCCGACGGCGTCGAGGAAGGCATTGAACTCCATGGGGCTGAGGAGGAACTTGTTCCAGACGTACTCGATGGCGAGGCGCACCCCGAAGCGCTCCGCCACGGGCGCCAAACGCCGCATGGAATCGAGCCCGTTGGCGTAGGCCGCGTCGTAATAAAGCTCGGGGGTCAGCGCCCCCAGCGTCAGGAGGACCGTCTTGACCCCGGTGACCGAAGCGATGCGCAGGCATTCCTCCACGGTTTTGAGGCTCTCGCGCCGCACGACCGCGTCCGCCGTGATGAGGTCTTTGGGGCGCGACTTGAAGGCGGGGCAGAGGCTCACGAGATCGACGCCGGCCGCCGCGGCCTCCCGCGCGACCTCCCGCAATTGGATGTCGGAGGAGGTGAGCG
This sequence comes from Spirochaetota bacterium, assembly GCA_017302015.1. Lineage (GTDB taxonomy): Bacteria > Spirochaetota > UBA12135 > COTS27 > JAFLEE01 > JAFLEE01. The sequence goes on along the minus strand of JAFLEE010000098.1, from coordinate 11,147 downwards.
AAAACCAGCCCTCGTCGCGCAGGGCCAATTCGTAGGAGACGTAGCCCGCCTCGCGGATTTTCGAGAGCGTTTCCCCCAGCGTCCAGGCGGCGGGGGTGCATAAGCCGGTGATGCCGACGTTCATGGGGCCACCTCCACCGTGCGGTGCTTCCCTCCGGCTTCCAGGACCGCCAGGGCGACGGCCACCGCGGAGCGGGCGGTGCGCCCCGAAGACTTCGGTTCCCGTTTCTCGAGGATGGCGTCCCTGAAATCCTTCCACTCCTCGGCGAACATCTGGTTCTTCTCGAAGGTCACGAGTTCCTTTTTGTCGCCCGTGTCGAGGAGATAGGCCCCGTGGGTCTTGCGGTCGTACTCCCCCAGCCCCTCTTCGGGGAAGTTCCCGGGGAATTTGATTACGCCCTTGGGCCCGAGCACTTCGTGCGACGCGGCGGACCGGCAACCGGCGGGAAGACCCCAACTCCAAGACAGCATAAGTTCGTCGCCGCCGGCGTAGCGAACCACGACCGCGCCGGTGTCGAAGGCGCTCTTGTTCTGGAGGCGCATCAAGCTCCCCATGGCCTCCACCGGTTTCCCGAACACGAAATTGGCGAAATCCCAATTGTGGACCGCCCCGTCCATGAAGGGCCCCCCGCCCATGGCTTCGTCCATGAACCAAGGGCTCGCCGGGGGCGGGCCGCCGGCGGTCTGGCGCCACAGCACCGGCCGCCCGATCACCCCCGATTCGATGAGGCGCTTGGCCGTGCCCCAATCCGCGTCGTAGCGCCGAACCTGCCCGACCATGAGCCGCACCCCCGCGCCCTCGCACGAGGCGTTCATGCGGTCGATGTCGGCCAGCGCCATGGCCATGGGCTTCTCGCAGAAGACGTGCTTCCCGGCCGCCGCGGCGGCGAGAACCGCCTCGGCATGGAGACCGGTGGGGAGGCCGATGCCCACGGCATCGATGGCGCCCTCCGCGAGCATGGCGCGGTAATCGTCGAACAGCATGGCGCCGGAGTTTTCCTTGGCGAAGGCCGCTCGGGCCTCGGCGGATAGGTCCGCCGCCGCGGAAATCTCGAGGCCCGGCACGTCCTGGCGGATGGCCTTGGCGTGGTGGCGATTGATGCCGCCGCAGCCGATGAAGCCCAATCGAATCATGGCGAAACTCCTTGGATAAATGGTTGTCTTGCTTGTCGCGTTGCGGGGATCGGAAGCCTCCAAGATTCCCTCCCCGTGAAAGTCCCCGAATCGACGCGGGATCTCTCATTGCCCGCGCGGGGCTTGCAGTGGATAATTTGATCCATTTCTCGATGCTTCACCATGGAGTTTTCGAGCAATTAAGGGCCTTATGATGGATGATTTGAGCAATTGGTTCACTTGCTATTCCATGGCCCCGAACATCGACGATGCCTGGGGCATTGAGGTTCTAGCCGTCGGCGCGAGTCATTCCCGACCCAAACCGGCCGCCGGGGCCCACCAGAGTTTCGGGCGCCCCAGCCCGGGCTTCTTCCGCTATCGGGGAGACGAAGCGCGCATTCCCCGTGATTTCCACCTCGTCTTTCTCGCCCGGGGCCGCGGCCACCTGCATTGCGACGGAGACCTCTCCTTGCCCCTGCGGGGGGGCGACCTCATGGTCCTCACCCCGGGCCTCGGCCACCGCTACCGCTTCGAAGCCGCATCCGACTGGCAGGAATACTGGCTCTTGTGCAATGGGTCGTGGCCGCGGCGGCTTCTCGACAAGGGCGTCCTTTCGGCGAAGCGGCCCGTGCTTCCGGTCGCCGATCCCCCACGGATGGTGGAGCGCTTCCTCGCCATCCACCGCCACCTAAGGGCGCGGGAAGCCCGCATCGCCTCGGGCGAATTGGTGGCCCTCCTCGGGGCGGCCACCGGGACCGGCCTCGCCCCGGCCAAGACGGTGGACTCCTTCGAGCGCCGCCTCGAAAAGATCCTGCGCGCCCTCTCGGAGGAACCCCACGCCCGCGTGGATCTGCGGGCCCTCGCCGCCACCACCGGCGTCAGTTATGCCCATTTCCGACGTCTTTTCAAGGGGCGCCTGGGGATGTCCCCCCACCAGTACCACCTCCAATCCCTCGTGAGCCGCTCCAAGGAGCTCCTCGCGGATGGGCGACGCTCCGTGGTGGAGGTTTCCGAATCCCTCGGCTTCGAGGATCCCTATTATTTTTCGCGGATCTTCAAGCAGAAGACCGGCGTCGCGCCGTCGCGGTGGTTCGGGCCGTGAAACGCCGCCGCCGCAATCGATGAAAGGCGAACGGGTAGGCCTTAAAAGGCTCGCTCCGGCCGCCTCCCCCCGCTCGCTATGGTTGGACCATCAGTTTAAGCATCCGCGTTTCCCCGGAAGGGATGGAGAGGCGCGCGAGGTAGATACCGGGGGGCACGGCGCGGCTGTCCGCGCCCGGGTTCCACAGCACGCTCCCCCCCGTGCCGGTAGGCTCGGCCACGAGGGAGCCGGCGACGGAGTAGATCTTAACCCGGGTATCCGCGGCGAGATTGGCGAAGAGAATGGGGGCCCCGCCGCGCCATGGGCTGCCCACGACGCAGGCGCTCTTTAAGTCGCCCTGTTGGCGGAAAAAACCGCCCAGGTCGAGATTGCTGAAGACCCAGGCGGCCGCATCGGTCCCGGGCACGCTCGCGCTCAGTTTCAAGTGTACGCGTCCCCAGGCGAGGCCCAGCTCGGGCACCCTCCACACGGCGCTCGCCTTGGCGTTGGTGGCGTTTGTACCCAGGGCGGAGCCGCCCTCCCATTGGGCGGGGTCGAGTTCGGCGAACGCGGAAGACCCTTCCTTCGCCCACGCCCAAGACAAGGCTACCGCCTCGGGAAAATTCTTGGTCAGCGCGAAATCGAAACCGATTTTTCCGCCGCGGATATCGAAGGCCGGGGGGCCCCCGCGCAGCGACGCTCGGCGGGCGGTCGCGAAGACGATGGATGCGGCGGTCTCGCCCAGGCTGTTCGTCGCGGCGACCCGGTAATAGTAGGCGACGAAAGGGATCACCGAGCTATCCGTCCATGACGCGCTCCCCGCGGGCAGCACGGCGAGGGCGGCGTAATTCGTGCCGTCGAGCCCACGGTCGATGCGGTAGGCGTCGGCCCCGGCCGAGGCGCTCCAATCCAGGCGGATCGCCGAGGCCCCCCATTCCACCGCCGAGAGTCCCGCCGGGGCCGGGGGCGCGCCATTCGACCCCGCGGCGTTGGTGATGGTGAGCGCGAGGCTTGCCGTATTGGTGAGGCCATAGCGGTCCCGCACCGTGAGCCGGATGGTGAAGGTTCCGGCGTTCGTGTAGGCGCACGCCGTGCGCCCCAGATTCGAGGCCCAATTGCTCGCGGTTCCGTTGCCGAAATCCCAGGCCCAATTCGTCACGGCCCCGGTCCCCGCCGTGGTGAGGTTGGAGAAGACGACGCTCGTCCCCGCCAGCGCGCTGTTCGAGGGACTCGAAGAGAAGGCCCCCGTCGGCCCGACGAGGTTGGTGGGGATGAACGGGTTATTCGTCAGACCCGCGGCGATCACGGCGGCGGCGTGGCTATTGGGATGCACGCCGTCGTAGATGTAACCGTAGGGAGTCCCGTCCGCCTTCCAGAGGGAGGTGATGGTCGAGGGATCTCCGGAGGTGTAGCCCGCTTCGATGATGGGGTTGGGGTCGATGAAGCCGTCATGCCCCAGGCTGGGCGACAGTGCCCGGATGCGCTGGTTGATGACATTGCGCGTCTGGTTCGTCTGGAGGAAGACCGCCGTGGGCACCTGGTTATTGGTGGTGGCGTATTGATCCGAACTGCTGTCGGTATTGGGGGTGCAGCAGGTCTGGAGGATCGGCGCCCCGGGGCAGAGGGCGCGGATGGCCTGGTAGGTGTTGGACATGATCGTCTGGATGAGGTTCGCGTTGGAATAGCAGTCGTTGTGCAGGTTCTCGCTGACTACATGGGTGGGATTGGCGAGGGCCATGAGCTGGGTGCGGTACTTCCAATTATTGGCCGTGGCGAACTTGAACCCGTCGCTGCCCCGACCCAGGTTCACGTAATTGTAGTGGAGGTTCTCCCCGAGCCAACGGGCGAGATAGCCCGAATTGCCCAGGGCGCTCCCGAGGGCGTCGCCGTAGCCCGCGCTCCCTCCGGCGCCCTCCCCGACCCCGTAGCAGATGGAATCGCCCACGAGGAGCACCGATTTCTCGTACTCATCCACCTCGATGAGCATCATCGTGGGCGCGTACCCCGCCGAGTAACCGCCGATGTTCGTCCCGACATGGCTGATGTTCGAGCGGGTGAGCGCCCAATTCGAGCCGATGAGGGAACTCGGCGTGCCCGTGCTCCCCTCGTAGCGCTCGAAGAGATTGCACATATTGTCGATGTAGGGGAGCGTGTTGCTGGCGGAAAGGGGGCCGGCCAGGTTCTCGATGGTCGTCCACAGGCCGAAGAAGGCGTTGGTCGGCACGTCATAGCCCAGGTCGATGATATCGGAGAGCAGGTAGCCGTAGGGCCCGTTCGTGGAGGTGTAAGTGCCGACATTGGAGCCGCCGAACGTCACCGCCACCCGGGGCGCGATGCCCGTATTCCCCGCCGTATAGGGGTACTCGAAGCCGACCTGGAACGCATAATCATTGGTGTAATTGGTGTCGGCCAACGGGGAAGCGATGCCGGGCTGGAAGGTCTGGAGCACGATGCGGAAACGGCGGAAGGTCGAGGCGGAATAATGGCGCGACCTCGTCAGGCGCGACCAGGCGCCCCCGCCGTTCCACCCCTGGACCGCCACGCGCATGCGCTGGCCCATACCGCGCCAGGCCGTCGCGGCCTCGAGGGATGCCCCCAGGCAGAATAGGGCCAAAATGAAGAGGGCGCACGCCTTCTTATAGAAGAGACTCGAGACGGCGCGCGAGGGCGATCGATGGGTTCTTCGCATGCCCTATTTTGGACCGGGGCGCCTCCCTTGGCTACGCGTTTTTCCCCTTTCCGGATGTACCTTTTTCCGAGCCCGTCGCTCCCCGGCCCGCCCGATAGACCGCGGCGGAAACCCCGAAGCGGGCCTTGAATTGCCGGTTGAAATTGGGGTGGCTGGCGAAGCCGGCCTCGTGGAGGATGCGGGTGATGGGGTCGCGGGTTTCCCGCAGGCGCCCCGCCGCTCGGTCGAGGCGCAATTGATTGAGGTGGCGCACGAAGGTGACGCCGAACTCCCGGGAGAACTTGGCGAGGAAGGATTTGGGGCTCATGCCGAGTTTTCGGGCGATGAGGCCCGAGAGTTTCCGCGTCTCGAGATGGGCCTCGATGAAGGGCGCCACCTGGGCGCGGAAGGCCTCTTCTCCCGGCGCCTCTCCCAGGGGCCCCCGGAGTGAGGAACGGCGCACGATGAGCCTGGGCGCTTGCCTTTCCACGAAGCGCGGCCCGCCCTTTTCCGCCCGGTCCAGAAGCGCAACCGCGCCGACGCCGAGGGCGTAGAAATCCTGGCGCACGGTGGTGAGTTCCACCGCACGCGGGGGGCCGTCCCAGAAGCGGTTATCGTCGAAGCCGGTGACGGCCAAATCCCCGGGGATGCGGAAGCCAAGGGCGCCCGCCGCACGGATAAAACGGCGGGCCGCCAAATCGCTCTCGAAAACCAGCGCCGTGGGCCGCTGGGCGAGATTGAGGAATTGCTTGGTCTGGGCATCGAGGGTCCGCTCGGTCTTTTGGTCGCCCTTGACGGTGTAGGGCGCGGGGGCAGCGGCGCCCCCCTTGGGCATGCCCGTGGCGGCGTCGAAGCCGACGACCCAGACGGGGGAAGGTGCCATTCCCCGCTGGGCCAAGGCGGCTAGGCAAGCCCGGGCACGCTCGACGGAGAACGGTTCCCGTCCCATCCCGAAATAACCGATGGACCGGTGGCCCGCCTCCACCAAGTGGTCCACCACGGCCCGAATGCCGGCCCCGTCGTCGACGGCGATGCCGTGGGCCCGGGAGCGCGGCGGCACGATCATCAAATCGACGCAGGGAAGGCGCGCGGCGAGGCGCTCCCAGCTTGCGCGGGCGGGAAGGAATACGGAGACCGTGCCGAGGATGCCCCGGTAACGCGCGAAGGCCTTCGAGGCGAGGAAGGCCTCGAGGCGGAACCGCGCGTCGAAAAAATCGCAGACCCAGCCCCGCTCCGTGCAGGCGTCGCGGATGCCCCGGCGGAGTTCCTCGTAGATCGTCGAGCCGATATAGGTCTCGAAAAACATCCCGGCGTGGAAATAGGCGATATGAGGCATGGCGGGACCGGATCATTTTAGCCGAGTTGGCCACGGGGGGCAAACATCGCGGGGCACTTTCGCGCCGCGGTTCCGACCGCGCCGGTCGGGCCTAATTGATGCGACCATCCACTCGAAGGCATCCCCCATCCCCAATTTCCTCACCCACCTCCTCCTCTCCCACGAATCCGACGGGGCCATCCTCGGCGCCGTGCTCGCCGATTTCATGAAGGGCCCCAAGGCGCTCGAGGCTTATCCTCCCGCCGTGCGCAGGGCGGTGAGGCTCCACCGGGCCATCGACCGCTTCACCGATTCCCATCCCCTCGTGCGCCATTCGGTCGGCCGCCTTGGGCCCCGGTGGGGGCTCTACGCCTCGGTGCTCATCGACGTGCTCTATGACCACCTGCTCGCCCGCGATTGGGAGGCCTGGTGGCCCGAACCCCTGACGACCTTCACGGGCCGTTGCTATGCGGTCCTGGGAAGGCCATGGGATTTGATGCCCGAGGGGATGCGCTATTTCACCCAACGCATGGTCGAGAAGGACGTGCTCGCCTCCTACGCCACCCGCGCGGGGACCGGCGTGGCCTTGGATCGACTCTCCGGCTACATCAAGCACCGCATGGGGCGCGAGGTCCAATTGGCGGCGGCCGTGGAGGATTTCTACGGCGAGATCCAGGCCTACACTGCGGAGTTTAACGCGTTCTGGCCCGAGTTGGCGGGATACGCGCGGGAAGAAAAAGGGCGCCTGGCGGCGGAGCCGTAGGAGCCGCGGCCCTCCCCTCACTCGCTGCGCAGCGCCTCGATGGGGTTCATCGCCGCCGCGCGCCGGGCGGGGAGGATTCCGAACAGGATCCCGATGAGGGCGGAGAAGAGGAAGCCGAGGATCACCGATAGCGGCGTGATCACCGTCGCCCACCCGGCGAGGAGCGAGACCAGGAGCGAGCAGCCGATGCCGAGGACGACCCCGATGGCCCCTCCGAGGAGGCTCAAGACCAGGGCCTCCACGAGGAATTGGGCCAGGAGGTCGCGGCGCTTGGCGCCGAGGGCCTTGCGCAGCCCGATCTCCCGGGTGCGTTCGGCCACCGAGACCAGCATGATGTTCATGATGCCGATCCCGCCCACGAGGAGCGACACGGCGGCGATGGAGGCCAGGAGCAGCGAAAGCGTCTGGCTCGTCTGGGTGAGCATGGCCTGGACCTCGGCCATGTTGCGCAGGTCGAAGGCGGTGCCCTGCTGGGAGGGGGGCACGCGGTGGTTCTTGAGCATGAGGGCGATGACGCCGTTGGAGGCCTCGGCCATCTTCTCGGCGCCGACCGCCTCGATGTCGATGGAATCGACGTATTGCCGGCCCAGGAGCCGGTACATCGCCGTGGTCACGGGGACGATGACCCGGTCGTCCTGGTCGCCGCCCATGCCGCTGCCCTTCTCGGGGAGCACCCCGATGACGGTGAAATTGATGCGGTTGATCTTCACCGTTTCGCCGACGGGGTCGCGGTCGCCGAAGAGGGCCCGCAGCGGCGTGAGGCCCATGACCGCCACCCGGGCGCGCTCGGACACCTCGTCTTCCGTGAAGAAGCGCCCGTGCACGGGGGACGAGGCGTGCATCTCCCCGTAATTGGCCCCGCCGCCCAGCACCCGGGTGCTCTGGTTGCTCCCGCCGACATTCACCTGGACGCGTCCCTGGACCAGGGGACAGGTGCGCTTCACGGCCGTGAGCGACGCGGCGAGGTCCCGGGCATCGGCGAGGGTCAGGCGGGCCGCGGCGCCGCGTTCCATGCTGACCCCGCCCACGCGCCGGGCTCCGCTGGAGAGCATGAGGAGGTTGGAGCCCAGGGACGAGAGGCGCTCCTCGATGCTCCTCCGGGCGCCGGCGCCCACGGCGAGCATGGCGATCACCGATGCGACGCCGATGAGGATGCCCAGCATGGAGAGGGCCGAGCGCAATTTATTGGCCAAGAGCGCCCGCAGGGCCTGGGAAAAATAGAGGGATAATTCGGGGAGCAGGCCCAGGAGGCCTCGGCGAGGGGATGGAGGCGCCGCCCGGTCCACCGGAATCGGCGCGGCGACCGGCGGGCCGCGCCGCTCGTCTCGTTCCACCACGCCGTCGCGCATATGGATGACGCGCCGGCAACGCGCGGCGATCTCCGGCTCGTGGGTGACGAGGATGACCGTGACCCCCGAGCGGTTGAGACGCTCGAAGACCTCCATGATCTCGTCGCCGCTCTTGGTATCGAGGTTGCCCGTGGGCTCGTCGGCGAAGAGCACCCGGGGCGAATTGACCAGGGCCCGGGCGATGGCCACGCGCTGCTGTTGGCCCCCGGAGAGTTCATTGGGGCGGTGCTCCGCCCGATCCCCCAGGCCGACGTCGCCCAGGAGCGCGGCGGCCTTCGCCGTGTCGCCCGCGGCGCGGCCGGCGTAGACCCGGGGCAGGATGACGTTCTCCAGCGCCGAGGTCCGGGCCAAAAGGTGGAATTGCTGGAAGACGAAGCCGAAGGTCCGGCTCCGCAGCGCCGCCAGCGCGTCCTCCCCGAGGCCGGCGACCTCGGACCCCAGGAGCCGATAGGAGCCCGCATCGGGCGCGTCGAGGAGGCCGAGGAGGTGGAGCAGCGTGCTCTTTCCCGAGCCGGAGGGCCCCATGATGGCGGTGAACTCCCCGGGTTCGATGCGAAGGCTCACCCCGCGCAGGGCGTGCACCTCGGTATCGCCGAGGCGGTAGGTCTTGCGGATGCCCTCCAGGTGGATCACGGGGGGCCCCCGGCGGGGGGCCGGGGCCCGCGCGTTCCCCCGCCGGGCATGAAGGGGTTATTTCCCTGGCTGCGCCTACTCCCGGGGGTCCACGGCGTCGCGCTGACGTAATAGGTGTCGCCTTCGGAAAGATTCGAGAGGATCTCCACATTTCGACCGTCGTTGAGCCCCGCCACCACCCGGTGCGGCCTCAGGCGGCCCGTGGCGGCGTCTTTCTGGAGCACCGCCGTTAAATTAGAGCGTTGCAAGAGGGCGGCCACCGGCACCGCGAGGACCCCCTCCCGGCGGGCCACCTCGAACTGGACGTTGGCGGTCATGCCGCTCCTCATGAACTCGGGGGCCTCGATGGGCAGGACGTCGACGATGTACATCGTGACGTTGTTCACCAGAGTCGCCTCCCAGGCGATATGGTCCACGGTCCCGCGGAAGCGGCTTTGGGGGTAGGCGTCGAGGTTGATGGAAGTGGCGAGGCCCACCTTGAGTTTCCCGATGTCGGTCTCGTCGACCTGGACGCGCACGATGAGGCGGTCGGCGATGACGAGGACGGCGTCGCCCGTGGAGACGCCCTGGCCGGGCTCCTTGGCGCGATTGATGATCGTGCCGTCGAGGGCGGCGATGATGGGGGTGGCCTTATAGAGTTTTTGCCAGCGGGCCAATTCGTTGGTGCCCTGGGCGCTGGCCGTGTCGAGGAGCGCCGCCCGCTCGGAGGAGCTCATCCAAGCGAGGACCTGGCCCTTGGACACGCGCTGCCCCTCCTCCACCAGGACCTCCTCGATGCGGCCGTTCATGGGCGGCTTGATCTCGAGGCGGTTCTGGGGCTGCACGGTCCCGGTGGAGAGGACCGAGAGCACCAGGGTGGATCGTCCGACCTGCATGGCCTGGGGCTCGCCCCCGGCCTTCTTGGGCCTGAGAAGGAACCAGAGGAGGAAGGCCCCGCCGAGCACCGCGACCGAGGCGGCGAGGAGGAGGATTGTTTTCCGGGAGGGAGGGTGCGGCTTCATCAGGGGTTTCCTTTTGTCTGCTGCCAGAGCGCCCAGGCCTGGGCCAACCGGTTGCGGGCGGCGAGGGACGCCTTCCGATCGGAGATGAGGTTGTTCTCGATGACGTCCCAATCGGTGAAGGAGATGAGGCCGCCGGCGTACTGGGTGCGCCCGATCTCCGCCTGGGTCTCGTCGGCGGCCAGGTAGCGCTCGCGCAGAGCGGCCTGGTCGCGGGCGTCGAGGAGGATGTTCGAGGGCTTGAGGTCGCGGTGCAGGACCCCGCGCTCGTGGGCGTACTGGTCGCGGGCGTCGAGGAGGGCCGCGTATGCCTTGGCCAGGGAGACGATGAGTTCTTCTTTCTTTCGGGACAGGAGGAGGGCGGCGATGCGGGATTGGGCCGCGGCGCCTTGCAGGGCCCACACCTCGCCCAGCCCCAGGCCGAAGGACCACTGGGCGGAGAGTTTGGCGGACCAGGCGTCGGCGCTCGTTTCGGCGACTCGCTTCGAGAGGGATGCGGAGGCCCCGACCGTGGGCGAGAAGGCGCCCGCGGCCGAAAGTTGCTGCGCCCGGGCCGCGGCGAGATCGGCCTTCGCCTTTTCATAGTCGGGGGTCTTCACGGCGAGGGCCTCGAAATCGGGATCCCCCTCGATCGGAAGGTCCAACGTGACGCCCGCGGACAGCGGGGAGCGGGCGCCCCGGCCGAGGGCCAGGGCGAGGTCCATGCTTCCGGTGGCGAGGGCGCGCACCGCGTTGGAGGTGTCCATCACGGACTCGAGCCATTGGGCCTCGCTTCGAAGCAGGGTTCCCTTGTTCTCGCGGCCCGACTCGAAGCGGAGGGAGACGAGGTCGGTGTTCTCCCGGCGGCGTGCGGCGATGGCGCGGGCGAGGTCGGCATTGGCCCGGGCGAAAGCGTTCTGGAAGAAGGCGCTTCGGATGCCCTGGGCCGCGGATAGCCGCGCGGCGCGAAGGTCGCAGCGCGCCGAGTCGACCCCGGCGTCTGCCTGGCGCACGGCGGCCACGGTGCGCAGCCCGCCCCAGAGTTCCTCGTCCACCGAGAGCCCCAGACTCGTGGCGATTTGGGCCGGTTTCGATCCCGGGTCGTCGCCGCTATAGCCCGCCCCCAGGCTCGCGGAGACGCTCGGAAGGAATGCGCCGGCGGAAACCCTCCGTTTCGCCTCGGCGATGCGCACCCTCTCGGTGGCCGTGAGCACGGCAGGGTGGCGCATGAGGCCCTCCGACAGGCAG
>JAFLEE010000097.1 GCA_017302015.1 Spirochaetota bacterium | reverse complement strand
CCGACCACCCTCGATTTCTGGCTCTTTTGCCTCGGAATCGGTGGCTTTTTTGGATCGGAACGGGTGGCTTTTTTAAATCGGAATCGCTGGCTCTTTTAGATCGGTGCGGCTACCTGTTTGATGAAATCAAGAAAACTGAGTTTTTTCCGCCTATTTTCCGCCCCTTTTTATGCGCATTTTTTTAGCCCTTTTTATCGGCCTTTTTTCTGGGGCGTTTTGCCTGGACGATTTTTCGTGCGCTTTTTTAGAAGCGTGGTTCTCTCCAATGTTATTTTTGTGGATGGCCATTTCGAAAGTCATTTATGCAAGGGCGAGTGAGGTCACATGAGCGTCAACCTGAAAAGCGAGCATCTCAAGATGGCCGAGAGTTTGGTGGACGAAACCCGGTCACTGGGCGGCTTGGCCCCTGTCGATTTGGAACGGTTCTGGCGGGACCAGGAGGTGGCACAGAAAGACCCCTTCGGGGCCCAAATCCCCCAGGTCGCCTTCGGGGCGCTCCTTAATTGGGAATGCGTCTTCGATGAACTCGGGATCCCCCAGGATTTCAAGCGGTACGAGGACGATCCCCCATGGCGCTACAGGCTCAACCGCGCCTACAACGACCTCTCCGAGCGGATCGTCGGGCGGCGGCTTCTGGATGAGACTCCCCCCGAAAAACAGCCCGAGGCCTTCCGGGGTCCCAAGGAACTCCACGAACTCTTTGAAGGGATGAACGTGTGGGAGCCCGGTTCCCAGTCTTGGTGGCTCCAGAAATCGGCGCATTCGGAGGCCGAACTGCGCGCCCTTCTCGACCGCGTCGAGCGTCGGCTCGAGGACCCGCGGGCCTTCTTCCTTCCCCCTGATTGGGACGCCACGAAGAAGCGGCTATTGTCCCAGGGACGCAAGGTGCCCGCCTACGGCTGGCAGCGCGGGCCCGTGACCCTTGCCATGTCGCTCTTCGGGGTGGAAGAACTCATCTACCTTATCGAGGACGAGCCCGATTTGGCCTCGCGTTTCCGCGACCTCATCCTCAAGGGGATCCTTGCCAAGTGGCGCCTCCACGGCGAGGAGGCCGGGCACTCGCCCCATGCCCGTCCCCGCGGCTTCCACTTCAACGACGATAATTGCGCCATGCTCAATGCGCCCATGTACGAGGCCTTCGGCTTTCCCATCCTCAAGGGGGTCTGGGAAGTCACCAGCCCCGATCCCAAGGACCGCCGCACCCAGCACAGCGACTCCGACATGGCCCACCTCCTTCCCCTCCTCGGGCGCCTCGACCTCAATTGGACGAACTTCGGGCCCAACGTGATGGTCGATGCCATCCGCCTCCACCTTCCCCACGCCGTCATCTACGGCGAACTCGCCCCCTTCACCTATAGCCGAAACGAAGAGACGAATATGGTCGCCGAGTTCCTGCGGGACCACGAACTCACCCGGGTCGAGCGCGGCCTCCATTTCGCCACCGCCGGGAGCATCAATAACGGCAGCCGCCTGACGGGCATGCGCCTCCTCATGGCCGCCATCCAGCGTTGGGGCCGGTTCTAGAGGCGCCAGGCCAAATACAGGCCCAAGCCGAGATCCGGGGCGTTGTTCACCGTATCCGTCCAATCCGGCGTGCTCGCCGGCCAGAGATCCTCCACCAGAGTGATCGCGGCCGTGAAGGACGGGCGGTCGTATCGGAGGGCCATCGTGATCTCCCTCGCCGGCGTGAAGAGGGCGTTATAGCCGCTGGAAATGAACTCGTTCATGGTGGCGCTCGGCGGGACTTTGGGGACCAGGTACCAGTTTCCTCCGTAGAGGGGGCTCGCGTAGCGCAGCCCGTAGACGAAGGTCAAACCGCTTCGGAACGAGACCGAAATCGCGGCGTCCAGGAATCCCCTCGCCAGGTTTTGGCTCAGGTTCTCCGGGGCTGTGGCATCCGCATCCTGGAGGGCGAAGCCCGCGCCCCCGTCCCATTGCCATCTTTTCCATTTCCCCGAATAGCGCAGGCCCCCTCCGAAACCCGGCGCTCCCGGCCTTCCCCTGCACCATTCCCCCAACGGGAGGAGGAAATCCGCCCTCAGCGCGAAGGCGTGTCGGGTCGACTCGAAGAACGTCCATTGCGGCCTGAAAACGACGGGGGCCAAGTCCATCCTCAGGTTCGTCGTTTTCCACGCCCCCGAGTCGATGGCCACGAGGTTCCTCGGGGTCTCCGGCCGGGCATGATCCCGATTGCTCGTGGCGAGATGGAAAGCTTCGATGGGCCCATCCATCCATCCCCCGCACCAAATTCCCACGGCGCCCTCCACGGCAACCTGCCAGGACGGCGCCGGCGACCACCGATAGGCGAACCTCGCCTCCTCCAACTCCGCATCCGCGCCGTATCGGGCGACGCGGTCCCCTTGATTCGTGAACGTGCTCGCCCTGTTCCAGATATTGTCGCTTCGGATCTGGACGCCTAGGGCCCTTCCACCCGCGAAAAAGGCGCTTCCATTCACCCAATCCAAGCGCGTGAAATTCGCCGGATGGAAGGAAACCTGGGGGATGGGGTCAAGGCGCATCCAGGGTTCTTCGTTTTGTGCGGCCCTTATTGCCCCTACCGGGATGATCACACATGGGAGGAGCCAAAATAACGTTCGTGGTGATCGTTTCACGGCTTTCCTCGCCATCCTGAACCGGGCACATTGCGCCCTTCCACGAGTCGAGGGATCCTTGCATCCTTTCGGTCGCATGATTGCGCCTTCCTGGCGCGGCGACCGATTGCTGACCTCCTATCATCCACCTGCACGGCCTAATCGATAAACGCCAAACAAAACCGCTTCACGGTTTGATGGCCTTTCGCCGTTCGAAGTTGTTTCCCTGCAGCCATCCCACGGCATGCTTCATTCCAACCCGTACAGAATATCGTAGAACCACTTGCTTCGCAGCACCTTCACCACGTAGCGCTCCGTCTCATCATAGGGGATCATCAGGGCAAAATGCAGGCTCCCATGGAAGGGCCCGTTATTTTTCGCCCAGCGGGCTACGTTATATTCCCCCGCATTGTATCCCGCCACCGCCTTCACCTCGTCTCCCTGGAAGAACCTGAGGAGGTAGGCCAGGTAGCGGATGCCCAGGTGCACGCTGAGCACCGGATCCTTCAGGTCATAGCGTTGGAGCTTCGCGAGGGCGGCCCCCGCATAGAGGCCCCTTCCCGTGGCGTCCATGATCTGCATGAGGCCCACCGCCCCCGCCCCGCTCACCGCGTCCGGGTTGAAATGGCTCTCCTCCCGCATGACGGCCCACGCCAGGTGGGGCGGCACCTTGTAGAGGCGCGCGAAATAGAGAACCAATTCTTCGTGCCAACGCGGGAAGGCCCGCCTCAGGATCTCGTAGGGGAAATAATTCCATTCCTCGCGGCGGCTATCGAGGGGAAGGAGATCGTTCTTCACGTAGCGGTCCTCATCGCCGCTTAGGGCGAAGAACGCGCGCAGGGCTGCGTTCTTTTCCAATTCCGTGGCGAAGGGATGGCGGCGCAGCGCCTGCTCGGCGAAGGCCTGCTCGCCCAGGGCGAGGAGGATTTTGACCCTTCGCTCCACCTGGGGCGGAATCTTGGGCGGGGTATTCGTCCAGGCCGCGAAAGGATGCTTTCGGGCGGCGAGGGCCCTCCACTTCGGGTCCTCCGCGGCCACCAGATAGCCCCGGCCCGCTTTCGGGAAATCGGGGACCGCGTTCGAGGCGCCTAGGATCTTCATCTTTTCGTTGGACAGGAACGAGAGCCTCTCCCCATACGGGGGCTGGGAATCTTTCGCGTATTTCTCGTTGAAATAGAAATAATCGAAGGCCGCCTGGTCGTTGGAGAGAAAGAGGAGCGCCTGGTTCGTATTGCTGAGGATCGACCCTAGCATGCCCAATTCGGCCCCCCGCGCCCGGTAGACTTTCGACAGGAGGGCCAGGCCCTCTTCCCGCTTCCCCTGGATGAGGAGCGTCAGGGCGTCATCCCTGGAACTGAGATAGGCGGACCAGGAATTTGGATAGGCATCGAGGTAGAGTTTCCGCCATTTGGGGTAGTCCTCACGCCCCAGGGCCTTGGCCATGCGCACTGCAAGTCGCAGATAGCGCTCTTCGGGCGCCCTGGTCCACGCGTTCGTCGTCTCCGTCCAGGCCTCCTCCCATTTGGAGAGGCGCTCCAGGTTTTCGATGAAATGGAAGCGCGCCCACGCCCTCGGGCTCTCCTTGTCCGGCGAGGATTCGGGGAAGGCCGCGAGGAAACGGCGAAAATGGCCATTCGCCAGGGTATAGTGGAGCCTCTTCGCTTCGCACACCCCCAAATAATAATGGGCCTCCTCGAACGCCTCCGGGGCCCGGTGGGTCGTGAGCTCATTGGTCGGCGCCACGGATTCCAGGAAACCCACCGCCTCCGGATATCGGTCGGCCTTGTAGAAGAATTTCCCCCAGGTGTAGCGCTCCTGGGCATTCGTGCCCTCCAAGACGCTTTTGGTGAAGTCTCCGCCGGCTTTCTTCCATAGATAGGCGAGATCGCCGGCGAGGGGAGTCCACTCGGAGGGCTTCTCGGCTGCGAGGATCCTGTCTTCCAGGAACTCCGCCGCTTCGCTCCAGCGTTGCTTATTTTTAAGCCAAACGAAGAACGCTTGGGCGTCGCTTCGGCTCATGCGATTCGTGAGCACTTCCGAAAACGGGCGGGATTCGTAGAGGGCCACCGCCCGAAGCATGCCCAGGCGCGTGAGATAGGGGGAATCGGGGAAGCTCGCCGCGAAGGCGTCCAAAGCCGCCTTCGGGGGGCTCGACGCATTCGACTGCTCGGTCCGGTTTGAAGAACCCAGGGACTTCGTTAATTTCAGCCACGCCACCGCGTCTTCCACGCCCTCGGCCGGAATTTTCCCGAGAACGAGGAGTTCTTCGACTTCCGAACGGGCGGGGCCCTGCTGCGCTTGGAGCGCGAAGGGCCCGATCAGGAGCAGACTCAGGGCGAGATTTTTCATGGAGTCGGGGGGATGGGCCGTCTTCGGATGGGGAACGCGACGCCTCAGGCCATATTATAATCCGTCCTCCCATGCAACCCCAGACTCCCATGCTCGATTTTTTCGTCGGCGTCAGCCTTTTAGCCATGCTCATCGGCTGGGTCGCCATCGTGGTGCGGCTCTTTTCCGCCAAGAAGACCAAGGAAGCGCTGCTTTCGATCTTCGTTCCCTTCTATCTATTCCGCGCCGTGCTCCTGCTGCCGCTCACCCAACCCCTGGGCAAAGACGGCAAGCCCGTGCGCTTGGCCGACGTCTGGGGCACCCCGGCCTATAAGCCCACCACCTCCCAGAAACTCCTCGCCATCTCGACCATGGGCGCCTTCTTCGTCTTTTTCGTGGCCAGCGTCATCAAGATCATCATGACGCCCCCGATGTGACCCCGGAAGCCTCCCCCGCCCCTCCCCCTTCTCCCGGCCCCGTGCGCCGGGCCGTCGCCGAAAAACTCGCGGTGCTCCCCGAGGCCCCGGGCGTCTACAAGATGCTCGGCGCCTCCCGGGAGATCCTCTACATCGGCAAGGCCATCAACCTCCGAAGCCGCGTGCGCTCCTATTTCCACAGCGGCGGCCTGCGCGAACTCACGCGCCTCCTCGTCACGCGCATCGAGGACATCGACTGGATCGTGGTGCAGAGCGAGAAGGAGGCGCTCATCCTCGAGAATAACCTCATCAAAGAGCACCAGCCCCATTTCAACATCAACCTCAAGGACAACAAGACCTACCCCTACATCAAGATCACCACGGACGAGGCCTGGCCCCGGGCCATCAAGACCCGCGAACTGAAGAAGGGCGGGCTCTATTTCGGCCCCTACACCGACTTGCCCGTGATGTACGCCTTCCTCGAGGTGCTCAACGAGGTCTACCCGCTCAAGAAATGCTCCCAGGCCCGGTTCCCCAAGGGGTTCAAGCCCTGCCTCTACCACCATATGGGGCGCTGCCTGCCCTATTGCACCGGCGAGGTGGGTGCGGAGACCACGGCCCAACTCACCGCCGAGATCACCGCCTTCCTCAAGGGCGATACCGAGAACGCCGTGGCGATCCTCACGCGGCGCATGAAGATCGAAAGCAGCCTCACGCATTTCGAGCGGGCCATGGCCATCCGCGACCGCATCCGCGCCATGGAGCAGATCAAGGAGCGCCAACAGGTCGTGCTCTCCAGCCGCGACGCCTTCGACGTGGTCTGGCCCCATCTGAGCGACGGGGTCATCCTCTTCAGCGTGCTCTGCTTCCGCGAGGGGAAACTCATGGACAAGCACACCTACCCCTTCGAGACCGGCCTCCTCGAGGGCGGCGAGGAGCGTGAATCCTCGGGGGAACTGCTTCGCGAGCAGCTCGTGCATTTCCTCGTCCAGTTCTACGCCGAGCGCGCCTACCCGGTGGAGGAGATCCTCATCCCCTTCTCCCCCTCCGCCCTCCCCGCGGCGGAGGGCGACCTCCGCGCCCTCCTCTTCGAGACCATCCGCCGGCATTTCCGCGGGGAATTGCCCAGTGGGTGGGACGGCCCCCGGCTCAGCCAGCCGCTTCGCGGCGACCGGGTCCGCCTCCTGGAACTCGCCGAGAGCAACGCGAAACTCTCCTTCTTCGAACTCCGCAAGGAGCGGGAGAAGGCCGCCTGGGGCGCCCAGATCCGCGACCTCTTCGGGTTCAAGAAGGCCCCCCGCACCGTGGAGTCCTTCGACATCGCCAATACCGCCGACCGGGCCATCATCGCCGGCATGGTGCATTTCGCCGACGGCAGCCCCGACAAGAGCCATTACCGCATCTTCAATATCCGCAGCACCACCCGACAGGACGATTTCCGCAGCATGCACGAGGCCGTCCACCGGCGCTACGGGCGCCTCCTGGCGGAGAAGGCGCCCTTCCCCGACCTCATCCTCATCGACGGCGGCAAGGGCCAACTCGGCGCGGCCACCGCGGCGCTGGACGAACTGGGCGTGAAGAACCAGCCCATCCTCTCCCTGGCGAAGCAGGAGGAGGAGGTCTTCCTCCCCGGCCGCGAGGAATCGGTGAAGGTTCCCCACGACCACCCGGCGCTGCGCTTCCTCGTGAAGGTCCGCGACGAGACCCACCGCTGGGTCAACGGCCGCCACGTGAAGCGCCGCGACCGCGAAGCCCTGGAGAGCCGCCTCGCGAGCATCCCCGGCATCGGTCCCCGGAAGATCCAGGTGCTCTTCGAGCATTACGATTCGGTGGAGGCCTTCCTCGCCGCCCCCGACGAGGCCCTCGACAAGCTCCCCTTCATCTCCCGTTCCGACGTCGACGCGCTGCGCCGCGCGCTCCAGAAGCCCAAGGCCAAGACCTATAAACTGAAGGTCCCCCCGCGGGACTGAGGTTGCGCCCCGCGCCCTTCCATGTTTCCATGGGGGAAATCCGCTCTCTGGAGCCCCCATGAAACGCATCCTCGCGCTGCTTCTCGTCGCCTGTTCCCTGGCCCTCGTCGGCTGCTACGAGGCCAAGCAGGCCTTCACCCTAAACGGCGACGGCTCCGGGAAGTTCACCCTCGACCTCGTCTTCCAGACGATGAGTTTCGGCTCCGACAAGAAAGACCCGGAGAAGGCCCTCAAGCAGGCGGTGAAGGATTTCCTCTCCAAGACGAAGGGCGTCGAGGCCTGGAAGGACGTCTCCTATTCCACCCGCGACGACGGGCGCATCCACCTGGTCGCCACCGGCTATTTCCCCGACCTCTCCAAGGTCGAACTCCAGCAGGCCAATTTCCTCTCCTGTTCCCTCGTCCCCGGGGAGAAAGGGAGCCTGGTGCTCCAGGTGAAGGGCGAGAACAAGAAAAAGGGCCCCAAGCCGGAGGCCCCGGGCGCCCTCACCCCCGAGGAGAAGGCCAAGCGCATCGCCAAGGCCAAGGGCGAGTTCCAGCAGGGGAAGGGCATGCTCACCGCCTTCCTCTCCGGCCTGCGCCACGAGGCGACCTTCGCCCTCCCCGGCCGCCTGGAAAGCAGCGTGAACCTGAAGAAACTCGAGGGGGGCCTCCTCGGCGTGACCCTCGACGGAAAGAAACTCCTGGCCGTCCTGGAGGCCCTCGGCAATAACGAAGCCTTCTTCGAGAAGCAGGTGATGAAGCCCGGCGAAGACCCCTTCGCCGACGAGAGCTTCAACCAGGGGCTCTACGGCGAGAAGGGGCCGGTACGCGCGGTCGTGGCGGGGCCCTTCAAGCCGCGCTTCGACTATGCGGCCGAGCTCGCCCAAGCCAAGGCTTCCCAAGACGCCCTCTACAAGGGTCTCGGCCTCGTCGAAACCATCGCGGCCCCCGCGGGCGGCGGCCAGAAACTCGCCCGGATCGTCGGGGTCCAATTGGCCCGGGAATCCGACAACGAGAAGGATTTAAGCCCCTTCAATATGTGGAAGGCCGGCTATTCGGTGGCGGTGCTCGTTCCCTTTGGCGGCTCGGCCCTTTCGGTGGAGAGCGCGGTGGTGGAGCGGGCGAAGACCGATGACGGGCAAGACCTGCTCTCCGACGACGAATCGGACCGCTCCGCCAGTTTCCCGCGGCTCCTCAAGGACCAGAGCGCCGTGGTCTGCGAGTTCAAACTGAAGCTTCCCGGCGCCGGCGCGAAAGCCCTCCTCGACCTCGGCGGCAAACTCACCTACCAGGCGGCCTCCAAGACCCGCAATATCGACTTGGGCTTCCCCGCGCTGAAGGCCGGCCAGAAGGTCAAACTCCACGGCGCCGAGATCAAGGAAGTGAAGCCCTCCTCCTGGGAAAAGGAGAAGATGGAACTCGAACTCGGTCTCGCGCTCCCCCTCTTCCAGGTGAAGGAAATCCAGGTGCTCGACGCATCCGGCAAGGCCATGGAGGCCGAGCGCGGCTCCTCTTCGGCCTCCGGCGAGCATTGCGAGATCACCGTGAAGGTCACCGGGAAGATCCCCGAAAAGGGAAAACTCGTCCTCGTGCTCTGGGACGACGTGAAGAAATACGAGGTGCCCTTCTCGGTCGCCCGGGCCAGCCTCCTCGGCGAACCCCTGCCCTAAGGCGCCGCTCGACCCTCACGCGCGCGAGCGCGCCGTCCAACCATGCATACCCGCGAAAGTCTCCGCTGCGACCTCGACCTCCTCGGGGTCCTCCCCACCGACACGCTCCTCGTCCACGCCTCCGGCCGCAGCGTCGGCGAGGTCGACGGGGGGATCGAGGCCATCTTGGACGCGTTCACCGAATATTTGCGCCCCGGTCTCCTCGCCATGCCGGCGCTCTCCTGGAACTCGGTCGACGCCTCCCATCCCGAATTCGACGTGCTCCGCACCCCCAGTTGCGTGGGGGCCCTCGCCGAGCATTTCCGCCTCCGCCCCGGGGTGCAGCGCTCCTGGCATCCGACCCATTCCGTCTGCGCCTTGGGCGAGGAGGCCTCCCCCTTCACCGACGGCCACGAGCGCTTCGACACCCCCTGTTCGCGGCTGTCTCCCTGGGGCCGCCTCCTCGACCGGCGCGCCAAGATCCTCTTCCTGGGCACGGGCCTCTCCTGCAATACCTTCCTCCACGGCGTCGAAGAGTGGTGCGGGGTGCCCGGATCCCTCACGGAAACCCGCCAGGCCCTCATCACCCTCACCCCCGACGGAGCGCGCCTCCCCGTGCCCTCCCGCCGCCATAGCGGCGGCAGATCGAAGCATTACGCGAAAATGGAGGACGTCTTCGCGCGAAGCGGCGCGACCACCGTGGGGCGCTTCGGCGACGCCCGCTGCCACCTGGCCGATTCCGTCCGCATGGAGGCCGTCACGCGGCGCCTTTTGGATGCGGATATCGATCTATTCGGGCACGACCGGGTGCCGACTTGGGCGGGCGAAGTGTTTACTTAACGAGTTCGCCCACGAGGAAGATCGCTCCGGCGTACCAGAAGAGCCCTTCGTACTTGGCGGGATTCTTGGCCAGATCGGCGCGGTTGTGCTCGAAGAGCACCTTCTCCTTGTCGATCTTCTCGTCGAGCACCTTGATCGAGACCTCGTGCACCTGTGCGCCGTCGAGGCCCGAGGCGAGGCCGAGGAGCGCGAGGCGGTTATAGGTACAGTAGCCGTCGATGCGGCGGCTTTTGCTGGCCTTCCCGTCGACCGTGATCTCGAGGCTGCCGCAATCGGGGCCGAGGAGGTCGTAGACCTTCGCCGCGGTCCCCCTCCACTTGAACGAGAGCACGGCGCCCGGTTCCCCCTTCCAGAGGGAATCCATGCGGTTCGAGAACGATTTGCCCAGGCCGTCGTCCACCGGCATTTTTTTCCACGGCCCGCTCATCTGGGCCTTGTCCATCGTGAGCATCACCGTGTTCTCGAGATTCTTCGGGTCCATCGGCGCTTTCAGGGCGGTATACGGGGCGGCCGCGCCGGAGGCCTTCACGATCGCGGGGACGCTCCGCTCGATGGCCTCTTCGTAGAGTTGGTGGCCCGTGTCCGTGTAGGGGTGCACGCCGTCCTTGGAGAAGGGGATCTTGCCGTCGGGGCCGACGGCGACCTTGGAGGCCTGGTTGAGTTCCTCCCCCGAGACGCGCTCGAGTTTGGCCTCGGGCGCCTTCATGAGGAGCTTGCCCTCGCCCTCCAGGCGCACGGCCTCGAGGCCCATGTGGATGGAGGGGATGCCGTAATGGTCGGCCACCAGCTCCATCGTCGCGGCGGAGCGGTTGAAATAATTGGTCTTGAGATCGGGCAACAGGGCGAGGGTGAAGGTGTAGACGAAGAGGATATCGCAGGTGGGGAAGTTCTTCCACGTCTTTCGGACGATGCCCTCCATCTGCTTCACGATATCCGCGGGCGGGGCGCCACCGTCGTTGACCGCGAACTCGACGAAGAGCAGGTCGGGCTTCTCGACGAACACGTCATGGTCGATGCGCAGCACGCCGAGGTCGCTGCCCGTGCCCCCGATGGCCGCGTTGATCTCGGTGAACTTGCAGTTCGGATAGGCCTTGTTCAGATACGCGAGGCTCTTCACACGGTAGCCGGGTTGGGCCGTGATGCTTCCCCCCAGGTAGGCGACCCGGTATGCTCCGCCCTTCTTCGTCTTGGCGAAAAAATTGGGGAGCCCGGCGCGGGGGGTGCATTCCACGGCTTTTCGCGGCGGCGGGAACGGGGCGGGGGCCTGGGCGAGGGCCATCATGGGGAGCGTAAGCAGCGAAAAGGCCAATTGACGCAGGGACGGCATGGGCACCTCTCTGGGATGGGGAATAAGATGCGTATCAACTGCTTAATATACTATGAAGAGGACCCCACCCCGCCTCACGGGGTTCGGCACCCCTCCCCTTGGCCGAAAGCCAATGGGAGGGGGAGGAGTGGATTCGAGTGGAATGGAGATGGCGTACGGATCTATTTTCCCGAAATAACGGCGCCGCTGGTGAGCACCCATGGGAGGACGGCCATGCCGAAATCGATGCGTTCCCGGGAAATCCCCGAGATATCCCGGAACAGGGAGCCGATATTGCCGGAGACCATGGTTTCGTTCACCGGGCCGACGAGGCGTCCTTTCTCGATGAGGTAGGAGTTCTTGGCGACGCCCTGGAAATCGCCGTTCTCGCTGGGGCTCCCCCCGCTGAAGCGGCAGAGCAGTAGGCCCCGGCCGACCTTTGCGAGGAGCTCTTCGAAGGTTTCGGTTCCGGGGTCCACCACCCAGAGGCCGCCCATATTGGGGGATTTGGGGAGGGAGGTTTTCCGCGCGCCATAATGGCTCAGATTGAATTGTTTCAGGACGCCCTTCTCGATGAGGGCGCAATCTTCGGCGATGAAACCGTCGGGGGTATAGAAGCGCCCGGCTGCCAGGCTCCTCGGGGCGCTTCGCAGGGTCAAGCGCGGCGACGCCACGACTTGCCCCAGGCGGCTTTTGAAGGGCGAACTGCCCTTGATGAGGCAGCCATCCCCCAGGTATTGGCCGTTTAAGGACCCGATGAAATCCTCCAGGCAATCGGGGGTGATGAGGAGCTCTCCCGTGAACTTCCCTTCCACCGTACCCGGTGAAAGTTGCTCGGCGGACTGGCGCATCAGGCGCTCCATGCTGCCCCAATCTTTCAGCGGCTTATCGAGGCTGCGGGCCGCGCCCCCCGAGTAGTTGAAGGAGGAGGACTTCGCTCCGTCTTTCGTGGTGAACATCCCCCCGAAATGGTAGAGGGCGGTGCGGTCCCTGAGGTCGACGCCGTTGGAGTTGGCGAAGAACCACCGGCTGCCCAAATGCTCGAGGGAGCACTGCTCGAGTCGCGTCTTGGGGAGGGCCTTCCCCTCCCAATCGAGGAACTCCTTGAAGCGGTCGTACATCGCGGCGAGGTCGGGCGTCGCCTCGCCGTATTCCTCGAAGCGCGCGGGGGCGGCGGGCGCGATGGCGTTCGCCTCGTCCGGCGGCGACAGGCGGGCCAGGGCGACGACCTCCCCGGCGGCGGCTTTCACCGAGGCCTCATCGAGGCGATTGAGACCGAGGGAACCCTTGCGCCCTCCCACATAGGCGGTGAGGCCCAAGCGGCAGGATTCGGTGGTGCGCAGGAGGCTCAGTTTCCCGGCGTCGATATTGAGTTCGGTCTTGGCGGAGAGGCTTAAGCTCGCCTGGGACGCGTCGGCGCCGGCGGCCTCCATGGCGGCGAGCACGGCGGGAAGGATTAGGTCGTGTTCCATGATTAGCGCCCCCCGATGCGGATGCGGCATTTCAACGCCGGGCCGCCCATGCCCACGGGGATCGGCTGCTTCTTGCCGCACATCCCCCCGCTCTCCCACCGCATGTCGTCGGAGACCATGGTGACGGTCTTCAGCATGTCGAAGGCCACCCCCGAGACGGTGGCGTCGAAGAGGGCCCTGCCCAATTTCCCCCCGCGGATCTCCCGGCCCCGGGTGACCCCGAACATGAACTCGCTGGTGCTATCGGCCTGGCCATTGCTGGGCTGTTCGAGGTAATAGCCCTTGTCGATGGACGCGATCATGTCGGCGAGGCGGCTCTTCCCCGGGAGGATGGCCGTATTGCGCATGCGGATGAGGGGTTCGTCGGAGAACGACCAGGCCCTGGCATGGCCCGTGGCCTCGTGGCCGAAATGCCGGGCGGTTTCTTTATTGTGCATGAAGTTCTTGAGCACGCCGTTCTCGATGAGCACGGTATCCCGGGCCGGGGTGCCCTCGTCATCCACCCAGAGGGGCTGGGGGCACGGCGCGCCCAGGGCGGTATGGGCGAAATCGGTGATGCTCACGAGTTCCGTGGCCACCGGCTTGCCGAGGAAATCCCCCGCCACCGAGCCCCCGAGCACCAGGTCGGCCTCGACGGTGTGGCCGATGGCCTCGTGGGCGAGGATGCCCGCCAGGTCGGGCCCCAACACCACCTCATGCTCGCCCGCCTCGGCATGATCGCCCTCGGCCTTGCGCGCGAGATCCTCGCAGACCGCCTCGATGCCGGGGAAGAGCGCGGCGGGATCGCCGAAGTGCTCCTCGAAATGGCCGCCGCCTCCGAAGACATGGCCCTGCTCCACCCGATCCTTCGAAGCGTTCTTCGCCTCGCGGGAGGCGCTCAGGTAGAGGACCGTTCGCGGGACGAGGAGCGTGGAAACGGAGCCCTCGGAGGTGAGGAGGTGCTTCTCCACCTCCAGGGTGCCCAAGTAGATGCTTCGGGAGAGGAGTTCGGGGTGCTTCTCCTTCAAATACGCGTCGAGGGCCCGGGCGAAGCCCAAGTACTTCTCTTGGTTCCCCCGCGGCTTGGGGGAACTGAGGTCATGGGCCGCGCTCGCTTTCGCCATGGGCAGGGGGCCCATTCCCCGCTTCTCCCTGGAACTGAGGAATTGGGCGTTTTGGGTGGCCGTCTCGATCACCCGGCCGATGGCGGCGTCATCGAGGAAGGGCGCCGAGGCGAAGCCCCAGACGCCGCCCCGATAGACCCTGGCCGAAACGCCGGCCCCGGATTCCCGATTATTCGAGAGGACGTCGCCGTTTAGGATCTGGATGCCGAGGGACCGGTTCTCGTGGATCCTGAGTTCGGTGTAGTCCTTGAAGCGCGAGGCGTGGCGCTCGATGTTCCGGTAGATCATGGGGCCCCCGAATGGATGATCCCATGGACCCAGAAAAAGCGCACAACGCGGAAAGGCGACCCCACCCCGGGTCCGCGGCCCCTACCCCCGGACCACCAATTTCGGCGGCGTGAGGAGCCCGAAGGGGATCACGTGGTAATCATCCCGCCAGATCTTCGCCCCCCCGGTCTTGCGCTTTTCGGCCCAATCGTTGTCGCCGGGGCCCCCGCTCGTCCAGGTGCCGCGGCCCGTGAAACTATCGGGACCCACGCCGGTGAGTTCGCCGTCGCGGTGGTGGTGTGGGCCGAGGAGGTTCCGCAGGGAGTTCACGATCGTCAGGCGCAGGCGATTGACCCCGGGTTTCACGGCGTCGGTGAGGTCGACCTCCCAGGGGGAGAGGATCGCCACGCCGACGCGCCCGCCGTTGACCTCGACCTGGATGGCCTGGACATCGGGGTTTTCGAAGGTGAGGAGCGTTCGACCCGCGGCCTTCGCCTCCAAGGTGAAATCGCGCTCGAGGGCGAAGCGCCCCGTGTAGAACGGATAGCCTTGGGGCACGAGGTCTCCGGAAGTGGCGGGCTTCTCCGCCGCTATGGCGTAGGAGGCCAGGCGATGCACCTTCCGAGGGAGGAAGACCTTGCGGGTCTCCAATTGATTCGGCGCCGGGGGTTCGGAGGAAGGCTTCCCCTCCACCGCGAAATCGCCGATGAGGAAGATGGTCTCGATTTCGGTGCCGTAGCGCTCATGGGCGTCGAGGCTGGCCGGCAGCGGGGCCCGGTAATCGGTGCGGAACGAGATCGTGTTGCGCCCGGTTTTGAGGAGCGCCGCCACGTCGACCGTGGTATAGCACGAATCGAGGAAGGGTTGGCCGCCGGTGAGGGGGACGAGTTTGCCGTTCACCTTCCACTCGCCGTCCATATTGGGGCATTCGAAGGCCAGGAGGCAGCGGGCGGGAACCTGGGCGATGTCCACCGGATAGGAGAGTTCGAGGGGGCCGCTCCACCCCTTCTGGGTGAGAAGTTCGGCGATGGCGATGACGGGTTCGGCCTTCTCTCCCTGGCCCTTCCCCTCCATTTTCCAGAAGGCGAAATCGAGGACGAGGGCGTTCTCATCGAGGCGCTGGCAAGCCCAATGGCCGTCGAGAACCGAGATCACCCGGTCGCTGGACACAGCGGCAGTCCTCGCCTCCACCTTGGCATCGAGATCGAGGGCCAGGACGGCGGTTTCGGCGGGGGCGAGGGTGAAGGCCACCGCGCCCGAGGCATCGACGGCGAGTTTCTCCGCCGTGCCGTGGCTCGTGTCGAAACGCAGGACCGAAAGGGGACGCTCGCGAAGCGCGAGTTTTACCTGGGCGCTCTCGCGGCGGGAGGGATTGAACGCCAGGCAGAGGCGGCCGTTTTCGACCTTGCGAAGGTGCGTCCATACGGGAAGCGCGTTGCCCGCGGGCGATTTAGCGGCGACCGCCACGGCGGGGGGCGAACATTCCCCCAGGGCCTGGGGAAGGCGCGCGGCGTCGAGGAAGCGGATGCGCGAGCCGAGTTTCTCCTTGGCATAGCCATCGGGGGCGCCGTCCACCCGGTCGGGGAGCGGGGCGCAGGCGGCCACCAGGCCGCCCCCGTCCAAGAACGCGCCCAGCAGATCGACGGTGCTGCGGCGTATGGAGAGCATGGGCGGGATGAGGACCATCGGATAGGACGCCTCGCCGACGACAAGGCGGCCCTTCTCGGCCTTCGCGTTCTCGAGGAGCACCGTCTCTTCGCCGAGATCGTAATCCCGGTTGGCATCGGTGAGATCCTTCATGAGTTGCTCGAAGGCCGCGGAGCGCTCGTCCATGGTCTTCGCGGGGTATTCGCACATGCCGCTCTCCAGCGGCAGGAGCAGGAGCATTTCCGCGGCGTAAGATCCGGCGCTCACTGCGTAGGAAACGCGGGCCATGAGGTCTTCCACCTGGCGGTGGAAGGGCCACCAAGGCTGCTGGGGGGAGAGCGTGGGGGGATAATCGCGCTTGCGCACCCCGCGCACGGTGTAGAGGGAGAGGTGGGGGCAAGCGTGATTCACGCCCAAGAGCGCGTGCCAGCCGAAGATCCAGGCGCGGTCCTCGGCGGACATGTTCTGGCCGGAGCAGCCGAACATCTCGGAGAGGCGCCGCGGCTGGCCGTACTGGTTGGCCACCGAGGAGAGGGTCTTGGCCGAGAGCATGCCATGGTCGATGTGCAGGCCCAGCCAGTCCATGCCGGGGCGCTGCATGTGGCGGTAATGGCTCGCCATGCTCCCCACGTTTCCGATGACGCTTCGGAAATTATTCTCCCCATTATAATGGCCCGTCCACACGAAGCCGTTCTCGCCGCAATAGGTGGCGATGGGGATCGTGAAGGCGGCCTCGAATTGGGCCGCGACGCTTCGGTAGAAGAGGAGGCGCGTACGCCGGAAATCGCCGCTCTCCTCGAAGAGTTCCGCCGCCTTGGAGAGCACGTCGAAGCCGTGGTCCTTCTTGAAGCGCTCCCGGAGGAAGGGCGACCACGAGACGACCCCCTCATGGGGGAAGGGGATGGACCGGGGCGAGATCTGGGGCTCGTCGGTGAAGATGCCCCGCACCGAGGGTCGGCCCCGGTAGCGCTCGACATAGGGCTTATAGCTGCAATCGATGAAGGCCTTCACGCAATCGGGATTGAAGAGATCGACCCAGGAGGTGCCATTGAACCACGCCTCGCCCAAGGGCTGGACCCAGCAGACGTACTGGTGGGCGCCATCCTCGCCGAGGACCTCGCCATGCTCGGGGACCGGGGCGCCCTTCTTGAGGCGCGCCAGGACGCGGGCGCGGTAGGAGGCGTCGAGCCGCGGCACGATCCCCCCCGCGAAGCCGCTGGGCCATTTGTCTTCATCGTAGAACCAGGCCTCGATGCCCAGTTCGTCGCAGGCCTCGACGCCGGCGTCCATGGCGCGCCACCAATCTTCGCCCAGGTACGGGGTCAAAAGCCCGATGCGGCTATGGAGATAGGCCCCGCCGAAGCCTCCTTCTTTAAAGGCCGCGAGTTGGCGGCGGATCTCGGCGGGCTCGAGTTCATCGTTGAGGGACCAGAACGGGATGGAGCGGAAATCGGGGGTCGGTTCGCGGAAGAGGTTTGGCTCGAACCGGGGGTGTTTTTTTTCGGTCATGATGGAGTATGATGCCATCCCCCGCCCTTTTCTACCTCATTCTTGAGCCGCTGATGCGATTTTTACCCCGCGTAGGGCCGCTCTCGTCCCTCCACCCGCACCTGGGGCTTGCCGAAGCGCCTCCAGGCGGCCGGGCTCATCCCCTCGCATTCCCGGAAAGCCCGGGAAAAACTATGGACATTGGCGAAGCCCAATTGGTCGGCGATCTCCGTGAGGTTTAGGC
This sequence comes from Spirochaetota bacterium, assembly GCA_017302015.1. Lineage (GTDB taxonomy): Bacteria > Spirochaetota > UBA12135 > COTS27 > JAFLEE01 > JAFLEE01. The sequence goes on along the minus strand of JAFLEE010000097.1, from coordinate 878 downwards.
GGTTCTCGGCCATGAAGCCCTTGGCCCGTTGGATGCGGGCGCGGCGGTGGTATTCCCGGGGGGGCATGCCGAACCACTCGTGGAAGAGCTTGCGGAAATGGCTCACCGAGAGCCCTGCGAGGGCCGCCACCTCGGCCATGGGTACTTCCCTCTGGCATTCGCTTTGGAGGCGGGCCGCCGCCTTCTCCAAGCCCGGGGCCTGGGAGGAACCCTCCGGCCCCCGGGCGCGGTCACGCAGGAGTTGGGCCACCAGATCCGTGAGGATCCCGCTGACCCGCAGCGCGGCGTAAGGCTGGCCCATGGTGGCCTCGGCGCAGGCCTCGTGGATGCGTTGGGCCAAGCGCCCCCCGGCCGGGCTTCGAATACGGCCGCAGAGTTCGCCCAGGGGCCCCGGCGGCAGGGGCGGGTGCATGAGGGGAGCGAACTCAGAAAGATCGAGGGTGCCCCCGGGAATGGAGAAATCCCAATGGCTGATCGGGCGGCGATAGATGAGATCGAAATGGATGTAGGAGACGAGCATGTCGGGGGCGAACCCCTCCATCTCATGGAAGGTATCGGGTGGGATCCAAAAGAGATCGCCGGTCTTGGCCTCGTAGGTCTTCCCGGCTACGGTGAAGCGCCCCAGTCCCTCATCAATGGAGACTACCAGGAAATCAAGGAGTTTGCGCCCCTGGATCTTCCAAGCCTTCCGCCTGGAAACCCCGCAATGGCGCAAGTACGGCCGCATCCATTCGAGGAGGGGGATGTCGGGGGCGTCGCCGGGGATGGACCCCATCCCCCCGGCCCCCTTCCCCTTGGCCGAAAGCCAAGGGGAAGGGGGGGGAGGAGTTGTCGTTGCTGAAGCGACATGGGATGTCCCTGATCGAGAAGACAATGTC
>JAFLEE010000096.1 GCA_017302015.1 Spirochaetota bacterium | reverse complement strand
ATCAAGCAAGAGGTTTCCCGCGAGCGCTTCATCCCCATCCCCGAGGAGATCTCCGACGTCCTGAAACTCTGGCGGCCCTCCCCCCTCTACCGCGCCATCGGCCTCGAGAAGGCCTTGGATACGCCCGCGCACATCTACTATAAATATGAGGGCGGTTCCCCGGCAGGGAGCCATAAGCCCAATACCGCCATCCCCCAGGCCTATTACAATAAAAAAGAGGGGATCAAGCGCATCGCCACCGAGACCGGCGCCGGGCAATGGGGCTCCTCCCTCGCCATGGCGGGGGCCTTCTTCGGCATCGAGGTCAAGGTCTACATGGTGAAGGTCAGCTACGACCAGAAGCCCTACCGGCGCCTCATGATGGAGACCTGGGGGGGGAAGGTCGTCGCCAGCCCCAGCACCGAGACCAAGGCGGGCCGCGCCGTGCTCGAGCAGGATCCCGACAGCCCCGGCTCGCTGGGCATCGCCATCAGCGAGGCCGTGGAAGACGCCATGATGCGCGACGATACCCACTACTCCCTGGGCTCCGTGCTCAACCACGTCTGCCTCCACCAGAGCATCATCGGCCTCGAGGCCAAGAAGCAGATGGAACTCTTCGGCGAGATGCCCGACGTCGTCATCGGCTGCCACGGCGGTGGCTCCAATTTCGCCGGCATCGCCTTCCCCTTCCTCGGCGACCGCCTCACGGGCAAGAGCAAGGTGCGCTGCCTCGCCATTGAGCCCTCCTCGTGCCCGACCCTCACCAAAGGCCAGTACGCCTTCGACTTCGGCGACGAGGCCGGCCTCGCGCCCATCGCCAAGATGTACACCCTCGGCCACGACTTCGTCCCCCCCGGCATCCACGCCGGCGGCCTGCGCTACCACGGCGCGGCGCCCCTGGTGAGCCAACTCCTCCACGAGAAGCACATGGAAGCCAAGGCCGTGCCCCAGGTGCCCTGCTTCGAGGCCGCAGTGCAATTCGCCCGCACCGAGGGCATCATCCCGGCGCCCGAATCCTCCCACGCCATCCGCGGGGCCATCGACGAGGCCCTCGAGGCCAAGCAGGCCGGGCAGAAGCGCGTCATCCTCTTCAACCTCTCTGGCCACGGTCATTTCGACATGACCAGCTATGAGAAGTACTTCCAGGGGAAATTGGTGGACTTCATCTACCCCGAGAAAGAGATCGCCGCATCCCTGACGAAATTGCCGAAGACGGCGTTCTAAGCCGAACCGAAAAAGCCCGGGCCGCTCCCGGGCTTTTTTGCGCCCTGCGAACCGCCCTTTCGCCTGCGGGCGGGGCCGCGCCTAATCGAAAGCGCGCAGGGCCTCTTCCACGGTATCGTGGGATTGGAAGAGATTCCCGATATTGTAGGTCTTCATCACCGACGCCACCGAGCCCTTCAGGCGTGCGAGGCGGAGTTCGCCCCCGGTCTTCTTGAGTTGCTGGCGGCAGACGAGGAGTTCCCCGAAGCCGGCGCTGTCGATGAAAATGAGGTCTTCGCAATCAAGCACGACGCCCCGCTTGCCCTGGTGGAGCCTCTCCTTCACCTTCTCGCGGAATTCCTGGGCGCCGCGCACCCCCAATTCACCCTTGGCCCGCACCAAGAGGACCTCGCCCAAATCCTCGAACTCGATCTCTTCCAGCATGGCGGGCTCCTCCCTTCTCCCCCGCCGGCAGCGGGGCCGGGGGAGTTTCTCGGGGGACGGACAGACGCGCCCCGATCCTTCTGACCCTAAGCCTAGTCGAGCCCGGCGGGAAAGAAAAGCCCGCGAAAAGGACTGAAATATTTCGCCCGATGGCCGATGGCGAGGGAACCACGACCGGCCGCCTCGCTTAGCCGACTTTCACCCAGGCCCCCCCCTGCCGGGCGCTTTCCACGGCGGCGAAGACCATGGCCACGCTTTTCACATTGTCCCGGCAATCGGTTTCCGGGGGTTTCCCATCGGAAAGGGATTGGAACAGGGCATCCAGGCACCCCTCATGGCCCTCCCGACCGGCCCAATCCTTCGGGGCTTCCACGCGCGATGTCGGGCGCGTGAACCCCTCCTCCTTCGCCACCACGTCGGCCCAGGGGGAGGGTCCACCGTCCCAGATCGCCGTGCCCCGGGTGCCGCACACGCGCCACGCGGCCTCCCAACTGGTATTGGCGCCTTCCGCGCACCACGAGCCCCGGTAGGAGAAGAGCGCCCCATTGGCGAAGCGGAACTGGCACAGCGCGGCCGCATCGCCGCGGTACCAGGATCCCTTCGGGTTGAACGCCAGCGCACTGACCTCCACCGCATCGGCGCCGGTGATGAAGCGGGCCTGGTCGAAGGTGTGGATGGCCATATCGACGAGCAGGGGGTTTTCCATCTCGTCGCGGAAGCCTCCGAAATGGGCGCCGATGAAGAAATCGGCGGTGATGAACGAAGGTTCTCCGATGGCCCCCGCGGCGATGAGGCCGCGCAGGGCCCGGATGCCCTTCAGGTAGCGGCGGTTCTGCATGACGGCGTAGGGTTTCCCGGCGGCCTCGGCGGCGGCCACCATGGCCTTCGCGTCGGCCAGATTCCCGGCCATGGGCTTTTCGCCGAACACCGGGCAGCCCTTGGCCAGGGCGGCCGTCACGACCTGGCGGTGCGCCTGCGGGATCGTGATGTCGAAGACCACATCGGGCGCCACCCGGTCCAAGGCCCGCGCAAGATCGTCGAAGACCGGGCAATCCAGCCCCTCGTCTTTCGCCCGCTTCTGCGCGGCGGCCAGGCTCAAATCGCAGAGGCCGGCGATCACGGCGTCGGACCGTCCCTGGACATGCTTGATCCAGGCCCGGGACATCGCGCCGCAGCCGACGACGAGGATTCGCTTGGGTTCCATGGGGGCTCCTTCGAGAAAGGTTAGGGGAATCATAGGCCCGGGGAGGGGATTCCGCCATGGACCCGACCCGCAAAACCTGGACATTATTGACAGCGCCGCGCCATGACGGCATGATCGCCCCATGCCCGGCCTCGAGATCATCAGTTGCGACCGTTTCCCGGGGATGCGCGGCGGGTTCCGTCCCCACCGCCACGAACGCGAATGGGAGTTCCATTTCTTCACCCAGGGAAGGGGGGTCTTCATCAACGGGGCCCTGCGCGCCCCCTTGCGCCCCGCCACGCTCTTTTTTTCCCGCCCCGGCGTCGACCACGCCAGCGAAGGCGGCGCCCAGAAGCTCGGTTTCTGCTACGTTCGCTTCACCGCCGAAGCGGTCGACCAGGGGCTCCTGGAACGGGTCTTCGAACGGTTCGCCGCCGGACGGGCCGTGCCCGAGGCCTCCGCCCTGGATTTCTTCGCCGAAATCTCGGCGCATTCCCGCTCCCCCGAGGGCCTGCTTCGCCGAGCCGCGGGCCTCCGCCTCGAGGCCTGGCTCCACGCCTGCGCGGCGGCGCCCGACGGGCTCGCCTCCGCCCGCGACGATGCCCGCCTCGAAATCGCCGTCGAGTGGCTGAAACGGCCCGGGCCCCAGCCGGTCGCCCTCGCGCCGCTCTGCGCCGAATTGGGGATGGCCAAATCCCATTTCATCCGCTTGTTCCGGCGCCGCATGGGTGTTCCGCCCCTGCGCTATGCCATGCTCCAGCGCATGGAGGCCGCCCGCTATCTCCTCGAATCCACGGACCTCCCCATCCATCGGGTGGCCGAAACCCTCGGCTACGAAGACGCGTTCTATTTCAGCCGCGTCTTCCACCGGGCCAACGGGAGCTCCCCGCGGGCATGGCGCGATGGGCGCGCCGTGGCCCCCTCCGGGCGCAGCGGCTGAAGCCCCGCTTCGGGCATCCTCAAAAGCCGGCCGGTCTTCGCGGGGCGACCCCGCGGGGTCATGCGCCTCTAACGGGAGGAGCGCCGCTGCCTTTTTTGCGGCGCTTCTCGGCGTAGAGCCCGGCGTCGGACCGTGCCAGGAGTTGCTCGAGGGTTTCCCTTGGGTCTTCATGCACGGCGGTCCCGAAGCTCATCCCGACGCGGAAAGGGAGGCCGCTGCCCGCGTTGAAGGCTTCGGCCCGCGCGGCGAGGCGCTCGAGGATGAGGGGGAGGTCTGCCAGGGATGCCACTTGCGTGAGCACAGCGAACTCGTCCCCCCCGAGGCGTCCCACCAGATCGCTTTGGCGGAAACCCTCCCGCAGGAGCCTCGCCGCCGACAGCAGCGCCACATCGCCGGATTTGTGCCCGTGGAGATCGTTGATGGGCTTGAGCCCGTCGAGGTCCATGAGGAAGACCACCCGCTTCATGCCCGCGGGCGCCTTGCGGGCCAGGGCTTCTCGGGCGAGGTCGAAGAAGCCGCGGCGATTGTAGACGGCCGTGAGTTCATCGCGGTGGGCCTGCTGGCTGAGTTCCTGGTTATGCTCGGCCATGGACTCCATCGCCGCGCGCAGTTTTTCCTCCGCCTCGCGCCGGCGGCGGATGAGCCAGGCCCCGTAGAGGGCCGCGCTGAGCTGGTCGCGAAGCGATTCGAGGAAGAGGTCTTGCCGGCGGTCGACGTGGAGGATGAGCGTGCCGAGGCGGCGTTCGTTGAAGAAGAGCGGCAGGATATAGAGGGTGAGCCCTCCCCGGAACGGCCCGCTCCCCTCGGCGAGCAGGCTGGCGGCGGGCTCGAGCCGATCGGGCTTCCAAGCCGCCCGCGGACGGCCGTTTTCCCAATCCACGCGCACGCGGATGCCCTGCTGCCCGGCAATGGAGGAGGGGAACTCGCCGAGGGCGTCCTCCTCGTAGAGGGCGAGGAGGCAGCGGGAGGAGCCGATGCGGGGGAGCCAATCGACGAGCACGTCGAAGAGCCGCTCGTTGTCCATCGTGGAAAGGAGGTCGCTGCCCGCGCGGCGCAGCATGCGGAAGCGGTTGAGCAGCGCGTACTTCTCCTCGGCCTGCTCGCGCACCAGGGCCTCGATGGGCCGCGCGGCGTGCTCCCGGCCGACCCAACTCATCGCCTCGAACGGCAGGTCGTGGCACCCGCAGGAGGGCCGGGGGATGAAGAAGGCGGGGAGTTCCCGCAGCAGGGGCCCCGACTCGCCCGCGAGGGCATCGAGCACCATGCGCGCGGCGGTGGACGCCATCTCTTTGACCGGCTGGTTCACCGTCGCGATGGGGATGCCGCTGAGGGCCGCGTAATCCCGGTTGTCGAAGCCCGTCACGGACAGGTCGAAGCCCGCCTTGAGCCCGCGTTCGCCGCAGACCTGGAGCACGCCGAGGGCCATGGAATCGTTGGCGCAGACCACCGCGTCGCACCGGCCGCCCCCGTCGAGGTAGGCGGCGAATCGGGCCCGGGCTTCGTCGATATTGTAATTGCCCTTGAGTTCGCTCCGATCGTCGCGCGGCAGGCCGTGGCGATCCATGGCCGCCCGCCACTCCAGGAGCCGATCCTGTCCGTTGCTGCTCCCCTCGTGGCCCTTCATGAACACGAACCGCTTCCTGCCGTGGGCATGGACCAGGTGGTCGACGAGGTCGCTGATGCCCCGCCGATTGTCGCAGACCACCGAGAGGAGCCCCTCCACGGCGATGCCGAAACTGACCACGGGCGCGGGCAGGAACGGCCGCATGATGTCGCGCTCCATCACCTCGAGGGTGAAATGGTGGTTGAGGAGATTGGCGGCGACGATGAAGCCGTCGATGCGCCCCTGCTCCAGGAGTTTCCAGGAGGCCAGGTAATGGGGGAGCGAATCGCTCACCGGGGCGGAGCAGACGAAGAGCACATGGCCCTGGCCGCGCACCACTTCGGCCACCCCATCGATGAGGGCGCCGCTATAGCCCTCGTTGTCGATCTGGGTCGTCAAGAGCGCGATGCGTCGGGGACTTGGGGTCGGGTTCATGGCGAAGACGGCGGGATCGGCTGGAATCGGCGCACCGGGGGCGTCTTGTTTAGGATACGATGAATCTCGACCCGCCGTGATTTGGAAAAAGGGGCGTATTTCATGGGCCGGAACGCTGAAGAAAGGCCCCTTTGAAGAGGGGCAAACGTCACGAAGCGGGATAGGCTGCGGCTTCGGGAATGTCGCTACGCCTGCTCGCCCGCTCGGGCCCCGGGTTGGAACCCCCTGGCCCTCGGATAGGCGGCGCGGGCGTTTCCGTGGAAGAACTTTTCCCGGTCTTCTACGCAGCGCCCCTCCAAGTACGCGTTCACCACCGAAAACACGCTCCCATAGGGCCCCCGGTGGTCGCTATTCGGCCAATCGCTGGCGTAGAGGAGGCGATCGGCCCCGAAAAGATCCCAAAAATCAGATAATCGGGGCGCGTATTCCGACGGGTCTTCCTCGGGGGCGCCGGCGCGCCTGCGGAGCACCGCCGAGACCTTCACGTAGACCGAGGGCCGGGAAGCCAGTTCGGCGAGAAGGGCGCGATGGGAAGCCGCGGGGCCATCGGCGCTCGGAGGATCGAACCCCGGAAGGTGGTCGATGACGATGCGGAGTTCGGGGATCCCCTTGCTGAGGCGCGCGACGCCCTGCAGGAGGGGCGTATCGGGGTTCGCGACATCGAGGGTGAGCCCCCGATGGGCGAGGTCCTTGAGGGAGGCGAGGGCCTTGCAATCAGAAATCATCCGGGAGAAATCCCGTCCCCAGAGATTCCCGCTGCGTATCCCCACCAGAAGGGGATGGGCGGCCAAGCCTTCAATCCGGTTCCCGAACCCGGGGGCTCCCGGTTCCAGGTTCGCGACGACCCCGACGATGAGGGGATCCCGGGAAGCGGTCTCTAGGAGCCATTCATTGTCCTCGGGGAGCGGACTGCACTCCACCGCGATCGCGCCGGCGAGACCCGTGCCCCGAGCGAGAGAGCGAAGGCGCGTCGTGGTCGCGCTCCGGTAGAGGATCCCATCGGAGGCCGGGGGCCACGGCACGCCCCCCGTCCGTTCCACCTCGAAGAGATGGATGTGGGCATCGAGGACGGGAATGCGCGCCGCCGGGGCCACCCGCGCGGTCCCCTCAGGTCACCCCGTGCTCGCGCAGGAAGGGCGCGTATTGCTTATCCGTACCCAGGATGTGCTCGGTGAGCCAATTCTTGAGGAATTGGAGGATCTCCACGTTCACCGAAACCTCCCCGGCGTCGTAGCGCTTGGCGTATTCCAGCACCTCGCCGACGAGTTTGGCGTGCTTCGCCCCGTGGCCCGCGCGCTCCGGATAGCCGAATTGCTCGAAGAGGTTCTCCTCGAACTTGAAGTGGTTGGCCGTATAGTCGATCAGGCCCGAGAGCACCGCCTCGGTGGCGGCCTTCCCCTCGCGTTGGACCATGGCGCGGTGGAGTTTATTGATGTGGCCGATGAGGGTGCGGTGCTGCTCGTCGATGGTCTCGAGGCCGATGGAGAGGCGGTCCGACCACGCGATGAGTTCGTCCTTCGAATCGGCCCCGTCGACCGGGGTGAGCCCCGAGGGCCCCTCGAGGGCGGGCCGGGCCCCTTCGCCGTCGATGCGGAAGAACGCCACCTGCGCATCGAGGTCGCGCAGGCGGCCGTTGGCCTCGAGGATCTGTTCGCGCATGGTCTCGGTGGCGGAATCGAGGGAGTGGGTATTGGCGCCGATCTCCTCCATCGTGGTGGACACGTGGGTCGAGACCTTGACGAGCCCCTCCATCGCCTCGGCGGTCTTCTGGATGAGCCCCTTGATCTGGGCATTCTGCTGGGTGAGTTTGGCCCCCAGGTCGGAGAGTTCGCGGCTGGCGTCCTTGAGCACCGAGGTGGTGCCCTGGATCTCGCCCATGGCGGCCACCATCTCGCGGGTGCCTGCGGACTGCTCCTCCATGGCTCCGCGCACCTGGCCGATGACGCTGGAGACCTGGCCCGTTTCCTCCACGACGGCCTCGAAGGCCTTGTGGGTGGCGGCGAGGTCCTTCCCCACCCGGTCGGTGAGGCCGCCCATCTCGTCGAGGCTGCCCTTCACCTTCAGGGCCTCGGCGTTGGAGCGGTCGGAGAGCTTGCGGATCTCGTCGGCCACCACGGCGAAGCCGCGGCCGCTTTCGCCCGCGTGGGCGGCCTCGATGGCGGCGTTCATGGCCAGCAGGTTGGTCTGGCTGGCGATCTCCTGGATGATGCTGGCGAACTCGCGCACCGCGAGGGCCGAATCCACCAGGCGCTTGATGGAATGGTTGGTCTGCTGGAGGGTCTCTTTCCCGCCGGCCGAGATCTCGGTGAGGTGGGTTGCCGAGGCGTCGGCCTTCCCCGAGACCGAGGAGATGCTCGAGATGTTCGCCGACATCTCCTCGATGGTCGCCCCGATCTCCTCGATGGCGGAGGATTGGCTGTCGATGATGCGGCGGAGTTTATCGACTTGGGCGATGACGACGCCGATCTCCTGGGTCACGGCGTTCGTGGAATCCCCCTGGGCCCCGGTGACCTCCTTCACCCCCTTCACCTGGCGGATCTGCTCGTCGATGGCCTTCACCGCCTGGCGGATCTTCTCGGAAATATCGCCCATGATGCCCGCGTTCTTCTCGAATCGGGTCACGACCTGGCGGCCGGAGTCCATGGAACTCCGCACGTCGCTGCGGGTGAGGCCGATGACTTCCGCCAGGCGCAGACGGAAGGCGTTGAACGCATCGCCCACGGTGCGCAGTTCGTCATTTCCCTTCACCACCAGGGGCTGGGTCAGGTCGCCCTCGCTCGCCGCTTTGAACCCGCCGAGGAAGCCCAGGAGGCGGGAGGAGATCGCCTCCCCGAAAATCCCCCCGAAGAGGACGGAGACGAGGGTCGCCAGCGCGAACGCCCCGAGGAAGAGCCAGCGCAGGGTGGCGAGCGGCGCCAAGACTTCGCTGCGGCGGGCCACGGCGACCACCGTCCAGTCCATATCCTCGACGCGGACGAAACGGGCCAGGGAGGCCTCGCCCGCGCAGAGGCGGTCTTCGAACTCGAGGGAGCCTGTCTTCTGCTTGAGGATCTGCTGGACGAAGGCGAAATTGGAGACGCTTCGGGAGTCGCCCAAGGGATGATTGACGAGGAAGCCGCGGCCGTCGAGGATGAAGGCGTAGCCCGAGCGGCCCACGTGGATCGAGCGGATCGCCTCGCCCAATCCCTCGATCGCGCCCTGGTCGCGGCCCGTGAAGAGTGCCCCGATGACCTTGCCCCCCCGGTCGGTGACGGGGAGGTACTTGGCCAAGTACCAGGCCTCGAGCACCCGGGCCCGGCCGGTATAGCTCTGCCCCGAAAGGAGCGCGCGGCTGACCTCGGATTCCGCCCCGAGGAAGGTGCCCGCCGCCGATTTCCCGTCGGCGCGGCGAAGGCTGGTCGCCACCCGCAGGAAGCCGCCATTGGGCATCGCTTGGAATAAGGTGATGTCGCAGGAGAGGCGCTTGGCCGCTTCCATCAACCAGGGGGCGTCCTGGTCCACGACCTTTCCCCCCAGGGCCATCCCCGGCAGCACGCCTTCCCAAATCTCCTGGGTGGCTTGATTTTCCACTTTGCGGGAAGAAGCCGCCCAGCGCTCCAAACTTAATTTTCCGGATAATTCATAGGAGAGGACTTGGCAGCAATTGTCCACATCCCGCCGATTGGCGAGGTAGGCCACCCGGGCGCTGCGGGCGATGAGATCGGCCGTTTCCACGAGGTGCTTCTCCGCCGTGGCTCGGACTTCCGCCCTGATGAAATACCAGGTCACCGCCGCAAACCCGCCCAGAACGATGCCAAAGGTGAGGGTATAAGCCAGGATCAATTTGGACTTGATTTTCATGGATATTTCCCTGAAGGCGGTTTTACTTTGGAAGTGTCAATCTTATTTGCTGAATTGTCAAACACACAGTTTTAACGCTATTTCAGCCCGATTTCCCCGATCCCAGGCTCGGGGAAGTACTTCTTCCACCCCCATTCACCCGCCGGGCCGGTTCCAAAATGAATAGTTCGAATCGAAGGACGATTTCGTATGGGGCGCCAACCCCGGCTCAAGAACGAGAAAAAAAGCGGACCCAGGGCGACTGAGGCCGCCCTAGCCGCTCACCCATGGGCGGTGCGGACCAGGGTATCCAAGACCCGTTCTGCCATGAGTTGGTGGCCGAGGGGCGCGGGGTGGAGCTTGTCCGATAGAACGCCGATCTCTCCCGCCTCGGGGAGCAGGTCGGGGCCATGGAGCAAGGTCGCGCCGAACTCCTCGGCGAGGCGGCCAATCGCCGCCCGGTAGGATTCTAGCGCGAGGGGAACATCGTCGGTTTTATCGATGCGGGGGAGCGGCGTGAGGAGCACCAAGGGAATCCCCGCGGCCGCGGCGCGAATCTTGGAGAGGAGTTCTCGACCCCGCTCGAGGAAGGTCGCAAGCGGCACTTGCCCGCCGCAATCATTGGTGCCGTAGGCGACCAGGGCGGCCTGGTAGGGGCGCGCCGGGATCTCGCGGGCAAAGAGTCCATCCATCCCCGAGCCGCCCACGGCGAGATTGAGGATCTCGCAACCGCATCCATGCGCCACCCTTTCCGCCCAGGTTTCCCCGGCTTCGGCCCGGGCGCCCTGGGTGATGCTATCCCCGAAGAAGAGTTGGGTGGATGGGGACGGCGGGACGCTCTCCAGAGACCCGTCCAATTCCAAAGCGACCACGCGCGTCTCAGCATAAGGAGGAAACCGGAACTCGATGATGCGGGATCCCGCTCCTTGCGGCGCGACCACCACATCGAATGCTTCGGCCGCGGTCGCGGGGCCCTGATGAGTCCACGGGCCCCCATCCACCCGTACCCCCGTACGCCAGGACCCTCCGGGGCTCTCGAGGGGGAGGGAGAGTCGTAGTCGCACTTCCCGTGAATCCGTGCGGAAACGGAGACCCACCCCCGCGCCATGGCGTGAGCGCGAGCCGAAAAACGCGTGGGAAGCCAAAGCCCCCAGGGTGGATTCGGGGAATCGATGGGGGACGATCCACCCTTCTAGGGATCGCTCGACCCAGGTGGTGCCGCGCCAAAGATCCCCACGGGCGGCGAGGCTTTCCGCATCGTGGAGGTTCATGGATGCTTCCTTGGCGGCGGAACGCCACCGGGCCCAAAGAATACCATTATTGCTTCCCCCGAAGCCGCGGCGCGATCCTCCACACAAAAATCGCCTAAAATGCATCAAACTTCCATTGCACCGTCCGTGAAACGAGTCGATGCTTCCACATGAGGAAACGATGAAAAGAGGGACCTTCCATGGAGGACTCCACCGCGTCAGCGGACGCGTCTCGTCCGCTTGCCTGGCGCTGCTCCTCGCCGGCCTTTCCATGGGGGGCCACGGTCAGGTCGTTCAAACCCGCGCCCCCGCCGAAGCCGGAGAATCGGACAAATATCGGGTTTTCATACGCGCCGGTACGGCGCCGGAACGGGAGATCCAGGTGCTCCTGTCTCGGGCCAATGGGGAGGGGGACTACCGGGCGAGCGAACTCGAAGGGCGGACCTTCTCCTATGCCGCCGTCTCTTATGGTCCCGCATGCGGGCCGCTTCAGATTCGCGTTGTGAAGACATTCGGGGATATCGCCCAAGACGTGACGATCCACCCGCTCCATGGGGCTCCGGCGATGGAAAAGTCGCCGGACGGCCGTGGATGCCGGTTCGCGGTGGAGTCCCCCGGCCGCTACCTCTCCGTCCATTTCGAAGGGGAAGACAACCAAACGCCCCGGTCCAAGTGGATCCGCCATATGCTCGCTGTCTTCATCGACCCATTGGAAACCGAAATGCCCGGGCCGGAAAGCGGCGGTGTCGTCAACTATCGGCGCGATCTCGACCCGCAGACCCTGCGCGGCGCCCGCACGATCGCCTTCCCGCCCGGCTTCCACGACCTGAAGAAATTCGTGGGCGGGGACCCCATCGATCGCGACGGGGTGCTGCATCTGGGCGAGAACCAGGCGCTCTATTTGGCGGGGGGATCTTTCGTGGAGGGGCTCGTCGAAACGACGAGCCGAACGGCGAAGGGCCAGCGAATCTACGGCCGAGGCGTCCTCAGCGGGCGCGCCTATCTTTGGCGCCGGCACCCACGGTTCTCCGGCCGAGCGTTCCACCAACTCGTGCTCCTGGGCGACCAGGCGCGAATCGACGGCGTCACCCTCCAAGAATCCCCCAACCACGGCATCGTCGCCCAGAAGACCGAGATCCGAAACCTCAAATTCCTCGGCTGGCACTGCAATAACGACGCGATCCGCGTCGGCAGCGGATCCTCCATCCGAAACTCCTTCCTGAGGGCGGTGGACGATTTCTTCTATAACTTCAATATCCACGTGAGCAACGTGGTCCTCTGGCCGGGCCATAACGGCGCCGTTCTGACCTACGGTTGGGGAGAGGGGAACACCTACCGCTCGGGCGCCTCCCTGCTCGAGGACCTCGACCTCATCCACCCCGAGTGGACCGCCCTCGGGAACAATAATGGCCTCGTCGCTTCCCAGGTGAAGTTCGATTACCGGCCGTACGGATACGGCGGCAGTCCCACCACCCGCCTGCGGAATATCCGCATCGAGGGCTCCATCCCGGGCCTCGTCAATCTCAAGCCCTACACCGGCGCCGGCGGCGCGGTCCTGGCAAAGCCGGAGCCCGACGGAAAAGTGGGATCACTGGGGGATCTCCTCCTCCAGGACGTGAGCGTCGCCGCGATGAGCGGGAGAAGCCTGATCCAAGGGGCCGGGGGGGCTTCGCCCTCGGGGGAAACCTTTTGGGTCCAGAAGGTCCGGTTCGAGAACCTTCGCATCGGGGGAGTTCCGGTCACCCGAAGCAATCGAGGATCCACTTTTTCCATCGACCCCGCCACCACCCGGGAGATCGAGTTCCCGGAGGATGCAGCATGGCCAACCACAAGAACGCCGTATTGATCATCGCCGATGATTGGGGCCTGATCGCCGATGCCTACGGGGATCGCGTGATCTCGACGCCCCACATCGATGCGTTCGCCCGGAGGGCCCTGACCTTCGATCACGCCTTCTGCACCTCGCCCTCCTGCGCCGCGAGCCGGGCGTGCATCCTCACGGGGCTCCACAGCCACACCCATGGACAGTACGGCCATTGCCATGACCAGGAACCCTTCCGCACCCGGTCCGGCGTGGCCACGGTGCCCAAGGTCTTCTCGGACGCCGGGCTCTTCAGCGGGATCGTGGGGAAATCCCATGTCGCCCCGATGGAGTCCTACCCGTTCGCCTACCAGGAGATCGGCCACGTCTACGACCTCCACCGCTTGCGCCGCAGCACCGCCGGCTTTTTCGCGGAATGCGGCCAGCGGAACTTCTACCTCCACGTCGCCTTCGGCGATCCCCACCGGCGCGGGCCCGACCACGGATTCCGCAACGATTTCGAGATCGAGGGTTTCGACCCGCCCCGCTATGAACCGGAGCGCGTGCCCGTGCCGGGCTTCCTGCCCGACGAAATCGAGGTGCGCCGGGATCTTTCCCAATACTACGAGGCGATCTCGCGTTTCGACCATGGGGTGGGCCTGGTGCTGGAGGAACTCAAGAAGGCCGGCCGGGAGAAGGACACGATGGTCATCGTCACCAGCGACCACGGCATGCCCTTCCCCGGGGCCAAGGCCTCGAGTTTCGATTCCGGCCACCATTGCCCCTTCCTCATCGACACCCCCGACCTCGCAAACCGCGGGGGACGCCACCGGGCGCTCATGAATTGGGTCGACATCGCCCCGACGCTCTACGATTGGTGCGGGGTTCCCCAGCCCGCGGGCCTCCAGGGGCGCTCCCTCCTGCCGATCCTCGATCATCCCGATGCCCCGGGCTGGGATGAAACATTCCTCTCCCACACGTTCCACGAGGTGCGCAATTACAATCCCTACCGGATCCTCCGGGGGCGGCGCTATAAATTCATCTACCACTGCGCGCCGGAACTTCCTTCGCCCTTGCCGACGGACCTCTTCCGAAGCCCGACTTGGCAATGCATTAAAAACAAGGGCCTACCCCTGATGGGCAAACGGCCTACCGAGAAATTCCTGCGCCGCGAGGCCATGAACCTCTTCAATATGGAGGAGGACCCCTTCGAGACCGAAAACCTCGCGGGGTCCGCCGCCTACCGCGGCCTCGTCCTGGATTACTCACGTCGTCTCTTCGAGTTTTGCCTCAAAACCGGGGATCCATGGATGGAGATCCCGTTTCAGAAGGGGCACCTCGACATCGATCCCCTGACGTGCCAATAGGCGAGGGGCTCGGCTTCCTTTTTTACCCGCCCCCCGAGCAGGCATCCCCGGAAGGTCCCGGGAGCGATTCTGAGGGATCGGGTCATGCGTGGTGCACCGGGCACGGGGCCTATTCCAGCCGTATCGCATCCACCTATTTCCGGTAGAGCCGGATCCAGTCGTATTCCACCCGGTCGCCCGAGCGGCCCACATCCAGGCGCAGGAGTTTAAGCGATCCCTTCCAGGCGTCGGCGCGGATCGGGGCGACCTGGTAGGTATGCCACGCTCCATCCGTCTCCAGGGCGAAGCGCGTGCACCGCACGGGAGATTCCTTGGGTTCTTCGGCCGTGGCCCAGAAAACCTCGACGGGGTTGAGCCCCGGGCTGACGCGAAGGCGCACGGCGAGGGTCCCGATGGAATCGACGGGGAGGGCGAGACCATCCCGCAGGATTTTCGGATCATCGCCGTTGACCACGCCGGTGAGCAGGCCGCCCTGGGCTTCGAGGGCATCGAGATAGAACCCGGTCCATCCCTCCTTCCCCGCCGAAAACTCCCAGGCGAGGAGGGGATCCTTAGCCGGGAGGGGCTTGTCGACCGAGGCGGAAAAGGCCTTCAGGGCCAGGGGCGGGTCGGGATAGGCGTTCGTTTCAGCGGCCTTCGCCTGGGCCAATTCGGCGTCGCTCAGCACGCTATAGCTTCGCACCTTGGCCGCGGAGGGCACCCAATCCACGTGGGACGCGGCGCGCGTCCCGAAGACCTCCGCCACGGCTTCGAGGAGGCCGAATTGGTAGCGCCGGTCGGGCTCGATATAACTGCCCTCCCCCCATTCGTTCCACGCCTCGATGAGGGCCAGATTCATGCGCTTGTCGACGAAGCGCAGGCTCTCGGAGAGCATCCCCTTGAAGGCCCCCGGCGTGCGCCCGGTGTAGAAGCAGGCCTTGGCGCCGTTTCGGGGCCGGTTATCCCAATCGCTGCCGATGGGAAGGATGTAGGGCGGCGGCGCGCTCGCCACGAGTTGGCGCCACTTGAAGAGGTAATAGGCGGGCATCTCCGCGTAGGGGAGGCATTGGCCGCCCCGCCACTCGTACGCCGAAGAGGGATCGGCGCCGAGCCAGACATAGGCGGTCAGGGCATCGAGCCCCGCGGCGCGGGTTTCGGCGCCGTCGTAGCGGTCCATATAGACCAGGTAGAGGTCTTTCAGGTGGCGCGACTTCATCACGGCGTTCATCGCGGCGAGGGCCTTCTTGAAGCCCTCCGCTCCGCCGCAGGCCTTGATGACGGGGCCCACCTCATAGATCATGAAGACCGGCCGCCCGTCGATGGAAAGGTGGTTGGGCAATTTGAAGTAGGTATCGGCGCAGTACTCGATCATGGAGACGAGGCGTTCCTGGCCGAACTCCAGGCGTCCGTTGGTCGTGGCCTTCCAGTCGAGGCCGTGGTTGCACCAATTGACGCAGAACTTCATCTGGGGGGCATACTTGGCCTTCAGGAAGCCCCGTTCGAGGCTGCGCGCCAGGCGCTTCTCCCCGGCGTTCCAGTACCAGTCGAAGACGAAATAACTCACGCCATGCTCGAGGGCCCATTTGATGTGCCAATCATTCACCTCGGGGAGCGAGTCGTCGTAGAAGCCGAGGAGCGGTCGGGGCCCCGGCACCTTCATGACGTTGCGCTTCCACTCGCTCTGCTCGTCATGGGAAAAATAGGGCACGTCGCCCCTTCCGGCATCCCGATACCAGCCCGGGAAAATATAGGCGCCCACGCTCACCCGGGTCGCCAAGGGCTGGGGCGGCGGAACGCCTTCTTTCTCCCAGACCTTGGTCTCGGCCGAAAGGAGCGCCCAGGCGCCGAGGACGGTCGGTAGGATGCGATGGCCTATCTTCATGGTGTCTCCTTTTATTCTGCGACGCGGATAAGGATCGATTCCCGGGATTCCCGAGTCACCGCGGTGCCAAACGCCGGTGCTTGGGTCGAACCTTCCCATGAAGGGGCGAGGCTTGCGCCCTATCCTGCGACCCTCCGCAGAAGTCGGACGCGCGGAGCAAAGCACTTGCACGGATTTATCATAGTCCATTTCAACGGCAGGGGTTTGAACCGGATCCTCGATTTCTTGTATCCGGTTCCTTCGGTGAAACGATCAGGGAGTCTTGAGGAGGCGCCAGGCGGGCTCTTTTCCGATCCCGTTGGGCCAAAGCATCAAGGTTTGCCGGGAGCAGGCGAGGTATTCCTCGGGGTCGTGGGTGATGGAAAGGACCGTCGTGCATTTCGCCGCGGCGAGGCGATCCACGAAATCGAGCACCCGGCGGCGCACCCCCCGCTCGAGCCCCTGGCAGGCCTCGTCGAGGATGAGGAGTTCGGGGGATTTGATGGCCGCCCGCGCCACGAGCAGGAGCCGCTGCTCGCCGTAGGGGAGTTCCCCGAAGCCCGCGTTCTTGCGATCCGCGAGGCCCAAGGCCTCGAGCCAGCGCAGGGCGGTCTGCCCCTGGTCGAAACTCGCCTCCTCGTAGAGACCGATGCTGTCGTGGAAGCCGGAAACGAGCACGTTCACGAGGCTCGTGTTCCCCCGATGCAAGTAATCCAGGTGGAGCGCCTGGGAGACATGGCCGAGGCGGGCCTTGATCTCCCAGATCGTTTCGCCCGTGCCGCGCCGGCGGCCGAAGAGCGAGACATCGTTGGCGTAGACCTGGGGGCAATCGCCGGTGATGAGGTTCACGAGGGTCGTCTTACCGCTGCCGTTGGGCCCGAGGATGAGCGTATGGTCCCCCGTGGCGACGTCGAGGTCGAGGCGGTCGATCACGGGGCGCTCGCCATAATGCACGCGCACCCCGCGCATCGCCACGAGGGACCTTGAAGGGATCCTCGTCGTCGGGATCGGGAGATCGAGGGCCAGCGAGCCCGCCGCGTTTCCGCCGCTTCCGGCGCCGGGATCGGGGCGTTCGCCGAGGGCCCAACCCCCGTCGACCCGCGTGAGCATCCGGCGGAACATGGGCGGCGCCGATTCCGGATTGCGGGTGAGGAAGATGAGGGCGGGCCGTTCCTCGATCCCACGTTCCGCTTGTCCCTCGAGCCACGCGGTGAAATGGCGGCGGCTCTCGGTGTCGAGGCCTTCATAGACCTCGTGGAGCAGGATCGCGGGCGTGCCCGAATGGATGGCCCGGATGAGGAGCGCCTTGCGGAACTCGCCGGTGGAGAGGAACTTGATCCCCCGCGGAAGGTGCGGGGCGAGCGAGAGGCGATCGACCCAATCGGCGATGGCGGGGTCCATGGGCCCGCGCGACGCGGGGGCGGGTTTTTCGGCGGTGTAGCCGTGGAGGAAATCGCGCAGGGGCGTCCCCTCCCAAATTCCCCCCTCCGTAAAATCGCCGTCATCGAAACGCCGCTCGAGGTCGAGGAAGCGCTCCTGGGCCTCGAAGGAGATCTCCTCGATCAACGCCGCGGCGGCGGGAGGGAATAGGGCGCAGAGTTCCAAGCGCAGGGCGGGGGTGAGGTCGCACGGGCAGAGGAGGAACTCGCCCGGAGAAACCATCATCGGGGATTTTTTCAAGGCCCTATTTTAGGGTCAGACGGCCTTTCCTTCAAAAGACGGGCGGGTTCAGATGCCGGGAATCGCGGGGGCCGTGGCCATCCCGAACCCCGTCCCGGTCTCGTACCACATTTTGTATTGCCCGGCTTTCTCGTCGAAGAGCGCGCAGGGGTTATAGGGACCGTCGGGCTGGAGGTAGATATCCCAAGCGGTGAGGATGGGATTGCCTTCGTAGCGAGTCCATTGGAGTCCATCGGCCGAAGCGGCATAGCCGATCTTCGGCGCACGCATACCGAGGATCGCTTCGGCATGGGAGAGGGAACAATAGAAGATCTGCCAGGTGGACCCCTTTTTCAGCACGGCGGGGACGGCCGCCGCGAAATCATCCCAAGCACCGGTTTTCCCCACATCCAAAACGGGGTTCCCCGAGTACTTCGTCCAGAGGACCCCGTCGGTGGAAGTCGCGAGCCCGATTCGGATCTGCCACTTGGCGTCGATCCCCGTGTAGTACATCTTCCAGGCGCCCCCCTCTACCAAAACCACGGGAGATTCAACCCAATTGCCGTCCCAGGCGTTGCTGGGGCCCGGACCGAGCACGGGGTTGGACGCCGATCGGGTGAAATGGGTGCCATCGGTGGTGGTCGCCAAGCCGATGGACGCGCCGGGGGTGCCGTTGGACCGGGAACCGAAATAATAGAGGTGGTAGACACCGCCCGCTTTCGCGAGGCAGGGGGTATCGAGGAACCAGGAGTCCCATGCGCCTGCGGGGCCGACATCGAAGACCGGAGCGCCGCCGCCGAATTTGGACCACGCGACCCCGTCGGAGGACGTGGCCATGCCGATGCGGCCCTTATCGTCCTTGCCCCCCTGGGCGTAGACCATGCGGAAGCCGTCCGCCTCTTGGATCACTTCCGGGGATCCGATGGCCCGGCCTTCATAGAGATTGTCTTCTTTCGTCATGACGAGCGCCTTGGGAGCCGCCGTCCATTTCCACGAGAAGCTGGGCTGGGTGGGGGATGGGGAGTGGCAGGCAACGAGAACAAGGAAAACGATGGAGAGGGGATCGCTGGGGCGCATGGGGCGGACTTAAGCGGGGTGTGGGATAGGATTGGGAACGGGAGGGAGAGGGGGATGGGGAAAATTTTTTTTTGGGGGCGGGGTATTCATAATTCTAACAGAATTAGGATGATTCTCTTAATTCTGTGCGAATTACCCAGGCCCCAGTTCCCATCCCCACCC
>JAFLEE010000095.1 GCA_017302015.1 Spirochaetota bacterium | reverse complement strand
GGCCCTCGTCGACACCAACGCCCTCACCCTCGCCCACACCGACCCCGAGCGGGTGTTCCTGCCCTGGGAGGAGCCCCCCCCCCGCCGAGGTGGTGCGCCGCGACCGGGCGGCCGGGGCGCCCTATCTCGTCACCCGCCTGCGCCCGCCCGGTGGGCGGGAGGAGCTCGTCTACAATTTCAGCATCCCCATCCAGGCGGGGGAGCGCGTCCTCGGCTCGGTACGCCTGGGCATCGCCAAGAACAGCCTGGAGTCCGCGAAGGAGGAGAGCCGCAGCCGCTGGCAGACGCGCATCCTCGTCGTCTCCCTTTTCCTGGTGGTGGTGCTCTTCCTCCTCTACATGGGCAACGCCTTCGTCAGCCCGATCAAGAATTTCGCGGAGGCGATCTCGCAGATCGGCACCCTCGACTACAGCATGGAGAAGCTCAAGAACATCCGCGTGGCGGAGTTCGAGGCCATCGAGCAGGCCCTCTCCAAGATGACCGGCCGCCTGAAGGACGCCGAGGTCCAACTCACCGACCAGACGCGCATCAAGCGCGAGATGCAGCTCGCGAAGGACATCCAGAACACGATCCTGCCGCGGGTCATCCCCACCACCAAGGGCTTCGAGCTCGACGGGCGCTACCGCAGCGCCCTGGAGATGGGCGGCGACTACTACGATTTCTTCGAGGTCGGCGAGAACCTCATGGGCATCGTCGTGGGCGACGTGTCGGGGAAGGGCATCGGGGCGGCCTTCATCATGGCCATCGCGCGCATGGCGATGCGAAGCGAATCCCGCGAAATCCGCCGCGCCTCGGACGTCCTCACCAAGGTCGACAACCTCATCCGCAAGGACATCAAGAAGGGGATGTACATCACCGTCTTCTACGCGGTGCTCGACAGCGAGAAGCGCACCATCAGCTATTCCTCCGCCGGCCACAACCCCATGATCCTCTACCGGGGCTCGGAGAAGGCCGTCTATTTCCTCAACCCGAAGGGCATCGCCATCGGCCTCTCGGTGGAGGACGGCTTCTTCAAGAAGATGATCACCTCCGAGACGATCACCATCCAGAGCGACGACCTCATCTTCATGTACACGGACGGCATCACCGAGGCGATGAACCCCCAGCGCAAGGAATACGGGGAGGCCCGCCTGGTGGAGTTCATCAAGCGCAACCACGAGCGCTCCACCACCGAGTTCTGCAACCTCCTGGATAAGGACATCGAGGATTTCACCGCCGGCTATCCCCAGTCCGACGACATCACCTACATCGTCGTGAAGGCCAAGCCGACGGAAGAGGAGATCCGCTACGGGAATATCGTGCGGCTCTACGACCTGCTGAAGGCGGGGACCGCCCGGGCGGAGGCCCTGGCCGCGTGCGGCATCGAGGCCGCCGATTTCGACGAGATCAACAGGGCCGTGAAGGCGGAGGGGCTCGAGGCCCTGAAGCCCGAGGCGGTGGGGGGGCTCTCCCACGCCTCCATCGAGCAATCCCAGAAGATCGTGACGATCATCCGCACGCACCCCGATTTCGGCCCCGCGCGCATCCTGAAGGAGCTCAATACCGCGGCCTACGGGTTCGAGATCCTCAGCGAGAACGTGCTGGGGAAGGAACTGAAGAAGCTGAAATTGGTCACCGCCGCCCAGCGCCAACGCTACGCCGAACGGCGCATCGCCAGCACCTCCATCCACGTGGGCGTCACCGCCACCCTGGCCACGCCGGAAGCTTCCAACCGGGCGGCCAAGGCCAGGGCCGAGCACGCCCCTCCCGCCGTAGAAGCCCCCCCGGAGACCGCCGTTCCCGCCGCCTCTCCCACGGAGGATCAGATCGAACCGGCGGAGGCCGCGGCGGCCCCGGTGGCGCCCGAGAAGGAAGAGGCCGCATCGGAGCCCCCCCGGCCGATGGAGGCCCAGAGGGTCGTCCCTGCGGCGTCGGTGGCGAAAAAAAAAAGCCCATCCGAAGAAAGACCTCCGCTCCTGGAAGTGGAAGCCGGGGAGCCACCGGATTTCGAAAGCGCCGGGGCGGCCGAAGAAATTGAGGGATTAAGCGACGGCGATGATTCGGAGCCTGTCGCGGCGGGCCCTGAAACGCCCGCGGAAACCGTGGAAGACTGGGGCACCGCGGAGGACACCCAGGGTCTCGCCCAGGATACCGAATCCGCGGCGGTCGACGGCGACGGCCAAACATACGCAGCCGAGCCTTCTGCCTCGCAGGATGAAGCCGCCTGGGAAGACTCGGCGGCGGTCGAAGCTGCGCCCTTGGACGCGGATTTCGCGCAGGCCGAATCCCCCGTCGAGAACACCGCGCAGGACGCCGGCGAAGCCTGGGCCGTCGCGGAAGCGAACTTCGCCGAAACCGGCACCTTGGCGGAGGAAGGGGGGCCGGCCGAAGGCGAGTGGGCCCCCATCGGCGGGGCGGAGGCCGTGGAAGGGGAACTTCAACCGGAAGAAGCTCCGATCCCGGGCGAAGCCGCCTTCGAGGGAACAGCCGCGAGTTGGGAACAAGATCCTGCCTTGGAAGCCCAGCCCGCTTGGGACCAGGACCCCGCGGCCGAGGGCGTTGCCTGGGAAGAAGGGCCTGCCGAGGCGCTGGCGGAAGAGGCGGGGTTCGAGGGCGGATATATCCAAGAGGAACCCCAGCCCGTGGAGGGGGCGGCGCTTGCCTGGGACGAGGCGGAAGAGCAAGCGCCCCTCGCCGAAAACGTCGAACCCGCCCAGGACCCCGCCGGGTAGCGCCGCGCCGCGCGTTTGAACGCCCCCGCCCGCCGTAGTAGAATCCCCCCTCCCATGGCCGACCCAGGAAAAAGACTCTTCTACATCATCCGGTGGATGAAGTACCAGAACCCCTCGTTCCAATTCGCCGAGATGATCCCCACCCAGGGCGGGCGCTACGTGCCCAAGCCCCCCATGGTGTATTCCAGCCTGAGCATCATCTTCATGACCTTGAAGCGCAATTATTCCGGCGATGCGGCCGTGATCCTGACCCTGGGGCTCACCGAAGAGGAGAAGCGCGAGGTGACGCGGCTCATGGCCGGCATGAGCCGGGTGGAACTCCTACGCCACCTGCCCCGGCCCATCGGCAAGAAGGCCGATGGCACGCCCTACCGCGTCTTCATGGTCGACGCCGATTTCGAGAACCTCAAGGCCATCAAGCAGGAGATCGCCCGGGAGCACTTCGAGATCCTCGGTCTCGCCCGCAACGCCGACGCGGCCCTCGATTTCTTCCTCTCCAACCGCGCCCATATCGACGTGGTCATCCTGAGCCTCGGCCTGCCGGAGAACGGCTCGCTCTTCGTGATGGATAAGATGCTCTCCGCCAAGGTGGGCATCCGCATCTTCGGCCTCGCGCCCAAGGGTATGCCCATCGCCCCCGATCGCCTGGCCCAATTGGCGGGCCGCGAGGCCATCCCCATCCCGCTGGACCGGGAGGCCCTCATGCGGGTGATGGGCAAGGCGCTTTCGGGCTGACGGCGGCCTCAGGCCGGCCGCTTCACTTGGAGGATGCGGTCCATCCCCTGGGAGGAGACGCGGTAGTGGCGGGCGTCCTGATCGAGGGTATCGATGCGGCGCACGCTCTCCTGGGCGAGGCGGTCGACGGTCTCGAGGGCCTCGCCGAGGGAGAGGGTGCGGGCCCGCACATCCTCGAGGGCGCGCCCCGTCTCTTCCGAACTCGACTTCAGGGCCTCTGCCGCCGTGAGGGTCTGCCCGGTGGTGTGGAGGATGTCTTTCATGCTCACCGCGGTGGTGCGCAGCGATTTGGAGAGGATTTGGTAGTCGCGGATGATCTCGTCTGTTTGGGTGGAGATGGCCCCGATGGCCTGCACCATGTCGGCGGAGCCCCGGGCGTGCTCGAGGCTCGCCTCGCCCACGGATTCCATGGCCCCCACCAGGCGCTCGGATTCGGTCGACAGGGACCTAAAGCCGACCTCGAGGGTCTGGGCGCTCCCGTTGGCGTTACCCACGGCCTCTTCGATCTGGGAGATGACGGCGCGCGCCTTCTCGGCCTGGGCGTTGGAGAGGTCGGAGAGGGTGCGGATCTCGCGGGCGACCACGGCGAAGCCCTTGCCCGCCATCCCGGCCCGGGCCGCTTCGATGGAGGCGTTCATCGAGAGCAGCTTGGTTTGGCTGGCGATGTGCACGATGAGGTTGGCGAACTCGCGCAGGCCGGTGAGGCTGCCCAGGGCGCGGGTGAGGTCGCTGGAGGTCTCGTCCATGCGGGCGCGGGCGGAGGTCGTGGTGGAGGCCAGCACCCGGGTCACCGCCTTGGCGCCCTCGATGAGGGCCTGGATGCCCTGGACGGCGGTGTTCATCTGCTCGGTGGTCGCGGCCATCTGGGAGATCTGCCCGGCCTGGCGGTTCATGAGTTCCTGGAGGTGGCGCAGGCGGTCGAGTTCCTTATTGACCGTGGTCGTCACGAGCACGGTGGCCTCTTTCTGCTCGCGGGCGCGCCCGTTGACGCCGTGGATGCGGGCGAGGTCGCCGGCGGCCACCGCCATGATCACGTCGGTGCTGGCGAGGGTCTCCTTCATGCGCTCGCTGCTTAGGCGGATCTGGTTCTCGAGTTCCAGGGCCTTCTCTTTGCTCGATTCGACGCCGTTTTGGAGCGCGGCGAGGGAGTCGCCCAATTCCTCCTGCAATTCGCCCATGGCCCCCAAGAGTTCGCCGACCTCGTCCTGCCCCCGGGGGAGGATGGCCTGGTCGAAATTTCCCTCGTGGAAATCCCGGAAATGGCTGCGGATCTTGTCGACCCCCCGGGTGATGGAGGTGGAGATGCCCAAGGCGAGGAGGAGCGCCGGGACCAGAGCCAAGGAGACGGCGAGGAGGGTGGGCCATGCATGGAGGCCCGCCAGGGGGGCCGCCCGCCAGTACGCCGCGGAAAGGAGCGCGAGGGGCACCAGGAAGAGCAGGGAGAGGATCGTGATGCGGGCGGGGAACTTGAGAAAACGCAGGCTCAGCGTGGCTCGGATGATGGCGAATCTCATGCCAAATCCTACACATAATCGAAGCGGGACGCAAATCGGCCCCGGGGGGGCCCGCGTCGGGGCCCTCCCTTGTGGGCCGGCCCCCGCCGACCGGACGGGGATACGCCGGAATCCGGGATTATTCGTTGATCGTCGAGAGGCGCAGGAGGCGCGCCGCGTCTTCTTTGGGCATGAGGGAGTAGAGGTAGGGGACCACGGAGGCCTGGCTCTTGGAGGCCGCCACGGCGTCGATGCCCTTGAGCACGTCGAGGATGAGGAGATCGTCCTTGAGTTCGAGCAGGCGCTCGACGGCCTTGTCGGGGGGCATGTTATAGAGGCGATCGGAGAGTTCCGCCACCTTCTTGTCGTAGGCCACCGTGGTGGCCTTGTCGCCGGCGATCTTCTTCTTCTGCGCCTCGAGGCTCTCGCGCTCGCCCACGAGGGCCGCGGATTTCTTGGTCAGGTCGTCTTCGCGGGATTTGAGGGAGGACTCGTACTTCTTGAGGTCGGCCTCGCGGATATTGAACGATTCCATGAGTTTGGCCTGCTCTTCCCGCTCCAGGAGGCTCACGTCCTCGCTGCGCACGATGCTGGAGCGGAAGGCCACCTTCCCCACCGACGCCAGGAGCCGGGTATAGCCGTTCCAGATGTCGAACCAGTCCAGGAAGAACAGGACGATGAAGACCGCCAGGAGGTTGGCGAGGATGAGGAGGAAGATACGGCCGCGCATCCCTGATTCTACTCTGCGGCCTTGCCCGTTTCGAGCCCGCTCATCTTCAGGTAACTGTCCATGACGTGCTTCACGTATTCCTTGGTTTCCGGGTAGTCGGGGATGCGGCCGTCCTTGACGGCCTCGGGGCCGGCGTTATAGGCGGCCAGGGCGCGGGGCAGGTTCCCCTGGAAGCGCTCCAGGAGCCCGCGCAGGTATTTCGCGCCGCCGAGGACGTTCTCCTCCGGGGCGAAGGGGTCCTTCACGTCCAGGTCGTTGGCGGTGCCGGGCATGAGTTGCATGAGCCCCATGGCGCCCTTGGGCGAGACGGCGCGGGGGTTGTAGGCGCTCTCGCGCTGCATGACGGCGTGCAGGAGTTCGCTGGGCAGCTTCGTCTCGCGGCTGGCCCGGGCGACGATGTCGTCGAAGGGGCGCGCCGAGGGTCCCGCGACCGCGGCCCCCCGCACCTTGGCCTCGAAGGATTCCGCCGCGGGGGACGGCGTGGCCTTCACCGTTTCGCTTTCCCGCTCGCGGGCCATCTGGGAGAAGGCGTCCATGCGGGATTGGATCTCGCGGATGCGGTCGAGGACGTTCGTGATTCCGGTCATGGGGTTCTCCTATTGGGGCGGCTCACAGCAGCATCGCCAATTGGTTCTTGGCGATGGCTTTGCGGACCGAGACCATTTCTTCCGATCGGATGCGTTCCTGCTTCTTGCCCTCTTCCTTCCAGAGTTCCCGGTCGCGGTCCCGCAGGACCTCCAGGGCCTTGCGCTTGCGCATGGCTTCCGCCAGGCGTTCCCGCCAGGGGGCCAGGGCCGCTTCGGCCTTCAGGCGCTCCGATTCGAGGCGGGCCAGATTGGCCCGGTAGGTGGAGACGGCCGAGGTGAAGAGGGAGATGCTGCCGGCGTCCGAGAGCCAACGGCCCTTATCCCGGTTCCAGAGGTCCATGGCCCCGCGGGCGGATTCGACCATGGTCTGGATCTTGCCCATCTCGGCCACGAACGGCGCCATCCCCCGGATGACGAGTTCCTCTTCGTGCTTGCGGGCCTTGAGGACGGAGGCGAAACGGAAACGAAACGGCTTCATGCGCCCTTTGACAGCATCCCGCCGTGGGCTCCGGCGATGGCCTCGGAGCCGGTGACGCCGTCCATGGCGCCCTGGGAACTTCGGGGTTCCCCTCAACTCCATATATCGGCATCTCCGGAGGAGGCTGAAGCGGAAAACCTAGGCGGGTTCCGGATGACGTCGCCCATCCCTTGACAATCCATTCCCGATGGTCTATAGTTAGCGTAACGTTACGCCTTAGGGGCCTTCCGGGCGGGGAGCGGGGAATGAAGCGGATAAAAGTGGCGATTTGCGGCTATGGGGGCCTGGGGCGGTCCCACGCCAACCAGCTCGCCGCCATGCCCGATGTGGAGCTGGTGGCGGTCTGCGACCGGCTCCCCGAGCGCCTGGTGGCGAAGGAAGTGGCCACCAACCTTGGGGGTGCGGGGCCCGCTTTCGATATCCGAAGGTCGCGCACCTATACCGATTTCGATGAGCTCCTGGCGAAGGAAAAACCCGAGGCGGTGTTTACGGCCCTCCCGACCGATCTGCACGCGCCCTTGGCGGTGAAGGCCATGGCGGCGGGGGCCCACGTCTTTTCCGAAAAGCCCATGGCCATCGATTCGGCGGCCTGCGACGCCATGATCCAAGCGTCCGAACGCTACGGCCGAAAATTGATGGTCGGCCAATGCCTGCGCTTCTGGCCGGAGTACGAGTTCCTCCAAAAATGCGTCGTGGAGGGAAGCTACGGGCGCCTGCGTTCCCTCGCCATGACCCGCGTCGGGGCCTACGCTTCCTGGTCGGCGGAGGATTGGATGAACCGGGCCTCCCGTTCGGGCGGCGCCATCCTCGACCTCCATCTCCACGATGTCGACTGGGCCCAGCAAGCCTTCGGCGAACCCGGGGAACTCTGCGCCGGCGGGAAGGTCGGGAAGACGGGCGGCATCGACGACGTGAGCGCGGTCTGGACCTACGACGATTTTTGCGTGACCCTCCGGGGCAGTTGGATGGCCCAGGGCTTCGCCATGAGTTTCCAGGCCTGCTTCGAGGTCGCGACGCTCCAATTCGGCCTGCATCCCGATCCCGCCCTGCACCTGGTCAAGCCGGGCGCCGCCCCCGAGAAGATCGCGGTCTCGGCGCAGTCGGCGTACTTCCGGGAAGATCGCTATTTTCTCGACTGCATCCGCGAGGATCGCCCGGTGGAGCGCTGCCTCCCCGAAAGCGCGAAGCGCAGCGTGGCCTTGGTGGAACGCGAGCGGCGCGCCATCGAAGCGGGGCGGGATCTCGAGGCGGTCCCCAAGGCGAACCGGGGAAGGGCCTAGGCGTGTGAGCCTGTTCCGATGCCGCATCCACCGTCAAGCTTCCCATCCACCTCCGAACCCCACCCCGTTCCTAAAGGGAGCCCCGCAATCGAAAATGAAGTGAATCCCAAAATCATCCATCATTCTTATAGAGGAGCCAGGAAGGTTCCGTAGAAGGCGCCGCGGCGGGAAGCCGGAGAGCGGCGTCAAAAAGAGGAGTTCCCATGGAAATCGGCGTCATCAATAGCCTGAAAGACGGCGGCAAATGCTTCGACCACGTCAGCCAATTCGGCCTCAAGGTTTGCCAACTTTGCAGTTGGGACCCGAGCTTGGCCACCCGCGCCGTCGCCGAGACGGTGCTCGCCGAGTCGGCGAAATCGGGGGTGCGGGTCTGCGCCGTGTGGGGCGGTTTCCCCGGTCCCGCCAAATGGAATTTCCCCGAGGGGCCGAGCACCCTGGGCCTCGTGCCCCCCGAGTTCCGCGCCGAGCGCATCGCGGCCCTCAAGAAATGGGCCGATTTCGCCTCGTGGATCAAGGCCCCGGCGGTGATCACCCATTGCGGTTTCATCCCCGAGAACCCCGGCGACCCCCTCTTCCCGGGGGTGGTGGAGGCGATCCGCGAGGTCGCCGCCTATTGCAAGACCAAGGGGGTGGGCTTCTGGTTCGAGACGGGGCAGGAGACGCCGGTGACGCTGCTTCGGGTGATCGAGCGCGTGGGCACGGGGAACCTGGGCATCAACCTCGATCCGGCCAACCTGATCCTCTACGGCAAGGCGAACCCCATCGATGCCCTGGAGGTCTTCGGGAAGTACGTCACGAACATCCACGTGAAGGACGGCCTCTATCCCACCGACGGCGACCATCTGGGGAAAGAGGTGAAGGTGGGGGAGGGGAGGGTCCGCTTCCCCGAGTTTATGGGGCGCCTCAAGGCCATCGGCTTCGCCGGCGAACTCATCATCGAGCGCGAGATCCACGGCGACCAGCAGACCAAGGATATCCGCGAGACGGTGGAGAACCTGCGGCGCTGGATGAACTGACCGGCGTACAACGGGCCCCTTGTCCGGCGCCGCCGATGGCCGCCGTGGCGGCGCTAATCCCGGTAGAACGGCTGGGTGAACGAGATGGCCTCGCCGCGGCCCAGGCACTCGATGCGCACGTGCTGCCAAACCGGGCCCGGCTTGAAGGCGATTTCCGCCTCGCGGCCCTCGACCTTGGCC
This sequence comes from Spirochaetota bacterium, assembly GCA_017302015.1. Lineage (GTDB taxonomy): Bacteria > Spirochaetota > UBA12135 > COTS27 > JAFLEE01 > JAFLEE01. The sequence goes on along the minus strand of JAFLEE010000095.1, from coordinate 9,582 downwards.
AGCACGTTCCCCCCGTGGCCGACGAAGCGGATGAGTTCGGCGTTCTCGGTGCGCACGAAGAGGCGCTCGCCCTCGCGGCCGACGTCGGTGATGGCAACGCCGAAATAGGCGTAAAAGTTTCCCCGGGCGAGGGCGGCGAAGATAGCGGCGGGGGTCGCCTCGGCGGCGCGCACGAGGTTGGCGCAGTCCCGGTAATTCTCGGCGCGGTGGAGATCCTGGTTGGCGAAGCCGAGGACGCGCCGCCCCTTGGCGAGGAGGCGATCCCACTTGGCGGTGGAGAGGGGGGAGCCCTCCATCACCTCGATGATGCCGTTATAGACCTCGATGCCCTGGTAGCCGCTTAGGGCGAGCAGGCGCTCCATGGGGTAATGCTCCGCGACCTCCCAATCGGGGTGGTGGAGGACGACCAGGTTCCCCGCGGCCACGTTGCGGTCGATCACTTCCTGCTGGCGTGCGGGGTCCTTCTCGTCGGGGTCTTGGATCGGTTGGGATCCCGGGGGGGCGAGGATGCCCATGTGGAAGCGCCCGCCGAAATCGGCCTCGACGCCGGTCAGGAGGGCGAGGTCTTCCCGCGCGTAGGCGGCGAGGGGGGTGACGGTGCGGTGGTCGGTGATGGAGAGGAAATCGTAGCCCTTCTTCGCGTAGAACTCGGCGACGGCCGGGGGCGCCATGTTCCCGTCGGACTGGGTGGAATGGCAGTGCAGGTTGCCTTTCAGCCAGGTACCGGCCTTGTCGGCGTAGGGGTTCTTCCAATTGGGTTCCATGGGCAGCTCCTTGGTGGATTGTGGGGGACTTACGGGATTTGGGTGAGCAAGGCGATGCAGCCGGCGGCGAGGGCCAGGCCCGCGACCTTACGGGGGGTGACCTTCTCGCGGAAGGCGACGGTGGCGATGGGGAAGGTGACGAGGAAACTGAATTGGGTGATGGTGATGACGACCCCCGCCTCCCCCGTGTTCACGGCGAGTTTCATGGTGAGGATGATGCCGCAGATCAGGGCTCCGGAAACGAGCGGGATGCGCCAAGCGCCCCGGTCCCCCGGGGCTCCGCGCTCCTTCCCGAAAAGATGGAGCAGCAGGCCGCTGATCGCCCAGGTGAAGCCGGTGAGGGCCAGGAAACTATCTTCGCAGACGTGGTGGAGGCTCGCGACCTTGTAGAGGAGGCCCATGCCGGCGCGAAGCGCGCAGGCGGCCACCAGGACCCCCACGAAGCGCGCGGCACCGGGCCGGGCCCCTTCGGACCCCGAGAACACCAGCACCGCCGCCACGGCGATGGCGAGGGCGGCGAGTTTGGCGGGGGGGAAGGATTCCCCCAGGAAGACGAAGGCGAGGAGCGCCACCAGCACGAGGTTGAGGCGGTAGATGCTGGAGGCCACGGCGGCCCCGGTGTGGCGCATGGCGTAGACCAGCAGGATATTGGCCGCCGCGGAGAAGAACCCCGCCGCGAGGCCGAGACCCAGGGTCGGGGCGTCCAGGAAGAGCGCGCCGCGGGCGAGGCCGCGGGCGGAGAAGACGGCGAGGCTCATGAGGCCGGTGATGAGGAAGAAGGCCCCGAGGGGCCGGGATTTCGCGCTGTACGATTTGAAGACCGCGTCGTTGATCCCCGCGAACACGAGGCTGCATAGCGCGTAGACGATGGCCATGGCGTTTTTCTCTACCCGACCTGGATGGCATAAACGACGAGGAGTTCCGCCGCGCGCCCCGCCGGGTTCTCGGGCCAATGGGGGATCTGCCCCTCGAAATAAAGGCTGTCGCCCGGCTTAAGGGGCACCGATTCCTCCCCCAGGTGGAAGACGAGTTCGCCGCGGAGCAGGTGGATGAACTCGTCTCCCTGCGTGCTCACCGGCGCCCGGCGCCCGTGGGGGGGGATCGTGAGGAGGAAGGGCTCCATCACTTTGGCGTTCTTCTCCCGGGCGAGGGCCTGGTAGCGGAACCCGGATTCGGGGTGTTCCCGCTCCACGGGGACCCCTTCGCCGGCTCGGGTGAGCACCCAATGGCGTCGTTCCTTATTTGCGGCGAGGAAGGCGGCCGCTTCTACTTCGAGGGCCCCGGCCAGTTTATAGAGCAAGGGCAGGGAAGGCATCACCCGGATGTTCTCCACCTGGGACAGGAGGCCCTTCGTGACCCCCGCCGCGGTCGCCAGTTTCTCGAGGGTGAGGCCCTTTTGCTGGCGAATTCGGCGGATATTGAGGGCGACGTCGAGGATTTCCATGGGTTTCGTGTTTAGTTATATTAAACTAAATATATTTATAATAAACATTTCGTGGAAAGTCAATAGCAGGTTCGCTTGGGATCGCTTGCGATTTCGCCATAGCCAAATGACATCTCAAAAATCTTATTTAGAGTGGCTCTAATTTTTGGGGGGCTAAGGCGAGTCATCGTTGGCACGGGTCATGCATTCTTCATCTACCGAATGCTCGGTTCTTGCGGTTCTTCGAATTCGAATCGGGGGCGCAAAACCCGGCAACGAGCAAGGAGCCATCAGAATGAAATTCACCATCGGTCGAAAACTCGCCTGCAGTTTCGCCCTCGTCCTGGCGATCATGCTCGTCATGGGCCTATTCAGCGTCTCGAGAGTCGGAGAACTCAAGCGTCTACAGGTCATGGTTCACAACCATGACGAATCCATGGCCATCAATCAGCACGCCCGCCGCGTGCCTTACAAATTGTTCCGCGTCGCCGCATTGGCGAGCATGGAGGGGTGGACGCCCAAAAATCAGGAGATTTGGGCGGCCTGCGTGAAAGAGGAAAAAGAGGTCTACGACCAATTAAACGGATTCGCTGAAAATGCCGTGGAACGGGAGACGGTGGCACGGTCCCGAAGGGAATCGGAACGGATTATTTCGCTCGTGGAGGGCGAACTCGTCCCCATGCTCGCCGCCGCGCGGACGCCGGAGATCTCGAAGCGCATCGAAGAGACCTTCGCCGCCATCGACAAGGCGGAGAACGACTCCCAACCCCCGCTGCGTGAGTTCACCAAATCCGTGGAAAAAGAATCGAAGGAGGCAAACCTCCTCTATGAATCGATTTCCGCGCAGATCGTGCGGTTCACCCTGATCCTCACCGCCCTCGGCGTCGTTATTTCCGCCGGGATCGCGCTCCTCATCACCCGCTCCATCACGGTCCCGCTCGGGGCCGGGGTGGGCTTCGCCAATGCCATCGCGTCCGGGGACCTCACCCGGAAATTGGACGGCAGATATCTGAGGCAACGGGACGAAGTGGGGGATCTGGCGAAGGCCTTGGATGGCATGCAGACCACGCTCACCCAGGTGGTCGCCGGGGTACAGGGCGCCTCTTCGAGCGTCGCCTCGGGGAGCCTGCAGATGTCCAGCAGTTCCCAATCGCTTTCGCAGGGATCCAACGAGCAATCCGCGAGCGTGGAGGAGGTGTCGGCCTCGATCGAGGAGATGTCCGCCACCATCCGGCAGAATTCAGAGAACGCGGGGCAAACCGCAAAAATCGCGGAGAAGAGCGCCCGCGATGCCCAGGAAGGCGGCGAGGCGGTGAGGCAGACCGTATCCGCCATGAAATCCATCGCCGACAAGGTCGGGATCATCCAGGAGATCGCCCGCCAAACCAACCTCCTCTCCCTCAATGCCAGCATCGAGGCGGCGCGCGCCGGGGAGTTCGGGAAGGGGTTCGCGGTGGTCGCCAGTGAAGTGCAGAAGCTCGCGGAGCGCAGCCAATCGGCCGCGGGCGAGATCGGCGACCTCTCGCGCCTAAGCGTCGCGGTGGCGGAGAAGGCCGGGGGGATGCTCGAGAGGATGATCCCCGACATCCAGCGCACCGCCGAGTTGGTGGCCGAAATCAATGCGGCGAGCGGCGAGCAGAATAACGGCGCCCAGCAGATCAATAACGCCATGCAGCAACTCAGCGGGGTCGTGCAGCAGAACGCGGCGGGCGCCGAGGAGATCGCGTCCACGGCGGAGATCCTCTCCACCCAAGCGGCGCAGCTCAAGGGATCCATCGGTTTCTTCCGGCTCCTGGAGGCGCCCGACGCGGTCCCTGCGGGCGGTCGGAGCATGCGATTGGCGGACGAGGCGCAAACCGAGCGTCCGGTGGCCGCGACCCGTGTGCGTTTGGGCATGACCCCCGTCAAACTCCGGGCCGCGGCGCCGAAGAGGATCCAACTGGACCTGACGAACCCAGGAGATTCCGAGGACAAGGATTTTAAGCGCGATCTGCGGACTTCGGTGAACTAGCATGGAACGCACCGTGGACTCCGCCGAGTCGACCCCATACCTCAGTTTCAAACTGGACGGCGAAGTGTTCGCCCTGCCCATCGCGCGGGTGCGGGAGGTGCTGGAATGGCCCCGCCTCACCCGACTCCCGAAGACCCCGCCGTTCATGGTCGGCGTCATCAACCTCCGCGGGGGCGTGGTTCCCGTCGTCGACCTCCGGCGAAAGTTCGACCTGCCCGCCCGGGAGGCCACGGTGGATTCTTCGATCATCATCATCGAAGCCTCCCACGGGGGGAAGGCCTTCGTCATCGGAGCCCTCGTCGACGCGGTCAAGGCCGTCATCCGCCTCGGGGCGGAGGCGGTGGAGAAGGCGCCCCATGTAGGGATGCGCTTAAGCGGCGCGTTCCTCCGGGGGATCGGCCGTTGCGGCGGCGAGTTCGTCATCCTCCTGGAGCCGGAACGCCTGTTCTCCTTGGAAGAGATGCAGGTCTGGGAAGATTCCCCGGCCCCGGTTGTCGCGTGACCTATGCGCGGCGGCTGGACGGGCAGGGAGGCCCCGCTCAGGATCCGTCGCGGAACTTTTCAGGCTTGGTCGATTTCCGATCGAAATGAGGCGGTCGGTATGGGTTGGGCCGCCCCGGAAGGGAGGTTCGGGCCATGGGACCCCTCGGAGACGCGCCGAGTGCGTGTTGCACCGCAAAGATTCTTCGAGCATAATGAACCGTGATTCAATGGGTGCCCCTAAGGCCGAAAACAAAGCCTGCTCCCTCAAAGCTCGCCATCTCCTTGGTGGTCGCCGTCCTCCTCCTCCATGGAGGGTCCGCGGAGCCAAGAGCGCGCCTCACGATTTATACCGAAGTCGATCCCCCCTATAATTACGTGGACTCCGCGGGGCGTCCCGAGGGCATCTTCGTGGATTTGGTGCGCGAGATCCAGAGGCGGTGCGGGAACGAAGCGGCGATCCAGGTCGTCCCCTGGTCCCGCGGGTATCGGGCGGTCCAGGAAGAAACGAACGTCATCCTGTTCTCAATGGCCCGCACCCCGGAGCGGGAGCATCTCGTCCATTGGATCGGGCCGGTGCTGGAGAACCGCTGGATCCTATTCGCCCGCAGCGACTCGCCCCTGGCCATCCGCAATCTCGACGACGCCCGGCGCCTGCCGGCCATCGGGAGCGTGCGCGATTTCGCCTGGGACCAGTACTTGGAGGGGCTCGGCTTCACCAATCTCGAGCGGGTCTCCGAGAATAGCCTCAACCTGCACAAGGTCGCCAATGGACGGATCCCCGCCTTCGTGGGCGCCGACCTCACCCTCCCATCCGTGGCGGTGCGGTGCGGCTACCGCCCATCGAACTTCAAACCCGTGCTCGTATTCCGCGCGATCCCGCTCTATATCGCCCTGTCGGGAAAAAGCCGGCCGGAACTCGCCGAAGCCTGGAATCGACACCTCGCCGCGATCAAGGGGGAAGGACTCCTGGAACGCATCCTCGCCCGCCATGCGGGGGATTGAGGCGATCCGTTCCCCCCGGCGCGCATCGTAGAATCTCGGTTCATGGGTGATTCCCCCGGGCCGCGACGCAGCCTCTCCATCGCCACCCGCGTCAGCCTGGTGCTGGCCGGTCTCTTGACCCTGGTGCTCTTCATCGCCGGCGCGGTGTTTTTATGGTTCCAGTATAATCATGAGCGCGAAATCCTGCGCAAATCCAACGAGCTCGCGGCCACGCAGACCGCGGTGAGCCTCAGCCTGCCGATGTGGAATTACGACGGGGAACAGATCCACAAGATCCTCCAGGGGCTGCTCCAGGACGAGCGCGTGAACGGGGTGGCGCTGCGCGACGGACAGAGCGGCCGCCTCATCGAGGTCTTCCATCGGGATGCCCGGTGGAGCGCCGTGGAGTCCAACGTCGAGCCCACGGGCGCGCGCCTGCTCGTCGCCGAGCGTCCGATCCTCGTCCAAGAACAGCCCATTGGCGTGCTCAAGGTCTACTCGACCTCCCGGTTCCTCGAGGCGCGCATGCGGTCCTCGAGCCTCGCCATCCTCGGGGCGATCGCCTTCATCGACCTCCTGCTCATCCTCGGCATCTACGGCCTCTTCAGCCGTTTCGTGCTCAGCCCCCTGCGGGAAATGGAGCGCTTCGCCGAGGCCGTGAGTACGGGGCAACCGGCCCGGGGGCGCCTCGCGGGCGCCTGGTTCCACGGCGAACTGGGCCGGCTGCGCCTGTCCCTGGAGCGCATGGTGGGGCTGCTCGAGGCCCGCTATATCCGCGTCGTCCGGCAGGCCGAATACAACCACTGGCTGGCCCAGGTGCTCGAGCGGTTCGCCGGTTCCCTGGGCGCGGATTTCGACCGGCAATTGTCCGTCTTCCTCGGGGAACTCGCCGTGCTCCTCGAGGTCGAGACGGTGGCCCTCATCCAATTTTCCCCCGACAACACCACCTGGCGGGCCACCCATGTTTGGGACGCCGACGGCGCGGTCGGGCTGCTCGGCGAATCCCAGGGCATCCGCATCGAGGCCGACGGGCGGGGGGAGAACCCCTTTTCGCCCCGGGAGCGGTTCCGCATCCGCGATCCCCGGTCGGCGCCGGTGGGCGGCGGCGTGCTCGCGACGGTGTGGCAACGGCTTTCGTGCCGGTCCCTCCTCCAGGTGCCGCTCTTGGGTTCCCGGGGGCGCGAGAACCAGGTGCGCGGGGCGCTGGCCATGGCGACGCGCAACCGCGAGAAGGATTGGACGGACGAGGACGAGCAGGGCCTGGTGCTCTTCGGGAACGCCGTGGCGAACGCCCTGGAGCGCCGCAGCGCCGAGTCGGCCCTGCGCGAGAGCGAGACGCGCTACCGCACGCTCTTCGAGAACGCCGGCGACGCCATCCTCATCCTGCAGGGGGGGGTGTTCACGGGCTGCAACGCCCGGGCCCTCCAGGTCTTCGGCTGCGCCCGCGAAGAACTCCTCGGCCGATCCCCCGCGGATTTTTCGCCCCCCCTCCAAAGCGAGGGACCCAGCGCCGACTTGGTGCGCGCCAAAAGCGCCGCCGCCCTTTCCGGTCGGGTCGAGGTCTTCGAATGGAAGCACCGCCGCCCCGATGGATCGCTTTTCGACGCCGAGGTCACGCTCAGCGGGATCCGGATGGGGGAAGGCATCTTCCTCCAGGCCCTCGTGCGGGACGTCACCGAGCAGAAGCGCGCCCTCGAGCTCAAGCGTCGCCAGACCGAATCGCTCCTGCAGAACGACAAGATCATGGCCCTGGGCGAACTCGCGGCGGGCATGGCCCACGAGATCACCCAGCCCCTCTCGGGCATCTCGCTCTCCGTGCAGGCCCTCGGGCTGCGGCTGCAGCGCGGGGACACCGACCCCGCCGCCCTGCGCGAGGGGCTCAAGGGCGTGGGCGGCTACGTGGAGCGCATCAGCCGGCTCATCGAGCACGTGCGCATGTTCTCCCGGGACCGCCGCACCGAGGTCGTGACGGTGTTCGACGCGCGCCAGAGCGTCGAGCACGCGGTGCGCCTCATGGGCACCCAGTACGCCAACCACGGCGTGCGGCTGCAGGTCGAGGTCCCCGAGGTCCCCCTCCCGGTTTCGGGTAACCTCTACGAATTGGAGCAGGTGCTCCTGAACCTCCTCGCCAACGCGAAGTACGCCGTCGACCGGAAGCAGGAAAAGGCGGGCGAAGCGTTCCGCCGGGAGATCTCCCTGCGCGCGGGCCTGGGTGACGGCATCGTGACCCTGGCGGTCCGCGACAACGGCAGCGGCATCCCCGAGGGCGTGAAGAAGCGGCTCTTCGAGCCGTTCTTCACCACCAAGCCCGTCGGGGAGGGCACCGGGCTCGGGCTCTCCATCAGCCTCGGGATCGTCCAGTCCATGAAGGGCTCGCTGCGCATCGACAGCCGCGACGGCGAGTTCACCGAAGTGACCATCGAATTGCCCATCGGGCCGGGCGCCCAGGCCGCAGGAGGCCCCCCATGAAGAATCTCCAAGTGCTCATCGTCGACGACGAGCCCCTCATCGTGAAGGAACTCGGCAATTACCTGAAACTCTGCGGGTTCGATGTGCACGAGGCCCCCGCCCCGTCGGAGGCCTTCGCGGTCTTGGAGCGCGTGGCGATCGACCTCGTCCTCCTCGACGTGCGCCTCCCCGAGATGGACGGCATCGAGGTCCTGCGGCGCGTCAAGGAGCGTTCACCGGGGCTCGAGGTGCTCATGATGTCGGGCCACGGCGACATGGAGATCGTGACCCAGGCCCTGCGGGGGGGCGCCTTCGACTTCTTCCGCAAGCCGCTCAATGGCGACGAGATCCTCGCCGCCATCGAGCGCACGCGGCGCTTCGTCGCGCTGAAGGAGGAACTCCGCGCGGTGAAGGAGCGCTACGCCCCGTTGTCCGAGGAGGTGGAGAAGAAGGTCGGGCATATCATCGGCGCCGGCGCCAAGATCCGGGCGGTGATCGACCTCACCCTCAAGGCCGCCCGCGCCCCCGACACCTCCGTCCTCATCCAGGGGGAAAGCGGCACGGGGAAGGAACTCATCGCCCGGGTCATCCATTTCGCCTCCCCGCGGGCCTCGGGACCCTTCTACACCGTCAATTGTTCCGCCCTCCCCGAGCACCTGGTGGAGAGCGAGTTCTTCGGCCACCGGAAGGGCTCCTTCACCGGGGCGGTGGAGGACCGCGCGGGCAGCTTCGAGAACGCCTCGGGGGGCACCCTCTTCCTCGACGAGGTCGGCGACCTGGCCCTGGCCGCGCAGTCGAAATTGCTGCGGGCCCTGGAGACCCGCCTCGTGCGCCGCATCGGCGCCTCCCGCGATACGGCGGTGGATGTGCGGGTCGTCTGCGCCACCCACCGCGATCTGGGGGCCATGGTCAAATCCGGCGCCTTCCGGGAAGACCTCTATTACCGCCTGGCGACCTTCCAGGTGGTCGTGCCCCCGCTCCGTGAACGTCGGGAAGACCTCGCGGCCCTCATCGGCCATTACGCCGGCCTCTTTTCAGAAAAAATGGGGCGCCCCGGCGTCGTGGTCGATCCGTCGGTGGTCGCCTCCCTGGCGTCCTACCCCTTCCCCGGGAATATCCGCGAACTCAAGAACCTGGTGGAGCGGGCGGTGATCCTCAGCGAGGGCGGGCCGCTCCTGCCCGAGCATTTCGGCCATCCCCTGGCCGTCCCGGCGGACGACGGCGAACTCGCGTCGCTCATTGAGGGCCCCTCGAAACTCGCCGACCAGGAGCGGCAGGCCATCATCGAGGCGCTGCGGGCCCACGACTTCAACCGGACCAAGGCCTCCCAGGCCCTGGGGATCACGATCTATACCCTCATCCGGCGCATGAAGAAGCACGGCATCACGCCCCAGGTCACCGGGTCCTAGGCCCCGGCCGTCCGGGCTAAAAACTCGTGAAGGTTCCTTTCGGGGCGCCCCCGTTCGGGTTGG
>JAFLEE010000094.1 GCA_017302015.1 Spirochaetota bacterium | reverse complement strand
ATCCGCCTCTTCCCCCCCGCCGCCCTTCTCCTCGCGCTGCTGCCGCCCATCGCGGGCGCCCCGGCCCCCGCCACGGCCCCCAAAGAATCCAAGGTCGGCAAGGTCACGGCCACGGCCCTCACCCGGGAGCAACTCTCCGGCCTCAGCCTCCAGGACACCTACCGCACCATCGCCGACCGTTCGCTTTCCGCGGTGGTCAGCGTCTACGTCGAAGTCGCCCTCGAAGAGAGCCCCGAGATCGGCGGCGATATGGACGACTTCTTCAACTTCTTCTTCGGCAACCCCCGCCGCGGCAAACCGCGGCCCAACCAACCCCGGGAACGCACCCAGCAGGCCTTCGGCTCCGGCTTCCTCATCAGCGAAGACGGCTACCTCCTCTCCAACGACCACGTGGTCCATAACGCGCGAAAGATCACGGTGAAATTCGCCAATGGAACGGAGTACCCCGCCAAGGTCGTCGGCACCGACGCCGACACCGACCTGGCGCTCCTCAAGATCGAGGGCAAGGCCTTCACCCACCTCTCCCTGGGGGATAGCGATGTGCTGCGCGTCGGCGATATCGTCGTGGCCGTGGGGAACCCCTTCGGCCTCCAATCCACCTTCACCACCGGGGTCGTCTCCGCCAAGGGCCGCACCCAATTGGCCGAGGGCCCGCGCTTCCAGAATTTCATCCAGACCGACGTGGCGATCAACCCGGGGAACTCGGGCGGGCCGCTCATCAACATCTTCGGGGAGGTGGTGGGGATCAACTCCATGATCCTCTCCCGCTCGGGCGGAAGCATGGGGCTCTCCTTCTCCATCCCCGTGAACATGGCGAAGGAGGTCATCGAGCAACTCAAGACCAAGGGGAGCGTCACCCGCGGATGGCTCGGGGTCGGGGTCATGGACCTCACCGCCGACAAGGCCAAGGAACTCGACATCCCCGCCAAGGGCGTCTATCTGCCCGAGATCTACTCCAATAGCCCCGCGGAGAAGGCCGGGCTGAAGCCGGCGGATATCCTCATCGAGTTCAACGGGAAAGAAATTCCCAATAGCCAGGAGCTCGTCAACCTCGTGGGTCGCACCCCGCCCGGCACCCGCATCACCCTGACGGTGCTGCGCGCCAACGAGAAGAAGCAGTTCACGGCGGTCATCGAAACGCGCCCGGCCCAGCAGACCCCTTCGACCAGCGGCGGCAAGGCCGACGACGGGAAACCGGCCCCCACGCCCTACCTGGGCCTCCATGTCAAAGAGGATAAGGCCGGGGTCGTCGTCACCGGGATGGAGGACGATTCCCCGTTCCGTGGCTACGACGTGCGGCGGGGCGACCTGATCTACCAGGTGGACTACAATACCGTCGCCAACCTCGCCGATTACACCAAGTTCATGGATGCCGCCAAAGCCAAGGGCAAAGCGATCGTCATCTTCCGTCGGGGGAACGCGGTGAGTTACCCCTTCGTGGTCCGGTTCCGCTGAACTCCGGGGCGCTCGCGCGCTTTTCGCCTCCCTTCCTCGGGGCGGCGGTGGCCCGCGGCGGACCGAATCCCCCTTCGAAGAGGCGCGGGCGATCCATCCTCGAACCACCGAATGGTTCGCGGCGGGTCTGTGTGGAGAAAACACCTCCGCGTGGCGCCTGCGTCGTCCGCGCGGGTCTCAACCCCCTCACTCGCCCCGCTCGTCGAAACATGCGGCCAGGGGCCCCCGGAGAGAGCGCTTGCCGGGGGGCGTGGTCGTTGGAGAAGCCGCGCCTTTCGGGGTATAATAGGGCCCGGATTTGACCGCTTTTTCGCCTCAGGATCCCCCCATTTCCCAACGTTTTGCGCCGCTTTTGATGCTCCTCGGGTTCCTGTTCGCCGGTCCCCTGGCCGCCCTCGATTTCGAGGGCATGATCCTCGACCGCGTGCTGGTGGTCTCCAACGTCAACGTTCCCTTGGCGCGCATCAAGAGCGCGCTCACGCTGCGGGAGGGGGAGCCCGTCTCCACCGCCAAACTGCGCGCCGACTTCCGCTCGTTGTGGAACTTGAACCTCTTCCGCGACCTGCGCTTCGAGGTGGCCCCCGCCACCGAGGACCGCGTCAACCTGATCGTCACCGTCGAGGAGCGCTACCGGGTGCGCTCGGTGAAGATCCTCGGCGTGGTGAAGTTCTCCGAGCAGACGCTCCTCGACGAGATCCCGCTCAAGGTCGACGAGTACTATAGCGCCGGCCTCGTCAACCGCGCCGTCAACGCCATCAAGGACAAGTACCGCGGCGCCGGCTTCCTCATGACCCGCGTGAAGACCGACGTGAAGACGCTCGAACGGCGCAAAGAGGTCGAGGTGGTCCTCGACGTCAGCGAAGGCTCCGAGATGCTCATCGGCAAGATCGCCTTCCGGGGCAACGCGAGCCTCACCGGTGACCAGATCAAGAAGGACATGGAACTCCACGAGGACCATTGGTACCGCGAGGGCAAGTACGACGACCTCCTCCTCGAAGAGGACAAGAAGAAGATCCTCTACGCCTACAAGAAGGCCGGCTTCGTCAACGCGCGCATCGTCGACACCCAGGTCGCCATCCGTTGGCGCGACCCGGCCAAGAAGGACGTGCGCGAAGTGAACCTGACCTTCGACATCTCCGAGGGCGGCAAGTACTATTTCGGCGACGTGCAGATCCGCGGCAACCGCCTCTTCACCGAGGCCGACCTGCGCCGGCGCCTGCGGCGCAAGGCCGGCGAGGTCTTCAACCAGGAGGTCCACGACCGCGACCTCCAGGCCCTCGGCCTGCTCTACCAGGAGCGCGGGTTCATCTTCGCGCGCATCACCCCCGTCGAGAGCGTCGACGAGAAGACGAAGAAGATCGCCCACCTCCTCGACATCTACGAGGGGGAAAAGGCCCACGTCGAGCGCATCTTCATCCAAGGCAACGACAAGACGAAGGATTTCGTCATCCGCCGCGAACTCGAGATCCAGGAGGGCGAGGTCTTCAACGCGCTCAAGGTACGCCGGTCGTTCGAGCGGATCATGAACCTCCAGTTCTTCAAGAACGTCGTGCCCGACTACCGCCCCGGGAGCGCCGAGGGCCTCATGAACCTCGTCTTCAGCGTCGAGGAGCAGCGCACCGGCATCATTTCCGCGGGGGTGGGCATCGGCACGGCCAGCGGCCTCTCCCTGAACGCCGAAGTCCGGGAGAATAATTTCCGGGGGCTGGGGCAGACCCTCGGCTTCAAGATCGAATTCGGCCAGCTTCGGAAAATCGCCTCGGTGAACTTCTCCGAGCCCTGGATCCTCCCCCACGGCCCCCAGGTTTCCCTCGGCGCCTCGTTCTCCGCCAGCCTCACCGTCGCGGGCTACGCCCTCCCGAGCCAATACCTCGCCAAGGACCCCTCGGGCAATATGGTCGCCACCAATAACCCCAACGGGGGGGCCTTCCTCTACCAGGACACCCTCGGCCAACTCCAAAGCAATTGGTCGCCCGACCTCACGGCGAGCTCGTCCCTCGCCGGCCAACTCCCCTACACCTACGCCGTCTTCGGGACTTCCGTCTTCGCCTCGACGCGGTTCGCCTATTGGTGGGTCTTCGGGTGGCAGAACGCCTTCGAAATCAAGCGCAATTTCTTCGATACCCTCTGGCCGGCCGATTCCCGCGTCCCCAGCCAGAAGGAACTCACCCGCCAACCCATCGTGCGCGAACAATACAATATGGCCACGGCGCTCCTGGAAGACGAACCGTGGAAGCCCACCTTCACCACCACCTTCACCCTCGGCCGGGACACCCGCGACAATACCCTCAACCCGACCCGAGGCACCTACGCCAAGGCCTCCGTCGACTTCGTCTTCATCAATAACCAACTCACGCGCTGGAACCTGCAATGGTCCGCCTACAAGAAATTCCTCAAATACTTCGTCTTCGCGTGGCAATCCGACCTCTGGTCCCTGGGGGACCCCATCGGCGGCCATAGCCAATTCCGCGCCGAACTCGACCAATACTACACCTTCACGCGGGAAGAGGTCCGCGGTTGGGAGTACGCCGACATCGCGCTGCTGCGCTCCACCCTCTCGGCCAAGCCCCAGAACGCGGACCGCAACTACACCCTGGCCACTTCCGCGGGGAATTACGTCAACTACGGGTCCGCCAAGGTCCGCCATGGGCTCGAGGTGCGCTTTCCCATCGCCGAGCAGGTGCTCTGGGGGCTTCTGTTCGTCGACGCGGGCAATTTGAGCGCCACCAGCGTCTTCAGCAACGGCCTCGATTTCGCCTTCCCCATCGGCCAAGGCATGCCCCAATTCGAGAAGATCCTCGGCGAATACATGTTCGACATGGGCGTCGGCCTGCGCCTCCAGATCCCCGCGTTCCCGATCCGCCTCTACCTATCCTGGAAGTTCCGCTATTACCCCGAGATACATAATTTCGCCATTTGGCGCCAAGACACCACGAAGATCTTCGGCCGCCAGGTCGACCAAGACATGGCGAAAGCCCTCAGCGCCTTTGGAGACACCCAAAAGGCCGCCGAGGCCCAGTCCCGCTACGATAACGGCGGCGGGTTCAATTTTCCCGCGCCCACCGTCGTCCTCAATATCTTCGGCTATTTCTAAGCGGAGGCCCCATGCTGAAACGAAAAACCGCCCTGTTCCTGGTCCTCCTCGCGGGGGCCCTCTTCGCCCAGAAGTCCAAGAACATCGTGAAGATCGGGTGCATCGACATCCAGCGCGTCATCGACAAGGTCGCGGGCGACCGCCTCCTGAAATCCATGCTCGAAGACCGTAAGGGCCAATTCGTCTCGAAGGCGGAGGAGCTGGCCAAGGGGCTCAACGCCAAGAAGGAACTCCTGACCAAGGAGGGCAGCCGCATGGAGGCCGACCGCGCCAAGGCGCTGCGCGAGGAGATCGCGAAGATGGAGGAGGAACTCAAGGCCTTCCTCCAGGAGAAGACCGAGGTGCTGCGCCAAAAGGAAGAGGCCCTCTCGCTGCGCGTGATGCAGTCCATCTACGACCACATGAAGGAAGTGGCCGTGAAGACCGGCTATTCCATGATCGTCGACAAATCCTCCGCCGTGCTGTTCGTCGACCCCGAGGTCGACATCACCGACGAGGTGATCAAGACCCTCGACAAGGAGCGCGAGGCCGTGCTGAAGGGGAGCAAGAACTGACGTGGAACTCGTCGACCTGGCCGCCCGGCTCTCCTGCGATTTCCTCGGCGCCCCCGATCTCGATATCCGCGGACTCTGCGATCCGCACCAGCGGCGCCCCGACGCCCTCCTCTTCGTGGAGCGCCCCGAGAAGGGGGTCCCGGAAGGCGCCGCGGCCTACCTCGTTCCCGCCGCCTTCCGCGAACGCATCCCCTCCGATGGGCGCGCTTGGATCCTCGCGGAACATCCGCGCAAGGCCTTCGTGGCGTGCCTTGGAATCTTCGACCCCAACCGGCCTGTCTTCCGGGAGGGACGCGCCTCCCACCTGCCCGCCGGCTGTTCGGTGGGGCGCAATGTCTTCATCGGACCCGGAGTGATCCTCCACGCCAGTTGCCGCCTCGGCGACGATGTGCTGCTCATGGGCAATAATTTCATCGGCCCCGGCGTGAGCCTCGGAAGCCGGGTCGTCCTCCATCCCGGGGTGGTCCTCGAGGCGGGCTGCCGCGTCGGCAACGATGTGACCATCCACGCCAATACCGTCGTCGGCAGCGACGGCTACGGCTACGAGAAGGGGCCCCACGGGCTCGTCAAGGTCCCCCAGATCGGGACCGTCGAGATCGGCGACCACGTGGAGATCGGCAGCAACGTGAGCATCGACCGCGCCACGGTGGGCGCCACCCGCATCGGCCGCGGCACGAAGATCGACAACCTCGTCCAGATCGCCCATAATGTGCAGATCGGGGAAGATTGCCTCATCGTCGCCCAATGCGGCATCGCGGGCTCGAGCCGCCTGGGCCGGGGCGTCGTGATCGGGGGCCAGGCCGGCGTGGCCGACCACGCCGAAGTCGGCGACGGCGCCATGCTCACCTCCCAAGCCGGCATCGTCACGGGGGAGCGGGTGCCCCCCGGTTCCGTGCTATCGGGCACCCCGTCCATCCCCTACGGCGAATACAAGCGGCAGTACATCTACCTGCGCCGCCTGCCCGAATTGTTCAAGCAACTCAAGAAAGAAAAGGAACATTGAACATGGATATCGTCGCGATCAAGAAACTGCTGCCGCACCGCTACCCGTTCCTGCTCATCGACCGCGTCCAGGAGACCGGGGAGAAGCACCTCATCGCCCTCAAGAACGTCACGATCAACGAGCCGTTCTTCCAGGGCCATTTCCCCCTCGAGCCCATCATGCCCGGCGTCCTCCAACTCGAGGCCATGGCGCAGGCCGCGGGCATCTGGGCCATGCAAAAACTCGGGCTGGGCAGCGACTCCTCGGTGTACTTCCTCACCATCGACGCGGTGAAGTTCCGCAAGCCCGTCGTGCCGGGGGATCAGCTCGTCATCCGCGTCGATATCGACCGGTCCAGCGGGTCCCGCCTTTCCTTCTCCGCCACCTGCTCCGTGGAGGGCCAATTGGTCAGCGAGGCCAAGATGATGGCCATGGTGAAGAAGTAGGGGGGGCCCTTGCCCCGGATCTTCATCTCCACCGCGGAGGTCTCGGGCGACGTCCAGGCCTCCCGGCTGCTGGCCGAACTCCACCGCCGCCATCCCGGGCGCTACCAGGCCGATGCCCTCGGCGGGGAGCACCTCCGCCGCGCCGGCGCGAATATCCTGGAGGACCTCTCGACCCAATCGAGCGTCGGCCTCCTGGAAGGGCTCCCCTTCCTGCTGCGCTCCGTCGGCCAACTCCGCCGTTTCAAGAGAATCCTCGAAGCCGGCGCCTATGATCTGGCGATCTTCGTGGATGGCCAGGGGCGCAATCTCCCCCTGGGCGTGACCGCCCGGAAACTCGGGATCAAGACCGTCTATTATTTCCCGCCTCCCGTCTCGACCTGGGGCGCGTGGAATATCCCCCGCATGCGTCCCTACGACCTGCTCCTCTGCCCCTTCGAGGCGGACCACCTCCTCTACACCAAAGCCGGTTGCGCGAGCGTCTACACGGGGCACCCCTTCTGCGCCCTACCCGATTCCTGGGATCCCCGGGCCCAGCGTCGGCAATTGGGCCTCCCCGAAGACGGGACGCTCCTGGCGATCTTCCCCGGCAGCCGGCCCCAAGAGATTATCGAACTCACCCAGACCTTCCTCGAAGCCTGCCGCCTGCTTCGGGACGGGCGCCCAGACCTCCACTTCGTCCTTTCCCTGGCCCACGGGGAATACCGGGAACAGGTGTGCGACCAGGTCGCCCATAGCGGCCTCCCGGTTCCCGTCGTGGAGCGGGAATCCGACCGGATCCTCCAGGCGAGCGACCTGCTCCTCACGGCCAGCGGCACGGCCACCCTCCAAGCGGCCTTTTTCCACGTGCCCATGGCC
This sequence comes from Spirochaetota bacterium, assembly GCA_017302015.1. Taxonomy (GTDB): domain Bacteria; phylum Spirochaetota; class UBA12135; order COTS27; family JAFLEE01; genus JAFLEE01. The sequence continues at coordinate 11,694 of JAFLEE010000094.1, read as the reverse complement.
ATCGCCTACCGGGTTTCCTTCCTCACCGAATGGTTGGCGCGGCGGCTCCTCAAGGTGCGGCATATCGGCCTGCCCAATATCCTGGCCGCGCGCACGGTCTGCCCCGAGTTCATCAACCGCGACCTCTCGGCGCCCAAACTCGCCGCCTGGCTCTCCAAGATGGTGGATGACGCCCCCGCCCGCCGCGCCGTGAGCGACGAGCTCGCGGCCCTGCGCCGGGCCATCGCCGTTCCCGACCCCTATGGGAGGATGGTCGACGGGATCGAGGCCGTCCTCGCCGGAAAGGCCGCCGCCAGCCGTTTGGGGGCCTGACCGTCCGCGGCCTCCCCGTCGACGCCTCAGGGCGCCGATTTTTCGGCTTCGCCGGCCAAATCGTGATACAATAGGGCCCCGATTTCACCTCGCGAGTCTTCGGCCAGGCGGCCTTGCGGCCGCCCCCGCTCCCCTACCGACTGAAACCGATTTTCGACCGCGCCCAACGCCCCTGGAACTCCCATGCCCTTTCCCCAAGATAAGATCCGAAACATCGCCATCATCGCCCACGTCGACCACGGCAAGACCACCCTCGTCGACATGATGTTCCGCCAAGCCGGGATGTTCCGCGACAATCAGGTCGTCGCCGAGCGCCTCATGGACAGCATGGACCAGGAGCGCGAGCGCGGCATCACCATCCAGGCCAAGAACGGTTCGCTCCAATGGAACGGGTTCAAGATCAACATCATCGACACCCCGGGACACGCCGATTTCGGCGGCCAAGTCGAACGCGTGCTGCGCATGTGCGACGGGGTGGTGCTCCTCGTCGACGCCCAGGAAGGGCCCATGCCCCAGACCTACTTCGTGCTGAAGAAGGCCCTCGCGCTCTCGCTGCCGGTGATGGTCGTCATCAATAAGGTCGACAAGCCCGCCGCCCGGCCCGAGTGGGTGCACGACCAGGTCTTCGAGCTCTTCATGAAGCTCCAGGCCCCCGACCATCTCCTCGATTTCCCCGTGCTCTACGGCTCCGCCAAGAACGGCTGGATCGGCGACGACTGGAAGACCCCCACGCCCGACCTGTCGCGCCTCCTGGCCAAGATCGTCGAGTTCTTCCCCGCCCCCCCCGGGGACAGCGCCGGGCCCTTCCAGATGCTCGTCAGTTCCCTCTCCTACTCCAATTTCCTCGGGCGCCTGGCCGTGGGGAAGATCACTTCGGGATCCCTCAAGGTGAACCAGGACGTCGCCGTCGCGGTCGACGGCACCGTCGCCTACAGCGCGCGCATCACCAAACTCTACGCCTTCGAGGTCAACCGCCCGGTGGAGACCCCGGACGCCGGCACGGGCGACGTGGTCGCCGTGGCGGGGCTGGAGAAGATCAATATCGGCGAGACGCTCACCGATCCCCTCAATCCACAACCCCTCCCCCCCATCACCATCGACCCGCCCACGGTGAGCATGAACTTCGTGGTCAACGATTCCCCCTTCGCCGGGCTCGACGGCCAGTTCGTGACCTCCCGCCACCTGCGCGAGCGCCTCTTCCGCGAGGCCCTCGCCGACGTCGCGCTCCACGTCGAGGACCTCCCCGATACGGCGGGCTATAAGGTCGCCGGCCGGGGCGAACTCCACCTCTCGGTGCTCATCGAGAAGATGCGCCGGGAGGGTTACGAGTTCGCCGTCACCCGGCCCCAGGTGATCCTGAAGGAAGAGAACGGCGAGAAGGTCGAGCCCTATGAAGACCTCACCGTCGACGTCGACGAGACCTATATGGGCGCGGTCATCGAGAACCTCGGCTCCCGCAAGGGCCAGATGACCAATATGTCCACCGAAATGGGGATGGCCCGCCTCAATTACCGCATCCCGACCCGGGGCCTCCTCGGTTTCCGCAGCGAGTTCCTCACCCAGACCAAGGGCATGGGCGTGATGAACTACGTCTTCGACGGCTACGGCCCCTATATCGGCGAGATGCGCAACCGCAAATTGGGCGTGCTCATCTCCCAGGAGAAGTGCGTGTCCGTCGCCTTCGCCCTCTTCAACCTGGAGCCCCGGGGCCGTCTCTTCCTGGGTCCCCAGGTGGATTGCTACGCCGGCATGATCATCGGCGAGCATAGCCGCGAGAACGACCTCGTGGTCAACCCGGCCAAGGGCAAGAAACTCACCAATATGCGGGCCTCGGGCAGCGACGACGCCGTGACCCTCACCCCCCACGTGAAGTTCAGCCTGGAGCAATGCCTCACCTACATCAACGACGACGAGTTGGTGGAGGTCACCCCCAAGAATATCCGCATGCGCAAGCGCTGGCTCGACGAGAACGAGCGGCGGCGGCGGGAGCGCTCCTCCGTTCTGGCGGACTAGGCGGGTCGCGGAAGGCCGTTTCGGCCTTCCAAGCCCCCTTTTCGCGTTGTTTCCGCCAAAAAACACTTCCCGAACGGGGCCCTTTTTCCGATATAATGAAATGGCGGGGTCCCGATTTCGCCTCCCCGCCCCCCAAGCCCCCCGGAGTACGTTCATGCGCGCATCCTCCCTATTCCCCGCCCTCCTCCTCGCCACGATGGCGTTCTCCCAAGAGAACCGCACCCCGGCGAATATCGACCTGCCGGTGCTCCCCATCCAACCCTCCGATTTCGAGCGCTTCTTCAAATCCGGGAATTTGGACGCCAATAAGCCCGAGGGCGCCCTGGGCCTTTCCTACCTCCATTTCCAGAAGGCCGACTACCCCGCGGCGATCTCCCAACTCGAGAAGTTCTACGTCGCCTTCCCGAAGAAGAGCGAATTGGCCCACGCGGTCTCCCTCATGGCCCATTCCTACCTCGCCAGCGGCGACAGCGCCAAGGCCCAGGAGGAGTTCCGCCGTTTCGCCACCAACGGTTCCTGGAAGGGCCACCCGCTCCAAACCCCCTCGCTCCTCGGCCTCGGCGCGACCCTCGCCCCGACCGATGCGGGCCGGGCCATCTCCTACCTCACCCGGGCCCTCAGCAATGCCGGCGCCAAATCCTTCTGGACGATCCCGGCCCGCCTTTATCTCGGCGACGCCTACCGGCGCGGGAAAGAATACGACCGTAGTGTCGCCCACCTGCTCTGGGTCGCGACGAACCGGGTGAACAGCAATGCCCAGTGGTCGTTCACCGCCGCCTGGCGCCTCGCCCAGGCCTACCAGGAACGGGGGAGCGCCTCGGACGCGGTCACCTGGTACCGCAAAGTCTCCGTCCGCCCCGACGCCGGGGCCTTCAAGCAGGAAGCGCTGACCCTCGTGGCCACGCTCTCCGATGAACTCGGGAACAAGGACGATTCCACCGTCGCATGGAAAGAACTCGTCGCCCAATTCCCCGCCGCGGAGGCCGCGACCAAGGGCCGCTACCTCCTCGGCCAACGCGCGCGCCAGGCGAACCAGAGCGACGAGGTCCTTACCTGGTGGCTCCCCCTCACCGAGGACGCCCACAAGGGGAAACCTTGGCGCTACGAAGTCCTCTCCGCCATCCTCAAGATCCACGCCGACCGAAAGGACCCCGCCAAGCAGATCGGGCTTTCCGAGGCGATCCTCTCCGAGTTCTCCTCGGGCAGCACGCCCCAAGGGGCCGCGGCGGGATGGCGGAAGACGCTCCTCGACGATATCTACCGCCTCTCATCGGAGGCGGGCGACGTGGAAAAGCAACTCCGCACGGGGGAAACCCTCCTTTCCGAGTTCTCCGAATCCGGCGCGGCCTGGCGCCGGTCGATCCTCGAGACCGCCTTCCGCATCTACGGGGAGCGGGGCGAGGCCTCCAAGCGTGCCGACACCGCCGTGCGCATCCTCGCCGAGTTCCCAGACTCCTCCGTGGTCGCCACGGTGCTCCCCGATCTCCTCTACGGGAATTGGCGCGCCCAGGATTACGACGGGGCGGCCAAGATCGCCCGCAAGATCCTCGCCGCCCCGGCCTGGGACGGCGAAGCCAAACGGGAAGCCGCCAAGTACCTCATCATCATCTACGAGCGCATGAAGAACGACGGCGCCCAGGCCATCGAGGGCTACGAGGCCTATTTCGCCACCAACCCCCCGTCGAGCCTCGACCGCCTCGTCGTCATCCGCGATTACGTCTCCCTCCTCAAGAAATTGGGGAAGCAAGACTCGCTGCGGAAGGGATACGAGATGCTCTACGTGGACGCCCGCAACCCCGACGAGCAGCATAACACGGCCTACAATCTCGGGATGCTCCTCGTCGACAGCGACCCCATCCGCGCCGCCGCGCTCCTGGAGGAGGCCGCGGCTCGGAAGCCCGATTCGAAGAACTCCGTCCCCGCGCTCACCACGCGCATGCGCCTGCTGGCGAAGAACGGCCGGGCCGAGGAGGCCGTCTACGGCGCCGGGAAAATCGTGCGCGCCTACCCGGAGCGCAAGGACCTCGCCGCCGCGATCCTCGACCTCTCCAAAATATTGGAGGGCGCCGGTCAGAAGGCGGAGGCCGTGAAGGCCCTGAAACTCCTGAAGTCCAGTTTCCCCGCCTCCTCGGAATCCGCCCAGGCCGACGAGGCCCTTTCACGCCTGAAATAGCGCCTTCCGCCGTCTTCACCCCACATCGCCCCGGCACCGGGGCGACGTTTCGCCCCTTGCCTGGAGCCGACCGATGGCCGTAACCCGTTCGAACACAAAACCGACCGCCTCGATTTTGACCATTGGGGATGAAATCCTCAATGGGCGGATCGTCAATTCCAACGCCGCCGAAATCGCCCGGCTCGCGGGAGAAGCGGGGTTGTCGGTCGCGCGGTCGCTCTCCCTCCCCGATGAGCGGCGCGTGATCGCCCGGGCCGTGAAAGCCTGCCGCGAAGACGTGGTCTTCGTCACCGGCGGCCTGGGCCCGACGAGCGATGACCTCACCGCGGAGGCCCTGGGGCTCGCTTATGGCGAGAAAATGGTTTACCACGAGCCCCAGGCCGTGCGCATCCGGGAGTTCTTCCGCATACGCGGGCGCGCTCCCGACGAGGTCAATTTCCGCCAGGCCTGGATCCCGGGGGGGTTCCGGGTCCTCGAGAACGATTGGGGAACGGCGCCCTGCCTCGCGCGCAAACCCAAGGCGGGTCGCCCCCTCCTTTTCGCCATGCCCGGGGTACCCCGCGAGATGAGGCCGCTGATGACCGAGCGCGTCCTCCCCGAAATCCGAAGCCATTTCCGCCTGCCGCCCCGCCTTTCGTTGGAACTCCGCACCGTCGGCATCGGCGAATCCGACCTCTACGCCAAGGTGCGGAGCCTCCCCGTCCCCCGCGGGATGAGCCTCGCCTTCCTCCCCTCCCCCGGGGAGGTCTTGGTGCGATTCGGGGGGATGGACCGCAGCGCGCTCTCGCGGGCCAGCCGGCCATTCGCGAAGAAATTATCCCCCCACCTCGTTTCCTCCGACGGCCGCAGCCTCGAGGCGGTGGTCTTGGACCGCTTCTCCGAAAAACGGTGGCACCTCGGCACGGCCGAATCGTGCACCGGAGGCCTCATCGCGGCCCGGCTGACGTCCGTCCCCGGATCCTCCCGCGTCTTCGATACCGGGGTCGTCACCTACGCCAACGAGAGCAAGACCCGGTGGCTGGGCGTGAGCGCCTCCCTCCTCGAGCGCTATGGCGCCGTCAGCGGCGAGACCGTCCTCGCCATGGCCCGCGGCCTGGCCAAGCGCCGCCGGCTCGACGGCGCCATCGCCGTCAGCGGCGTCGCGGGCCCCGACGGGGGGAGCGACGAGAAGCCCGTGGGGACCGTTTGGATCGCGAGCCTCCTCGGCAAGCGCCTTCGCACGGAGAAGTACCTCTTCCACGGCGACCGCCAGGATATCCGCCTGCGCGCGACCCAAGAGGGCCTGCGGCAACTCTGGGAGATGCTCGCGGCGCGGCCCTAGGAGACGATGCCCAAGGGCGGCGTCGTTTTCCACCGTCCCCGGGTGAAGTCGGGGAAGTCGACGCTCTGGCTTCGCTTGGCGATGGATTTTTCAGAAAGGGCGCCCACCGCCGACCAGGAGGCCGCGTCGTAGACGTCCTGATCCAAGGCCTCGCCGTTTCGCAAGCACCAGATCGCCCGCCAGATCATGAGGAAATCCATCCCCCCGTGGCCTCCGTTCTTCTCGGCCAATTGGCCCATCTTTTTCCACAGGGGATGGTCGTATTTTTCGAACCAGGGCGCGAGCGCGTCGCCCTCGACCCAGTGGTGCGTGTCTGGGGTCTCGTCCTCGATCACTAGGCGGTTCGGCCAGCCGCCGAAGGTGCCCCGCGTGCCCTGGATGAGGTTGAGCCGATCGTAGGGCCGGGGCGAGGTTTCGTCCCACTGGACCATGACGGACCGACCGAGGGCGGTCTTGATGAGGGTCGTGTTGATGTCGCCGCAATTCCATTTGGCGACCTGGTTCCACCGGTGGTCCGCCGGGAATTTCTTCTTGGCGTAGAGTTCCCGACCGCGGGCTTGGGAGGCCACGGCGGTGAGGTACTCGAAGCGGTCGCCCCGGTTGATGCCCATGTACTGGGCGATCGGGCCCAGGCCGTGGGTCGGGTAGAGGTTCCCGTTGCGCTTCACGAAGTGGTTGGTGCGCCAGATGCCCATGAGGTGCTCGCTGGAGACGTTCTCCATCTGGCCGCGGAGTTCGTGGATGTAGGCGCCCTCGCCATGGAGGAGTTCCCCCAGCACGCCCAGGCGGCAGAGGTTGAGGCAGAAGAGTTCCTCGCGGCCGTAGCAGCAATTCTCCAGCATCATGCAGTGCTTGCCGGTGCGTTCGGCGGTGTCGACGAGGGCCCAGCAATCGTCGAGAGTCACGGCCGCCGGCACCTCGATGAAGACGTGCTTGCCGGACTTCATGACGTCGACGGATTGGCGCGCGTGGTCTTCCCAGGCGGTGCTAACGAAAACCAGGTCGATGTCGCTGCGCTCGAGCATGCGCTTGTAGTCTTGGGGCCCGTTCCCGTAGACCTCGGGCTTGGGCGCCCCGGCCTCTTCGCAGAGCTTCAGGGCCGCCTCGATGGAAGCCGGCCCGGGGTCCGCGAGGGCGACGACCTTGGCGCCCTCTAATTTGAGGAGATGGCCCAGGTGCCCCCGGGCGCGTCCTCCGATGCCGATGAAGGCCGCACGCACGGTCTCCAAAGCAGGAGTCTTGAGGCCCACCGCACCGGAACCGCTGGCGGAGGCTGAAAAGAGACCGGCCTGGGACAGGAGAAAATCGCGGAACGAGATGGAATTCATGGAAGCTCCTTGAAAATCGGACGAACTTAGTTACCTAACTATATTAATTCAACTTCCAGCGTTTTTCAATAGATTTTGCGCCATTGTGGGGAAAATTTCTCGCACCGGAGATCATTTTGAAGAGAATCCAGACCAAGCCCCCCTTTCCTTAGGATCTGAAAATACTCAATTCGAGGCCGCAACTCTCTCACATGAATTCGCCCCTTTTGGCGGGTCTCGAGTTCGGGCCAAGTCCCGCCCATGCCACAATCTTGCCTTGAGTTCCTTCGCTTGCCGACCCGGTTGCGGCGCCTGCTGCATCGCCCCCTCCATCTCGTCCCCGATCCCGGGGATGCCCGATGGGAAGCCCGCCGGGGTGCGCTGCGTCCAATTGACGCAAGACCACCGCTGCGCTATCTGGGACCGCGCGGACCGTCCCGCCGTCTGCGGCCGGTTCGCGGCGGAGGCCGAGATGTGCGGGAAATCCCGGGAAGAGGCGCTGGCTTGGCTGGAGCGCCTCGAGCGATTGACCTCCCCCGTGATTTGAGTTTTAGACCGCCCCGTCGGACAATCCACCTTCCCATGCCCGCGACTTCCTGTTCCGCCCTCGAACTGGCCAATCGCTCCCTCCGTTTCACCATCCTCGCCGGGGGGATGTACCACGGGGATCCGAGTTGGAACCGGGACGGCGTATGCGATCCCTATAACCGCCTCTACTTCACCCAGGCCGGAAACGGCTGGTGCGAGCGCGCGGAGGGCGAGCGCCACCGCTTCCGCCCCCAATGGGCCGCCCTGCTCCCCTCCGGCTCGCGTTGGAATTACCGCTGCGACCCTTCCTTCGTGAAGTTCTGGATCCACTTCCGCCTCGAACCCTGGCCGGGCCACGACCTCTTCGAAGGTAGCGCCGCCTTCCAGGAGCGCCGCCTCGAAGCCGGGGCGCTGGCCCAACTCATGAAGCGCTCTTGCAGCGAAAAGTTGGGCGACCTGCTCGCCTGCGAAGCCGATCTGCGCGGTATCGTCGCGGGCTTCATCACCACCCAGGCCGCCCAACTCGAGCGCGACCTGCGCATCGCCAAGACCTACGCCCCCATCTTCGAAGCCGCGGAAGGCGGGCGCTATACCGGCCTCCGCCTGGGGGACCTCGCCAAGGGCATGAACCGCTCGCTGTCGGCGCTCAGCCACGCCTTCCGCCGCGACACCGGGGTGACCATCACCCGCTATCTCCAGGACCGCATGCTCCAGCGCGCCCGCGACCGCCTGCTCTTCACCAACGACAAGATCCGCGTGATCGCCCGGGACTTAGGCTATGAGGACGAGTTCTATTTCTCCCGCCTCTTCCGCAAGGAGACGGGGTTGCCCCCCCTGGAGTTCCGGAAGAAGAACCGCTACTGGTGACTTAGCGCCGCCTTCGTGAACGGGGGCTCCGCCGCATGGCGGAAGGCCGCCCTTTTAGCGCCAGGAGGCGATGGCTTCCTGGAAACGCCCCGTCACCCCATGGTGGCCCGTGGCGGCGAAGACGACGTGGGTGAGCGCCGAGAGGCGGTGGAGCGACCGCTTCTGCCGGGCCGAACTCATATTGAAAAGATCGCTGAAGACCGCCGCCTTTCCATCGTAAAGGGCCAGGGTATCTCCCGCGAAGAGGAGGGTGTCTCCCGCCAGGAAACACAGGGATCCCGGGGTATGCCCGGGGGTGGCGATAGCCTGGATGGCGAGGCCCTCCACGGGGACGGTTTGCCCGTCATCCAGGGCCGTATGCTCTGAAAAATAAGCATTTTTGAAAGCCAGGAGGCGCCGGATCTTTCCCGTGGCCAGGGGTTCCTCGGCCCGGGAGAGGTAGACCCGGGCATTGGAGAAGAGACCCGCACCCCCGCAATGGTCCGAATCGGAATGGGTGAGGAAGACGGCCGTCACACTTTGGGCATCGAGGCCCAGGCTATCGAGCGCCCGGGCGTTCGCGCGGGGGTCGCGTCCCGCATCGAAGGCGATGAGCTGCGCCCCCCGTTTCAAGAGATAAAAATTCACCCCGCGGTCTTCGATGGCGAACAAGCCGGGAACCCCGGCCACCGGTCCCGTCTGTAGCGGAGCCTGCTTTGAACTTTCCGCCCGGACCACCAGGAAAAGGACCAGGGTGCCCACGGCGAAAAGCCCGGTGCCGATGAAAAGTACGAGCGTCGCCCATTTAAGGACGATTCTTGCGGGGTGAAGCGGCGCCATCGCGGTATTGTATCCTGGCGCCCATTCCGGGATGCCGCCGTGGTTTTCCTCTCAATGCGCACGTTGCCGGATGCGCAAGCGATAGCGTTAGCGATACGGTCGGTCGAAGGGGGGCCTACTTGAGGAAGAGTTCGATCACGGGAACCGTGACGTCGGGGCGCACCTGCGGCAGGTTCAGCGTCAGGGTATCGGCCGCGAGGCCCAATTGGCGCGCGTGCCAATCGTCCATCTTCATGGCGATTTCACTCCCATCATGGAGGAATTGGGCGTACTCGACCTTCCCGCCGAAGCCGTCGAGGTGGATCGCCTTGTAGGGCCAGGCGAGGCAATGGACATAGAGGCGCTTCTTCTCGGGGGCGTAGGTGAGGCGGCAATCTTGGGGCGTCTTAAACTCGGCCGGGGCCTGGGTGCACCCGTAGATCGAACGGCCGTGGCGGCGCATCCATTCGCCGAAGCCCTTGAGGCGATCGAGGGCGCGGGAATCGAACTCTCCTCGGGCGGTGGGACCGACGTTCAGCAGGAGGTTCCCGCCCTTAGACACGCAATCGATGAGGGTATGGACGAGATTCTCCAGGCTGCGCCAAGTCTGCTCGTCGCGGTGGTAGCCCCAGGATCCCGAGAAGGTCTGGCAGGCTTCCCAGACCACGGGCTGGCCGTCGACCTTCACCCATTCGCGGGGCTGGACCTGCTCGGGGGTCTTGATATCCCAGCCCTCGGGCCAGTCGAGGCGGTCGTCGAGGATGATGTCGGGCTGGAGGCTGCGGATCATCTTGAGCAATTCGGGGGATTTCCAGGCCTTGTGGCCCTTGCCCCGGGTGAAATCGTCGGGGGCGTCCTTGTCGGGGAAGGAGAAATCGAACCACATGATGTCGATCTTGCCGAAATCGGTGAGGAGTTCCTTCACCTGGGCATGGAGGTAGGCGGCGTACTTGGCCTGGTCCCGGCCCCCGTTCATCGCCTCGCGATCGGGATGCTCCCGGTAGGGGCCGTTCTTATTGTCGAGGACGTAGTCGGGGTGATGCCAGTCGATGATGGAGTGGTAGAGGCCGATCTTGATGCCGCGCTTGCGGAACGCGTCCACCATCGGCCGCAAGAGGTCGCGCTGGGCCGGGGTGCGGGTCGCCTTGTACTCGGTGTGCTTGGAATCCCAGAGGCAGAAACCCTCATGGTGCTTGGTGGTGATGACGAAATACTTCATGCCGGCCCCGGCGCAGGCGTCGGCCCAAGCTTCGGGGTCGTAGAGATCGGGGTCGAAACGCTTGAAATAGCGCTCGTCATAGACCTCGTTCGGGATCTTCTCGGCGTGCTTCAGCCATTCGTGGCGCGCCCCCATGCTGTAGAGCCCCCAATGGATAAAGAGGCCGAAGCGGTCGTGGACGAACCAGGAAGTGTCGCCGTCGGTCTTGCGTGTGGGGGCCATGCCATCCTCCGGGGAAATGCGTGTAGGCATCATAGTCCCGGGCGGTCCGCGGGGCCATGGACGGGTTTGATGGGGGGATGGACTTCCTTGAATCCGGCGCCGTCGGGGGATTCCCGGTACAATGGCTCGCCATGGCCGTCTCCCCCCAGCCCGCCGCGCTCCCCGTCGTCTCCCATTCGCGGGGGGCTAGGCTCTTCGATCCCGCGCTCCCCCTTCACGTGGGCGTCTATGACCACCGCCCCGAAACCATGGGCTGGCACGACCACGATTTCTGGGAGATCGCCATGGTGATCTCGGGGAAAGGTTGGCACCGCACCCTGGAGCACCAGCGGCGCATGCGCCCCGGCGACCTCTATCTCCTTCCGCCCGGCGTGCCCCATGTCTACGTCGTGGAATCGCGCCACCGCGTCATCAACCTCATGTTCGACCCCGCTTGGATGCGCCGCGCCTATGGCAGCGCGGGGGCCGCCGAGGGCGTGCCCGCCCCTATCCGGAGTTCCCATCCCAGTTTCCGCGCCCTCGTGCCCAGCGCCGCCTTGTTCCTTCGGCGCCTCCTGGCCGAGATGGAGCGCGAATGCCGCGAGCGGGCCCTCGGGCATGCCACGGTCCTCGAACTAAAGTTCAGGGAATTATGGATCCACCTCGCGCGCTGGGAACGGGAGGCCGCCGCCATCCCCCTCCCCGGCCGGGACCCCGCGGGAAGCGATCATGTAAGGCGTGTGCGCGGCCATATCCTGGCGAACTCCACCGACCCCCATCGCCTCGAAGACCTCGCCAAGCTCGTCGGCGTGAATCCCTCGTATCTCTCCCGGCTCTTCCACCGGGAGACCGGCTACACCCTGTTCCAATTCCTCGCCGAGGTGCGCGTGGAGAAGGCATGCCGCCTGCTGCGCGAAACCGACCGCCCCATTGCCGAATTGGCCCTCGAAGTCGG
>JAFLEE010000093.1 GCA_017302015.1 Spirochaetota bacterium | reverse complement strand
GCGGCAATGATTGCTAAGGCATTTCCTGAACAGATGAATGCTCCCAGTCGTCCTGCGATTCAGTTTCGCGATGTTCCCGCGAATTTCTGGGCGCGAGATGTCATTCAGAAAGCGTATCGCCCCGGGCCCTGGGTAAGCGCTGCCTCACGGTGATCGGCGATTCGGCGAGCCTGGCCCGCAGCGACCTGGCCGAGGCCCGCGGCTTGGCCGAACGCTTCGGGCTGAACCTCCGCGAGGTGAAACCCCTCGAGTTAGAGAATCCCGCCTACCGCGCCAACCCCGTCGACCGCTGCTACCATTGCAAGAGCGAACTCTTCGGCCTGATGGAAAAACTCTGCCAAGACGAGGGCTGGCGAACCATCCTCGACGGCTATAACCGCGACGACGACGGCGATTACCGCCCCGGCCGCAAGGCGGCCGGAGAGCGCGCCGTGAAGAGCCCGCTCTCCGAGGCGGGGTTCGGCAAGAAAGAGGTGCGGCTCCTCGCCCGGGCCTGGGGCCTCCCCAATTGGGACAAGCCCGCCGCCCCCTGCCTCTCCTCGCGTTTCCCCTACGGCACCGCCATCGACGCCGAAAAACTCTCCCGGGTGGAGCGGGCCGAAGCCTTCCTGCGGGGCCTCGGACTCCGCGAGTTCCGCGTGCGCTTCCACGAGGCCATGGCGCGCATCGAGGCCCGGCCCGAAGATTTCCCCAGGCTCCTCGAGGCGCGCGCCGAACTCACGGTGGCCTTCCGCGGTTTTGGTTTTAAGGACACCGTGCTCGACCTCACCGGGTTCCGCAGCGGGAGCATCAACGAAGGGCTCCCCGGTCCCCTGGGCGGCCCCGCCAAATCGTGAGCGCTTTTCGCAAGCGCGCGGGAAGCGCTCGGCGGCGCCCCCCGGTCGCCCGAAAGGGGTCGCCTTTTTCGGGCCCGGCGGGCCACCTCGCGCTTCTTCTCGCGCTCCTCCTCGCCGGGCCTCTTTTTCCCCTGACGAACGATACGCGCTGGATCCCCCTGGACGGCTCTCCCGCCACGGCCTCCCCCGCCGATCCCTCCGTGCGGTTCGCCGCGGAGCAGCGCCGCATCGATTTCGAGAACCGAAAAAATTTCCAGTGCGCCCTCTTCGGCGGCGGGAACCGGGAATGGTCCGGGAAGGTCCTCTTCCCCCTCCCGAACCTCGAGGTGAAGGTCTGGCGCAACGACCGCAGCGTGCGCACGAATATCCCCCTCACCGATGTGAAAGAAATCAATTTCCGGGGATGGAAACACAAGGTCATGGACGGGCCGAAGTACGCCTTCGTCGCCGGGGAGACCGAAATCGTGGCTTGGAGCGGCCGCCAGTGGATCCTGCGGGAACCCGCGGACATGCTCTCGCGCGTCTGGATCGAGATGGAGGGAGCCCAGAAGGGCAAGGGGAAATTCCTCTACACCTGGTACGTGGACTACCTCGTGAAGGGCGCCTGGCTCAATAGCAAGGCGACGAATAACCGCCGCTTCTCCCCGGAGCCGCCGGATGAGGTGGTGAGGCGCATCGTCTTCCAGGACGAACCCAGGCGCTGAGACCGTCCGCGCGCTCGGCCCCGCCTTGTTTCAGCCCCGCTCTTTCTCTTCGGCCAGGCGGGCGAGGAGCGCTTGCAGGCCCGCGGGATCCACCGGCTTGGAGAGATAGTCGTCCATCCCGGCCTCGAGGCATTTCTCCCGTTCGCCGGCGCCGGCGTTGGCCGTGAGGGCCACGATCTTGGGGAGGACCCCGGGGGCGGCCTTGATGCGCCGCGTGGCGTCGAGGCCGCCGAGGCGCGGCATCTGCATGTCCATGAACACGACATCGAAAGTCCCGGCGGCGACGGCCTCGACGGCGGCCAGGCCGTCTTCCACGGCCGTGCAGGCATAGCCGAGGCGTTTCAGGAGCAGGACGAGCACCCGCCGATTATCGAGGTCGTCTTCGGCGAGGAGGATGCGCAGGGGATGGCGCGCCCCGAGGCCCGTGTCGAGGGAGCCGGCCTTCTGGGCCCGCGGGCGTTTGGCCAGCACATCGGCGTACCGGCCCCAGGAATAGGGCTTGCGCAATTCCGCCTCGCCGCGCCCGGCGGCGAGGAGGGGGGCGATGCGCACCAGATCGAGCCCCTCCCGGGCCCAGGATTTTAGGAGCGTTTCGTCGATCCCCGCCATGCCCAAGTCGATGGCCAAGGTGTCGGGAGGGACCCGCTCCAATTGGCCGGCGACCTCTTCGGGGGTTCCCGCCTCGAGGGCTTCCCCCCCATAGCGCCGGATTTCGAGGCAAGCGCGCTGGCGCCGGGCGGGCGACGGGTCCGCGACCAGGATGCGGCGGCCGCGAAGGAGGGGGAGCGGGGCCACGGCCGCTTCCACGACCGGGAGCCAGAGCGAGACGAAGAAGGTCGTGCCCTTGCCCACCGCGCTCTCGACCCAGATGCGCCCTTTCATGAGTTCGACCAGGCGTTTGCACAGGGCGAGACCGAGACCCGTGCCGCCGAAGCGGTGGCGGGCGGCGTCGTGGACCTGGGAGAAGGCCTGGAAGAGCCGACCCCAGGCGTCGATGGGGATGCCGATGCCGGAATCCTTCACGGAGAGGCGGAGTTCCACCTCGCCGGGCCGCTCCCGTTTCACTTCGGCGGCCATGACGATCTCGCCGCGCTCGGTGAACTTCACCGCGTTCCCCCCGAGATTGAGGAGCACCTGGCGGAGGCGAACCACATCGCCGGAAAGGAGCCGCGGCAGGCGCGCGTCGCTGAGGAGCACGAGTTCCACCGGCTTCGCCCCGAGTTGGGGGGCGAGGAGGTCCACGACCTCCTCGAGGCAGGCCTCCATGGAGAACGGCGTCTCCACCAGATCGATGCGGCCGGATTCCAGGCGCGCGAAATCCAGGAGATCGGAGACGACGCGCAGGAGGTTCCGTCCGCCGGCCCCGATCTTCTCCACGAGGTCGCGCTGCTCCGCGGAGAGGGGCGTGCCGAGGAGGAGTTCGGAGATCACGGTCACCCCCGAGAGCGGGGTGCGGATCTCGTGGCTCATCATGGCGAAGAACTCGTTTCGCTCCCGGGCGTACTCGACGGCCTTGTCGTGGACCCGTTCGCGCTCCTCGAGGGCGGCCCTTTCGGCGGTGACATCGCGGCGCCAGCAGAGGAGGCGCCCGCCGGAGAGGGGCGTGAAGCCGTATTCCTGCCAGATCGGACCCCGGGCGGATTCCCGGCAGCGCAGGTCGCGCACCGCCTCGCCCCGCCGGGCCCGTTCGGTGCCGGCGAGGAAGAGGGGGCGGTCCACCGGGGGGAACCAGGTCTCGACGAGCAGCGGCGCGTCGATCGGCGGCTCGGGGGCCCAGGATTCCACGCGGCTCTCCCGGTCGAGGACCAGGAAAAAATCGTCGCCCGCGCCCCCCCCCGCCGCCGTCATCCCGCCACCTCGAGGCGGCGGTCCTCGCTGAGAAGCCGCCGGAAATCGCCCGCGGGAACGGGGTGGCTGAAGAAATAGCCCTGCATCTCGTCGGAAAGCATGCCGCGCAGGAAGGCGACCTGCCCCGCGGTCTCGACGCCCTCGGCGACGACCTTCAGTTTCAGGTGGCGCGCCATATGGATCACCGCCCCCGTGATGGCCGCGTCATTGGCGTTCATCGGTATTTCCCGGATGAACGAACGGTCGATCTTCAGTTTATTGAGGGGGAATCCCCGAAGGTAACTGAGGCTCGAATAGCCGGTCCCGAAATCATCCAAAGAGATCTGGATGCCGGCGTCCTGGATGCGGCGGAAGAGTTTCAGGGTCGCCGGGCTCTGCTGCACCACCGCGCTCTCGGTGATCTCGATCTGGAGCCAGCGCGCCTCGAGGCCGGTCTCGCGGAGGATCCGGTAGAGGTCGTCCTCGAAGCGGGGGTTGCGCAGCTGGTGGGGGGAGAGGTTCACCCCCATGGCGAAGGGCTCGAAGCCCGCGGCTTGCCACTCCTTGTTCTGCCGGCACGCCTCGCGAAGCACCCATTCGCCCAGGGGCACGATGAGCCCCGAGGTCTCGGCGATCTGGATGAACTCATCGGGGAAGAGGAGGCCGGCCTCGGGGTGCTGCCAGCGCACCAGGGCCTCGGCCCCCGAGATACGCCCCGTGCGCAGGTCGACGAGGGGCTGGTAATGGAGGACCAGCTGGTTCTCGTCGAGCCCCCGTCGCAATTGGTTCTCCATGGAGAGCGCCCGGTTGACCCGAACGCCCATGCCGGCGTTGAAGGCCTGGAGATTATTGCGCCCGAACTCTTTCGCCTGGTACATCGCCGTGTCGGCGGCCTTCACCAAGGCGTCGGCGTCCGTGCCGTCGCCCGGGAAGAGGGCCAGCCCGATGGAGGCGGTGAGGGTGTGCTCCTGCCCCTCGAGGGAGAGGGGCTCGGAGATCTGGCGCAGCATCTGCCGCGCCAGATGGGCGGCGTCTTCCGGGGCGCGCAGTTCGGAGAGGAGCACGATGAACTCGTCGCCGCCGATGCGCCCCACCGTGTCGCTGGCGCGCAGGCACGATTTCAGCCTCCCGGCGATGTGGACGAGGGCGAGATCCCCCACCTGGTGGCCCAAGCTATCGTTGACCATCTTGAACCGGTCGAGGTCGATGAAGAGCACCGCGGCCTGGCCCCCGTGGCGGCCGCCCCAGGCCAGGGCCTGCTGGATCCGGTCGAAGAGGAGGGTTCGGTTGGGGAGGCCCGTGAGCACATCGTGGTAGGCGAGGTGCTGGTAGCGCTCTTCCAGCCGCCGGCGCTGCTCGATCTCTTCTTTGAGTTGGGCGACGGCGTCCTCCAATTTGCTGGTGCGTTCGCTCACGCGCCGTTCCAAGGAGGCGCTCCATTCCCGAACCTGGGTCTCGGCGCGCTGGCGGTCGCGGATCTCGGCCTCGAGGCGTTCCCGGTGGCGGAAGGAGTCGTCGACCAGGCGCGCCAAGCGCCCGAAGATGGAGCCGTCGGCGAGGAGGGGCCCCAGCAGGGCGCGGGATTGCCCCTCTAAACTTCGGGAGAGGGCGAGGAGCGGGTTTCGGAGGAAGTGGAATAAATAGAAGGAAAGCAGGAGGAGGAGCAGGACGCAAAAGATCACCATGCTCACGAGGAACTCGCGCGGCCACTCCCCGAGGCGGGCGAGGAAGGGGGACTGGCTCTCGGCGATGAGCATGTCGACGGGGAGCCCATCGAAGCCCGCCAAGGCGACCGCGCTCACCAGATTGGGCCGCCCGGCCTTGCCCGAGACTTTTTCGCCGGAGGACCCCAGGTGGACGCGACAGGAGGAGAGATTTTCCAATTGCTTGAGGAAGGAGGCGTCCCAAATCCGCGCGACCACCAGGTATCCGACCGGGGAGGCGCTTGGGAGCCCCGTGGAGCCCCGAATCGGCGACCAGCGGCACTCATAGAGGGTTTTGCCCGCGGTGAAAAAGCATCGCCCGCGGCTGCCTTCGGCGTAGATGGCCCGAAGGCGCTCTTTCGGGATGGGCCAGACCTCCGGGAGGCCCCCGCTGGCTTGCCGCCAAACCATGGCGCCGTTCCCATCGAAGAGCCAACACCCGGTGGCCCGGAAATTGGAGAGCCCGGTGGCCAAGTTCCGCGCGGCCCAAAGGGGGTCGCGCCGCCCCATGAAAGCGACGAGTTCATCCCACTCTGAATAGTCGCTGGCGAAAATTCGGAGGTCTTTCCCCAATTCCTCCACCAACCCCTCCAGGAGGCGGGTGGAAACGTCGCCCTGCTCCCGCAGGACGCTCTCGATGCGGGATTTCTGGATACCCAAGGCCACCGAGAGGTAGCCCACGAGCATGACCCCCACCAGCGCGATGAGGAGGATGATACGGGTCTGGACGCGATTCATGGAAGCGGGGGGAGCCGAGGACGATTGCTCCTGTAGTTTGGTTTCAGAAACCGGTTTACGCAAGTGCCGCGCGTAGCCCCCGAAACGCTCCCGAGGCGCCGGGGACTCGGCCGCCCCCGCGAGGATTTGAATTTTTAACCCGGTACGGTTACGCTATGAACGCGCTGGTCGAACCGAAACCGGCGTCGAGGCCCCCCCCATGAAACCATCCGAAAAGGCGATCCAAGACCTCCTCCCGTCCGCTCTGGACGAGACGAAACTCCCCCTCCCCGGCCGGACCCTCGGCAAGGTGCGCGACTGGTACGAGGCGTCGGGCAAAGGACGCCTCATCGTCACCACCGACCGTTTGTCCGCCTTCGACCGCGTCCTCGCCCGGGTGCCCTATAAGGGGCAGGTGCTCAACCAATTGGCCGCCTGGTGGTTCTCGGAAACCGCGGATATCATCCCCAACCACATCCTCTCCGTCCCCGATCCCAACGCGTCCCTCGTCACGGTGGTCGAACCCTTCCTCGTCGAGGTGATCGTGCGCGGCTATATCACGGGGGTGACCTCCACCGCCCTGTGGTACCGCTATTCCCTGGGCGAACGGGACATTTACGGGTACACCTTCCCCGAGGGCCTGAAAAAAAACCAGGCCCTGCCCGAGCCCATCATCACCCCGACCACCAAGGGCGGCGCCACGGGCCACGACGAGCGCCTCACCTGCGCCGAGGTCGTCGAGAAGGGCCTTCTTGATGAGAAGACGTGGAACCAGGTACAGGCGGCGGCCCTCGCCATCTTTCGGCGCGGCCAACAGGTGGCGGCCAAGGCCGGGCTCATCCTCGTCGACACCAAGTACGAATTCGGCCGCGCCCCCGACGGCCGCGTGATGCTCATCGACGAGGTGCACACCCCAGACTCCTCCCGATTCTGGAAGGCCGACACCTATGCCGCGCGCACCGCGGCGGGCGAAGAACCGGAGAACTTCGACAAGGAATTCGTGCGCCTCGCCTACGCCGAGAAGGGCTACCGCGGCGACGGCCCCATCCCCCCCATGGATCCTTCCCTCTGGGCCCGGGCCAGCCTGCGCTACATCACCATTTACGAAATGCTCACCGGCAAGGCCTTCGAACCCGGCGCCTACCCGGTCGAACCCCGGCTTTCCGCGAACTTGAAGAAGGCGGGCCTTCTGGCCTGACCCCCGCCCCAAGGAAGAACCCATGGCCCAACCCCTCGTCATCATCCTCATGGGCTCCAAGGCCGACCTGGAGCATTGCGAGAAAATCGCCTCCGCCGTGCGGGGCTTCGGCCTCGAGGCCGTGCTGCGCATCGGCTCCGCCCATAAGACCGCCGAGCACGCCCTGAAGCTCGTGCGCGCCTACGAAGCCAGCGGCCGGCCGCGGCTCTACATCACCGTGGCCGGGCGCAGCAATGCGCTCAGCGGGTTCACCGACGGCGCCGTGAGCGCCCCCGTGCTCGCCTGCCCTCCCCCGTCGGATTCCTTCGCCGGGGCCGATGTCTTCTCATCGCTTCGCATGCCTTCGGGCATCGCGCCGGCGGTCATCCTCGAGCCGGTGAACGCCGCGCTCTTCGCCGCCAAACTCTTCGGCCAATTCGACCCGTCCGTGCACCAGGCCGTGCTGGCGTTCCAGAAGAAGCAGGCGGAGAAGATCCTCGAAGACGACGCGGCCGCCCTCGGCAAGGGCTAAAAACTCCAGTTCTTGTCGAGGCGGATGCTCAGGTCCATCAGGTTCGGCCCGAGGCGCATGCGGTTGAAGTCGCGGATCTCGAAGCGGGTGCCGAGGTTGAAGGCGCCCAGGTCGTATTCCAGGTTGAGCGCGCCCCCCAGGCTATTGCTCGAGCCCATGGCGAAATTGAAGTCGCTCTGGAGGAAGAGGCTCTCGGTGAGGTACTTGCCGAAGGACAGGGTGGTGGTCAGGTTGGATCCCCCGCCCCGGGCGTTCTGCGCCATCGCCAGGAGATCGGTGTCGATGCGCACGTAGTCCAAACCGAGGGCCCGGCGTAGGGATCGCTCCAATGGCCGGAAGAGGATGGTATTCGCCACGGCGCGGCTGCCGGTGGCGGTGGATACGCTGGCGCCGGCGGTCTTCTCCCGGGGGTCCAACCAGCCCATGAGCGTCTTGATCTCGTCGGGGGTGCGGCCCGGGGAGGAGGTGAACCTCGCGTTATCGTCAAGGAGCCGACCCTTCTTGCTGAGGATGATCTCCACGGTGACGTTCCCCGCCTCCCGGGCCCGGGTGGAGGCCTCCAGGTCGACGTAGGGGTTGAAGGAGCCCTCGCCCTTGGGGAAATTGAGGGTGAGGTTCTTGATGCGGAAATCGCTGCCTTGGTGGGTGTAGGTCCCCGACTTGGCGGTCACCGACCCCGCCAGCGACCACTCGTCGTTGTAGAGCGTCCCGGCGAAGCGGGCCGCGCTGCCGGCCTCCGCGGTGAGGTCGAAGAGGGCGCTCTCGAGTTTCATGCGCGCCCCGGCCTCCAGCCCCACATCCCATTCGATGCGGTTGAAGAAGCGCCGCTGGCGCAGCGCCCAATCCTCGCTCTTGCCGCCCCGGTTCTCCACCGAGAGCACGCCGTCGGAGAGTCGCACGACGCCGCGCAGGCGGGGATAGAAACTGCTCCCCGTGAGGGCGATTTCGCCGCCGACCTTGGCGCGCACGGTGAAGCGGGAGCCGTCCCAATTGCCGGGCACGCCGGGGCCCCGGGTGGTGAACTTGAGGTCGAAGGCCTCGACGCCGTTTAAGGCCCGGGCGGTGACGGTGCCGTCGCCGAAGGCCATGCTGCCGTCGGCCCAGGCCGCTTCCGCCCGGCGGATCGTGAAGATATTGTCGGCGATCTCCACCGGGATGCGGGCGCGCTCGGTGCGGTCCCCCGCGCCCATGAAGCGCAATTTCCCGGAGAAGAGGGCGCGGCCGGTGAGGATCGGGCGGGAGGGGGTGCCCCCCACATGGACGGCCCCGTTGACCTTCTCGAAATGCCGGCCCGCGAGATCGATATTGAAGAGTTCCCCGCCGGGGATCTCCTCCTCGGTGAGGAGGAAGAGCCAGCGCAGGTAGGAGGCGCGCAAGCGGGAGGTGCCCAGGGCGAGGTCGAGCTCGTTGGTGGAGAAGCGCCCGTCGAGGCGCGCCGCCGTCTCCCGTCCCTGCTTCAGCGACACGTCGATGCGCCAATTGGAGGCCGCTTCGCTCCCCTTGAGGGCGTCGAGGAGCCCTTTGCGGCCCTCGCGGCGGACCGTCCCCTCGACCCCGTCGCCGCTGGGGGCCTTCAGCCGAATGATCCCGCCTGGAGAGGACCATTCCGTGAGCCATTCCCGCTGAGGCTTGCCATCGAGCACGAGGCCGCCGACCTGCAGGAATCCACGCCGTTCGGTCCGATCGAGCCAGAAGGTCGCGAGCCCGCTCGTGGACCAGAGCAGGGGAAAATCATCGAGTTCCAGGGCGGCTTCGACCCGATTCGGGTCGAGAAGGCCCTTGAGCGCGTGGGCGACGAGTTTCCGGTTGCCGTTGGGCAGGATGCGCTCGATATCGAGGCGCCGCAGCGTCCAGGCAGCGCCCCATTTTTCGATCTCGGTGGTGATGCGGTGGGTCTCCCGCTCGAGGGGGACATCATCGAGCACCATGCGGAAGAGCACGTTCGGATCGGCGACCGGGCCGCTCAAATCCGCGAGGATGCGCGCCTTCCCCCGAACGAAACGCCGTAGTGGGGTCTTCCACGAGGCGTGGTCGAGGTTATGGGCCACCAGCCGGCCCCGGTGGTCGCCGCCCGAGAACTCTCCCTGGCCCTCCAAGCTGACCTGGTCCTTCACCCCGCCTAGGCTCACCCGGTAGGTGAGCCGTTCCACCCAGCCCAATTGGCCCATCCCCCACAGATGATTCTCATCGTCGAAGAGATGGAGATGGGTCAGTTCGGCGCCCAGCGGCCCGGCGCTGAACTCGGTCTCGAGGCGCGTGGCGGGGTCCCACGGGCTGAATTGCTCGAGTCTCGCGCTGCCCGTGACGCGCAGGGCGGCCGTGGAGGAAAACCCGGTGCGTAGGGCGGCCTCGCCGCTTAGGCGCGCGGGCCCCAAGGGCCAGGCCTTGAGGCTCACTGAAGGCCCCTGGGCGCCCCCGAAGACGAGGTTCGCCTCGCCGCCCCGGTCCACGCCACGCAGCCGAAGCACCGTCTGGTCGCCGCGGCTCCCTGCGGTCCCCTCGAACCTCTGGATCTTCCCCCCCCGCTCGAGTTGGAACCGCGCCTGGCCGCCCTGGCCGGAGAGGTCGGCATCGCCCCGAAGCACCCCGCCATCGGCGAGGCGCCATTCGTCCAGCAGCAGCCGAGTGGGCGTCCAGCGGAGTTTCAAGCCCCCGCGGTCCCGGGCCGTCACGGTATGGCGGGCCCCGAGATCCACCTTCAATTCGTTTCCCGCGCCCCAGAGCACGCTCCCGTCGAGGGCGACTTCGCGAAGGAACGCCACGCCGAGGATATCCGAGAAGGGGCGCAGGGCGAAATGGCCGAACTTGGCGGAAAGGGAAGACAGTCTCCCTTCCTTTTTCGACCAGCGCGCGGAGGCCTCGAGCCCCTGGGCGGAGGGGATGGACATGAGGAGGGCATCGGCGACCTCCTCGATGCGCGCGGTGAGGATCGGCGGGGCGGAAGGATCCGCGGGAAGGAGGGTGAGCAGGGTCAGGGGCCCGGCGCCCCTCACCTGGGCGGAGACGGAGGCGGGCAGTTCGCCCAGGCGCATTTCGCGCAGGTCGAAACGCGCCTCCCAATGGTCCTTCTCGCGGGTGCCGCGGGCGGCGAGGTAGCCGCTGCCCGACCAATCCAGGTTCCATTGGAGCATCGCGGGATCCCGGGATTCCGCCACGAAGCCGAGTCGCTCCCCGCCGTCTTTCCGCTTCAGCGTCGCGCGGGCCCAGAATCGATCGCCGTCCTTTTCGATATGGACCCGGGAGACGGTTTCGCCCTCGCCGAGGCGGATGCCCGTTCGGCTGAGGATCCAAGCCATGCGGTCGTCGGTGACCGCCTTCTCCCGCCCCATCCAGCGCAGGATCTCGTCGACGCGGCGGGAATCGTGGTAATAGCGGAAATGATCCGGCTGGCCCGGGCCACGGCGTTCATAGAGGAGGCCGCTTCCCCCGTCCATTGCCTCGGCCATGAACCGGAAAGCCTGGGGCTCGAGTCGACCGGTGAATTTCACCCGCTCCGCGCGGGAGGCGCCGGTGCGGAAATCCGCTTCGCCCTCGAAGCCGCCGCCCTCGCCCTCGAGGGTGCCTTGGAGGCTCACATCCCCGCCCTCCGCCGCCATGCGCAGTCCGGCGCGCAGCCGATGGCCCTCCAAGCCCGTGAGCGTGAGCGCGACCACCGGCAGGTCGAGATCGAAGCCCAAGCCGCGCACCTTGGCTTCGGAGGCCATGAGGAGGAGGGATTTCCCGGGGGCGATGGAAGATCCCAGGGTTCCGGAATCGGGGAGGGCGCGGCCCGTCCCCGGGGAGGCGTCGGGATGGAGCGTGACCAAGGGTTCGATGAGTTCGCCCCCCTGGAGGGCGGCGATGGGGCTTCGCGTCGCGAGCAGGCGCCCCCAATCGAAGCTGAGCCTGAGTTCCCGGGCGTCGAGGTCGAATTGCCCGGCGCGGGCGCGCACGCCCCGCACCCGCAGTTCGCCGCGGAACCAGGAGAGGAGGAGCACGTTCCAGTCGAGTTCCATCCCCAGGGCCGACCCCAGGCGGTCGCCCATGCGCAGGGACCGTTCCACCACGAGCGGCAGCACGAGGTAGACGAAAAGGATGGCGGCGCCGAAGAACAAGATGGCGCGCCGAAGCCAGCCCCATACCCTTCGGGAGCGCGACGCGGCGGGCGATCCCTCGGCCGGGAAGCGCGCCGCGGGGCTAGTAGCGGAAGGTGTAGCGGATCGTGCCATAGGACACCCGGGCTCCCTGCACGGCTCGGAATTGGATGCGCCGGACCGTATCGACGACGGCGCGGTCGAGGGGACCGCTGCCGGAACTGGCGGTCACCACGGGGGAGAGGACGCGGCCCTCCGCATCGACGGTCACCGCCACCACGACCTCCGCGCGGATGCCCTTCCCCCGGAGCTCCTCGGGCAATTCGAAATCGGGCTGGAGGACCACGGCGCGAACGTCGCTGCCGTCGTTCCAGCGGATGGCCGAAGCGGCGCCCTTTCCGCCCTGGCCCCCGCCATCGGGGGCGCGCTCGCGGCCGGGCCCTCCCGCCCCGCTGCCCGTGGCGGCCGTCTCGCGGCCGAAGCCGGTGGCGCCCGCTTGGCCCCCCTCATACCCGCTGCGGCCAGCTTGGGAACTCGTTCCGGAGCCTGCTCGGGCGGCCCCGGCGAGTCCCGAGAAATCGCGGCTGGCGCCCCGCTCGCTGGACTCAGAGGGCGATGCTTCGCCGAGGGGCGAAGAGCGGAAGAAATCCCGGGCGCCCCCCTGGGAAATCCGCGGCCCCCCGGTGGCGCTCGCGGCGCGGCCGGCCTTCCCGCCCCCGCGTTTGGCGGAAACCGCCTCGCTCTTCGTGGGACGACCCGCATTGGCGGCCATGGCGGCCTTCAGCGTATCGAGGTTGACGAACCCGACTTCGCCGCGCTTCAGGGTGACGAGGAGGTCCGGCTTGGCCAAGTTCGCGTAGAGGAAGAGCACGACCAGATGGAGGCTCAGGGAGAGGAGCAGAAACCCCGGGAGGGGCCCCCGTCGGGGCCCGATGGAAAGCGAGCGCAAACTGAGGCTAGCCACTTTAAAAGCTAATTTCGCTGGACCGTGGCGAGTGAAATTTTTTCCATGCCCGCGGTTCGGGCGATATCCATGACTTCCACCATGCGCGCGTAGGGGATGGTCCGATCGCCGCGGATGATGACCGTTCCCTGCCCGGTGCCGAGGCGCTTCTCCTTGAGTTGGGGGCCGAGGCGGCCCTCGTCCACCGGATCGTCGTTGAGGAAGAGGCGCCCGTCTTGGCGGATGGACACCACGAGGAGGTTCTGGGTCTCGCTGTCGGCGGTCTTGGATTCGGGGAGTTTCACCGCCAAGCCCCGGCTCTTGACCAGGGTCGAGGACACCATGAAGAAGAGGATGAGCACCAGGAGCACATCGATCATGGCCGTCATATTGACGCCGGTGGAGACGTGCAGGCGCCTGCGGATGCGGATCATGGGGGGATTTTAGCATCCGCGCCCATGTTAAAATCGTCGAAATTCCAAGGGATTCGCCGCGGGGCGGGCCCGAATCGACGGAGCGAACCGCATGGCCTCACGAAACGACGAAATCAACTCGGTGATCGGGGAAGGCTCCGTCTTCGAGGGCAAGTTCTACGTCAACGGATCCCTCCAGATCTCCGGGAAGTTCGAGGGCGAACTGCACACCGAAGACCACCTCATCATCGCCGAACCCGGCAAGGTGAAGACGAACATCACCTCGCGCAAGGTCACCGTGGCGGGCACCCTCATCGGCAATATCGACGCCACCGAAGAGGTCGTCCTCATGGCCACCGGGCGGGTCATGGGCAATATCACGACCCCCGTCTTCTCCCTGCAGAAGGGCGGCATCTCCAAGGGCGAGGTCATCATCACCGGCGGCCAATCCAAGGACGTCGACAAGATGATCCGCGAATCCTGGGCGGCCAGCCCGGGCTATGAGCATTATTCCCCGAAAAAGGGCGAGGGGAAGGAAAAGGGAAAAGACAAGAAAGAAGGCTGAGGCGCCCTCCCCCGCCCCTTCGGCCCCCGATTGCCCCCGATTTCGGGGGCCTTTTTTTTTGCCCGCGGCCCTAGAGGGCCTTCTCGATGGCGGCGACGATCTCGTCGCTGTCGGGCTTGGTCTTGGGCGAGAAGCGCGCGATCACCTTCCCCTCGCGGTTCACGAGGAATTTTTCGAAGTTCCAGCCGATCTCGCCGGGGAAGGCCGGGTCGGTCTCTTTGGCGGTGAGGAATTGGTAGAGGGGATGCTTGTCGTCGCCCTTCACCGAGATCTTGCTGAACATCGGGAAGCTCACCCCGTACTTCGAGGTGCAGAATTGCTTGATGTCCGAATCGGTGCCGGGCTCTTGGGAGAGGAAATTATTGGCGGGGAAGCCGAGGATCGTGAACCCCTTGGCCCGGTACTTGTCGTAGATCTTCTGGAGCGCCTCGTACTGGGGCGTATTGCCGCAGCGGCTGGCCACGTTCACCATGAGGAAGACCTTCCCCTTATACTCGGAAAGGGGGACGGACTTCCCGTCGATATCGTTTAAGGCGAAATCGAGGACGGAGTTGGGCGCGGCGGAAGCGAGCGCCATGAGGACGAGGGAGGGGAGAAGGATGCGCATGGGAACTCCAGGGCGCCCGGCCCGCGGGGGCGTCGGCGCCATTCGCCGACGCTTTTTGCGCCGACGCGATTTAATCTACGCGCGTGCGACGCCTTCGTCAATGGCGACAAGACCGAGGGACTTTATCGGGCCCGTTCACAGGGCGTACGAAAACTCGCCATCATCGAATCGCACCCGGTAGTCCATCACCCGCGGCCATTGGGGGGGCATGAGCCCCTTCTCCCAGGCGTCGAATTCGGCCTCGAGGCGCCGCACCACCTCCGGATGTTCGGCGGCCCGGCTCGCGCGCTCGCTGGCGTCGGTGGTCAAGTCGTAAGCGAGTTTTTTCCCGCCGCTGCCGTCGATGAAGAGTTTCCAGCCGTCCATGCGGATGGCGCGGTTGTGGAGGGAGCGCCAATAGATGGCCCGATGGGGCGGCGCCGCGATACGACCGGTCAGATGGGGCAGGAGGTCGACGCCGTCGTAGGTTCGGTCCGTCGGCAGGGGGATGCCCGCGGCGGCGAGGGCCGTGGCGAAGAAATCGGGCAGGAGCACCGGCGCCTCGAAGCGCCCCGGGGGCAGCTTCCCCTTCCAGCGTAGCAGATACGGCACATTGACCCCGCCCTCGAAGAGGGTGAATTTCCCGCCCTTGAGGGGCGCGTTATCGGTGGCCCCGGTATAGGCCGCGCCGCCGTTATCGGAGGCGAAGAGGATGAGCGTGTCTTCATCCAGGCCCGCCTCTTTGATCGTCGCGAGGATCGACCCCACCGCGTCGTCGAGGGCCGCAATCATGGCGAGATACACCCGGCGATTGGGATCGGCCTCCCCGGCGAAGCGCTCCACGTAGGCGCGGGGCGCCTGGAACGGGGTATGGGGGGCCGTGAAGGGGACATACAGGAAGAAGGGGTCCGCCCGGTGGGCGCGGATGAAGGCCCGCGCTTCCCGGGCGATGGCGAAGGTGAGGTATTCCTTCTCGTCGATCAGCACGCCGTTGGTGCGGATGGCGCTCGGGCCCCCGCGCCCCTGGGCCCAGATGTGCTTATCCGCGAAATAGGCGTGGCGGGATTCGACCATATTGGTATCGGAGACCGGGGCGAAGAGGGTGAAGGCCTCGAGGCACCCATACCAATGGTCGAAGCCGCGGTTCTGGGGGGCGAGGGCCTCGCTATAACCGAGATGCCATTTGCCGATGCCCGCGGTGGCGTAGCCGGAGGCCTTGAGGATCTCGGGAAGGGCGAGTTCCGCCGGGGAAAGCCCCTGCTTGAGGATCTCGTCGGCCACCGGGACGGGGGCCAAGGGCGCGACGACCCAATCCCCCGTGCGCGGGATGACGAAGTTCTTGTAGACGCCGTACTCCAGGCGATTCTTCGGGTAGCGCATCATGGGCTGGAGTTCGAAGCCGGAGCGCTGCTGGTAACGCCCCGTCAGGAGCGAGGCGCGGGAGGGCGCGCAGATAGGCGAGGTGCAATAGCCGGCGGTGAAGACCACCCCTTCCCGACCGAGCCCGTCGATATGCGGGGTCTTCTGGCGCATGCCGCCGTAGAGCGAGAGGTCGGTCTTCCCCAGGTCGTCGGCCAGGAGGATGACGATATTCGGCCGATGCCCCCGCGCGCGCGGGACCCCCGCGAGGATCGCTTCTTTCCGCGCCAGCTGCTCGCGGTTCCAATGTACTTGGAGGCGCCGGTCACCCAGGGGCCAAAGCAGCCAGGCGATGAAGGGCGCCAGGGCCAAGACGATGAAGAGGGCGGGACGGAGTCTGGTTTTCATCATCGCAGTCTCACCGCGCGCCCGGTGGCCTCAGGCCGCTTCGACCTCGCCGAAGACATGGCGCGCGGTGGAGAAGCCCAGCACCACATGGGTATTCCCGCGCAGGAGGCTCACGGTCTCGTTGACCGCGGAGACGTCGGTGACGCGCACGGAAGTGCCGGGCACGACGCCCTGGCTCACCAGGTAATCGAGGATCTCGCGGTTGTCCTCGGCCCGCTCGTGGAGGCGGCGGATGGTGATCCGCTCGCCGGCCTTCGAAGCCGTCAGGGGGCGCCAACCGGACACCGATTCTTCGTGCCCGGGGAGGGGGTTCCCGTGGGGGCATTGCTCCGGGTTCTCCAATTGGAGGGCCAAGTTCTTTTCGATCTCGCCGGAGATCGCGTGCTCGAGGCGATGGGCCTCTTCGTGCAAGCTCGCGAGGGGGATCTTCAGGTAGCGCGAAAGCATCCACTCCGCCAGCATATGGCGGCGCACCACGGCCTGGGCGGCGAGGAGCCCCTCTTCGGTGAGGTGGTCGCCCTTGGCGCTCAGCCAATGGTCGCGCTGCATGCGCTGCAGCGTCACGGTTACGGTGGGCGGCGCGACCCCGAGGATGCGGGCCAATTTGGCCGGCACGATGGGTTCCCCATCCCGCTCCATCACGTAGATGGCGGCGAGGTAATCCTCGATGGTTTCGGTGGGTTGGGCGCTCACGGTATTGACAGGGACATTTTATTAGTGTAGTATAATACAAATCATTAGCACGTGCTAACAAATAACATTCGTTGGCACGAACCTAATAATACCACAAAACAGGAGTCCAGCACCATGAAGCCGTTTCGTTTCCCCATCCCCCTCCTCGCCTCCCTTCTTTTCCTCTGGGTCGGCGGCCCCCTCTTCGCCCATGAACGGCGCCTCGGTTTCGTCACCGAGAGCCGCACGCTCCCCAAGGGCACGGCCGAGTTGGAATGGCATTCGACCTACCGCATCGGTCGCCAGAACTACTATTCAGCTTTCGATGAGCGCATCGAAGCGGAGTTCGGCCTCACGGACCGCTTTCTCATGGCCTTCTATTTGAACGGGACCTGGGAACATTCCCTGAGCGCCGCGGGGATCGAGTCCAAATCCATGAAAGCGCCGTCGCTGTCCGTCGAAGCGAAATGGAAACTCGCCGATTCCTCCGCCGACGCCCTCGGCCTAGCCCTCTATGGGGAGCTCACCGCCAAATCCCATGAGGTGGAATTGGAAGGGAAACTCATCCTCGACAAGCAGGCGGGCCCGCTCCTCGTCGCCCTCAATCTGGTGGCGGAGGGCGAGTTCGCCTATCGGCCGGCGAGCGCGCTCTGGGAGACGGAAGCCGTGCTCGAAGGCAGCCTGGGAGCCGCTTGGGTGAAGGGCGCCTGGGGCTTCGGCCTCGAGTGCCGCTCTTCCACGGTGATCGCCTCGGGTTCCCTGGAAAAATCGACCCTCGCGGCGGGCCCCGTGGTTTCGGTGAACGCCCCGCGGTTTTGGCTCACCCTCACCCCGCTCCTGCAGATCGCCGACCTCGCCAAGGCGGGCGCCGCCCCCAATCTCACCGATGCCCAGCGCCTGGAAGCCAGGCTCATCCTCGGCATCCCGTTCTGAGCCGGACCATGGTTCGCCGCGTCCTTCCATTCGGACTGCGCCCCTCGGGCCTCGGCTTGGGGGCGCTCCTGCTCGTCTCCTGCGCGGGCCTCCCGAGGATCGACGACGACCAATGGGCCTGGGCGAGGCGGCGTGACCCCGACCTGACGCGGGAGGCCCTCGATGGCGCCCGCAGCCTCTACGCCCAGAAATGCGGGGGCTGCCATCGCCCCCATGCGCCCGCCGAATATTCCAGCCAAGCCTGGGAGAGCCGCTACCTGCCCGAGATGGCGCGACGTGCGAAGCTCAGCCCCGAGGAACGGGAGAGCATCTCCCGCTTCGTCCTCGGGCTAAGCGGGAAACCTCCCCGCGCGCCCTGACCCTGGCTCTCAAACCCCGGAACGCCCCCGGAACTCCTCGGGCGACATCTGGGTGTATTTCCGGAAGAAGCGCGAGAAATAGGATTCGTATTCGAAGCCAAGTTCCGTGGAGATCTCCCGGATGCGCTTGGCGGTGAAGAGGAGGCGCTCCTTGGCCTGCCTCACGGTCTCGCGCTCGATATAGACTTTGAGGGGACAGCCCATATCGGCCTTGAAACTGCGGGAAAGCGCGGAGGGGCTGCGGTTGAGGCGCTTGGCGAGGGCCGCCACCGTCAGCCGGGCGGGGGCCTCGTTCTGGAGCGCGGCGAGGATGGGGGCGTAGCGGTCGACCTTGCGGCGCTTCTCGAGCCAGGCGGCGAGCATCCCCGGGCGCACCCATTGGGAGAGGGATTTCCACAGGGCGGCGTTGAGGGCGAAGGCGTCCTTCCACCGGGGCTGGAAGAAGGATTGCAGAAGCCCCGTATCGAAGCCCGCCTCGTCGAAACTCAGTGCGGGGGGCGGTTCGAGGCCATGGAGCGGATCGAGGCCGGGGCCGAGGTCGAGGGTGAAGCTGAAATAAATTTTGTCGAATGTCGAATCGCAATGGAACTCGTAACGCCGGCCGGCCGGGAAAAGGTAGGCATGGCGGGGTTTGAGGACGATCTCTTTCTTGTCCCACCCGACCCGTGCATGGCCTTCGATGAAGAAGTAGAGCCGGTGGTAGAAATCGTTCCCGCTGGAATCTTCCCACGCGGGGGAACCCTCGGTGCGCCCCATATAGTGGATCTGCAAACCCTTGCTGGCGAAAAAGAGTTCGACGGGGGGGGATTTCCGGATCTTCACGGGGCGCTTCCGTGCCTTAGTCTAATATCAATAAATCTCTTTTTGGCGCCGAGGCCTTCGGCGGCCCGGAAAAAGCCGCTCCACCTTGGGCAACGCCAATTCGTCGCTAGAAAGAGCCATAGGGCCCGGGAAGGTGTCGATGCCGACTGGATCGAGGGCAGAATGCGCCCCGTCCGCCGGGCGCCCCCCGTCTTGGGAGAAACTTATTCGCCGGCGGGCTTCCCTTCTTTGCGCGGCGGGCGCCCTTCACCGCCCTGACCGGGGGCGCCGCCGGGGCGTCCGCCCTTCATGCGCTCCTCCATCTTCTTGCGGAGGTCCATCCATTTCTTGGCCTGCTCGGGGGTGAGGATGGGCTTGATATCGATGATGAACTTGAAGCGGATGAACTCGCCCATTGCCATGGTGGCGGCGCGCTTGGCCATCAGGTCCTTCGTTTTCGCCAGGTCGGGGCTTTCCTTGGCGCGCTCGGCCTCGAGGGCTTCGAGGGTGGCCTTCATGGCTTCATCCCGGCCTCCATC
>JAFLEE010000092.1 GCA_017302015.1 Spirochaetota bacterium | reverse complement strand
TCTTCTCGGGCTCGGCGGGCGCGGCCTTCTCTTTCATGACGTCCCGGATGTCGCGGGCGCTTTCGTTCTTCTTTTCGGGGAGGCGTTCGAGGGTCTCGACGGGAACCGGGGCGACCACCTCGATGGCCTCGACCTTCTTCTTGGTCTCGTCGCTGATGGGGGCGACCACGACTTCCTTGGCTTCGGGCCGGGCCTCGATCTTCTTCTGGGATTCGGAGATGATCGCCGTGAGTTGGCGTTCGATCGCCTCGCGCTTGGCCTCGACGGGGGCGGATTTATCTTCGCTGGCCTTCTTCATCTCGACGGTGGCCGTTTGGACCACGTCGGCGACGATGGCGCTCACCGCGTCGGATTCTTTCTGGGTGACCGCGACCTCTTGGTTGACCCGCACGGCCACTTCCTGGTTGGCCGCGAGTTCCCGCAGGGCCTCGCGCACGGCCACGGGGGTATCGGATTTCGCGGGGGCATCGTCGAGGGCCGCGATGCGCTTGCGAACCGCCACGGAGCCCTTGGTCACCGCGATCTTGCTGGCCTCGGGATTTTCGGTGTCGACGAGGAACTCGGTGCCGCGCACCCCGGCGACCGCGGAGGGGGTCATGACGTCGAAACTATCCTGGGCGGCGAGTTTCTTGGTGATGTTCACCATCGATTTACCGCCCTTGAACTCGACGCGCGTATTCTCCTGCCCCGTGGTCTGGTCGCGGTTCAGGTCGCGGATGCGCACGATGCTATTGGCTTCGATGCTGATGACCGCGCGTTCCCCGATCTGTACCTTCGCCCGGGATTCGGGACCGGTCTTGATGAGGTATTCGGGGAGGAGATCGGACCCCAGATAGGCTCGGGCGTAGGAAGCCCCTTCACCCTTCTGGATCTGGACGGTCCCATCCAGTTGGATCACTTTGGCAACGTTTACGTTTTGGGGCGATTTGCCGCAAGAAATGATTAGAAAACCGAGCGCAATCGCCGCGGGGAATAGACGATTCATGGGGCCTCCTCAGAAAAGGGGTAAATTCAAAATCAGCCGACAATCCACCCCGTCCTTAATAACTAACGGGTGAACCCCAGGAAAGGGAAAACTTTACACCCAATTCACCGAACCTAATTATATTGTAGGGAAGGGCCAAATACCATTTTTTGCCCTCCTGAGCATGGACGCAAAAGGTCCGTGAATGAAAAAATGCACTCGATTTACATTGTCCAGCTATTCAGGACGAACACCTCTTTTCCCCGAAACCGCCCGGAAATCGTGGCATCCCCCAAAAACCCCCCTATTCTATTGATGCCCAGCTGCGATTCCGACCCCTTTCCCTTCGACCCAGGAGCATATCGTGCGTAAAACCGTTTTTTCCGATAAGGCGCCGCCGCCCATCGGCCCGTATTCCCAGGCCGTCCAAGCCGGGCCATTTTTGTTCGTTTCCGGACAAATTCCCATCAATCCCCTGCGAGACGAGCTCATCATGAAGCCCTTCGCCGATGCGGTGCGCCAGGTCATGGCGAACCTTCGCGCGGTGCTGACGGCGGGGGGGATGGACTTCGAGCATCTGGTCAAGGTGACCGTCTACCTCAAGAATATGAAGGATTTCCAGGAATTCAACTCGATCTACGCCACCTATTTCCCGGGCGAAAAGCCCGCCCGCGCGGTGGTCGAAGTCTCCCAATTGCCCAAGGGTTGCGAGATCGAGATCGAGGGCACGGCGTACCGGGCATGAGCCTCCCCGAACTCGACACCCTCGTCGCCTGGTGGCGCGACCGCATCCTCCCCTTGGCGCTGGAGGAGGACTTGGGGCCCGGCGACATCACCACCGAAGCCATCCTCGAACCCGGGAAGACCGCCCGGGCCGTGATCGAAGCCAAGGATGAATTGGTGCTCTGCGGCTTGCCCTTCCTCGACGCGGTCTTCGAGGGCTCCGGGGGCGTCCACCGCGTGAAGCATCTCGCCCGGGACGGCGAGTCCCTGAAGCGGGGCCAGGCCGTCTACGAGGTCGAAGGCACCCTGGCGGCGCTCCTCTCCCGGGAACGGGTCGCCCTCAACCTCCTCCAGCGCCTCACGGGGATCGCGAGCAAGACGGCCACCTTCGTGAAGACCCTGGAGGGGACGCGCGTCAAACTCCTCGATACCCGAAAGACCGCCCCTGGCCTGCGCCTCCTCGAGAAGTACGCGGTGCGCACCGGCGGCGGCGAGAACCACCGCATCGGGCTCTACGACCTCTACCTGGTGAAGGACAACCACATCGCAGCCTGCGGGGGCTCCATCGCCGAGGCCGTCCGCCGGGTACGCCAGCACGCCGGGAAAAATGGGGGGAAGATGCCCTCCATCGAGGTGGAGTGCAAGACCCTCGAGCAGGTGCGCGAGGCCGTGGACCAGCATATCGACATCATCATGCTCGACAATATGGACGACCTCAAATTGCGCCAGGCCGTCCCCCTCATCGACCGCCGTGCGAAGATCGAGGTGAGCGGGAACGTCAGCCTGGGCCGGTTGCCCAACCTCGCCCGCCTCGAGATCGACTACATCTCCTGCGGCGCCCTCACCCACTCGGCCCCCGCCAAAGACCTCAGCATGAACTTTCACTGAATGAACGAACCCAAGCCCCTCATCGTCAACAGCGATTTCTCCGTCCTCCTCGAGGTGAAATCGCCGGCCTTCCCCACCGCGCGCGACGCCATCTCCCCCTTCCTCGAACTGGTGAAGAGCCCCGAGGTCTTCTACACCTACCACCTCAACGAGATCAGCCTGTGGAACGGCTACTCCACCGGCCTCACCGCCGAGGACGTCCTCGGCCGCCTGGGGGCCTGGTCCCGGTTCCCGGTGCCCGCGGCCGTGGCCCGCTTCGTCAAGCAGCAATGGGACCATTTCGGCCTCGTGAAACTCGTGCCGTACGACGACGAGGCCCTCGAGGTGGTCTCCGAAGACGGCGATCTGCTGCGCACCCTCGTGAAGACCCGGGAGATCGCGGGCCTCATGGCCTGGAGCGAATCCCTCGGCAAGTTCACCATCCCCCGGGCCCTCCAGGGCGTCTTCAAACTCGAGATGATCAAGATGGGCTTCCCGGTGGAGGACCGCGTGGGCTTCGAGGACGGCGATCCCCTCCCCTTCAAACTGCACGAGGACCACGGCATGGTCCCCCGCAAGTACCAGGTCGAGAGCCTCGGCGCCTTTTACGGGGGCCTCGCCGGGGCCGGCGGCGCCGGCATCATCGTGCTCCCCTGCGGCGCGGGGAAGACCCTGGTGGGGATCCTCGCCATGGCGCGCTTGCAGATGAAGACGCTCATCATCTCCCCCAATATCGTGGCGCTGCGGCAATGGAAGAGCGAACTCCTGCGCCTGAGCACGCTCACCGAGGCCGATATCGGCGAGTACTCCGGCGAACTGAAGGAACTCCGGGCGGTGACCCTCACCACCTACCAGATCCTCGTCTACCGCCACCAGAAGAACGACGCCTTCAAGCACTTGAACCTCTTCGGCGACACCAATTGGGGGCTCATCGTCTACGACGAGATCCACCTCCTCCCGGCCCCCGTCTTCCGCGCCGTCGCCAGCATCCAGGCCAAGCGCCGCCTGGGCCTCACCGCCACATTGGTGCGCGAGGATGGCCACGAGCGCGACGTCTTCGCCCTCATCGGCCCGAAGAAATTCGACCTGCCGTGGAAGGAGTTGGAGGCCCAGGACTTCATCGCCAAGGCCATCTGCCTCGAGGTGCGCGTGGGCATGGACGAGGAGCTCACCCGGGAGTATTTCCGCAAGACCGACAAGAACCAGTTCCGCCTCGCCAGCGAGAACCCGGCCAAGACCGAGGTCATCCGGGCCCTCATCGAGCGACTGGCCGACCACCGCGTGCTCATCATCGGCCAGTACCTCGACCAGCTCGAATCCCTGGCCGAACGCTTCCGGCTGCCCCTCATCACCGGGCGCATGCCCAACCCCCAGCGCGTCGACCTCTACAACCGCTTCCGCGCCGGCGAGATCCCCGTGCTGCTGGTCAGCAAGGTGGCCAATTTCGCCATCGACCTCCCCGACGCCGACGTGGCGATCCAGATCTCGGGTACCTATGGCAGCCGCCAGGAAGAGGCCCAGCGCCTCGGCCGTATCCTGCGCCCCAAGCCCGGGCACAACCGCGCCTGGTTCTTCACCCTCGTCACCGCCGACACCAAAGAAGAGCTCTACGCCCAGAACCGCAAGCGCTTCCTCCTCGAGCAGGGCTACCAATACCAGGTCCTGAAAAGCGGCGATGTGATCAGCGGCCAAGCCGACGTGGAGGGCCTGGAAAGCCTCCGCTTGGCCGCGGCTCCCTGAGGGCGGAAGCGCCCGCCGCCTCGCCCCATGAATCCCGAAGACGCCCTGCGCCTGCGCGAACGGATCTCGGGGATCCTCGCCCGCCTCCCCGTCGGCGTGAGCCTGTGCGCCGTCGTGAAATCCCGGACCCCCGGGGAAATCGCCGTCGCCATCGAATCGGGCATCGGCCTGCTGGGTTCGAATTATGTGCAAGAAACCCTGGACCTCCAGGGGCGCCTGGAGCGCGAGTACGGTGCGGGGCGCGACCGGGCCCGATGGCGGTTCATCGGCCACCTCCAATCCAATAAAATCCGGGCGCTCGCGCCCCGCGTGGATAGCGTCGACACCCTCGACCGGCCCAAGATCGCTTCCATCCTCGATGCGTGCGCCGCCGAACGCGGGTCGGCCTACCCCGTCCTGGTGGAGGTCAATTCGGGGCGGGAGCCCCAGAAAGCAGGCGTCTTCCCCGAGGCCATCCCCGAATTCATCGCCTCGTTGGCCCCCTTCGCGCACCTGCGGATCGAGGGCCTCATGACCATGGGGCCCGCCGGATTGGGCGGCGACGGCCTTCGCCCCTATTTCGCCCAGACCCGCGCGTGCTTCGAAGCGCTCCAATCCGTTCGGCAACCCAACCTGTTCCCCACCACCCTCTCCATGGGCATGTCCGATTCCTGGGA
Source organism: Spirochaetota bacterium (assembly GCA_017302015.1). Lineage (GTDB taxonomy): Bacteria > Spirochaetota > UBA12135 > COTS27 > JAFLEE01 > JAFLEE01. The sequence goes on along the minus strand of JAFLEE010000092.1, from coordinate 14,353 downwards.
GGCCGCCATCGCCGAGGGCGCGAACCTCGTGCGCATCGGCACCGCCCTCTTCGGGCCCCGCCCCGCGGCCTGAGCCGTCGGCGGCGGCGCGCCTTCCGGCGCCCGAGCCCCCAAAGGTATAATGCCGCACCTTTCCCCAGGGATTCCCCATGCTCACCGTTGAAAAGATCGGCGGCACCTCCATGTCGCGGTTCGGCGAAGTCATCGACAACCTCATCATCGGCCATCGGAAACCCGACGAGATCTACGGGCGCATCTTCGTCGTCTCGGCCTACGGCGGGGTCACGAATGAACTCCTCGAGCACAAGAAGACGGGCAAGCCGGGCATCTACTCCCTCTTCGCCGAGGGGAAGGACTACCAACCCGCCCTCGAGAAACTCCTCGTCGACCTCAAGGCGATCAACCGGGGATTCGCGGGCGCCGGCCTCGACGTGGGGGCGGCCGACGCCTTCATCGAAGACCGCATCCGCCGCACGGCCGATTACCTGGGCAGCATGGCCCACCTCCTCTCCTCGGGCTACGCGGAGCGCGTGAGCATCCTCTGGTCCGCCCGCGAGATGCTGGCGAGCATCGGCGAGGCCCACGCCGCCTGGAACTCGGTGGCCATGCTGCGGGGCCGGGGCGTGCACGCCCTCTACGTCGACCTCGGCGGGTTCGACGACGCGGAGTACATTACCATCGACGAACGGGTGAAGAAGGCCATGGCCGGCATCGATTGCGCCAAGGCCATGCCCATCCTCACGGGCTACACCAAGGGCTCCGAGGGGATCATGCGCGAGTTCGACCGGGGCTATAGCGAGATCACCTTCAGCAAGGTCGCCGTCCATGTGAAGGCCGACGAGGCCGTCATCCACAAGGAGTTCCACCTGTCCTCCGCCGACCCGGCGATCGTGGGCACCGACAAGAGCGTCATCGTGGGCAACACGAACTACGACGTCGCCGACCAGCTCGCCGACGTGGGGATGGAGGCCATCCACCCCCGCGCGTCCAAGCCCCTCGAGATGGCCGGCATCCACCTGCGCCTCAAGAACGCCTTCGACCCGGGCCACCCCGGCACGCTGATCACCCGGGAGTACATCTGCCCCGATAGCCGCGTGGAGATCATCACCGGCAGCCACAAGGTGAAGGTGGTGGAGATCCACGACCCCTCCATGGTCGGCGCGGTGGGCTTCGACCAGGACGTCATGGACATCTTCCGCCGGCACAAGGTGAGCTATATCCTCAAGGCCACCAACGCCAACAGCATCAGCCACGTGGTGTGGGCCAAGGACGTCTCCGACGCCTTCCTCTCCGAACTCCAGGGGAAGTACCCCGTCATCGCCGTGCGCGAGGTGGCGATGGTCTGCGCCATCGGGAGCAATATCGCCAAGCCCGGCGTGCTCGCCGCGGCCGCCCAGGCCCTCGCCCAGAGCGGCACCAATATCCTCTGCGTCAGCCAATCCCTGCGCCAGACGAACATGCAATTCGTCATCGAGCGTCCCGACTACGAGAAGGCCATCCGGGCCCTCAACGAAGCGCTCTGCGCGTGAAGGAACGCGCGCGCGCCGCCTTCTTCGACGCGGGGAACACCCTCCTCTACGCCTGGCCCTCGGTCGGTGAAGTCTACGCCGAGTTCGCCCATCGCTACGGGGTGGCCGCGGGGGCGCCGGCGATCGGGGCCGCCTTCCGGAAAGTCTGGAACGATAAAGACCTCGAGAACGAGCGCCTGGGCCAGGGCCTGCAGAAGGACGAAAAAGCCTGGTGGAAGCGGATCGTGGCGCGGGTCTTCGACGGCTTCCCGCCCTTCGCCGATTTCGACGCCTTCTTCGAGGATCTCTACGTCTCCTTCGGCGACTCGTCGCGCTGGCGCCTCTACGACGACGCCCGGGAGGCCCTCGAGGGGCTGGCCGCGCGCAGCGTGCCCATGGCCATCGTCTCCAATTGGGACTCGCGTCTCCTGCCCCTCCTGGAGGGGCTGGAGATCGCCCGCTATTTCCGCACCGTGGTCATTTCCGCCGTGGAGGGAAGTTCCAAGCCGGAGGGCCGGATCTTCCAAATCGCCTGCGAGCGCATGGGGGTTCCCCCGAACGCCGCGATCCATATCGGGGATAGCCTCGAAGACGACATCCAAGGGGCCCTCGCCGCCGGTCTCCGCCCGATCTGGATCGACCGCTTCCATTCGACGGCCCCAGTGCCCGCCGGAGCCCGTAAGATCCAGGATCTGCGCGAACTCCCGGCCTCCTTCGACTGAAGCCGCCCCGCCCCGCCCCGCCCCGCCCCGCCGCAAAGATAACCGAAGGACACCCGAGCCGCGGACCAAAAAGCCCATGTGCTGGATTGGTAAAGAGGCTCTTTCGGGAGCGAGTCACGAAGGTTTGTCGAAAATCAAAACACGGAATCGCCGTCGACGATCACGAAGTTAGGTCCCTACGTTACGGAGGCGTGTATTAGAAAAAACGATCTCTTCTCCCCCACCCCGTTCAAATGCGTAAGCGTTTGACGTCATGCTCGCCGGTGGAAGCGCAATGCCCTCGTGGCAATTAGGGGACCCCGTAGGGGCGCATCAGCGCCACCACAAAACCCGCACCCGAGACTAAAAGACTGGCGCTGCGGCGCCCCGAAGGGGTCCCCTACCTGACACCGGGGGATGCCATAGCCCCGGCGAGACGATGGTTTGCCAATCTTAAGGAAATAAGGCCGACAGGCCCCTAGCGGGTGATCGTCAACACCGCCTTATTCTTCTCGATGCGGAGGAAGCCGCCGACGATGGCGACCTCGTCGCATTGCCCGTCGGGGTTCTCGAGCACCACCGTCCCCTCGGCGAGGCGGGAGACGAGCGCCGCGTGGTCGGCGAGGGTGGTGAAGCGCCCATCCACGCCCCGCAGGCGCAGGGCGACCGCCTCCTTCTCGAGGACGACGCCGTCGTTGGCGACGATGCGCACCGAGAAGGTCTTCACAGTTTCTTCGCCTTCTCCGCGGCTTCCTCGATGGAGCCGACCATGTAGAAGGCCTGCTCGGGGAGGTGGTCCCATTTGCCGTCGAGGATCTCGCGGAACGAGCGCACGTTGTCGGCCAGGGAGACGTACTTGCCGGGCATCTGGGTGAACACCTCGGCGACGTGGAAGGGCTGGGAGAGGAAGCGCTGGAGTTTGCGCGCGCGCAGCACGATGGTCTTGTCCTCCTCGGAGAGCTCGTCCATCCCGAGGATGGCGATGATGTCCTGGAGGTCGCGGGCGCGTTGGAGCACCTCTTGCACGCCGCGGGCGACGCTGTAGTGCTCCTGGCCGACGACTTCGGCGGCCAGCGCGCGGGAGGTGGAGGCGAGGGGATCGACCGCGGGGTAGATGCCCAGGGCCACGAGGGCGCGCTCGAGGTTGGTGGTGGCGTCGAGGTGGGCGAAGGTGGTGGCGGGCGCCGGGTCGGTGTAGTCGTCGGCGGGCACGTAGACGGCCTGCACCGAGGTGATCGACCCGTTCTTGGTGGAGGTGATGCGCTCCTGCATCTCGCCCATCTCGGTGGCCAGGGTGGACTGGTAGCCCACGGCGCTGGGGATGCGCCCGAGCAGGGCGCTCACCTCGGACCCGGCCTGGGTGAAGCGGAAGATGTTATCCATGAAAAAGAGGACGTCTTGGTTCATCTCGTCGCGGAAGTACTCGGCCACGGTGAGGCCGGTGAGGCCGACGCGGGCCCGGGCCCCGGGGGGCTCGTTCATCTGGCCGTAGATGAGGGCGGCCTTGGCGAGCACGCCGGATTCCTTCATCTCGCCGTAGAGGGCGGTGCCCTCCCGAGTGCGCTCGCCGACGCCGGCGAACACCGAGAAGCCGCCGTGGTGCACGGCGATGTTGTGGATGAGCTCCATGATGATGACCGTCTTGCCGACCCCGGCGCCCCCGAAGAGGCCGATCTTGCCGCCCTTCACGTAGGGGGCCAGGAGGTCGATGACCTTGATGCCCGTCTCGAGGATCTCGGTGCGGGTGCTGAGTTTGGTGAACGGGGGGGGCTGGCGGTGGATGGGGAGTCGCTTCGGGGCCTTCACCGGCCCCGCTTCGTCGACGGGCTCCCCCACGACGTTGATGATGCGCCCGAGGACGCCCTCGCCCACCGGCGTCGTGATCGGCTCGCCCGTGTTGAGGACGGCCTGGCCGCGGTGGAGGCCGTCGGTATTGTCCATGGCGATGGTGCGCACGCGGTTCTCGCCGAGGTGCTGGGCCACCTCGAGCACGAGATTCCACTCCGCCTTGGAGATCGTGGGGTTCGTCGCCTTCACGGCCATGCGGATCTCGGGGAGCTTCCCGTCGGGGAAGTGGACATCGACCACGGGGCCGGTGATCTGGCTGATGAGGCCGGTGGGTTTCGTTTCGCTGGTCATGCGCGTTGCCTTTCCTTTGTTCCGGTCATTTCAATCTTTCATGGATTCGACGCCCGAGATGATCTCGATGAGCTCGCGGGTGATCGCGGCCTGGCGCATGCGGTTGCGCACGAGGGTCGTGTGGTCGATGAGGACGGTGGCGTTATTGGTGGCGTTCTCCATGGCCGTCATGCGCGCGGCGTGCTCGGAGGCGTTCTCCCCCAGGTAGCAGCCGAAGACGCGGGTGCGCACGGCGTCGCGGATGGCCCCGTCGAGGACGGTGTCGGCGTCGGGCTCGAGGAGCATGGAGGCCCCCGCGGCGGGCTCGCCCCCGGCCTTGAGGGAGACGGGGAGCAGGCGCTCGAGGGTCGGGGTGAGGCGCACGATGGAATGGCATTCCGTCCAGACGACCCAGACTTCGTCCCATTTGCCTTCGGCGTACTCGCGGGCGAGGCGGTCGGCCAGGCCGCGGGCGCCCGCGGGGGTGATCTTCTTGAGGGGGGGCTCGTTCTCGATCTGGACGGCGATCTTCTTCCGCTTGAAGAACTCGTTGCCCTTGCGCCCGCAATTGAGGAAGGTCACCGCGACCCCCTTGGCCAGCCGCTCGGAGAGGAAAGGCACCAGCGACAGCAGCATGTTCGTGTTGAGGGCCCCGCAGAGGCCGCGCTCGCTGGTGAACGCGGCGATGAGGATCTTGCCGGAGGGCCGGGGGGCGGGCAGCGTGAGGGGATGGGGCGTTTCGGCGGCGGGGAGCAGGCGGGAAACGAGGCGGCCCATCTCTTCGCCGTAGGCCCGGCTGTCTCCCAGGGCCTTGTGGGCGCGGCGGAAGCGCGTGAAGGCGATCATCTTCATCGCCTTGGTGATCTTGCGCGTGTTCTTCAGCGCGCGTATTTTCCGGGTGAGGGACTTGATCGTGGCCACGGTGCCTCGTCAGGCGAGAAGGGGCTTGAAGTTCTCGAGGATGGACTTGAGTTTGGCCACCGTGGCGTCGTCGAGGGCCTTCTTGGCGCGCAGATCGGCCATGAACGCGGCGTGCTCGGATTCGAGGTGCCGGTGGAAGGATTCCTCCCAGGCGGCGATCTTGGCGGCGGGGACCTCGTCGAGGTAGCCGTTGGTCCCGGCGTAGATCGAGACGACCTGCTTCATGGTCTCGAGGGTCTGGCCCCGCCCCTGCACCAGGAGCTTCATGAGCCGGGCGCCCCGGTTGAGTTGGCGCTGGGTGGCCGCGTCGAGGTCGCTGGCGAGCTGGGAGAACGCCTCGAGTTCGCGGTACTGCGCCAGGTCGACGCGCAGGCTGCCGGCGGCTTTCTTCATGGCCTTCACCTGGGCGTCGCCGCCCACCCGCGAGACCGAGATGCCGACGTCGACCGCCGGGCGCTGGCCCCGGTTGAAGAGTTCGGTGTCGAGCAGGATCTGCCCGTCGGTGATGGAGATCACGTTCGTGGGGATGTAGGCGGACATGTCGCCGGCCTGGGTCTCGATGACCGGGAGCGCGGTGAGCGACCCGCCGCCGCGCGCGTCGCTCATCTTGGCGGCGCGCTCCAGCAGGCGGCTGTGCAGGTAGAAGACGTCGCCGGGATAGGCCTCGCGCCCGGGGGGCCGGCGCAGCAGGAGCGAGATCTGGCGGTAGGCCTGGGCCTGCTTGGTGAGGTCGTCGTAGATGGCCAGGGCGTGGCGGCCGCTGTCGCGGAAGTACTCGGCCATGGTGCAGCCGCTGAAGGGGGCGAGGTACTGCAGCGGCGCGGGCATGCTGGCGGAGGCCAGCACCACGGTGGTGTAGCTCATGGCGCCGGCCTGGCGGAGCCGGTCGACGATCTCGGCCACGCTCGACTGCTTCTGGCCGATGGCCACGTAGAAGCAGTGCATGTTCTCGCCCTTCTGGTTGATGATCGTGTCGATGGCGATGGTGGTCTTGCCGGTGCGGCGGTCGCCGATGATGAGTTCGCGCTGGCCCCGCCCGATGGGGATGAGGGCGTCGATGGCCTTGAAGCCGGTCTGCACCGGCTCGTGGACGTTCTTGCGGTCGATGATGCCGGGGGCCTTGAGGTCGACGAGGCGCTGGTGCTTGGAGGCGATGGGCGCGCCGCCGTCGATGGCGTTGCCCAGGGGGTCGACCACGCGGCCGAGGAGTTCCTCGCCCACGGGCACCTGGAGGATCCGCTCGGTGCGCCGCACGGTCATGCCCTCTTTGATGCCCGAATCTTCGCCGAGGATGATGACCCCGACGTTCTCTTCCTCGAGGTTGAGGGCCATGCCCATCACGCCGGTCTCGAACTGCACCATCTCGCCGGCGAGCACGTCGGTGAGGCCGTGGACGCGGGCGACGCCGTCGGAGCACTGGAGCACCGTGCCGACCGCGACCTCTTTGGAGGCGTCGGTGAAGGTCTCGAGTTCGTGCTTCAGGAGGTTCGTGATCTCGTCGGGTCGCATGCTGGTTTTCATGGGGCGTGTTCCGGTTGCCGCGCTTCTAGGCGGCGTGAAGTTTTTCTTTGAGGCGCTGGAGGCGGCCCTTGAGGCTGAAATCCATGACGCGGTTTTCGAAGAAGACCTGGAAGCCGCCGATGAGCGAGGCGTCGACCTTATGGTCGATCACGACCGTCCGCCCGAGGCGCTTGGAGACCAGGGCCCGGATGGCGTCGGCTTGGGCGGCGTCCATCGCCACCGCGCTGAGGACCGTGGCGAGCACCTCGCCGCGGCGGGCGCGCAGCAGCTCGTTCCACTCCTCCATGACCTCGATGAGGATGCCCGAGCGGCCCTTCCAGGCGAGGTACTCGAGGAAACGGACCGTGGGCTCGGCGAAGCGGCCGCCCCCGAGGGCGCGGAAAGCCGCGCGCTTGCGCTCGAGGGGGACGATGGGGCTGACGAGGGCCCGGCGCAACTCGGTTTCGACCCTCAGGGTGGCGAGAAGGCCGGAGAGGTCTCCATCGACGCGGGCGACGGTGGCCTCGTCGGGAAGGGTCTCGAGGAGCGATTTGGCGTAGCGGTGGGCGACGGGGCGCAGCGACATGGGGGGCCCCTAGTTTCGGCTCATGGTGTCGATGAAGCGTTCGGCGGTCTTGCGTTGGGCGTCGCCGTCGAGCCGCTCCTCGAGCACCTTGCCCGCGGCGAGGAGGGCGAGATTGATGGTCTCGGCGCGGATCTCGCGCAGCGCGGCTTCTTTCTCGCGTTGGACGTCGGCGTGGACGGTCTCGGAGAGGGTCTTGGCCTCGGCCACGGCCTTCTCGAGGACCTCTTCGGCCTTGGTCGACGCCTCGACCCGCGCCTGCTGGATGATCTCCACGGCGCGCTTCTCGGCCTCGTGGATGAGCTGCTTCTGCTGCGTGGTCACCCGCTCGAGTTCCTGCCGCGCCTTCTCGGCGTTCTCCAGGGAATCGCTGATGTGCTTCTCGCGGTCGTCGAGCACCTTGAGGATGGGCTTCCAGGCGAACTTCCACAGGAGCACGAGCAGGAGCCCGAAGAAGAGCCAGGTCCAGATCGCCATCCCCGGATCGATCCGGAAGATGAGGCTCCCCAGGTCGGGGCTGCCCGAGGCGACCTCGGTGTGGGCGGCGGGGGCGGACATGGAAGGCCTCTTACTTGCCGAGGGCGAGGATCGCGATGACGATGGCGAAGATGGCGATCCCCTCGATGAACGCGATGCCGAGGATCATCGTGCCGGTCAGCTTGCCCTGCGCTTCGGGCTGGCGGGCGATGCCCTCGAGGGCCTTGCCGCCGGTGATGCCGATGCCGATGCCGGCGCCCAGGGCGGCGAGGCCGGCGCCCATGGCCGCGAAGCCGGCGGCGGAGATGGCGGGACCGCTTTTCACGACTGGCGCGATGGCGGCGGCGGTTTGAGCGATGTTGGTGGCGTCCATGGGGTTCTCCTGCGGGGGTTTCTAATGTTCGGGGTGGAGCATGCCGGTGATGAAGACCGCCGACAGCATGGTGAAGATGTAGGCCTGGAGGAAGGCGACGAGGACCTCCAGGACGTAGACGAAGAGGATGAGGGGGAAGGTGAGCATGCCCCAGCCGCCGAAGGCGATGATGAGGCCGATGAGGATGCCGATGACCATGTGGCCGCCGAACATGTTGGCGAAGAGCCGGATGGTGAGGGCGAAGATGCGGATGGGGACGTTGGCGATCTCGATGACGAAGAGGAGCGGCAGGATGGGCTTGGGCACGTTGGGCGGCAGGAAGATCTTGAAGAACCCCACCACCCCGTTGACCGCCAGGCCGCCGATGAGCATGATGGCCAGCGTCAGCAGCGCGAGGCTACCGGTGATGTTCACGTTGGCCATGGCCGTGCCGAAGATCGGGACCAGGCTCATGTAGTTGAGGAAGAAGATGAAGAAGAAGAGCGTGAGCATATAGGGGGTGAACTTGCGCCCCCAATGCTCGCCCATGGTCTTGAGGCAGACCTCGTTGCGCACGAAGACCACGAGGTACTCGAGGGCGTTGGTCAGGCCGCGGGGCGCCTTGGTCGCGTCTTTCTTATAGAAGACGATGAAGCAGAGCGCGATGAGGGCGACGGCGAAGAACAGCATGAGCACGTGGAAGGAGGTGCCCATCTGCAGCGCGCCGACGTTGAGGAGCATGAAGCGGGGGACCTCGAGGTGGACGCCGGGGAACGGCGACCAGCGCTGCCCATCCATGAGGTGGTGGACGACGTACTCGCCCAATTCATCGATCGTGGGCGCGGCGGATTCAGCGGCCATGGATCAGCCCCTTGGGGGAGAACGCGAGGTCGAAGGCGAGGGAAAGGGCGATGCCCATGCCGAGCACGGCGCAGAAGAGCGGGGCATTGGCCGGGAAGCGCACGACCGCCACAACGCCGGCGCCCGCGACGAGGAAGATTCGGAAGAAACTACCCGCGATGGGGGCGAATACGGAATAGGCGGGAAGGGTTGCGAGGAGGCGCGCGAGGAACACCGTGGAGGCACCGAGCACCCCGATCGCCCAGGCGAGGATCACCCAAGCGGAAGGCGAAGCCGAGAGCCCGCCCGTGAAAGCCCACTGGAGCAGCCAAGCCGCGATCCAACTCGCGCCGGTGGCCCCGAGAAATGCGAAGAGCGACGACCTCATACCGAAGCCGACCTGTTTGTTGAATTTTCCCCCGAAGGGAAGTGGGGCATTTTATAGGAATTCATATTTTTCGTCAATATTTGGATCACCTGGAGGGCGTTCCGAGGCCGGTTCAAAGGTCTATCTACTTTTCCGAAGACCGGACATCGCGGATCCGGATTATTTTTTGTGCTATCTCCCAGGGTAATGGGTTTCTACGCCCCCATATTTCAGGTGCAGGCTATTTTCGGGGGCGTCTTCGGTGCGGCCGACGACGCGTCCCTCGACGCCGAAGGAGGAAGCGATCTGGATGAGTTCATCGGCGCGACGCGGATCGCAATAGATCTCGAGGCGGTGCCCGCCGTTCCATACCTGCCAGAAATCGCGTTCGGGGACCCGCGCCTTGAGTTCGGCGAAAAGCGGGGGAAGCGGGAAGAGGTTGTCTTTGATGTAGCGCAGGCGCTGGCCGAACTTCAGGCACTTGGTCTGGCCGCCGCCGGAGCAGTGGATGATGCCGAGGATGGCATGGGCGTGCTCTTTCAGCATGGCGCGCACGATGGGCAGGTAGGTGCGCGTGGGGGAGAGTACGGCGCGCCCCCAATCGAGGGGCGTGCCGGTGAGCGCGTCGGTGAGGCGATGGGCGCCCTGGTAGAGGACATTCTCGGGGAGCCCCGGGTCGACGGACTCGGGGTACTTGGCGAAATAATCGTGGTGGAAGACTTCGTGGCGGGCCGCGGTGAGCCCGTTGGAGCCGATGCCCGAATTATAGGCGCTCTCGTACTTGGCCTGGCCGAAGGACGCGAGGCCCACGATGGCCAGCCCCGGGCAGATGCGGGCGGTGTCGATGAAGCGCGCCCTCGGCAGGCGCGCGGTGATATTGGCGTCGACGATGAGGGTGCGCACCAGATCGCCCACATCGGCCGTCTCGCCCCCCGCGAAGGTGGTGCGGCAGCCGTGCTCGTTGAGGAGTTCGACGCAGGCCTGGGTGCCGTGGATGATCTCGCGGAGCACTTCGCCCGGGACCAGGCGTTTATTGCGCCCGATGGTGGAGGAGAGCAGGAACCCGTCGACCGCCCCCACGCAAAGCAGGTCGTCGGTGTTCATGACCACGGCATCTTGGGCGATGCCGCGGAAGACCGAAAGATCGCCGGTTTCTTTCCAATAGAGCCAGGCCAGGGAACTCTTGGTGCCGGCCCCGTCGGCGTGGTGGAGGAGGACCCCGTCTCCCCGCGGGTCGAGGGGATCGGGGTAGCCATGGCAGAAGGCCCCCGGGAAAAGGCCCCGGTCGAGGCCGGCGGTGGCCGCGTGGACTTCTTCTTTTTGGGCGGAGACGCCGCGCTTTTCATAGATGGAGGACATGGCCGGATTGTAACAGCAGAACGGAAGGGGATCAAAAGCAGCTTGCGGCCCGAGCGGGGGCCCAACCGGAGGGGAACCCGCAGCCGTCGGGGAGAAAACGGCCGGGGATCTTGAATCTCAGCCCCTGCGGAGGACCACCGCCACTTCGGATAAACCGCGCCCCCCGCGGGGGCCGGGCTCAGATCGGCCGTTCGCCGTGCGCCGCCTTCGGGGAGAGGAACTCGACCTCTCGCCCCTCGAGGTAGACCTTGGACCGGGTCTGGCCCTCTTTGGTCTTCCAGACATCACGGCGGAGATTGCCGCCGACAAGCACCCGGGCGCCCTTCTTGAGGAATTTGCCGCAGGCCTGGGCCGTGGCGTTCCAGGTCGTGATATCGAAAAAAGCGGCCTCTTCGACCCGTTCGCCGTCTTTTTTGGTGTAGCTGCGGTTGCTGCCGATGGTGAAATTGCAGACTTGGGAGCCGCCGCTTACGACCTTGAGATCGGGGTCGGCGGTGAGGAAGCCCTCGAGCACGGCTTGATTGAAATTATTCATGATTACCTCCTGTGGTAATTGCTTGACAGATCCTTGATACCCATTTCTGTGGAAATCCGAGGTTTTAAAAACGGACTCATAGCGCCTGAGTCTACATAATCATTCGGGGATGCCATAGAAGGAAGGAAGGAAGGAAGGAAGGAAGGAAGGAAGGAAGGAAGGAAGGAAGGAAGGAAGGAAGGAAGGAAGGAAGGAAGCGCGCGACGCCGAAATGAATCCCATGGTATTTGAAAAACGCTTCACAAGACTTCGACCTCACGAGACGACTCATAGAATCGATCGCGCGGATCGCCAACAATCAATCGGAGTCAATGGGTTTGTCAAAGTGGGATTTTCGATCTCCGACTCGGACCTTTTCAACCCAAAATGGAATGACCGGGGACCTGGGCAAGGGTATCGTGGTCCGGGTGGGTCTGCGCGAAAAGAAAGGGCACCCCGAGATCATCGAAATAGGCGCGCTCGATGGCGTGCGAACCTGTGCGGTTCGTTAGATGCCCGTAGCGCAGGAGCGCCAACATCTAGCGTGGAGGATATTGCGGGCGGCCACTGCCGCGTGTATTGACCACGGCGCGACCCATGGCCAGGGAAGCGTGGCCTATCCAACAAATAATGCGCATAGGCTCGGCCGACAGCCATTGCCGAAAATCCGTCGGGAACAGAAGCAGTGAGTCGTTATCCACAGAAACGAGGTTGGCATCTGCAGGTGATTTTCGCTTCGAACGGGAGAAAAGTAATTTCCGATTCTCCACACCCCCCTTCAAAAGGCGAAGCCTTTTACCTGGCCCTCGACGGTGGTAGCCTTCACCGAAGCGGGAGGAGGGAATCCCTGGAGGAGCGCCTCAGCGCCACCAGAAAACCCGCACTCGGGCCCATCGGCTGGCGCTGCGGCGCGACGGAAGGGATTCCCGCCTCCCGCGGGTGAAAGGCAAGCCCCGGCGAGGTCAGGGTTTCTAAAATCCCCTGTTTCAGCCCGACGGGCCCCGAGGAAAACCCTGCCGGCCTTTACACTCGAAGGTTCGATGTCCGAAGCCAACAAAGGCACGTTTCAACTGAAAAGCCCCCCGCCCGGCGCAAACCGTTCGGGGGGCTTCTAAGAAGGAGGGCGGCCGCCCGGACGGAGGGGCCGGACGGGACGCTTTACGCGGCTTCTTCCGCCAGGTTCTTCTTCGGGGTGAGGAACTCGACGTTGCGGCCTTCGACGTACACCTTGGAGCGCGGCTCGCCCTCTTTGGATTTCCAGACATCGCGGCGCAGCGTGCCGCCCACGAGGACGCGGGCGCCCTTCTTGAGGAACTTGCCGCAATTTTCGGCGAGGGTGTTCCAGGTGGTGATGTCGAAGAAGGCGGCCTCTTCGACCCGTTCGCCGTCTTTGCGGGTATAGCTGCGGTTGCTGCCGATTGTGAAATTGCACACCGGCGTCTTGCCGTCGAGCATTTTGGTTTCGGGGTCGGCGGTGAGGAAGCCCTCGAGCACGGCCTGGTTGAAGTTGTTCATGTATTACCTCCTGTGGTAATTGCTTTACGGGTTCCTTATACCCCGGGTTGTGGGATTCCAACGATTTTTTTTCTCCTGGGGGCGAGCATGGACGCCGGGGACTTCCACGAGGGGGCTCTGATAGGAATGAGGGAACCGGGTGGGCCCGGGGACGGTTTCGTCGACGAAAGCGCGGCTTGGAGTGTGTGCGGGTGCGGCATTCGGAAAGGGAACTCGCGCGAGGGATGCGCAGGGGGAGCCTGCCCCCGGGCAAGTACGTTCTGGAGGCAAGCGCCTTGCACGGGCCGGCGGCTTGGGCCATCAATCGATCACCATGCAGGCCGAAGCGAAGCGGAGCCCGAAGCAGCCCGACCCTGCGAAGCTCGCTCCGCCTACGGCAGGGGGGCAGGCGCAGGGTCGCGCCCAAGCCAGGATCCCTTTTCCCGGAAGGCGACCGGCGCGCCAGGGGCACGTTCGCCGCGACGGGCCAGAAACGCAGGCGTTTACCGGGCCCTTTCCGGCCTCTTTTTTCCCCTTTTGGACTATAATGGAGCCATGCCCCGGGACCCGGTTGCCGATTCCCTCTATCAGAAAGGCATCGCCGCCTTCAAGTCGGGAAACGCCGTGCTCGCCCTCGAGGCGATGAAGCAGGTTCGCCAATTCCACCCCGATGACCCCGATGCCCTATATTTCCAGGCCGTCTGCCTGCTCCGCCTGGAGCAGGGGGATGTGGCGCAGCCGCTCCTAAGGCGCCTCACCGAGGTCAAGAGCAACGATTTCTACCTGTTGCAGGGGCACCTGCTGCTCGCCTGGCACCATGCCGGGAAAGGGCGCCTCGAGGCCGCGGAAGACGAACTCCACGCGCTTTTGAAGAAAAATTACGAAAATCCGCAGGTTTACTCCATCCTCGGGTATATCTATTTCATGCGACATGATTACCCCCAGGCCGAGTACTATTACCAGAAAGCCCTCGCCCTCGACAAGAATAATCCCAACGCCCATAACGGCCTCGGCAATACCTACCTCGAATGGGGCGAGAAGCGCGAACTCGCCCTGCCCCACCTCGAGAAGGCCCTCTCCGAGCGGCCCGGCTATTTCGCCTATCTCGACAGCATCGGGTGGATGCATTACCTGAAGCAGAACCTGGGGCGGGCCCTCTTCTACCTCACCAAGGCGCTCCGCACCCGGCGCCATCCCATCATCCAGCAGCACCTCAACGAGGCCCATAAGGCCGAGCAGTACGGTTTTCCCGCCCCGGCCCCGCTCTCCCGACCCAATCCCTGAGATGAACGTCCATCTTCTGGCGCTCAGTCTGTCGACGGCGCTCACCCCGAGGCTGCTGCGCGGCCTCCACGAACTCTGCGGATCTTGGGAAGGCATCTGGGACCTCGACGAAAAGAAACTCGACGCCTATTGCCGCCACCACCGCCGCCTCCCCTTCGAGGGGGGCGATGCCCTCCTGCGCCGGGCCGAAGCGGTGCTAAGCGATTGCCGAAAAGGGTCCCTGAGGGTCCTCACCCCGGGCGACGGCGCCTACCCGCAGCGCTTGGGCGAGATCTACGACCTCCCCCTGGCGCTCTTCCTCGCCGGCGAACTTCCCCCCCAACTCCAAGACCCCG
>JAFLEE010000091.1 GCA_017302015.1 Spirochaetota bacterium | reverse complement strand
AGGTTCCGCTCGATGAGGATGGTGTTGAGGATGGGGAAGGGGGTCTTTTCCGACGAGGGGTCGGTCTTGAGGTAGACGCTCATGTAGATGACGGGTTGGCGTTCGTTGGGGTAGGCGCCGATGGGATTCACGTTCTGGAAGGTATTGCTGCGGATGACGATATTGGAAGCGCCATAGCCCTCGGACCAGACGTCGAAGGTGTAGCCGGTCTCGATCTTGATGGCCCCCATCTCGTTGTGGAAGAAACGGCAGCCCTCCACGGTGACGTGGTCCGCCAGGAGCAGGAGGCCCCGGGCCTTATTGTCGTGGAAAAAGCAGTCGCGGATGAGGATGTTCCGGGATCCGAAGCGACGGTTGAAGAGGATGAACCCGCGCCCCTTCTGCTCGGGGAGCGCCTCGTCGAACTCCAGTTCGTAGGTGCCTTTCCTGCCTTTCCATTCCCCCTTGCGCGCGCGGTAGGTGGCGGTGAGGCCCGTGGGGGAATAATCGTCTTGGCGGAGCTCGATGGGGTCGCCCGGACGGTAGGAGCCGGGGTCCATATTCTTCGTCGTCAGCGTCTTGGGCCCGGTCTTGGAGGCGAACCCGGAGGTATCGTGGACGTTGAGGCAATCGTCGCCCCCGAGGGAGAACTCGCAGCCGATCATCTTGAAATAGCCGAGGGATTGGGCGATATGGTGGTGGTCCGCGGAGCAGGTGAGGGGCCTTTTGGTGCCGGGCCGCCGGATGATGTGGGTGTTCAGGAATTGCCAATGGTGCTGCTCGCCGCTGGAAAGGAAAGCGTGGCTGGGGGCGGAGTAGACCGTGACGTTCGAGAGCGTGAGGTTGGTATTGTCGCTCAGGTGCAGGCCGACCATGTCGTAGACGTAGTGGCGCACCCGGAAGAGGGCGCCCGCTTCCCGCGGGCCCTTCTTCACAGCCGAGAGCACTTCGTTGGTGAATCGGGCCCTCTGGCCTGGATCCTTGGCGTAGAGCCGCACCCGGTTGTCGCCGAGCCAATCGTACTTGGCGGGCGGGGTATCGGCGCGGCCCTTATAGAACTCGAAGCCGAAGTTGAAGCCGTTCTCGAACCCGACGGAGAGGGTGGCCGGGTCGAGGCCCTCGAGGATCGCCACGCGCATCTCCCGCTTGGGGAATCTCGCCAGGTCCGGGAATACGGCGTCGAGATAGGCGCCGTCGGGGGCGACGGCCTCCACGCGGAGGATGCTGCCCAGGGGGTCCCGGTCCCAGTCCCAATCGATGAAGAAATTGCGGAAGAGGACGCGCTCGCAGCGCGCGACCTGCATGAGGGTATTCTTTTCCTTCAGCCAGATGAACTCCGAGCCTTGCCCGTCGAACTCGAAATCGGAGAGGCCCTCGAAGCGGATGGGCGCGTTATTAGTGAAGCGGTAGACGCCGCGGGGCACGACGAGGCGCCCCACCCGATTGGAGGCGCAATGGGCGATGGCCGCCAGGAAGGCTTCTGTATTATCGGCCAGGGACGCCTTGGCCCCGAAATCCGCCACCGAGGCGGTCTTCGCGGCGGGCCGGGGCAGTTCGATGGTGAAATCAGGGCAGCCCGTGGCGACCGCGAGGGGTCGGGCGGACGGCGAGGCCCCCGGAGTCGCCGCGACGAACCGCTCCCCCGTACCCTCTTCGATGCGGAAATCGTCGAGTACGGCGAGCACCCGGCTGTGGGTATGCACCTGGATGGCCCAAGCGCGATCGGCGGGCTTCGTGCGGAAGCGCAGGCGCGTGCGTACGGCGGGGCCGGAGTCGGTGAGGTTGATCCGGGCGACGTCCATGCTCGCATCGCCCACGTCGAGGGGCCGGACGATGATATGGACGAAGGAGTCCCCCTGGGTTTCGATGAGTCGGCACTGGAAACTCGCGGTGTATTCCGTATCGGGCTTGAGCAGTCCGCCGCCGACGGCGAAGCAGGGGTTCCAGGTTTCCTTGGATTCCCGGGTGTCGATGCGCATGGAGGCCGACCCGGCGAGGGGGCCCTCCACGCTCCGGCGGGCCCATTTCTCGTTCAGGATCTTGGTCCCGGGGGCGCCGACCGCCTCGAAATCGAAGGTCCATGCCGAAAGCAGACCGGCGCCCAGGGAAGCGAGGATCGTCAGTTTTTTCAGCATGGGTCCTTCCTTACCGAGGGGCGGCTACCGCGGCCTCGCGAGCGCCCTGTCCGCGGGCGTTCTTATTTTACTTCTAAAACGTAGACCACGGTTCCATATTTCCGGGCGGGACGGAGGAGGAGGGTATTGCCTTTCTTCTCCACCGGGACGTCGACGGACTTTAGCCCCAGGTTGTCGATGGCGTAGGCGGTGGCGCTCGCGGCGGCGTCCTTGAGGACGAGCTTCACGTTCGCTCCCAGGCACTCCAGATATTCCACATTGTCCCGGGAGCGGGACTTGGCCATGACCTTGGCGCCGTGGTTATCCCCGGCGGGAAGGGGCTCGCGCTTGGTGTATTCGAGGTATTCCACGTTCTCGTAGCGGTTGCGGCTGGCGAGGGTGATCAGGTAGGTGCCCTTCTCGCCCACAGCCCCGTCTTTATTGAAGGCGGTGAAGATGAAATTCCCCCCGGGGGAGGAGACCGACGAGAGCGTGAGGGCCCCGAGTTCCCAGGCGTGGGAGCCATCGGTGAAGGCCATGACGAGCTTGCCGTTGGGGTCGTTGAGCATGAAGGCGCTCTCCCGGTAATCGTTGGTCGCGCACACCCAGGAGACGCGGGGATCGGCCTTGAGGGTCTGGGCCGCGATCTCTTCGGAGGGGCTTCGGGCGTTCTCGCCGACCCGGATGGCCACGCGCCCCCCCGTCACGAGCGACACGGGGAAAATGCGCGCGAACGGGTTGGCGATCCCGCCGAGGGCCTCGGCGAACATGGCGTCCTTGCCGAGAGTGAGGGTGATTTCGTTGGCCAGGGGCGCGACCTTCCCCGTGCGGAAGATGGCCGCGGCGAAGGGGAAGAGGTGCTTCTTGGCGAAATTATTGAAGTAGTCGAAATACCCGATCGTCCCCGAGGTGGACCCGAAATCGAAGAAGAAGAAGCCGTCGTGGTCGTGGAGCGCGGCGGCCGCGGCGATGAAGGGCGCGCTTTCGGCGCAGTACTCGTTGGGGTAGGGGTGGTCGTACTCGCTGGAGGTGTAGGGCATCCCCTTCACCCGGTCGGGGATGATGGCGGAAGTGAGGGTGTTCTGCGGGCTGCCCAGCATGGAGACGTTCTGCACATAGTAGTTATTGCCGTCCCAGGGCTTCCCGGGGAAGGAAGGGTGCTTCCAATAGGCGTGGCGATCGACATAATCGTAGGCGGTCCCCATGTCGGCGAAGCTGTAGTCGAGTTGGGTGCCGGTGACGGGGACCTTGACCCCCTCCTTCTTCACGAAATCCACCATCTCTTTCCAATAGGCGCGCTCCATGTCGTGGAGGAAGGTGATGAAATCGGTGCGCATCACCGGAGGGAGGATGCTGAGGCGCCCCAAGGGCGGCAGGGGGATCTCGGCGAACGACTTCTCCTGGGCCAGGGCGGGGGCGGTGTAGGCCCCCTTCTCGATGCGCAAGCTGCGCACCGTGAATTGGTCCCCGCCGGTGAAGCCGCGCAGCGTGATGCGCCCGCTTCCGTCGGCGTTCTCGTTGGCCCGGAACCCGACGGCGTACTCCTGGAAATCGTCCGAGGTGAGGGGCAGGCTCGCGTAGAGCCCCAGGCCGGTCCAGGGGGCCCGGTCGAACATGGCGTTGATCCCGACGACGGCGCCCTTCTTCCCCTTCATTTCGAGGAGGACCGTGTAGTCCTGGCCCTTCTCGAACCGCAGGCCGATCTTCATCACCTGGAAGAAGCTCGAGCGGTCATCGGTCTTGGAGACGACCTCGAGGGTTTTTTCGGCCAGGCGGATGGAGCCATGGGCGGGGTTCACCACCTCGGTCCGCCAGCCGTTGGCCTCGGAGAAGGGCATCACGTCCGCCACGGGCGCGCGGGCCGCCGTGGGGATGCCCTTCGCCCAGGCGCCGGCCATGGCCGCAAACGAGGGGTATTTCGCCGCGAGCCAGGCCCGCCATTTCAGTCGCACGACCTCCCTGAAATTCTCCGGCAACGAGTCGAAGGCCCCGTTGGCGAAGGCGAAGCGGAAAAAGGCGTTCTCGTTATTGATCTCGACCATGGCCATGGCCGGGTCGTCCTTATAGGCAAGGCGCGTGTAGGGGTTCACGTGGGCCAGCAGTTCGGCGGCGTAGCGCTTCTGCATCTCGATGAGTTCGGGCATGACGTTGTCGATGCCCTTGCCGTACTTGAAGGCCGGGTTGCCCGCGATGACGGCGCGGTAATCGTAGTCCTTCGTGCTGGGGTAATTGCGCGAGACGTGCAGGTTCAGGTTGACGTAGACCCCGTTCTTCTTCAATTGGGCCACGAGGTAGTCCATCTTCTCGAGTTGGTCGGGGTCGAAGCGGTCCTGCTTGTCCTGGTATTTCCCCCAGATGTGGCGGTTGTCGATGTGGTGGATGCGCACGCAATTCACGCCGAGCCCCGCGAGATGGGCGGCGACCTTCTCGGCCTGCTCGTGCTCGGGGAACATGGAATCGAAGGTGAGGTTCACGCCGAGGAAGCGGATGCGGCCGGCCTTATTGTAGAAGTGGCCGTCCTTCACGGTGACGAAGCCGTTAGGGTCGATCTCGCCGTTGAGGGCGCGCATGGAGAGGGCGCTGCCCTTCGCCGGGAAATCGAGGGTGTTCCCCCATTTGCTGTAGGCGGGGGGCATCGCCATGGCCTGGAGGGTCGCGCCCTCGTCGCGGACCTTGATGGACGCCTGGGCGAGGGCCTGGGGAGTGACGTCGGCGGGGGACACGCCCTTGGCGAAGCGGATGATGCGGATGGGGCCGAACTCGAGTTCCTGCTTGGCCATCCCCAAGAAGAGGGCGAGGGAAAGTTCCCCGTTGGCATAGGAACCCTTCACGGTATCGACGACGACCTGCGTCTTCCATTCGGGGCCGCACTTCACATCGCCGCGCAACACGGTCTTGTAGGTCGAGTCCTGCAATTTCAGCCCGAGCACGCCCTCGCCGGCCTTCACCCGGGTCTCCACTACGATGGCCACGGTCTCGCCCTCGGCGACGGCGCCGGTGGTGGGGATCATCGCCTGGAGATCCCACGGGTTCTTCGTCTTCTCCGCGACCGCCACATGGAAGGCTTTGGCGAAGGGCTTCCCGCTGACGGCGACGTAGGAATAGCGCTCCGTGGCGGCGGGCATGGCCCCCTGGATCTCGGCGCCGCTGAGGGCGGCGTGGGCCGCGGGCGCGGCGGTAAATGCGAGCAGGCAACCTGAGAGCAGCGGAAGGATACGGGATGCGGGTTTCAAGGGGACTCCTCTCAGGCGCCTTTTCCGGCCTCATGCCGTAGCGCCAGGGCGAAAGCCCTCATGGCTTCCGTTCGCGATGCTTGGGGATGGATGGGGTGCGGCCTTGGCTGGATCGCGCGGACCGCGGGGGAACTATACAACCGAAGCTGTTATATAGCAATGGAATCCGGGCGCACTTTGTGGGGAAGCGTGACGAAGCGCGAAACTCCGCGAGCGCCTCCCACATTAAAATCCTCCCACCGGGAGCTCCCATGATGAAGATCCGCAAACCCATGTTCGGCGCCGCCTATTATCCCGAAGTTTGGCCGGAGGCGGAGATCGAGCGCGAAATCCCCTACATGAAAGAAGCCGGGATGAACGTCATGCGCATCGCCGAGTTCGCCTGGTCGCGCCTGGAACCCCGGGAAGGCGTCTTCGATTTCGATTGGCTCCACCGGGTGGTGGAGCGCCTCGGCCGGGAGGGCATCGCCACGCTCCTGTGCACCCCCACCTGCACGCCGCCGGCCTGGCTCACCGCGGCCCATCCCGAGGTCCTCATCATGAACGACCTCGGCGTGCGCGGCCAGCACGGGGCGAGGCGCCACGCCTGCCCCAACCATCCCGTCTACCGCGACTATTGCCGAAAGATCGTCACGCGCCTGGGCGAGGCGTTCGGCGGGGATGAGCGAGTCATCGGTTGGCAGATCGATAACGAACTCTACATGCCCGGCGGCTGGGGGCCGGCCAATCGCGGTTGCTGCTGCCCGGTCTGCCACGGGGCCTTCATCGACGCCATGCGCAAGAAATTCGCCACCGTCGAGGCGATGAACGCCGCCTGGTGCCTCGACCTGTGGAGCCAGGCCTATTCCGACTTCGCCCAATTGCCCGTGCCGCGCGCCGATATCGGTCACCATCCCTCCCTCTTGACCGCCTGGATGCGCTTCCAATCCGATTCCTACGCCGCATTCGCGGCGGCCCAGGCCGAGATCCTCCACCGCTTGTCCAAGGCCCCGGTGGGCACCGATATGATGCCGACCCTGGGGCTCAGTTATCGCGACACCAACCGAACACTCGACGTGGTCCAATTCAACCATTACCACGGCATGGCCCAGACCTGGGTCACCGTCTTCTGGATGGATTACCTGCGCACCTTGAAGGAAGCCCCGTTCTGGAACACGGAGACCTCCACGTGCTGGAACGGGGGCACGAGCGCCAACGGCTACCGGGAGCCGGGCTATTGCCGCGTCAATTCCTGGCTCCCCGCGGCCCTGGGCGGCGAGGCGACCCTCTATTGGCTCTGGCGCTCCCATTGGAGCGGGCAGGAGGACATGCACGGCTCGGTGCTCACCAGCGCGGCCCGGCCGCTGCATACCTTCGGCGAGGTGAAGGAGGTGGGCCGCGGCTTCGAGGCGTGCGCCGAGGTCTTGTCCGCCACGCGCCCGGTGAAGAGCGGGCTCGCCCTCCATTTTTCCGACGAGGCTTGGTGGCAATTCCAGTTCCAACCCATGGTGAACGGCTTCCGCTACAACGACAAACTCCCGCACCTGGCCTACCGCCCCCTGCTCGGCGCCCAACTCCGCCCCGACGTCATCGATCCCTCATGCCCCCTCGAGGAGTACCGCGTGGTCTTCTCCCCGTTCCTCCCCTGCCTCGAGGAGCAGGGCCTCCAGGGTCGCTTGGCGCGCTGGATCGAAGCCGGGGGCCTCTGGGTGGCGGGTCCCCTCACCGATGTACGCAACCTCGAGGCGTCCAAGTACGCCCACGCCCCCTACGGCGTGCTGGAGGATTGGGCCGGCGTGCGCGGCCTCTACCAGATCCCCGGCGACCCCCGAGATTTCGCGCTGCGTTGGAAGGACGGACGCCCGGGGAAGGGCTCGGTCTGGTACGATAGTTTCGAACCGCAAAGCGATACCGAGATCCTCGCCTTCTATACGGAGGGCCCCATGGCGGGCCGCGCCGCCATCACGCGCCGGGCCAAGGGCAAGGGAGCGGTCATCGCGCTGGGCACCATGCCCCAACCGGATGATCTGGCGACCCTGATGGCCGCCCTCTGCAAAGAAAAAGGAATCCTCCCGGCCTTCCCGGCCGCCCCCAATATCCTGGCCGTTCCCAGGGCCGGCCAGGGGAAACGGGCCCTCTGCGTCATCGAGTTGGAGAATAAACCGGGTTGGATCCGCCTCCCTCATCCCATGAAGAATTTGCTGGATGGGAAGCTCGTGAAGGGAAAGGTGGCGATCGCGCCGTATACGGTGATGTTTTTGGAGGGATGACGCCTTTCGAAAACTCGCCGATGCGAATCAAGCAATAGTTCAGATGTTGGGAAGCGAGGGCACTTGCTTCGACGAAGAGGCGTCGGGTGAGTTTGGATCAAAATCCCATTCGCCTTGGCGGCATGGGATCATTTTTGCGTTTTGGTTCGGGCTTCAACGCTCGTTCAAGCCCCACGATTTCCATTGCAACGCCCAATCATCAACGTCGGGTTCGATCCAAGGCGGATCGACCTCACGGGTGGGATGGACGCTGAGTCGCCCTCATCCCGCCGAGCACTCCCTCCACCTCCGCCCGCGTGCCCACGCCGCTGCCCCTCTTCCCCGCCGCCGCGGCCCCGCAGGCGATCCCCCACTCCAGGGCCTCGCGCCATGGGCGCCCCTCATCCAGCGCCCAGACGAAGCCGGCCAATGCGGCGTCGCCGGCGCCGGTGGCGTTCCGTTCCTGGATGACGGGCGCGCTGCGGAAATGCGTTTCGCCCGCGTTCATCGCGAGGGCCCCGTTTTTGCCGAGGGTGAGGAAGACTCCGAGAGCCCCGAGGGAAATCATGCCGCGGGAAAGTTCCTCATGGCCGCGGGGCTCCGATGGGCCGATCCCGAGGGCTTCCCGCGCCTCGCTCGCGTTCGGCTTCACCAGGAACGGGTGGGCCGAGCATCCATGGCGAAGCGCGTCGCCGCTGGTATCCAGGATGGCGCGGGCGCCCCGGGCCCCGACGGTCTGGATGAGGGTTTCATAGGCGGTCGCGGGTAGGCCTTCGGGGAGGCTCCCCGAAAAAATCCACCAGTCGCCGGTCTGGGCGAGGCTTTCCACTTGGCGAAGCATCCCCTCCCATTCCCCGGGGAGGATGTGCGGGCCGGGCTCGTTCACCTTGAGGCTTTCGCCGACTTCGCCTACGAGGCTTATATTGGTGCGGGTTTCCCCCGCGATGGGGATCGTCACCAGGTCGAGCCCGCCCTGGGCGATGGAGGCGCCGAGGTGGGCGCCCGTCTCGCCGCCGAGGAAACCGAGAGAGACGCTTTTTTTCCCCAGGGCGAGGAGGGCCCGCGAGACGTTATAGCCCTTGCCCCCGGCTTCGTCCCGGCGGCCCTTGGCGCGAAGTACTTCGCCGAGGCGGACCGCATCGACTAGGAGTTCCCGGTCGAGGGCCGGATTGAGGGTGACGGTATAGATCATGGCTCGTCGTCGTCGGGGGCCAGGGTCGAAAGGGGTTCCTCTTTGAGGCCCGCCATGAGTTTCCACAGCGACTCGATCCGTTCCACAACGGCCGCGGCGGCGAAATGGGAGCCCAGTTTCGGGTCGCGGCGAAGATCATGATTGAAGCCGTCGAGGCGGAAGGAGAGGCGCCACGCGTGGAGATAGGCCCGGTCCGCGGCAATTGCGGCCTTGCCGTAGAGCGGGTCGCCGAGCACCGGGCTCCCGAGGGATTTCAGCACGACGCGCAGCTGGTGCGTCTTGCCCGTGAGGGGCCTTAGGAGGAAGAGGCGCAACCCGTCGCCCAGGCCGGCGCTGAAGAATTTGGTGATCGAGGGGTTCGTCTTGCCCCGGGTGAGCATCCACGCGCCGCGGCGGGCGCGGGCCAGATCCCCCCGCACCTCTCCCTGGGTTTTGGACGGGCGCCCGGTGCCGATGGCGAGGTAATATTTTCCGACGCGGTGCTCCGCGAAGAGTTTCGAGAGTTCGTTGGCCGTCTTCTGGCTCCGGGCGAAGAGCATCAGGCCCGAGGTGATGGAATCGAGGCGGTGCACGGGGAAGAGTTCCGTGAGGCCCGTGGCCTGGCGCACCCGCTCGCAAAGGCCGCTTTTCCCCTCGCTCCCGTGGAAGTCCACCCCCGGCGCCTTGTCGATGACGACGAAATCGGGGTGGGTTTCCACGACCACAAACGGCGGTATCTCATCCATCAACTATTTTGTCATGGTCCTTTCGCCAGACGGCGCCCGACTAAGAGAACCGAATCCCCACACCCTCCACGTGCTCCTCTCCAGATTCCACTCCGCTGCCTGATCCTACTCCTCCCCTTGGCTTTCGGCCAAGGGGAGGCCGGGAGGGGTCCGCACCACCACCTTCAGTACGCCGGGGTCCTGCGCCGCGATGGCCGAGAGCGCCTCGCCCACCCGGTCGAGGGGCCAGCGGTGGCTGATCATCCCCTCGAAGTCCGACGCCAGGCGCTGGCACCAGAGGAGGGACTCCAGCACGTCGGCGGGTCCGCAGGAGAACGCGGAGACGATCGAGGTCTCGCGGAAATAAAGGCGGTTAAAATCCACGGCCACGGGGTCCTTCGGGGCGGGCGGGGCGAAGAGGACGACGCGACCGCCCGGGGCGGCGAGGGAAAGGCCCTGGGCGACCGCGCGGGCGCTGGAGGGGCAGACCACCACCAATTCGGGTTCGCCGCCCAATTCACGGGCGAGGGCGGAGGGGAGGTCCGGGAGCGAGGCATCGAGGATGGCGTGGAGGCCGAGGGCCCGCCCCTGCTCCCGGCGTTCGGGGATGAGTTCGGTGGCGGCGATGCGGGCGCCCGGGAAGCGCTCCTTGAAAAGCCGCGCGCATAATTGGGCCATGAAGCCGAGGCCGAGGATGGCGATCCGCTGGAACCCACGCCCGCCCGCGGGTACTTCCATGGAGGGCGCGGTGGGGGAGGGGAGCGTTCCCGAAGCCTTGTGCAGGGCACGGACCACGCAGGCCACGGGTTCGATGAAGATGGCCGCGTCATCCGAGAGGGCCGGGGGGATGAGGCGCGTGTCGCGCCGGGCGTTCCACGCGGGGACGATGAACTCCCGGGCATAGCCGCCGGGGACGAGGCGGGATTTCTTCCACGCGTCGCAACTGCTCTCGTGGCCGCCGCGGCACGCTTCGCACTCGCCGCAGGGCGCGTGGTGGTGGGGGAAGATGCGGTCGCCGGGCTTGAAGGCCGTCCCTTCGCCGCCCTCCAAGACTTCGGCCACCACCTCATGGCCGAGGATGGCCGAAGTTTTGCCGGCGGTGTACCAGCGCATGGCCTCCCCCGTGCAAACCCCGCAGGCCCGGAGCCGCACGAGCAGATCGCCGGGTTGGCGTTCGGGGAGTTCGATGGTCTCGAGGGGGGTGGTTCCGTCGGCGCGGAGCACCGCCGCGAGGGTTTTCCGGGTCATGGTGGGTTTGCGCTCATTCGGGGTTCCGTAGAAATCGGGGAGGGATGGGAGGCTAAGTTCCGGGGGAGACTGCGTACTTCAGGGCTCGTCCCGCTTCCAATTCGGCGAAGGCCCCCGCGAGTTGGCCCAGATCGGTGTCCGAGAGCCAGCGCTCCGGCTCGAGGTTTCCCTCGAAGAGGATCTTCGTGGCGGCGGAGACGTCCTTGGGCGTGTAATGGAAGGTATTGATGAGGTCGATCTCCTGGTAGTGCACGCGGGGGTGGTCGAGGGGCACGCTCACCGAGGCGGGAAGGCCGCCGAAGAAGAGGACGCGGCCCCCCGGACGGACCGTGGCCACCGCGGCTTGCCAGCTGGGGAGGGTCCCCGCGGCGTCGATGACCGCATCGGGCGCTTCGCTCCCGCCGCGCGCGCCGAACCTTCCGGGCAGCCGCGCGAGGCCCCCGTCGTCCACCTCGACGGCTTCGAAACCGAGTTTTTCGGCGAGGGCCCGCCTCTCGGGCCTTCGGGCGGCCAAGAGAACTTGCGCGCCCTGAAGCCGCGCCACGAGGGCGTGGAGCAGGCCGAGGCAACCGATGCCCTGCACCAGCACCCGCTCGCCCTTCTCGAGGCGTAGCCGCGAAAGGGAATGCACCACGCACGAGAGGGACTGGAGGAAGAGCGCGCGCCGCGGGGGCACGTGCGCAGGCACGCGGAAGGTGTACACGCGGGCGATGTCCGCCGGCACGGCCAATCGGGAAGCGAAGGCGCCCAGATTGAGGCGCTTCTCGAAATCATCGCAGAGATTGGTCTGGCCGCGTCGGCAGGGAGGGCAACGCCCGCAGGGCGAGGAATGGAGCGCGATCACGCGTTCGCCGGGGGTCCACCCCGAGGCGCCCTCGCCGAGGGCCCCCACCCGGCCGACGACCTCGTGGCCGAAACGCCCCGGCATGGGGATCTTGGGATGCCCACGGCGGAAGGCCTTCAAATCGGTGCCGGTGGTGCCGGCCCATTCCACCTCGAGCACCAGGCCGCCGGGGCCCGCCACAGGGTCGGGAACTTCCCGCACTTCGATGCGGCCCGGTTCCACCAAAAGCGCGGCTTTCACGGTCTGCCGCCAACTCCGATGCGATTCATAGACGGCAGACCGCAGCGACCGACACCCCTTCGGGGGTCCCCCGGGAGGCGTTGCGCCGGCGGGCCGAAATAAGGCCGGTATTGATGCCGGCCTGGTACAGGTTTCCGAGATAGCGGGAATGCTCGACTTTGAGGCAGCGATCCTCCACGTAGCCGATGCCCGCTTCGGCTGCGAGGCGGCGGCTCTCGTCGCTCACGAGGCCGAATTGGAGCCAGACGTACTTCGCGCCCGCGGCCACAGCTTCCTTGACCACCCCCGGGCATTCCTCGGCGCGGCGGAAGATGACCGCCACCTCGGGCCCGCCAGGGATATCGGCGAGTTTCGGGTAGCAGGGGCGATCGAAGATGGCCTTCACCCCCGGGTTGATGCTCACGAAATCGAACCCGTGCCCGGCGAGGTAACTGCCCACGAAAAAACTCGGCCTAACCGGGTTGGCGCTCATGCCGTAGAGGGCGTAGCGGCGCGGTTTGGAGAGGATTTCGCGGATGACGGCTTCCTGACCGGGATCTCTCAGCATGGGGGGCTCCTTCGGCGTGTCGGCGGGGTTCGAACGGCTAGGCCAGGCCCTTGAGCGCTTGGGCCAAATCGGCGAGGAGGTCTTCGGCGCTCTCGAGCCCGATGGATAGGCGGATCTGGCCCGGGTCGATGCCGGCGGCTTTCAGATCCTTCTCTTCCATCTGCTGGTGCGTGGTCGAGGCGGGATGGATCACCAAGGACCGGCTATCGCCCACATTGGCCAGGTGGCTGAATAGATCGAGGCCTTCGATGAACTTCACCCCGGCCTCACGCCCGCCCTTGAGGGCGAACACGAAAACGCTCCCGGCCCGGCCGCCCAGATAACGGTCGACCGCGGGCTTCTGGGGGGAATCCTTCAGGCCCGACCAGCGCACCCACGAGACCGCAGGATGGGCGGCGAGGAACTCGGCCACCGCCCGCGCGTTGGCCGTATGGCGCTCCATGCGCAGCGACAGGGTTTCGATGCCCTGGAGGATGAGGAAGGCGTTGAAGGGCGAGAGGCAGGCCCCGGTATCCCGAAGGAGTTCGCAGCGCACCTTCTGGGCGAAGGCGAGGGTGCGGAAGTTCTCGTAGAAGCGCAAGCCGTGGTAGGCGGCGCTGGGCTCGGTCATCAGGGGGAAGCGGTCGTCGGCGCCCCAATCGAAGCGACCGCCGTCGACGACGAGGCCGGCGATGGCGCTCCCGTGGCCGCCGAGGAATTTGGTGGCCGAGTACACCACGATATCGGCGCCGTGCTCCAGGGGCCGGCAGAGGTAGGGCGTGGCGAAGGTATTGTCGATGAGGAGGGGGACGTGGATCTCGCGGGCGAGGGCCGAGAGCGCCTCAAACGGGAAGACCTCGCCGCCGGGGTTGCCGAGGGTTTCGCCGTAGAGGGCGCGCGTTTGGGGCCGCACCGCGGCCTTCCAAGCCGCCGGATCGCCGGGGTCGACGAAGGTCGTCTCGATCCCCAGGCGGCGGATGAGCACGTCGAATTGGGTGAAGGTGCCGCCGTATAGGCGGTTGCTCGCGACGAGGTGGTCGCCCGGTTTCAGGAAGGCGAGGAGCGCGCAGAGCTGGGCCGCCATGCCCGAGGCCGTGGCGACTCCGGCGCTGCCGCCGTCGAGGGTCGCGATGCGCTCCTCGAGCACCGCGGTGGTCGGGTTGCCGAGCCGGGTGTAGATATTGCCGAAATCCGTGAGGGCGAAGAGGTCGGCGGCGCGCTGGGGCGACTCGAAGACGAAGCTCGTGCTCTGGTAGATGGGCACGGCGCGGGCCCCGGTATCGCCGTCGGGCTGGTGCCCGGCGTGCAGGCAGAGCGTGTCGAAGCCATGGGTCGCGGCGCGGGGCTTCGCATCGAGGAAATCGAGGGGGGCGGGCTGGGTCACGGGGCGTTCCTCCGGGGAGAGCGGGCGGGGGGATTAGAAGCGCAGGATGCGCGCGAGTTCCGGCTTCGCCCGCAGTCGTTCGAGTTCTTCCTCGTTTGGCAGGCGGGGGCGGTCGCGATCCTTGTCGACGAGGCAATAGAATCCCAGGGCTTCCCCGCGGTCGGCGAGGAATTGGTGGGCTTCCCCGGGCCCGGTATGGCAGACGTCGTGGGCGTCGACTTCCACCGCGCGGTCGCCGAGGATCGCATGCCCCCGGCCGCGGGCGATGATCACGGTGTGGGTGTGCTCGTGGATCTCCAGCGAACTATAGCCGCCCGGGGCGATCTCGAAATAGCGGAGTTCGAAGGGGGTGGCCGGCGTCTCGGGCCCCAGGAGTTGGCGGCGCACGATATCCTTGAAATGGGTCCCCTCGGTCTTGTAGACCTTGGTCTCCACCCCTTCCCAAGTTCCGACGGCGCTGTGCTTGAGGTGGGTGGCCATGGGCTTAGATGGCGAACTCGGGAGAAGCGGGCATCGTCAGCGCGCTGAGGAGGTCGGAAGCGGTGAGGATGCCCTTCCATTCGCCGGCGTCGCGGACCATCACGAGCCCGTCCCCCTTGACGAGGAGGTTCCAGACCGCCGTGCCGCTGACCGCGCCCTCCACCACCGGAGGCCCGGCCATCATGCGAAGCGAAATCGGGAGATCCAGGGCGCCTTGGCCCCCGCCGATGGCGTTCAAGACTTGGCGCTCATCCAGCATGCCGACGACTTCATCCCCTTCGATCACGGGCAGCCTGGAATACCCGTGGACCAGCATCAAAAGAGCGGCCCGAGTCAGGGGCTCCCGGGGGCCCACGGTGCAAAAGAGCGGGTTTTTCCCCCGCCGGGAATCCAACAAATCGGAGGCCGTCAAAGCTTCCCAAGGACTTCCATGATTACTCATAGTATATTAATTCGGTAGCCCATGTGGAATAATATCATCATTTCATATACCCATGACCCATGCGAAGGGAAACGCTTTCGCTGCAACTTCTCTAAATTCTACCCTAAGTCCGCCGTCGGATCAGGGGTTTCATGGCTAAAACAATAAAAAATCTGTCCAGGAACCCGACGGGCTTCTGGACCTAATCCGATCAGATATGGAACATCTGGGCCCCTTCGCCCTGGTTCATTCGACGGTATTCCGTGACGGCCTGTTCGAGGGTAAAACCCTTGGCGGTGTCCCTCACAGCCGCCCCGAAACGGTTCCAAATTCCATCGGCCGCATCCTGCCAAATCGCCTGTTTTTGCTTCCCCGAACCCCTGGTCCGAAGGGTGGGAAGGAGGGCCCCATCGAGGGTCTCAATGAGGTCGCCCAGGTGGATCTGGTCGGGTCTTTTCACGAGGAAATAGCCCCCGCCCGGGCCCTTCTTGCTCTCCACCATTTTGGCCTTTTTCAGGCTTAAAATGATGGTTTGGAGGAATTTCAGGGGGATATCCTGCCTCCGCGCGATGTCCTCGATATGGAGGGAAACCCCTTCCCCGTGGACCGCAAGATCCATCAGACAGCGAAGCGCATATTCACATTTGCTGGATACTTTCATAGAAATTAGTCTACAGATAATCTAATATAATTCTGCCCCCGAAGCAATATATTTTTTTAGGAGCCTATGTGGCTTATTTCTAAAAGTGCGATGCTCGCCGGATTCACAACCGACAGACATGCGGCAATGGGCTGTAAACCCGCCTAAAGCGGTTCCTGCATGTCGATTCCGGAAAAATGGATACAAGTCGCACCGACTCCTAGATCATTTTTTGGCTGGCGCGTCGACCCTTAGCATCACCTAGGACCCCCCGCCGCCATCGAGAAGGAGATCCACTTCGCCTCCACCCCCACACCATCCCCTCACCATCCCTGTCGGCCCCCACATCACCGGTATATCTGTCAATTTTCATCAATCCACTCCCACCCACCCTGATCCATTGGCAAAAACCCACGACTTTCGCGACAATTAGCCGATGCTCCGAATCCTCGCCGACGAAAACATCCCTTCCGCCGTCCAAGCCCTTTCCCCCTTGGGTGAAGTCGCCTTGTTCAAGGGCCGTGAACTCCGGAAAGAACACCTCGCCGCCTGCGATGCCCTCGTGGTGCGCTCCGTGACCCGGGTCGACCGTAAATTATTGGAAGGCACGCCGGTTCGCTTCGTCGCCACGGCCACCGCGGGCACCGAACACGTCCACGAAGACGACCTCGCCGCCCTCGGCGTGCAATTCGCCAGCGCCCCGGGAAGCAATGCGACCTCCGTGGTGGAATGGGTACTCTCGGCCCTCTCCCCCTGGCTTCGGGACCAAAACCGGTCCTTTGAAGGCCTCACCGTCGCGATCATCGGCTGCGGAAACGTGGGGGGGCGCCTTTGCAAGGCCCTCGAGGCCCTGGGCGCCAAGGTCCTCCCGGTCGACCCGCCCCTCGCTGAAAAAACAGGCGATCGCCGGTATGTCACCCTGAAAGAGGTGGTGGATGCGGATGTGCTGACCTTTCACGTGCCCCACGTGGAAGGGGGCCCCCATCCCACCGTGGGGATGGTTTCCCAGTCCTTCCTCTCGACCTTGAGATCCAAACCCCTCTTTATAAACGCTTCCCGGGGAGAGGTGGTGGATGAAGGGGCGCTCCTCGGGGCCCTCGATGGCGGATACGTCCGCGACCTCATGCTCGATGTCTGGCAAGGGGAACCGCGCATCCGGCCCGAACTCCTAAATCGTTGCCTGCTTTCTACCCCCCACATCGCGGGTTATGCCTTTACCGCGAAACTCAAGGGCCTCCAGATGGTGGTGGATGCCCTGTGCCGATGGCTCGGGAAGCCCGGCTACTGGGATTGGCGCTCAAGCCTGGGCCCCGAGGCCAACCCCGTCCGCGCCATGCCCGCGCACCCTTCCGAATCGTTTGAGGAATACCTCAATAGGGTGATCCAATCGGCCTATGATGTCCGCCGGGATAGCCGGGCCCTGCGGGAGGGCCCCGTAGGCGCCCTAGCGGCCCATTTCGATCGGCTCCGCAAAGAATACCCCCGCCGCAGCGAATGGGAATGCCATACGATCCAGGCGGGCCCCATCCCCGCCCCTTGGCGGAAGAATCTCGAATCCATCGGATTCAAAGTCATATAATGGAAGGCGACAGGCCGAAACCGGCCCCATCGGCGCCCCTTCGGTCCTTAAATCCCCACTGAATTCGTATGAATTCGCGGGGTTTCATTTGTCAAGATCCTTGAAAAACAGGGTCTTTTGGCCCTTTTTAGAATGGATTGGCACGATATTTGACAGTTATTCACGGTCGTTGTAAAATCCTCGCTCCCCGCCCGCATAGCTCAGGTGGTAGAGCATTTCCATGGTAAGGAAAGGGTCGTCAGTTCAATTCTGACTGCGGGCTCGGTCCGGGCCAGTAGCTCTAATTGGTAGAGTGGCGGATTCCAACTCCGTAGGTTGCAGGTTCGAGCCCTGCCTGGCCCGAATTTCGAGAATAACATGAACTGGTGGAAACGACTTATACAATTCATCCGAGAAACCCGGACCGAACTCCAGGAAAAAACCACGTGGCCGACCCGTGACCACGTGCTCAACACCACCATCGTGGTGCTGGTCAGCCTGGTCGTGGTCTCCATCGGCCTCTTTGGGGTCGATTTCCTGGTTTCCCAGGTCGTCAAACTCATCACCGTGACCCGCATCGACTCCGTGCGCGGCCTCTTCACCCCCACCACCTTCTTCATCTTCGTGGCGCTCGTCATCGCGGTGCCCATCGCCGTCAGCACGCTGCGCCGCCGGCTCGACCGGTGACAGGTTCCCCGATGGAAACGAAAGAGCAGAAGTGGTACATCGTTCACACCCAGTCGGGGAAGGAATTCTCGGCCAAGCAGGCCCTCGAGAAGCGCCTCAAGACCGAGCCCATCGCCCAGATCACCGACGTCATCGTCCCCACCTATAAAGAGACGGTCTACAAAGACGGCAAGAAGAAGCAGATGGAGCGCAAGTCGTTCCCCGGCTACATCTACGTCAAGATGGAACTCGACCGCGAGAGCGAGGCCTACATGGCCCAGACGCCTTATGTGGGCGGTTTCGTCGTCCAGGGCGGCAACCGCCCCCGCGCGCTCCTCGATAAAGACGTCAAGAACCTCATCACCAAGAACGAGGCCGTGGGCGACTTCTCCCCCGTCCAGATCGACTTCGAGGTCGGCCAGAAGGTGCTCATCATCGACGGTCCCTTCAATAACTTCCAGGGCACGATCAAGGCCATCCACCTCGACAAGCGCAAGGTCTCGGTGAACGTCGAGATCTTCGGGCGCATCACCCCGGTCGAAATCGATTACTTCAAGGTCAAGAAAAACTGAAACAGGTCCCCCTCCCATGGCTAAAAAAGTAACCAAGCAGCTCAAACTCCAATTGTCGGCCGGCAAGGCCAACCCGGCCCCGCCCGTGGGCACGGCGCTGGGCCCCACGGGCATCAACCTGATGGAGTTCTGCAAGCAGTTCAACGCCGCGACCCAGAAAGACGCCGGCCTCATCATCCCCGTCGTGGTCACCATCTACGAAGACCGCTCCTTCTCCCTGGTCTACAAGACCCCGCCGACCTCGGTGCTCATCAAGAAGGTCCTCGGCCTCGAGAGCGGCTCGAAGACCCCCAACAAAGAGAAGGTCGGCAAGCTCACGCAGGCGCAGGTTGAAGCCATCGCCAAGCAGAAGATGGTCGACCTCAACGCCAACGACATCGAAGCCGCCAAGAAGAGCGTCGCGGGCACCGCGCGCAGCATGGGCGTGACGGTCGAGGCCTGATTTCCCCCCGCGAGGTTTCCCTCATGAAAAAGCACAGCAAACGGTTCAAGGCGCTCGCCCCCAACTCGGCCATCCTGACCATCGAAGAGGCGGTCGGCCTCGTCAAGAAGGGCGCGACGGCCAAGTTCGACGAGTCCGTCGACGTCTCGGTCGCCCTCAAGCTCGAGAAGAAGCACACCATCCGCGACACCGTCAGTTTCCCCAACGCCTTCGGGAAATCGAAGACCGTGCTGGTCTTCGCCAAGGGCAAGAAGGCCGAAGAGGCCAAGGCCGCCGGCGCCGACTTCGTGGGCGACGACGACCTCATCGAGAAGATCAACGGCAACTGGACGGGCTTCGACGTCGCCATCGCCACCCCCGACATGATGAAGAGCATCGCCAAGGTCGCGCGCGTGCTCGGCACCAAGGGCCTCATGCCCAACCCCAAGGCCAAGACGGTCACCGACGACGTCACCACCGCGGTGAAAGAGGTCAAGGCCGGCCGGCGCGAGTTCCGCGCCGACGCGGCGGGCATCATCAACTTCTCCATCGGCAAGGCGTCGATGGGCGAGCAGCAACTGGTGGATAATTTCAAGGTCTTCTTCGACATCGTGCTCAAGAAGAAGCCCTCCGACCTCAAGGGCGACTACGTGCGCAGCGTCCACGTGACCTCCAGCATGGGCAAAAGCGTCCAACTCAACAAGAAAAGCCCCAGCAAGGCGGCCTGAAGGAACCCATCATGTCCACCCAGGTAAAGAAAATCAAGCCCGAGAAGACCACGGAAGTGGCCCTCCTCGAGAAGCTCGTCGCCGGCCGAAACCTCGTCTTCGTGGGCTACGACAGCGTCAACTTCACCGACCTCTCCGCCGTGCGCAGTTCGCTGCGCAAGGGCGGCGGCGCGCTGCGCATCAGCAAGAACACGCTGCTCCACCGCGCGCTCAAGAACCAGAAGATCGACGCCCCCGAGAACCTCTTCACGGGCATGACGGCCCTCGCCATCGCCGGCGAAGATTTCGCCGCCGCCGGCAAGGCCCTCGCCGACAGCGAGAAGGCCGAGAAGCTCAAGATCAAGGGCGGCTACCACGACGGCAAGCTGGTCGATGCGGCCTACATCAAGAAGATGGCCAATATCCCGCCGCGCCAGGTGCTCTACGCCATGCTGGTCGGCTACCTGCAGGCCCCGCTGTCGGGCCTCGCGGCCATGCTGCAGGCCGTCGCCGACAAGAAGAAGGCCGAGGGCGAAGCCCCCGCCGCCTGATCCCATCCGAAATCCCCGAACGACTTAAAGAACATCCCAGGAGAATCCCATGGCGCTGACGAAAGAAGATTTCATCAAGGAAATCAAGAGCATGACGGTGGTCGAACTCAACGACCTGGTGGAAGCCATCAAGACCGAGTTCGGCGTGACCGCCGCGGTCGC
>JAFLEE010000090.1 GCA_017302015.1 Spirochaetota bacterium | reverse complement strand
CGACTCCAGGGCCACCGCCGACTCCAGGGCCACCACCGGCTCCAGGGCCACCACCGGCTCCAGGACCACCGCCGACTCCAGGGCCACCGCCGGCTCCAGGGCCACCACTGGCTCCAGGGCCACCGCCGACTCCAGGGCCACCGCCGGCTCCAGGGCCACCGCCGGCTCCAGGGCCACCACCGGCGCCAGGGCTACCGCCGACTCCGGGACCACCTTGGATTGGAGCATTAGGTGATTTTTCCGTTCCGGTAGCGGCCTCTGAACCAGAAGCCCATGCCGGCTGTTCGTCGCCTCCGAGGTACCCCCCGATCTCATCTAAGAATGATTCGGGGGCCTTGCGAGCGGATCCCGAGCGGGCGTACTCCTGCCCCGGGTAAAGTCGATCTTGCGCCCCGACGGGGGCTTTTCCGGAAGGCTTCGCGGCGGATTTTTTGGCGGCCTG
Organism: Spirochaetota bacterium; assembly: GCA_017302015.1. Taxonomy (GTDB): domain Bacteria; phylum Spirochaetota; class UBA12135; order COTS27; family JAFLEE01; genus JAFLEE01. Next base: position 19,887 of record JAFLEE010000090.1, on the reverse strand, counting down.
CCGGAGTTCCCCCAATTCCTTTTCTTGGGCGGCGAGCTCTTTTTTTAGATTGAGGAGTTCCTTTGCGGCCTCACCAGACTCCTCGGAGTTTCCCGAGGAGGGTCCTGCTCCGGCAGCGCTCGCATCGGCGCCGGGAGTAACGGGGGAGCCTTGGCCCCCAAAGCCCCGGTCCCCTGGTGCATCCGAGCCCCTGGAACCGGAACGCTCTCCCCGCTGAGGTCCATTTCCGTCTGTCGGGCCCGCCCCGGAACTCTTGGAATCCGTATTTCCCGCGGCCCCCTTGCCGCTTTCGCCTTGGGGGCCCTTGGCGCGCTCTTTCTCGAGGTCGGCGATTTTCTTCCGGGTCTCTTCGTTCTGCTCGGAGAGATTCTTCACCCGGTCGAGGGCGTCGCGGTAGCGGGTGGTAAGGATGTCCTGGATGCTGGTGGAGTCGCCCATCAGCGTGGTGAGGCGCTCCACCTTCCGGCGGATCTCAGCCTTGCGTTCTTCCCGGGAATTGGATTCGCTCAAGGCCGGCACCTTTCGACGAGGCGGGTCAAATCGGGGGGCAGGGGGCTTTTCAGCACGACCATAGTATGCAGTATCGGGTGCCGGAAGCGAATTTTCCAGCAATGGAGGAAGTGCCGATCCAGGATCAGCCGCTCTTTGGCGTCACTCCCGAGTTTTCCATCGATGAAATCGAGGAAAAAGGCCTCATCGAGGCCATAAATCTTGTCCCCGACCACCGGAAAGCCGGATTCCACCAAGTGGGAGCGGATCTGGTGCTTTCGCCCGGATTCGGGCCAGGCCATCACCAGGCTTAATTCGCTCCCCGAAGCGACCCGTGCGAAGCGGGTGCGGGCCGTCTGACCCGCCACGTCGGGCCCCTGGCGGATGCGGATCTGGGAGCCCGCCTTCTTTCCGAGGGGAAGGTCGACGACCAGGCGTTTCGGGAAGCGACCGTGCACCCCCGCCAGATAGGTCTTCTGGTTCCGGTGGAAGGCGAGGTGCCCCGCCCGGGCGGCCTCGACGTGGAGGGCGAAGATCAGCACCCCCGAGGTCTCCCGATCCAGGCGGTGGAGGGGGAAGACGGGCCCCACCCGGGTCTCGAGCATGCGCACGAGGCAATGCTCGCGGTAGGCCCCGGTGGGATGCACGGGGACATTGGGGGGCTTGTCGACGGCCAGGTAATCCGCGTCCCGCCACAGGATCTTCCAATCCCCGCGGACCTCGGGTTCCACCACCCGGTCCTGCCAGGAGACCTGGTCGCCTTCCTTCACCTGATAGCCGGCGCCGATGAAGCGTCGGAACACGAGCACATGCCCCGCCCGGATGAGGGCTTCCCAGGGCCGCGACGGATCCTTCCCGGAAAGGGCCCGGGACAAAAGCATGGGAGCGCCGGTCCAGGTGAAGGGGAACAAGGCGCTAGCCGCGGGGCCTGCGGAACTCTTGGCACAGCACGGCGGCCGCGCTCCCGACATTGAGGGAATCGAAATCGCCGTTGCCCGGGATGGAAACCACCGCCGTCGCGCTGCGCAGGAGATGGGGCCGCACCCCGGACCCCTCGGCGCCGAGGATGAAGGCCACCCGGCCGCTTAGGTCCGCTTCGTGGATCGGGATGGCCCCGCTCTCCTGGTCGGCGGCAAGGACGCGGAAACCGGCCTCGGCGAGGGTCAGGAGCGCGGAGGAGAGTTTCTCGCAGCGGTGGAAGGGAATGACCAGGGAAGCGCCGCTGGAGACCCGGTGGACGGTCTCATCCACCGGGGCGCTATAGGAGCTCTCTTGGATGATGAGGTCGACCCCGAAGAAGTAGGCGGAGCGCGCGATGGCGCCCAGGTTCTGCTGGTCGGTGACCCGGTCGAGGACGAGCACGAGGGGGCGGGGCCGCTCCCGACAGACGGTCTCGAGGAAGGGCGCGAGTTCGGCGATGAGGCGCGCGCCGCCCTTGAGTTCGGCGACGACCCCCTGGTGGTTCTTCCCGGGGAGTTTCTCGTCGAACCAGGCGGCCTCCTCGAAGCGGAATTGGACCTTCTGCTCCTTGCAGAGCGCGATGAGTTCCTCGTGGCGCGGGTTGCGCTCCCCCGCCGACTTGGCGATGAGCACGCGGCGGAAGGCGAGTTTGCGCCTTAGGGCCTCGAGCACGGGGTTGAGGCCGAAGAGCGGCCGCAGCGCGCCGCCGTCGTCCGGGGGGCTGGGGGGAAGGTCCGCGTCGAATGCGGGATCAGGATCGTTCAAGGATTTGCCCCTTCGGGGTGTCTTTCACCACCCAGCCGAGGGCGGCGAGGGCGTCGCGCAATCGGTCGGATTCTGAAAATTGGCGGGAGGCCCGGGCGGCCTTGCGCGCTTCCAGGAGCGCGGCGACGGCTTCGGGATAGGCGGCCTCGGGGGCGGTGGCGGCGGGCGCGAGGTCGAAGCACGCGAAGACCGATTGGGCGGTCTCGAGGAAGGCCAACGCGGCCTTCGCTGCGGTTTTCGTCCACGAGTCGCGGCGTTCCCGGGCTTCATGCATGAACTCGAAGACGGCGCCCATGGCGCCCGAAGCGTTGAGGTCGTCGGCGAGGCTATCCCGGAAGCGCTTTTCCTTGGCGGCGGCGAGGTCGACCAGGGGGGCGCCGGGACCCTCGGCCCCGTTCTGCGCCGCTTGGGTGAGTTCCTGGGCGAAGGCGTTGATCTTGGCGATGGCCTTGCCGCTGGCCGCGAGGCCCTCGAGGGTGAAGTTGAGGAAATTGCGGTAATGCGTGGAGATGAGCAGGTGGCGGATGGCCTCGGCGGAGTAGCCTTTCCCCAGCAGGTCGCGCAGGGTATAGAAATTGCCGGCGGATTTGCTCATCTTCTTGCCGTCGACCATCAGGTGGCTGCAGTGGATCCACGTGTTGACGAAGGTCTTCCCCGTGCAGCATTCGCTCTGGGCGATCTCGTTCTCGTGGTGGGGGAATTTATTGTCCATGCCGCCGGTGTGGAGGTCGAAATGGTCCCCCAGGTACTTGGTGCTCATGGCGGAGCATTCGATGTGCCAGCCGGGGCGGCCCTTGCCGAAGGGGGAATCCCAGGCGACGGCCCCGTCTTCCGGGACCCATCCCTTCCACAGGACGAAATCGCTCACCTGCTCCTTCTCGTACTCGTCGGAGGCCACGCGCTTGCTGGCTCCGGCGCGCAGTTCCTCGCGCTGCAGGTTGATGAGGCGCCCGTAGTCGGGGAAGGATTCGATGCGGAAATAGAGCGAGCCCTCGCTCTCGTAGACGTGCCCGGCCTCCCGAAGTTTCTCGATCATTCGGATCATCTCGGGCACATGGTCGGTGGCCCTCGGGTAGGTCCCGGCCTTGAGGATATGCAGTTTTGCGAGGTCCTCGTGGAAGGCCGCCTCGAAGGGCCGGGTGACCTCGCCGAGGGGGATCTGCCGCTGGCGGGCCGCGCGGATGGTCTTGTCGTCGACATCGGTGATGTTCATCACCAATTGGACCTCGTAGCCGAAGAGCCTCAGCGTACGGTGGAGGAGGTCGGAAAAGACGTAGGCGCGGAAATTCCCGATGTGGGCGTAGTCGTAGACGGTGGGCCCGCAGGAATAGAGGCCGGCCTTGCCGGGGCGGATGCTCTGGAAGGGTTCTAGATTTCGGGTGAGGCTGTTATAGAATTGAAGGGTCACGTTCCGCTCTCTTCCCGCATCGGCCGCGGGATCTGGGCCTCGGGGGCGGAAGCTTCGGGGGCCGAAACCGCCCGCCGAGCTTTCCGCGCCGGGGCGCGCTTAGGAAAGGTCCTCGATGCGGTAACACACGGGCGCTTCCCGCACGAAGGGGAAGCGGGAGATGGTGGCCACCGCCTGGCGGAGGTCCTTCTCCCTTGTCTTGTGGAGCACGAAGACGATGGGGATATTCTTCGGGTCTTCGGCGTCGTGCTGCACGATGCTCTTGATGCTGATGCGGTGCTTGGCGAAGACGGTGGTAACTTTGGCGAGGATGCCGCTGCGCTCCTGTACCTGCAGGCGCAGGTAGAAGGCGCTCTCCACCGAATCCATGGGCATGACGGTGATGTCCCGGTCGAAGCGGTAGCGGGCGGGGTTGAACCGGTTCTGCCCGTTGATGCGCTGCCCCAGATCGTGGAGGTCGCTCACCACCGAACTGGCGGTGGGGTGGCTGCCGGCGCCCTTGCCGTAGTAGAGGGAGGGCCCCAGGAAATCGCCCTTCACGTAGATGGCGTTGAACTCGTTCTCAACATTGGCGAGTTCGCTCCCGGCGGGGATGAAGGTGGGGTGGACGTGGATCTCGGCCTTCCCCACCTCTTTCTGCTTGGCGATGCCGAGGAGCTTGATCTTGTAGCCGAGTTGGCGGGCGAAGGCCACGTCGACGGGGCGGATGGATTCGATGCCCTCCCGGTGGATCTTCTTCGAGTCGATGTGTCCCCCGAAGGCGAGCATGGCGAGGAGCCCGCTCTTGGCCATGGCGTCGGAGCCGTTGACGTCGAGGGTGGGGTCTTTCTCGGCGAAGCCGAGTTCCTGGGCGCGCTTCAGGGCCTGCTCGTACGACCAGCCCTTCCCGACCATCTGGGTGAGCATGAAATTGGTGGTGCCGTTGATGATGGCGTAGAACTCGCGGATGTGGTTTCCCACGAGGCTCTCCCGGAAGACCTTGATGATCGGGATGCCGCCGCCGACGGCGGCCTCGAAATAGATCTCGGCTTGGTGCTCGATGGCGGTCTTGAAGATGCGGTCGGCGTGGGCGGCGAGGGCGGCCTTATTGGCGGTGACCACGTGCTTGCCGGCGCGCAGGGCGGCTAGGATGATCTCGACGGCGATGCCGGCCCCCCCGATGAGTTCGACGACGATCTGGATCTCGGGGTCGTTGACGAGGTCGTGCCAATCCTTCGTGAGGCGGTACTGGGAGAGGGACTGCCGGGAGCGGTTCTTGAACTCGAGGGCGCAGATCGTCTTGAGGCGGAGCGCCAGGCCGCTGCGTTCGGTGATGATTTGCGAATTCCGCTCCAGCAATTCGGCCAGACCGGAGCCGACGGTGCCGAATCCGGCCAATCCGATGGTGATCGGTTGCCCTGCGGCGGGTTTTTTGTTGATTTTTTGAGCCATTTCAGCGAAATTATACCATCTTGAGGGCTGAATCTTCTTTAGAACTAGTCTAAATTTGACTTTCTGGATTGCCTTTATACCTTTTATCACGTGGAGAGGGGGCCTCTCGCCCTCCCGTCCACGAAATCTACTATATCTCTCTAAGGAGTGTCGTTATGAAGGTTAAACCTCTAGGTGACAGGATTCTGGTCAAGCCTGTCGATGCCGCTGAAAAGACGTCCGGCGGGATCATCATCCCCCAAACGGCCCAGGAAAAAACCCAAGAGGCGAAAGTCGTCGCCGTGGGCGCCAGCGAAGACATCAAGGTGAAGGTCGGCGACCGCGTGCTCCACGACAAATACGCCGGCACCACCCTCAAGGTCGACGGCGCCGACCACATCATCATCAAGGCCGAAGACGTTCTGGCCATCGTCGAATAAGAAACCCTCTAAGGAAGCACAGCCATGGCAGCCAAACAAATCCTCTATCACGAAGACGCCCGCCGCAAACTCCTGCGCGGCGTGAACGCGGTGGCCAACGCCGTCCGCATCACCATCGGCCCCAAGGGCCGCAACGTTTGCATCGAGAAATCCTACGGCAGCCCGACCGTCATCAACGACGGCGTGACCATCGCCAAGGAGATCGAACTCGAGGATCCCTACGAGAACCTCGGCGCCCAGCTCCTCAAGGAAGCCGCGAGCAAGGCCAACGACGTCGCCGGCGACGGCACGACGACCGCCACCATCCTGGCCCAGGCCATGATCATCGAGGGCATGAAGAACGTGGCCGCCGGCGCCAACCCCATGATCATGAAAGAGGGCATCTACAAGGCCCGCGACAAGGTCGTGGATTACATCAAGAACGAGTCGATCCAGGTGAAGGGCAACAAAGAGAAGATCCACCAGGTCGCCGCCATCTCGGCCAATAACGACGCCGAGATCGGCCAACTCATCGCCGACGCCTTCGAGAAGGTCGGTGACGAGGGCGTGATCACCGTCGAAGAGGCCAAGAGCCTCGAGACCACCCTCGAAGTCGTGGAAGGCATGCAGTTCGACCGCGGCTACATCTCCCCGTATTTCGCCAATAACCAGAAGAACATGACGGCGGAACTCCAAGACGCCTACATCATGATCTACGACAAGAAGATCAGCTCCATGAAAGACCTGGTCCCCCTCCTCGAGCAGGTCGCCCAGAGCGGCAAGCCGCTGCTCGTGATCGCCGAGGAGATCGAAGGCGAGGCCCTGGCCACCCTCGTGGTCAATAACCTGCGCCGCACCATCACGGCCTGCGCCGTGAAGGCCCCCGGCTTCGGCGACCGCCGTAAAGCCATGCTCGAGGACATCGCCATCCTGACCAAGGGCCAGGTGATCAGCGAAGACCTCGGCATGAAGCTCGAGAACGTGACGATCAAGGATCTCGGCACGGCCAAGAAGATCGTGGTCGATAAAGAGAACACCACCATCGTCGAAGGCGCCGGCACCGAGAAGGACATCAAGGCCCGCATCACCCAGATCAAGGCCGAGATCGACGAGACGACCTCCGATTACGACCGCGAGAAGCTCCAGGAGCGCCTGGCGAAGCTCGCCGGCGGCGTGGCCGTCATCAACGTCGGCGCGGCGACCGAGACGGAAATGAAGGAGAAGAAGGCCCGCGTCGAAGACGCCCTCTCGGCCACCCGCGCGGCCATCGAGGAAGGCATCGTCCCCGGCGGCGGCGTCACCCTCGTGCGCGCGGCCAACGAGGTCGAGAAGGTCAAGGGCGACGGCGACGTGAAGGTGGGCATCGAGCTCGTCCGCAAGTCGCTCTCGAGCCCGATGTTCTTCATCGCCGAGAACGCCGGCCTCGACGGCTCGGTGGTGGTCGACAAGGCCAAGAACGGCAAGACGGGCCTCAACGCCCGCACCGGCGAATGGACCGACATGGTCCAGGCCGGCATCATCGACCCGGCCAAGGTCACGCGCTCGGCCGTGCAGAACGCCGTGTCCATCGCGGCCATGCTCCTGACCACCGAGGTCCTCATGACCGACGTGCCGAAGAAAGACTCCGGCGCCCCGGCCGGCGGCGGCCACGGCGGCGGCATGGGCGGGATGGGCGGCATGGGCGGCGGCATGGATATGATGTAAGGGACGCGCCCAAGCGTTCCGATTCCGGGGGCCCTTCGCCCCGGGAATTTCGCCGGCCCGCGAGTTGATCGCGGGCCGGCTTTTTTTTTGCCTATCCGACGCGGCGCGGCAATAGGGCCCGGTAATTTTTCGGGCTCATCCCCGCGATCTTCTTGAAACTCCGCGAAAAGTGGAACTCGTCGGCGAAGCCGAGTTCTTCGGCCAGGGCCCGATGGCTCGGGCGGCCCGCTTGGAGGAGCGCGCAGGCCCGTTCGATGAGGCGCTGGAGCCGGTATCGGCCGGGGGACACGCCCGCCCTTTGGCGGAATTGCTTGCGAAACGATTCGTATCCCAGGCCGAAACGGGCGGCGAAGACCGGCCAATCGATCTCCGGGACGGGATCCCGGTCGATTTGGGCCATGGCTTTCGACAGCGAGTCCTTTTCGAGGTGGGACCGGTCCGCGTGGAATAAGTCCGCCAGCATTTGCTGGATGTCGAGGACCTCCCGGAGAGCCCCCTGGGCGCCCGAAGGAGGTGGGGAAAGGAAGGCCTCGAAGCGCTTCTTCCAGGCGGGGAAATCTTCCGCCGAAGCGATGGGGTTCGATTCGCGCAGCAGTCCCCGGTTGCGCCAGAGTTCGAAGAGGGGGCCCTCGAACACGAGGTAGATCTCTTCCCAAGGCGCCGCGCCGCTGGCTGGCCCGTAATGGTGGGCGAGGTCCGGGAACACGAGGATCACGTCGCCGGGGCGGAGTTCCGCGCTTCGGCCGAGGGCATCTCGGTAGCGGCCGCTCCCGTGGAGCACGAGAACCAGGGCCCAGGAGCCGAAGACCCGGTCCTGGCGGAGGCCGCGGCTCCATTGCCGGGCGGCTTGGCGGACGCAGCCGAGGGGGGACGGCGGGCCCGAATAGTGGCGGCTTTTGGTTTCCAGGGGCATGCCAAATTGTACATGTTTTATCCAAAAACGCTATGCAAGAACGGGTGCGCAATTCATATACTAATCCCAGATCAAACCAATGCTCCGGCACCTCCCGGGGCGAAAGGGGCGGCTTAGAAAAGGCGGCCCCGAAGGAGCCGGCCATGATGACCCCCCGTGAAAACCTCCTCTCCACCCTCCGGCGACAGGGGATGGAAGGCGTGCCCATCGATCTTTCCCTCTGCGAAAGCCAGGTCGCGACGTTCGAACGGAAATTCGGGCATCGCGATTACCCCACCCATTTCGGCCTCTCCCATCGCGGGGTGGGGATCGCCATGCGCCCCGTAGAGGGGGTCCGCGCGTGGTACCGGGAAACCCTTCCCGAATCCACCGCCTTCGACATTTGGGGGGTCGGCCATTCCAAGGGCTCGGCGGCCGCCTTCCACATGACGCGCATGCACCATCCCCTGCGCGGGGACCGCACGGTGGACGAACTCCGCGCGTGGCCCCTCCCGGAATTTCCGGAAGAGGCGGACCGGAAATTAACCGCCGAGGTGGAGGCGCTCCACGCCCGGGGCCTCGCGGCCATGGGGTCCATGGCGTGCACGATCTGGGAGATCGGCTGGTACCTGCGGAGCATGGACGACCTGATGGACGACATGTCCAACGACGACGAGCGGGCCGTGGTGTGGCTCGATCGACTCACGGCCCACGCCACCGAGCGCATGCGCCGCTACGCCAAAGCCGGGTGCGACCTGGTGCAACTCGGCGACGACATCGGCATGCAGCACGCGCCGATGATGGCCGTCCCCTTCTGGGAAAAATGGATCAAGCCCCGCATGGCGCAGATCATCGCCGCCGGCCGCGAGATCAAGCCCGACCTGCTGGTCTTCTACCATTCGTGCGGCTATATCGTGCCGTTCCTCGACGGGCTCCTCGAGACCGGCGTCGACATCCTCAATCCGGTCCAGCCCGAATGCATGGCTTTTTCCGACGTCCATGCCCGCACCCGGGGGCGATGCAGTTATTGGGGCACCGTGGGCACCCAGACGACCCTGCCCCACGGCACCCCAGGGGACGTACGCCGCGTCGTGCGGGAGAACCTCGAAGAAATGGGGAGGGGCGGCGGCCTGGTGGTGGCGCCCACCCATCTGGTGGAGCCGGAAGTTCCCTGGGAGAATATCGAGGCGCTGGTGGAGGAGGCGAAGGCCTTCCGCGCGGCCTGAGGCTTCTCAGCGGCCGAGTTTCCGCTTCCAATCGTCCAGGAGGGCCAGGGCCTCCATCGGCGTGGTGCGGGTGAGATCGAGCGCCGCGAGGGCCTCCAAGATCGGGGAGGGCGGGTTCCCGGGGGCGGGGGGCTTTTTCCCTTGGGACGCTCCCTGGGCCACGCGCTTTCCCTTTTCGTGGTGGGTTTCGCCCGCTTCCAGTTCGCCGAGGATGGCTTTGGCGCGCTCGATGACCCGGGCGGGGAGGCCGGCGAGCTCGCCCACGGCGATCCCGTAACTATCGTCGGCGGGGCCCGCTTCGACCTTCTTGAGGAAGACGAGTGTCCCGCCTTCCTTCTTCACCTTCGGGTGGAAATTGCGGACCAGGGCGAGCCGGTCGGCCAATTGGGTGAGTTCGTGGTAATGGGTGGCGAAGAGGGTCCGCGCCGGGACCTCGTCGGCCAGGTACTCCACGATGGCCCACGCCAGCGACAGCCCGTCGTAGGTGGAGGTGCCCCGGCCGATCTCGTCGAGGATCACCAGGCTGCGGTTTGTCGCCTGCCCGAGGATCTGGGCCGTTTCCGTCATCTCGACCATGAACGTCGACTGGCCGCGGGCGAGGTGGTCCGCCGCCCCGATGCGGGTGAAGATGCGGTCCGTGAGGGGGAGGACGGCCTCCTCGGCCGGCACGAAACTCCCCAGATGGGCCAGGTGCACGACGAGGGCGTTCTGGCGCAGAAAAGTCGATTTCCCGGACATATTCGGGCCGGTGACGAGGAGGATGCGCCCGTGGCCCTCGCCGAAGCGGCAATCGTTGGGGACGAAGGGGGCCTCGGTGAGCGTCTCGAGGACGGGATGGCGCCCCCCCTTGATGATGAGATCGCCCCCCTCGGCCATGGCGGGCCGGACCCACCGGCGCGAGAGGGCGGTATGGGCGAAGGAGGCCATGAAGTCGATCCAGGCGCAGTGGCGGGCCAGGGCCTGGATGCGCGGGATCCCCAGGCGGAGTTTTTCGATGAGCGCGGCGAAAATCTTCTTCTCGAGGGCGTTATTGTTCTCGGCGGCCTCGCGGAGTTCCACCTCGAGGGCGAGGAGTTTCTCGGTGGTGAAGCGTTCCCCGCTGACGAGGGTCTGCTTGCGCACGAAATGGGCCGGGGCCTGCCGCGCCTGGGCCTTGGGGAGTTCGAAGAACCACCCGCTGACCTCGTTGAACTTCACCTTGAGGTTCGGCAGTTGATGGGCATCCTTCTCGGACTCCCAGAGGTCGACGATCCATTTCTGGCCTTCGGCCTTCGCCTTGGCGTAGCGCGCCAGATCGCGGTGCACCTCGGGACGGATATAGCCGCCCTCCAATAGGTCGTTGGCGGGTTCGTCCAAAAGCGTATTGGAGCATTCCCCGAGGAGCGATCGGATCTCCTCCTCGCCGTCCCAAGCGAACGGATTCCCGGGCTCCCGGGCGAGGAGCCCCAATAAATCCAGGGCGTGGCCGAGGGCCCCGCTGAAGGTGCGCAGTTCGCGGGGGAGCACCCGGCCGGTGGCGATGCGCGCGCAGAGCCGCTCGAAATCGCCGACGTTCGCGAGGACGGAGCGCGTGGATTCCAGAAAAGCCGGCCGGGCGGTGAACCAGGCGACCTGGTCGTGGCGCCGCGCGATCTCATCCAGGGAAGACGGGGGTTCCAGGATGGCCTGCTTGAGGAAGCGCGTGCCCATGGCCGTTTGGGTCGCCTTGAGGCAGGAGTAGAGCGTGTGGTTCTCGCCCCCGTCCCAATGGTTTTTCACCAGTTCCAAGTTCCGTTGGGTCACCGCGTCGACCCAGAGGGTTTGGCCGGGGAGATGCAGGCGGGGCGGGCGGATATGGGAGAGGGCCGCCATTTGGGTCTCTTGGGCGTATTGGAGGAGCACCCAGGCCGCCGCGGCGTCGGCGTCCCGGTCCGCGAGGCCGAGCGGGGTGAGGGAGGCGAGTTTATAGAACTCCATGAGTTTCCGCCGGGCGTACTCCCCGTGGAAATGCCAATTGGGCAGGGCGGTCACCAGGGTTTGGATCCGCGGCGGCGGGCCCGGGGCCTCCTCGGGCACGATCCATTCCCGGGGTTCGTAGCGCGACAGCAATCCCTCCGCGTCGAGGGCCCCGCCCCCGCCGGAGAGGGCCATGGGGAAGACATCCAATTCGCCGGTGGAGAGGTCGAGGAACGCGAAGGCGCCCCCGGCCTCGCCGGGCGCCCAGGAGGCGATGTGGTTATGGCGGGCCTGGTCGAGCTGCTGCCATTCGGTGATGGTGCCCGGGGTCGCGATCTGGGTCACTTCCCGGCGGAAGAGCCCCTTGGATTCCGCTTCCTTCACCTGTTCGATGATGGCGACTTTCTTCCCGGCCGCCAATAAGCGCGAGAGGTAATTCTGCATGGCGTGGTACGGGACGCCGCACATGGGCGTCTCGGCGCGGCGGGTCAGGGTGATCTGCATGATCCGGCTGGCTTCCACCGCGTCGTCGTAGAACATCTCGTAGAAATCGCCGCAACGGAAGAAGAGGATCTTGTCGGGATGTTCGCGCTTAAGTTCATGGAACTGGCGCATCATCGGGGTGACTTTGTTTTCCGCGCTCATGGGCGCGCCCCGGGGGGAAGCGGGTCCGGGAAAGATCCCGGGAGGAAGTCACGTCGGGGGGGCAATTTCATGGCGAAAAAAGGGGAGGGGAATTAGCCGCCCAGATAGGGGTTGTCCTTCAGCAGGTGCTGCTTGACGTAGTCCTCGACGGCGGCTTCGAGGGTCATCGCGCCCTCCTGATAGCCCGCCGCCCTGAGTTTCCCCATGGCGCCCTCGGTGAAGTACTGGTATTTGTCGCGGATCGCTTCGGGGGTGGGGATGAATTCGATGGCGGGTTCGACCCCCAAGGCCTTGTAGAGGGCGCGCGCGAGGTCCAGGAAGGTCCGGGCCTGGCCGGTGGCGATGTTGTAGAGGCCCGAGGGCGCCCGGGACGTCCGAAGGAAATCGAGCATGCGGACCGCGTCCTTGACGTAGACGAAATCGCGTTTTTGCTCGCCATCGGCGATGCCCGCGCGATGGCTCTGGAAGAGGTGCACCTTCCCCGAGGCCTTGTGTTCGCGGAAATGGTGGAGCACGACGGAGGCTTGGCCGCCCTTATGGTACTCGTTGGGCCCGAAGACGTTGAAGAATTTGAGCCCGCCCCAGCGCCGGGGCGCCTTGGCCTGGTCGAGGACCCACAGATCGAAGCATTGCTTGCTGTAGCCGTACTTGTTGAGCGGCCGCAGGGCGGGGACCTCTTTTTCATCGTCGACGTAGCCCCGCTCCCCCGCGCCGTAGGTCGCCGCGCTCGAGGCGTAGAAGAACGAGGCCCCCCGCCGCACGGCGTGGGCCCAGAGCCGCTTGGAAAACTCCACGTTATTGCGCCACAGGAAATCCATGTCGTTCTCGGTGGTGGCGGAGCACGCGCCGAGATGGATGATCGACTCGAGGCCCTTGCCGTGGCGCTGCATCCACGCGTCCAGGTCGTCCGGTTCGAAAAAGTCGGCGTAGCGCAGGTCGCGCAGGTTGCGCCATTTGTCCCCGGATTCGAAGCGGTCGCACACGGCGATATCGCGGCGGCCCTTTTGGTTGAGTTGCCAGACATAGGCGCTGCCGATGAAGCCGGCGCCGCCGGTGACGAGGATCATGCTTATTCCTTGGGCGCGGGGAAGCGCCCGGTATTGCGGCCATCTCCGCGGAAGCCGGTGACCGGACTCCGCGCGGAGCCCCGATCCGCCTTCGGGGTCGTGGTCAAGGAGAGGAGGAGGATTTCGCCGCTTTCCAGGGCGGCCACGATCTCGTTCTGGCCGTCTTGGTCCACATCGGCGGCCACCGGGCTGGCGGTGATTTCCCCCCCGAGAGGGTAGGGCGGGAGGCGCGGTTCGAGTTTCTTCGCATCGAGGAGGAGGAGACGTCCGGCGCCGGTGAAGGCGAGGATTTCCGGTGCGCCGTCGCCGTCCGCATCGAAGGCGATCGGGGAACTTCGGAAGCCGTCCCCCGGGGCCGCTTGGTAACGGGCTCGGACCGCCGCGGTGGTGGGATCGAGGCGAAGCAAGGCGCCCTGACGGGTGGCCACATAGACCCGATCGGAGGCGGCCGGGCCCTGCTCCACCGCGATCGGGCTGGCGATGGAGCCGCCCTCGAGTTTCGCGCGCGCGATCACCCCGCCGTCATCGATGCGGCAGAGCACCCAGCCTCCCTCGAGGTCCACGACCCCGATGGCCCATCGCCCGAGACCTAGGCGTACGAGTACCGGGGAGGCGCGCACCTCGTTGGAGACGTCGGTCCTCCAGAGGTCCCGGCCCGTGGCGGCGTCGACGGCGAAGAAATCCCCCCGGGTGGACGCGAAGAAGACCTTGCCGTCCCACGCCAAGGGCGAGGCGAAAAGCATGGAACCGGCCGAGGCCGCATCCCGGCGCAGCCAGCGGGGGATCCCGTGCCGGCCTTCGAGGCAGGCGATCTGTCCGCGGAGGTCGGCGAGCACGAGGTGGGGAACCCCTTCGATGAGGATCCGCGCCGGGCGTCCCACGAGGCCCGCGAGGCCGTCCTCGGGCCGGCTCTTCCAAAGCCAAACCCCATCGGGACGCAGGACATGGGTTTGTCCGCCGCGTTTGGCCAAGATCCAGGCCGGTCCATCCCCCAAATCCGCGTAGAGGGGCGACGAAACGATTTCGCCCAGCGCATGGTACCGCAGAGAAACCCTGCCCGATTTGCCCTCGAAGACGCTGAAAAAGCCGTTCTGGTCGCCGACGCCCAAGAAGACCGCCCCCGGCTGGCCCGCGAGGAACGGAGTCGCGACGATCTTGCCGTAGGCGTTCCAAGACCGGGATAGGGCGAGGTGGATGGCCGCGGGACGGGGCCTCAGGACATACCAAAAGAGAAGCACGAGGGAGCCCAGGAGGAGCGCTGCGAGCCCGCTCAACCAAAAACGCCTCCAAGGAAAACCCGCGCTTGGCGCAAGGGTTTCATTCATGGCGGCGGGTTGCGGGGGTCGCTGGGGCGCTTCCTGGACGGTCGGATGGCTCGGCGGTGCGCCCGGTTTTCTGGAGAGGAAGAGTTCATCGAGGCGGCGGCGGAGTTCGGCCTCGCGCCGTGCGCGGGAGGATTTTTTCTCGTTCACCAGCGTCCCCCGGCGCCGCCTCCGCCGCTCATCCCGCCGCCGAAGCCTCCGAATCCACCGCCGCCGCCCCCGAATCCGCCGCCGCCGCTTCGTCCCCGGCTGAGCGCGATCATGAGGATCGTCCAGAGAATCTGGCGGCCGAGTGGGAAGGGCAATAGCGCGAGCACGCCGACGACGCAAAGGATCCAGACCCAGCCGGGAACCCCCGATTTTTTTCTGGGCGCGGGGAGGGGCCCGGCTTTCTCATCCCAAGCAATTTTCCGTTCCGCGGCGACCCTTTCGGCGAAGGCGAGCAGGCTTTGCCGCAGTCCTTCGGCCACTTGCCCCTGGGCCAAGAGCGGCACCAGCCGCTCTTGGCCGATGCGGTTGACGATGAGGTCGGGCAGGTAGGATTCCGCCCCGTAGCCGACCTCGATGCGCCAAAGGCGCTCCTCTTTGGCGAGGACGATGAGGGCGCCCTCGTCCTTTCCCTTCGCGCCGATGCCCCATGCCTTGTAAGCCTGGACGGCGAACGCGTTGATCGAGTCGCCCTCGAGGCTCTCGACGGTGAGGATGGCGGGGGCGAAGGAGGTGGCGCGCCAGATGCGCTCGCAGAGGCCGCTGAGCGAGGCCCGTTCAGAAGCGGAGAGGAAGCCGGCCCGGTCGAGCACCGCCTCGGCGGGGCGCGGGGGAACCGGGAGGGCGGGGAGTCCATGCCCCGCGCCCAGGACCAGCGACAGTGCAATCAGACGGAGCCACACGGTGACGCTATTCTAGCATCGCGCCGTAGAGGCGATTCTTGGCGAGGTAGGCCCATTGCTCCGGCAAGAAATTGCCCCGGGCGCCCGGCGCCCTCGCGGCGAGGGCCTTTCGGATCTCGGAGGAGGCCATGGCGACGGGAGGCATCGCGATCCATTCCAGGCGGAAGGGATGGCCCCCGGGCAGCGCCTTCTCGAGCGCGGCGCCGATACGGTGGTGCTCCGAATCGGTGAGGCCCCGCCGCGTGAAGCACACCCACTGCACGCGGGCGCAGAGATTGGGGTAGGCCTTCCAGGTGGGAAGGGACTCCACGAGATCATCGCCGATGAGCAGGTGGATGGGGAGTTGGGGCCTGAATCGGGCCTCGAGTTCGATGAGCGTCTCGAAGGTATAACTCGGCCCCTCGCGGCGCAGTTCCAGTTCGTCGACCGTGACCCAGTCGTGGTCGGCGACCAAAAGGCGCGAGAGCGCGAGGCGATGGGCGTCGCTCACAGATTTCTCGAACGCCTTATGCGGCGGTTGGCGGCAGGGCACCAGCAGGACTTGGTGCGCGGGGTGGCGCCGGTGGTAGGCTTCCAGGAGCGCCCGGTGGCCCAGGTGGGGGGGGTTGAAGGAACCTCCGAAGAGGGCGAGGCGGGCGTTTTCTTGCGGAGCGCCCATGGGGGTCAGGTGCGGATCTGGCCGCTGCCTTCGATGATGTATTTGAGGCAGGTGAGGTCGCGGGCGCCCATGGGGCCGCGGGCGTGGAGCTTCTGCGTCGAGATGCCGACCTCGGCGCCGAGGCCGAAGACCGAACCGTCGGCGAGGCGCGTGGAGGCGTTGGTGAACACGCAGGCCGCATCGACCCTCTGGCGGAAGCGGCGCGCGTTCTCGTAATCGCGGGTGAGGATGGCCTCGCTATGGCCGGTGCCGTGGGCCCGGATGAACTCGATGGCCTCGTCGAGGTCGCCGACCTGCTTCGCCGAGAGGATCAGGTCGAGGTATTCGGTGTCCCAATCGGCGTCGGAGGCGGGCTTCACGAAGGGCGCGAGGGCTTGGATGTCGGCGTCGCCCCGGATCTCGACGCCCGCCTTGTGCAGGGCCTCGAGCACCCGCCGCGCCTGGGGGAACTCGCGGTGGATGAGGAGGGTCTCCAGGGCGTTGCAGGTGCCGGGGCGCTGTACCTTGGCGTTGACGCTCACCGCCACGGCCATGTCGCCGTCGGCGTTCGCGTCGATATAGGTGTGGCAGACGCCCTTATCGTGCTTCACCACGGGGATGAGGGAATGCTCGGTGACGTGGCGGATGAGGCCTTCCCCCCCCCGGGGCACGACCATGTCGATGTGGTCTTTTTGTTTCAGCAGCTCGTCCATGAGCGCGCGGTCGGTGCTGGCGAGGACCTGGACGCAGGCGGGAGGCAGGCCGCCCTGGGCGATGGCCCCGGAGACGATGCGCCCGAGGATCTGGTTGGAATGGAAGGCCTCTTTGCCGCCGCGCAGGATCGCGGCGTTCCCGCTCTTCAGGCAGAGGGCCGCGATGTCGGTGACGACGTTCGGGCGGGATTCGAAGATGACGCAGACCACGCCGATGGGAACGCGCTCCTGGCGGATGGAGAGGCCGTCGGGGCGGACCGTCGACCAGGCGACTTCGCCGACCGGGTCGGGCTGCAGGGCGATCTCTTCCACGCCCCGCGCCATGTCTTCGATGCGTTTCGGGTTGAGGGTGAGGCGGTCGATGAACGCCGCATTTTCGCCCCCCACGCGGGCGGCCTCTACGTCGCGGTCGTTCTCGCGGAGGATCTCGGTCGCTTGCGCCCGGAGGGCTTGTGCCACGCTGCGCAGCACGGCCGAGCGCACTTCGCCCCGGGTTCCCAGGAGGCGGGCGGAGGCATCCTTGGCGGCGCGGCAAAGCGCCATGACCTCGCCCATGTCAGCCGTACTTGGCGATGGCTTCGGTCATGTGCTCGGTGACCTGGGCCTGGAGCCCGCGCAAGCAGGCGCCCACGGACGAGACGATGGCGTCGGCGTTGCTGCTGCCGTGCCCGACGTACACGGGCTTGTGGATGCCGAGGAGGGGCGCGGCCCCGTATTGGTTGGGATTGGTGTTCTGCTTCATGGCGACGAAGACCTCCTGCATGAGGAGGGCCCCGACCTTGTTCTTGAGGCTCTTCTTGACGCGTTCCTTGATGATCGTGACGATCATCTTGGCCATGCCCTCGGCGGACTTGATCACGAGGTTGCCGCTGAACCCGTCGCCGACGATGACGTCGCAGCGGTGCTCGAAGAGGTAATTGGGCTCGATGTTCCCGATGAAGGGGAAGGGCTGCTTCGACATCTCGTGGAACGAGGCCTGGGCCAGTTCATTCCCCTTGCCCTCTTCTTCGCCGATGTTGAGCAGCCCGATGCGGGGGTTCGCCACGCCATAGACGTGCTTCACGTAGGTCGCGCCGAGGATGGCGAATTGCCGGAGGTAGAGGGGGATGCAATCGGCGTTGGCCCCGATGTCGAGCATCATGACCTTGCCCTGGGGCGTGGCCACGGTGATGCTCAGCGCGGGGCGCTTGACGCCCTTGATGCGCCCGACTTCCATGAGCGCGGCCGTGAGGGTGGCGCCGGTATTGCCGGGGCTCATGAAGCCGTCGATGAGGCCTTCCCGCAGCGCGCGGCAGCCGACCATCACCGAGGCGTCTTTTTTCTGGCGACAAGCGGTGGCGGGGGCCTCGTCCATGCCGATGATCTCGGTGGCGGGGATGACGTGGATCTGCTCGTCTCGGAAGGTGTGCTTCTTGAGCTCGTTCTGGACCAGAGCCTCGTCGCCGATGATGACGACGTTGGTCTTGAACTTGTGGACGGCGAGCACGCACCCGCGGATGAGCTCCGCGGGCGGCAGGTCGCCGCTCATCACATCGATGCCAATGCGGGGTAGATTACTCAAACGAAATGGACCGGATCCATGGGAGTCGAGGGTCCACGGAGGGACTCGGGAAACGTCGGGAAGGCGGGGGGATCCGTCAGGCCTTGCGGACGACGGTTTTGCCCTTGTACATGCCGCAAGACGGGCAGACGCGGTGGGCCGGCCGGGGAGCGCCGCAATCGGGGCAGGCACTGACATTGACCAGGGTGCGCTTGTCGTTCTGGCGGCGGCGCATCATGGTTTTGGACTTGGATTTCCTGTATTTGGGCAGTGCCATGAGAGAAGCTCCGGGGGGGGTAGGAGGCGAATGATAACATTTACCTCTCTTTTTTCCAAGAATTCGATTTTCCGTGGAAGGGCGCCCTGCGCCCCCCGGAACCCATGGGGGGCCCTTGGGGCGCGTCTTTCTCTGGCATACCGGCGCGTTGGGCGATTTCGTCCGTTTTGCCCCCATTTTATACGCCATCCACGCCCATTGGCCGGAAACCGAGATTCACTTGGCCGGACCGCGCCAGATCCACCGCGCTCTATTCGGACATGTCGCGGCCTTCCGTTTCCATTCGAACCATGAGGCGAGGTTTTCACGCCTGTATGCGGAAGATCCCCATTGGGATGGGGATCTCGCCGCATTCTTCGCGGGATTCGATTGGGCTGTCTTCGTCAGCGCCGATCCTGATGGTTGCCTCACCCGGCGCCTTGAGCGCCCCGATCGGCCCTGTCCGATGTTCCTCCATGCGCCTTTTCCCCCATTTGCGAACCAGACGCCGGTTCGGGGCCGCCCCCCGATTTCCAAGCACCATGAGACGCTCTTGGTGCGCTTGGGTTGTCCCGTGGCCCTCCTTCCCAGTTGCGCGTCGGGGGATGGGTCGCTTTTCCTGGTGCAGCCGGGAAGCGGGTCCCCCAAAAAAAATTGGCCGGCGGCCCGATTCAGGGAAGTGATGGAAACCCACCGGCAACTCCCGTGGCGCGTGCTCCTGGGCCCCGCGGAAGAGGGGCTGCGCACCGAGTTTAAGGGCTTCGACCTCGTGATGGACCGTTCCCTCGAGGAGGTGCGTGGCCTCCTGGTACGCAACCCGTTCTATCTAGGAAACGATAGTGGCATTTCCCAATGGGCCGGGTATCTCGGTTGCCGGGGCGTCCTCATCGTGCCCAGGAAGAACCTATGGTTCCACGACCCTCCGTGGCCGGGGATGACGATCCTCGAGACGAGCGATCCATCTATTTCGCCCGGCGTCGACGAAGTTTCCGAGGCGATCCGAACGTATGGAATGAATTAGGTCCTAAGCCCGATTGCCATACGAGCGGGCCAAGGGGAAGCCGCCTCATGGGCGGGGCCGCGCAACGCTTTCAGCGGCTGGGGCGACCGGGGGTGGAGCGCGCCCGCGGGTAACTACCGAGGATGCGGAACGAGGAGGTGTGCTTTTGCACCTCGCGCAGGCTGTCTTGGACCTTCAGGTCGTTCTGGTGGCCGTCGATGTCGACGAAGAACGAATAGTCGAAGACGCGCCGGCGGGAGGGCCTCGAGAGGATCTTGGTCATGTTGATTCGGTTGCGGGCGAAAGCGTTCACCACGGCCTGGAGCGCGCCCGGTTCGTCGGGGATGGAGAAGATGAGGGAGGTCTTATCGTCGCCCGTGCGCTCGGTGCGGCTGCTCTTGGCGACCACGACGAAGCGGGTGAAATTATCGCTGTGGTCCTCGATGTGCTCGGCGAGGATGGGCACCTTGTATTCGGGGCCGGCCTGGCGGCTGGCGATGGCGGCCGAACCGCGCTCGGTGGCGACCCGCTTGGCCGCGTCGGCGGTGCTGGGCATCTCGTGGAGTTGGGCGTGGGGCAGGTAGCGTTCGATCCAGCGTCGGCATTGGG
>JAFLEE010000009.1 GCA_017302015.1 Spirochaetota bacterium | reverse complement strand
AAGGGGCGCCCGCGAGCGGCCCGGCGCCGACGGGCGATGCCCAACCCGAACTCGCCCGCCGCATCGCCGCCCTCGACGCGCGGGGGGGAGGCACCCTCGAGCTCGGCGACGGCACCTACCTGCTTTCCCAGCCCCTGATCCTCCCCCTTTCGGTGAGCCTTTCCATGTCGCCCCGCGCCGTCCTGAGGGCCCAAAAAGATTTCAACGGCGACGCCCTCCTCATCAAGGGCGGGGGGAAATACCCGGCGAACTCCTCCAGCGCGGGATGGATCCGCGGGGGCGTGCTGGATGGGGCGCGCCTGGCGCTCACGGGGATCCGCGTCGAGAAACTCCATCGCCTAGAGATCGCCGACCTCGAGATCCAGGACGCCGCGATGAAGGGCATCCACCTCGCCCGGGGCGGGAACGAGACGAACCTGTCGCGCGTGCGCATCAACCTCTCCGCCGATCTGGCCCACGCCCCGGGGAGCATCGGCGTGCATTACGAACGGGGCGACTGCAAGGCCTCCCAAGTGCACATCATCGGCTACGAAACGGGCATCCGCGACGATTGGGGGAGCAATTGGTTCCACCTCATCCACGCATGGAATACCGAGACGACCCAGGGGCCCCTCAAGGTCGCTTTCGACGGAAACGGCGGCAATTCCCATTTCCATATGTGCTACGCCGATTCGCCCACCGTGGCGGGTTTCGCCATCCGCAAGCCCAACCACACCGTGGTCCAGTGCTCCGTCTATTATAGCCGCTGGGCGCCCGAAGGCGGCGGGGCGGCCTTCCTCCTCGGGCCCCGCGGGCGCCACGGAACCTTCCTCGCCAATGACGTCTGGGCCGATGAGGGGCATCGCCTCGGGAAGGCCTTCGACGGCGACCTCTCGAGCCAGACCATCCTGGGAACGCGCTACGCCAACGTCCTCGCCGGGGCCGAGAACCGGATCGCCAGCGGCGAAGACACGCCGTCGGAGCTTCCCAAGATCAAGGGCCCCATCCGCTACCCCTCCCTGCAGGTGGGCGGCGGCGGCTTGCGCCTCGCCCCGGCCGCCAAAGCCCCGACGCCCGAAGAGGGCGAACTCGGCGAACTCCGTTGGATCGAAGAGGGGAGCAACAGCGCACTTTGGGTCAAGACCGGCAAGGGATGGAAGTCGGCCAAACTCGGCTAGGCCATCCCCCGCATGCCTCTCGCGCGGACCGGGGGGAAAACCGTCCCCCAGCCGAGCCGCCGCCCCTAAAAAAGAAGGGCCCCAGGATCCGCCTTCGTGGATCCCGGGGCCCGCGTTCGGGGCGCGGGGCGTCAGCGCTTCACCCGGGCGTTGCCCTGGTAGATGCTCCAGATCTGCTCTTCATCGGCCGGCTGGGCGTAATCGGTGATGAAGGTCGTGGCGAGGGCGCCGGAAGCCCAACCGAATTGGATCCACTTCTCGGCGTCCCAACCCTTAAGGATGGCGTAGAGGAGGCCGCCGACGAACCCGTCGCCGCCGCCGATGCGGTCGAGGACCTGGATCTCCCGGGGCTCGATGACGTGCCAGTTCTCGCCCTCGAGCATGATGGCGCCCCAATGGTGCAGGTTGGTGCTCTCGACCTCCCGGAGCGTGGTGGCGAAGACCGAGGCGTTGGGGAAGGCCTTCTTCACGCGCTTGATCATCTCTTTGAAGCTGTCGATCTGGGCGGCGATGCCCTTCCCGCCCTCTTCGGGCCCCTGGATGCCCAGGCAGAGTTGGAAATCCTCCTCGTTGCCCACGAGGATGTCGGCGACGCTCGCGATCTCGGTGAAGATGGCGCGCAGTTCCTTTTCGCGGCCCTTCCAGAAGGTGGCGCGGTAATTCAGGTCGAACGCGATGCGCGTGCCGTGCTTCTTGGCGGCCCGGGCGAGCTCGAGGCAGAACTGGCTGGTCTCGGGGGAGAGCGCGCCGATGAGGCCCGAGAGGTGGCAGATCTGGACGCCCTCCTTCCCGAAGATGCGGTCGAGGTCGAAATCCTTCACGTTGAGCGTGCGGCCGACTTCCCCGGCGCGGTCGTTCTGCACGCGCGGGCCGCGGGTGCCGTAGCCGCTGTCGGCGATGTTGAATTGGTGGCGGAAGCCCCAGGGGCCGCCCTGCGGCACGTCCTTCCCCTCGAAACTCATGCCGCGGCTTCGGAGATTGCCCTTGATGAGCTGGGCGATGGGGCTATCCTTCACGAAGGTGGTGAGCACCTTCACCGGCAGGCCCAGGTAGGAGGCGATGCTGGCCACGTTGGTCTCGGCGCTGGTGGCCTGCATGAAGAAGGTATCGCTGGCGTTCACCGGCTGGCCGCCGTGCGGGGTGATGCGCACGCCCATGCTCGTGGGAACGAGGAGCGCGGTGGCGCAGTCTTTCTTGAGTTCGAGTTTCATGGGCACTCCTGTTTGAAGGCGCGGCTTTCGGCCGGGGGCCTATCGATGGGTGATTTTTCTCCGCCGTCGTGGAAAAGTATAGACTTAAATTTACGATTCTGCAACCGGTTGCACAAGAGGCTCTCCCGGAGGGCTCCCGGGCGGCTTCCGACAAGATCGCGGGCAGTCGCCCGAGGGCAACGCCCCGTCCATCCCCTACTTGGCCAAATCCTGGAAATACGGCGGGATCTTCCCCAGGCGCTCCCTCAATTGGGCCAGCCAAAGGGACCGCGGAGCGACCTCTTCGCCGGGGGATTCGTTCCGAAAGATGGACTCGGCGACGACCTCTTGGGGCTCCCCATGGAGGCCCGCGAGGATCACCTGGGCGAAGGTGACGCCGTAGCCCTGCTTGCCGAAAGACCAGAAGTCGGCGGGCTTGGCGCAGGTTTCGGAAACCTTGAGGTTCCAAAGCACGAGGGCGTGGAGGTGGTGGGGGAAATTATTCTCGGCGCCCCCGACGCCCTTCAGATTGAGGCCGCCCTCGCTGCGGTCATGGAGGGTGGCGTAGGCGTTATTGGCGTGGCTATCGAAACTCTCGTGGGGAGACCAGACGCACTGATGGTAGACCGTGGCGCAACTGCCGCTTTGCAGGCTCGGCCCATGGTGGTGCCCCGCCTCGTCGCGCACCCGGACGCCGAGGACCCCATAGGTGCCCATGACCTGCATGCCGAAATGCGCCGGGGTGCCCACGATCCGAAGATCCTGGCAGGTGACCTGGCGGCTGGAGGTGACATAGAGGGCCCAGCACATGTCCTCGAAGGTGCAGGAACGCACCCAGGCGTTCTCGACGCCGGTCATCACGATCCCCCGCCAGGCGGAATCGTCGCGCCAACTCCGGTGGTGGACGAACTTCTCCTTCCAGTTCCCCCGGAAGCGCAGCCCCTCGAATCCCACATTGGAGATGAAGTTCATCTCCTGTACGCTCCAATCCCCCTTGTCGTCCACGGCGATCATGAGGGGCTCCGCGAGCACGAGGCGGTCCCCCTCGACCGCGGCGATCTCATGGAACTCGCGGATGCCGATCCCCGAGGTCCATTTCGGCGACCATTCGTGGGGGGCGACGAAGGGCGCCGCGGCCTCGCCCTTGCGCGTCAGGCTGAGGCGGATGCGGTCGCCGACCTTGAAGACACCGGCCTTGTCGACCGTGAGGCGGAAGGAGTTCATGGGAGCGGCCGCTATCACCTTGGCCTTGCGCGAACCGAACTTGAGGCCCGAGGCGACCACCGGGCAGCGCCCCGTCCACATCTCGTTGGGGTTCGTCGGCTGCATCTCGGCGGGGGAATAGAGGACCGTGCCGTCCGGCCCGTCGCCCGCGCCCCGCAGCACGACGCCGCTCTTCCCCAGGAAAATCCGGGTATTGGTGGCGGACTCGCTGTCGACATTGATGAGGTAGACGCCCTTCTCGAAGAGGACCACCCCGCCGCCGGCCGCGCCGGCCGCATCCACGGCCTTCTGGATGGCCTCGAAATCGGCGCGTTCATCATCGGGGATCGCCCCGTAGTCGCGGACCTTGAAGATCGGCCCCGCCGCTTGGGGGATGGGCGCCTCTCCGTGGGCATAGCCCGCGTAACTGAAATCCGGCAGGAGCGCCTCCCCCCCGCTTTTTCGGGCCTTTACGTACTCTTGCCAGAGCGGGGTGTCCGCGGCGCCGAGGGCGCTCGAGGCCAACAGAAAAGCGACGAAGAGCGCGTGGGGATGGAGCCGGCCGGGGAGGATCGTTTTCATGGTGCTTCAATATAGTATGGCACCATGGCTCGAAAGCAGATTCTTGGGCCGCCCTAGAGGCGTTTTCGGCGAACTCGATTCCTTTGGACGCCGTTGCCCGACCCCGCGTGCCGCTCGGTAGGCGCTTCGCCCGGGTCCCTCCCCTGTCCCGTCCGTCGTAAAATAGCGGGACCCGACGGAACCGGAAATCGATGGATTTTCAAACTTGGACCGCTTTTTTCCTCGCCGCTTGGCTCATCTGCCTATCGCCCGGGCCGGGCGCGCTCAAATCGATGGGCACGGGCCTGCGATGGGGTTTCCGCAAAGGTTGGTGGAACCTGCTGGGGTTGGAGGCCGGCGCCATGGTCCTGCTCCTCACCGTTTCCACGGGGGCGGGGGCGGTCCTGGTGGCGAGTCCCCGCGCGTTCCAGGCGATGAAATGGGCGGGGGCGGGCTACCTCGCCTGGCTCGGCCTCAGGCAGTTTTTCAGCAAGAGCGAGGCCCCGGGAATCAGAGCACCGGCCCAAGCGGACGCCCGTCGCCTCTTCTGGGAGGCGTTCCTCGTCAACACCACGAATCCCAAGGGCATCCTCTTCATGCTCGCCGTGCTGCCGCAATTCATCGATCCGATGCGCGCACTGGCGCCCCAGTACCTCGCCTGCGCCCTCACGCTGCTCGCCACCGATCTCATCGTCATGAGCGGCTACACCATCTTCGCTTCCCGCGTCCTCCAACTCTTCCAGCGGCCTGGGCAAATCCGATCGATGAACCGCCTCTTCGGGGCGCTCTTCGTGGCCGCCGGGGCGGGCCTGGCGCTCTATCACCGGGGCGGGTAAGGGGACTATTCCCGCCTGTCGCCGACGCCGTAGCTATTTCGCTGGCCGGGCCGTGCGCATCGCCTTCATTACTTTCGGCCACCCGGCCGGCCCCATGCTGATCGCCGCGGCGGCGACGCCGCCCATGAGGGCGCCCATGATCCCGAGGCTCATGACGTCGCAGCCGGCCAGATAGCAGCCGCGCACCGGCGTCCGCACGCGCAACCAGGGAAGCGCGTAGCGTCCCCCGACCCCCGCCAGGCCGTAGAACTCGCCGCGGCGCCAACCGAGGAACGACTCGTAACTGAGCGGGGTGGAGAGTTCGCGGTAATCCACCAGGGCCTTGAAGCCCGGGTGCCGCGCCTCCACGAAATCGAGGAGGCCGTCTGCGATGCGCTCCTTCGCGGCGAGGTAGTCCTCTCCCCGCTTCATCCAAGTACTGCCCGCCCACTTCGAGAAATCAGAGGCCACGGCATGGCTGATGATCTCGGCGGTATGGTATTTTGGATTTTTCTGCTTGAGGGAGGGGAAGGAGAGGAAACAGGAGCCGGGCCGGCCGTCCAGGAGGGAAGCCCCGTTGGCGGCGAGGGCGTCGTGGTCGGTCGAACCGTAGATCCACCGGTTTTCGCCGCGGAATCCGAGGGAACTTGGATCGTCCTTGAGACCGAGGAACAGGGTCACGGCGCTCATGCCTGCGGGGAATTTCTCCAAGGCCTCGACCCAAGCCGCGGGAACATGGGGACGGAGCAGTTTCCCGTAGGTCACCCCCGCTCCGGCGGCGGAGAAAATGAGGGGCGCCTCGAAGGTCGCCTCCCGGGCGCCCGCGCCCTTGCCGAGGCGCACGCGCACGCCCTTCGCGGCGCCCCGGTCCACGAGGATCTCCAGGACCTCGGCGCTGACGACGATGCGCCCGCCGGCGTTTTCGACCACGCGCGAAATCGAGGACGCGAGGGTCGAGGCGCCGCCCTCGGGGAACCACGCGCCCTCCAGGTAACTGCGCACCACGAGGCTATGGAGGGCGAAGGCGCTTCGCCCCGGCGGGAGCCCATAATCGCCCCAAGTGCCCGTGAGGATGGCCTTGAGGAGGGGATCCTTCACGCGCTTGCCCAGGGCCCGAGCCGTGGGCGCGGTGGCCATGGCGCGGTGCCGTGCGGCGAGAAGACCCGTGATCGCGGCGATGGGCGGGGGCATGAGTTGGCGGCTGAAATCCAGGGTCATCCAATCGGTGGCCCGCTTCATGTCCTTGAAGAAGGCCCGGATGCCCTTCGCCTCCCCCGGGAAGCGCGCGCCCAGGGCCCGGATCATGGCCTCCTCGGTCTTCGGCATCTGGAACTCAGCCCCGGGGAAGGAGAGGTGCTCGAAGGCATCGGGGAGGGGATTCCAATCGACCCCGCCTCCGGTGACATAATCCATGATGCCCCGGGACGGGCTTCCGACTTCCATGCCGCCGACGTAATGGAGGCCCACATCCCACGAATACTTCCCCTTGCGGGTGAACTCGTGGGTCTGGCCCCCGGGGACCCAGTGCCGCTCAAGCACCAGCACCCGCTTCTTCTGGAGGCGGCTGAGGATGGAGGCCACCGCCATGCCGCCGATGCCGGAGCCGACGACGATGGCGTCCCATTGGGTTTCTTCAGTATTCATGTTCCTTTCTCCTCGTCTGGTTCGATGGCCGATAGGCCGTAGACCGTCACCGGTTCCCGGCGCCCCTTGACCGCGATGGCGCGCAAGGCCCGCAGGCTCTCCCTCTCCCCCGCGCCCAAGGCCGCGCGGCAATCGGCGCTGATGGCCACGGGGGTGCCCAATTCCTTCGTCGCGGATTCCAGGCGGGAGGCCACGTTGACCGCGTCGCCGATGACGGTGTATTCCAACCGCCCCTCGCCGCCGATGCGCCCCGCCATGACCTCGCCGGTATGGATGCCGATGCCGACCCGCACGGCCGGTTGCCCCTCGGCCGCGAGTTCGCGCCCGAGGTCCCGCACCTCGGCGAGGAGCTCCCCCGCGCAGGCGACGGCGTGGGAGGCGTGGCCCGGCAACGGCAGGGGCGCGCCGAAGACCGCGAGCACCGCGTCGCCGATGAACTTATTGACGAGGCCCCCGTTCGCCTCCACCCTGGCCGTGACGCGTGAGAAGAGCCGGTTGAGGAGCGAGACGACCTGGCGCGGGTCCCGGCCCTCGCTGAGAGTGGTGAATCCCCGCACGTCCAGGAAGAGCACGGTCGCCGTGAGGAGTTCGCCCTCGATCTTGTCGCTCAAGAGGAGGTCCCGCACCCGCGGGTCGACCACCTGGCCGAAGGTCTCCCGCATCCGTTCGCGCTCGGCGAGGCCCTCGGCCATGCCGTTCATGCGTTCGCCGAGGAGGCCGAGTTCGTCCACGGTGTTCACGGGGACGCGGGCGGAGAAATCGCCGTCGCCGATGCGCCGCGCCGCCCGGGCCATGCTCTGGAGCGGCCCGGAAAAGGCCGAGGCCAACGCGGCGGTGAGGGCGAGGCCCGCGGCGAGCAGCGCGAGCACGACCGCGAGGGAGGCCGCCCAGGGTCCGCCCAGCCCCGCAGTCTCAAGGCGAAGTTGGGCGACCACCAACGAGGTGCCGATGATGAGGAGCGGATTGAGCCCCACCGCGATGAAAAGGATGAGGAAGCGCGACCGAACCGAAAGCCGAAGCGCGCGGATCTCGGCGAGCCGGCCCGCGGGGAAAAGGACGGGGATATAGCGGTGCCGGTTGAGGGCGTCGAGGGCGTAATAGGCGGAGACGAAGACGATCCCCCCGGTGGTGAGGTAGAGCGGCAGCGTGCGCACGAAATAGATCGTGTCCGACCCGTAGCCCGCCGCGTACACGGCGGCCACATGCGCCAGCCAGGTCAGGAGCCAACCTCCCAGGCCCAGGAGCGAGAGGACGAGGGGGAAATCGAGGAAGCGCGCCTCCTCTTCGGGGCGCGCGGGCTCATGCCGCCGCGCGCGGTCAAAGACTCGGGTGGCGCGGAAGGTGAGCGGCAGGAGGGCCGCGATCAGAAAGGGGAAGGCGACGAAACCCACCCACGGCTCCCAAACCCCCGCCGCGCGGGACATTCCGAGGTAGAGGCCCCGGTCGAAGGGTAGCAGCATGACCGGTGCCAAAAAAAGGGTGAAGACCGTGCCCAGGAGGTTTGAGCCCGTGCTCACGGCGGAGTAGAGGAAGACCACCTCGGCGCGGCTCGGGATCCTCCGGACCGGGACTCCCTGCGAGTTCGCCGACGGATGCCCCGCGGCCGCGGAGGGCCCGACGGGCGGGAAGGGAGCCGGCCATGCTTGTGCCATATTCCCGAGTTTGATCCAAAATGTATCCAGTGTCAACATAATGTAGACACTGGATACATTTATTGACTTCTCCGGAATTCCGGGGTACGCTCGCCTTACCCGTGGAAAAAAAACGCCCCCCTTCCCCACGAAAGCGGAAAAAAGCCCCCCCCTCCGAGTACCACCATGGCAATCTGCGCGCGGCGCTCATCGCCGCGGGGCTCCAATTGCTCGCCCGGGGGCGGGATGAGGGCCTCAGCCTTCGCGCGGTCGCCCGCTTGGCCAAGGTCAGCCATAGCGCCCCCTATCGCCATTTCGCCGACAAGACCGAGCTCCTGGCCGGCCTGGCCGAAGAGGGCTACCGACGTTTCGCCGCCGCCATGGAAAGCGCCGCCCAGGCCGCGGGCGATCCCACCTCCGCCCTCATGGCCACCGGGGAGGCCTATGTCCGTTTCGGGCTCGGCCATCCCGAACTCTTCCATTTGATGTTCGATGGGCGCCTGGCCCTCGATGCCACCCCCGGCCTGCACACCGCTTCCGAGGGGGCCTATGCGGTGCTCGTGAAATACGTCTCCGGCCTTCCCCACGCCGCCGCCATGTCGCCCGAGCAGCGCGAGGCCTTCGCCGTCTCCCAATGGGCCTACGCCCACGGGCTCACGCTCCTCATCCTGAAGCGTCAACTCGCCCATCTCCCCCTGGGGCAAATGGCCCCGGAAAAAATCCTCTCCCACCTGCAGCGGACGCTCGGGCCCCCCGCGCCGGCTCCGTCCCGCTAGCGACCCCTTCGCTTGCCGCCGCTCCCCGCCTAAGGCGCCCCTTCGACGACGAGGTCGGCCACCCGCTCCCCCTTGGCGAGCAGGGGACCCTTTACTTGCGAGCGGTTGCGCCCGACCCAAACCCGGCGTGAGTACCCCACCTGGATACCCGCCCGATCCGGGTCGCGGGGATCCACGAAGGCGGGGCTCGGACCCATCGCGATGAAGTTCCCCTCCACCGTGACCCCCTCGGCGTTGTGGATCCGGACGGCGTATTTCGCCGGGATCCCCTCGAAACGATTGCGCAAGATCGCGATGTCTCCATAGCCGATCCCGTAGGCGGGAAGGCGCCATGCACCCCCGTAAAGGAAAAAATTGATGGCGCCGTGCTTTTCGCGGTAGGTCTTTTCCGACGCGTACCCCCCGATGAAGACGTTGTCGCGCAGGAGGATGCGCTCGGTGAAGCGCGGCACCCCCATCCCTGGATCAAGCTCGCCGGGCCCCGCTCCCGCGGCGAGGAGCTTGTAGCGGGCCGCGGGGTACCCCGGGTAATAGGTCCACGAGGCGTGGTTGGCGAAATGGATCCCCGCGACGCCGTTTAGGAAACGGTTGCCCTCCACCAGCACCCCCCGCTTCGGGACATGGCAGACGAGGGCGTTGCCGATGCAATTGGAGAAGAGATTGGAGCGGATGACCATGGAGGCCGTGCTGGCGTCGAGGTTGTAGATGAGCGTGAGGTCGCCATCCTCCCCGCCCTGCACGGGGTGCAGCCGCGCCATCGGCAACGGTTCGTGCGTCGTGACGGTCTGGTTCGACGCATCCACCCCGGCGACCCGGGCGACGCAGAGGGTGGCGGCGTCCTTCGCGTTGAAGAAGAGCAGGCGGTCGCCGGGGCGCAGGCACTCGGCGGGGGTCGAGGCGCGTAGCCCCCCCATGCGGAAACGGCGCTCGTCGATGAGGGCCTCCAGCGCCCCCTTGAAGCCCTCGGGCTGCATGACGTCGTCGAGGGTATTCTCGAACACGCATCCCTCGATCCAGGGGCCGACGCGCCCGTAGGCGAAGCAGGTGAGGGCGTCGGCATTGGAGGTCAGGAACCGGCCCTTCTTGAGGAGCAGACGGCACCGCAGCACGTTGTATTCCGAGACCCCCACCCCCGAGTACCCGGTATTGGGCGTGATGAAGGCCGTGATGCCGATGAGCGTGACGACCTCGCATTGCACCGGTCTCACGATGCCGATGGGTCGACGCGGGGTGAGGAAGGCCAGCACATCGCCCACGGCCACCCCCCGAAGGTCTTCGCGGCGCTCCACGGTGAGGGTGAAATGGGGCGCCTGGCCGCGCGCCGAGGTCCACCACACGCCCCCCATATTGTCCGCATTGCCGCAATCGGGCTTGAGCCGGACCGTGGCGGGGTCCATCACCATGGCCATATTGCGCCCCTGGTAGTGGCTGCCGGGCAGGTGCGATCCCACCATATAGTAGGCGTCGAGGGCGGGGAAGCCCGGGGGAATTTCAACCGAAACGCTCCTCTCCCCCGCATCCACGGCGCGAATGACCCCGTGCGACATGGGGAGGGGGTCGTAATCCACCGTAAAACCGGTAAGCACCACATGTTGGCACTTGAAGAGCCGGATGAAGCCCGCCTGGGGATTTTGGATGATGAAACTCGCCCCCTCGCCCCGGAGGATGAGATGGTCGAGGCCCTCCAGCAGAAGGCAATGGTAGTCGATCTGGGGCGGTGTCTTCCCGCCCCAGGGCCTTAGGTGGTAGAGCCCCTTGGCGAAGAGGACCTCCGTGGGAACGGGGTGGGCCTTCAAATCGGCCGCGAGGCGATCCAAGGCGCCCTGATCGTCTATGCCATCATCGGGGATGGCCCCGTAATCGGAGAAGCGCACCGTGCGCTGCGTGGGGAAGCCGGTGACCGGGGCGGGCCGATTGGAGAGGATGAATCTTTCCAATTCCGCCTCTTGCGGGAAACCGGGCGGGGCGGAAAAGCCCTGGAGCGTCAGGACGAGGAACAGGGCCAGGCACCGGCAGGATGAGGCGGGTTTCATCGTCGATCGGCTCATAGGGCGCTCCAGGGGGTCCGTCCCCCCTAAGAGCGTAGGCCAAGTTGGACGGACCCGATATAACCCAATGTTGTTTTTTTATGACCAAGCCCCCCGGGGGCGCCGCGGGGATTTATAATCCCTCCATGCCCCCGTCCTACCGGCGCTTCGATGCGCGCCACGAACTCACCCTGCTCTCCGGCGGGGAACAGGCGCCCCGGGAGAGGGTCCGCCAAATCACTCCCATGCACGTGGTGAGCCTCCATTACGTGGTCCGCGGCGCGGGTTTCCTGCGCCAGGGCCCCCGAAACTTCCCCATCGACGCCGGCGGGATCTTCGCCCTGTTTCCCGGCTCGCGGAGCGAATACGGGCCGGGGGGAGCCGCCTCCTGGCGCTATTATTTCGTCTCCTTTTCCGGCCCCAGCGCGATGAGCCTCTGCCATCGCCTGGGCCTCGACCCCCAAAGCCCCGCGCGCGCGGCGCGGCGCGACCCCGGGGTGGAGCGGGATTTCCAGGCCCTCCTCGCCGCGCAACCGAACGCCCGGCGAAACGATCCCACCCACGCCTGGGCCCGCTTCTTTTCATTGATGGAGCGCCTGACGATGGATGCCGCCCCACTCCCCCGCCGCAGCCGGGTGGAAGAGCGGGTCGAACGGGCCCGGGCGCTCCTCGAGAGCACCTATTGGGAGCCCCACGCCATCGCCCGGCTCGCCGACTTCACCGGCCTGGAGCGCAGTTATTTCTTCAAGAAGTTCAAGGCCGCCACGGGCAAGAGCCCCCGGGATTACCTCCAGGACTACCGCCTGGAGCGCGCCAAAGAGGCCCTGCTCGCCACGGGCCTCAGCGTGGGGGAGATCGGGGACTCCGTGGGCTACCCGAATTATTACTCCTTCGCCCGCGCCTTCCACCGCGGGGTGGGCCGCTCCCCGAGTGCCTTCCGGAAATCTTCGACGACCGGGGGCGGGGTCCGATGAACCCCGCCTTCCCTGGAGCCCCGCCATGAAACCGAACGCGCGCTTCCGATCCGTGCTTGCGCCCATGGCTTCCCCGTGGGGCCCGGACACCCGCCTGATCTGGCTGGCCGAAGAAATGGCCACCCATTACGAGACCCCGCGTCAATCCTTCGTGCATTTCCGGAAGGTCTTCCACGCGGACGGGGCGGTCGCACCGGTCCATCTGCGCGTGTTCGCCGATTCGCGCTACCGTGCCTTCCTCAACGGCGCCCTGCTGGGGTTCGGCCCCCCGCGCAGCGACCCGCGTTGGCAATGCTACGACGAATGGCCCGTCGACGCGCATCTACGCCCCGGCGAAAACACCCTGGCGATCTTCGTCCTGCACCTCGGGTACGGCAATGGGCAGCACATCTCCCGCATCCCTTCCCTGATCGCCGAGCTGCGCCGGGGCGACGGGAAAATCTTGGCGGGCACCGACGCTTCCTGGCGTTGCCAGAAATCGGGAGCCTATGAAGCCTCGGCGCCTAGGGTGAACGGCTGCCAGGGGCCCATGGAGATCTTCGACGCCCGCCGCCACCCCTGGGGTTGGCAGGAACTCGGCTTCGACGATCGGGCCTGGGGCGAGGCCAAGGTCCGCCATCCCTCGCTCTGCCCTTTCTGGAATTGGCAGGCGAACCCCCTGCCCCCCATCGCGGAGGAGATCCTCGAAGCGCCGGGAGCCTTCGCTTATGGCCATTTCAACGATTTTAGCAGCCGCGAATCCCGCGTCGGCGCGCGCCACCGGGTGCTATTGGATGAAGAGGCGGGCTTGGCGCCGCAGACATCCGCCTCCCCCCTTCCTTGGCCCCACACCGTGGAACCGCCCGGAGCGGGCCTCGGGGCCCTGCTCACCGTCGATTTCGAGAATACGTGGGCGGGATTTCTGCGCATAGACCTCGAGGGCGAAGCGGGCACCCGTGTGGACGCTGTCTACGCCGAATCCCTCCACCAGGGGAAAGCCCTCCTCAACCCCGACTCCTACCGGGGGGCCGATTGCTTTATCTTGCCGGGCGGTCGGGTGAAGATGGAAATCGCCTTCGGGTGGAAGGCCTTCCGCTACGTCCAATTCCGCGTGCGCGGCCCCTCCCCGGTGGTCTTCCACGGGGTCGGGGTTCGCAGCCGCCATGCGTCCATCCCGAATCGGGCCGCCTTCTCCTCCTCCTCGCCTTCCCTCGACCGCCTCTGGGAGATTTCGGCCCATACCCTGCGCCTCTGCCAGCAAGACGGCTTCCTCGATTCCCCGAGCCGGGAGCAGCAGCAGTGGATGGGGGACGCCCGATGGCAGGCGGTCTTCAACCGCGCCTATAGCGGCGACGCGCGCATGCACCGCGAGTTGCTGGTGCAATTCGCCCGATCCCAAGATTTCGAGGGCATGACCACCTCGCGCTATCCCGACGGCCACCACAATTACCCGCCCATCCCGTCGTTCTGCC
This sequence comes from Spirochaetota bacterium, assembly GCA_017302015.1. GTDB lineage: Bacteria > Spirochaetota > UBA12135 > COTS27 > JAFLEE01 > JAFLEE01. The sequence continues at coordinate 83,931 of JAFLEE010000009.1, read as the reverse complement.
TGCACTGGGTCGCGTCCTGCCGGGAGTACCTCGGCTTCACCGGCGACCTCGGCCTCATCGCCCAAGTCTGGCCCAATCTCTGCCTCGCCATGAGGTGGTTCACCCGGTTCGAGGGCGCCCACGGACTGCTATGGGATGTCCCCTATTGGCCCTTCATCGATTGGGGGGAAAGTTGGGCCGGACGCCGGCCGGATACCGAGCGAGGGGGAGCCGTCACGGCGCTCAATCTCCTCTACCTCGAGGCCCAGTCGGCCATGGCCGAACTCGCCGGGTGGATCGGCGATCCCGAAGCGGCGGCCTACCACGACGACCGCCGCGGGGCGCTCGCCGCTTCGATCCGCGAACGCCTCTGGGACGACGCGAAGGGCGCCCATCCCGATGCGCTCTTCCCGACGGGGTTCAGCCCCTCCCTGGGCGAAGCGACCCATGCCCTGGCACTGCTCCACCTCTACGAACCGGGGGACGCCCGGGCGCGGCGCATCCTCGAAAGCATCTTCGGCGGCGGGAGCCGCCACACCTGGGCGAGCCCCTTCTTCATGCCCGTGGTCCTCCGGGCGCTCTCGAGGCACGGGAAGGCCGACCTCGCCTATCGCCTGATGGTGCAGCGCTACCAACCCATGCTCGATGCGGGGGCCACGACCACCTGGGAGAATTGGGTCCTCTTCTACGAGCAGGGTGGTCGCACCGTCTTCAATAGCGCCTGCCACGCCTGGGGGGCCTCGCCCCTTCTTTTCGTCTCGGAAGAAGTGCTCGGGATCCGCGTCGTCCCCTGGTCGCCCGGGGAGGGCGTGCGTTACGCGTTCGCGCCCCGCCTCTTCGACCTGGATACGGCCTCCGGTTCGGTGGCGGCGGGCAAGGGGATGATCGCGCTCCATCTGCGGCGGGAATCCGGCCAGATTCGATGCCGGGTGGAGATCCCGCCCGGGGCGCGTTTAGCCACCCCGCTCGGGGAACTCGGGGAGGGGGAGCACCGCTTGGACCTTCCGGACCCCGATGCCGACGCCTGATGTACCGCCGAAGGCGGCAGCGGAAGCCGGCCCTTCCCCCTAGTGAGTCGCCTCCGCCTCGGCGCCCGGCATCAAGACCGGCTGAGCCGCCTCCATCAAGGACGCATCGAGGATATTCCCCCGCTCGATGAGCCGGGCTTGGAGCGCCGCGACGGGGAGCGCGTGGGCGTCGCCATCGTATCCCGCGCACGCCAATGCCGCCGCGGTGCCCGCCGCCTCCCCGGTGAGGGCGCAGGTGGGGATGGCCCGCGTCACATCCCACGCGCTCGGATCGCTGGAGATGCAGCGCCCGGCGGCGAGCAGGTTCTTCATCCGCACCCCCAAGAGCGCCCGGTAGGGGATCGCGTAGATCGGCCCCTTCTTCCACCAATGCCCCGTCATGCCGATGGCGTCGTCGAACCACCGGTGGTCGTGGCCCTCCATGAGGGAGAAGGACCCCACGAGCCGCCGCGTCATGCGGAAGCACGGGATGGAGGCCAGGCCGAAGGGCTGGATGTCGACGTCCGGCTTCTCGAGGCGCCTCTGGGCGAATTGCGCGCGGATCTCTGCGCGGGTTTGGAGGACATGCTCGGTCACGTCCCGGGCCTTGTCCCCGGCGAAGAGCGGCCCCTCGGCACCCTCCTTCCCCCCCTGGTTATTGGCCCGCCGCGTCCAGGGATGAATGCGGCCGACGCCGTCGCTGAGTTCATAATGCCAGCCGCAGAGCACGTTATTGTCCAGCGATTGGGTCGCCTCCCCCGCGAGGTAACAGGCGTCGGCGTCGCCGCTGGCGTCGACCACCGCGCGGCAGGCGAAGGCGGTGCGCCCGTCCTTATTCTCGAGGACCACGTGGCGGATGCGGTCCCCTTCGCCGAGGACGGCGCAGAGTCGGGTATCGTACCAGAGGTCGACGCCGTCCGCCTTCGCCATCGCCTCGAGTTCGATCTGGAACGCGTAGGGGTTGAAGCGCGACTCGTAGCGCCGCTTGCCCGCCCGTTCGCCCGTCGCGGCCCCGCGCCGCCAATGCTCGGGCGGCCCGGAGAAATAGAGCGCGTTCTGGGTCTTGCGCAAGTCCACCACGGACCGCAGCAGGAGTTCCTCGCCTAGGCCCCCGATGACTTGGTGCCCATAGCCATCGCAAATCGGCAGATAGACGGTGACGTTGCCGAGGGTCGCGAGGCCCCCGAGGCCGAAACTTCGCTCGACGAGGGCGGTGCGCGCCCCGTTTCGGGCGGCGGCCAGGGCCGCGGCGATCCCGGCGATGCCCCCGCCGACGACGAGAACATCGTAGCTCTGGGCGACCGGCAACGCCCGCGCGGGTTCGACGACGGCGGCGGCAGCGGGGTGGTTCATGGCGCTTCTCCTGGGGGGCGGACCCTCCCGTCCTCGGCGAACGGGGGGCGCCTTCTTGTGGATAAGATGCCATCCCCCCGCCGTGGCGACGACCCCTTCGGGGAATTCTTGGGGATTTTTTTCCGGAAAGTTTCACGATGCGAAACCGAGGGGGCATTTTTGTAACTTTTATTTCATATTGTGAAATCTCATATTTGAAGCGCGCCGGGACACCGGGATTCCCCGCGCCCGCGCCCCGATATCCGGCCGACTCCAACCACGTTACGATCCTCCATGGCCCGCGCTTTTCGCCTCCGCGCCCGATCGCCGATGCCTTCCTGGGAGCGCTTGCCCGCCGATGTTTCCCGCGTCGAACCCATCAAATCCCTTCGATGATTCCCCAAGGAGCCCCCATGAAAAATCCAAGAACCGGCGCGGCCATCCTTCCCCTTGGCGCGCTTCTCTTCGGTTTGTCCCTCCTCCTCGCCTCGGCGCCGGCGCAGAATCTGGTCACCAATGGCGACTTCGAAAAAGGGACCACCGCATGGGGCGGCGGGGATGCGCTGCGCATCATCGAGGAGGGCGGACGCAAGCACCTGGCGGTCGTGAAGCCCGGGGGCGCCGCCACCCAACGCGTCCCGCTTCCGCCCAACTCCGCGCGCCTGCAACTCCGCTTCCGCATGCGCGTGAGCAATGTCACCCTGGGCGACCAGTCCTGGAAGGACGCCCGCTTGGCCATGGATTTCCGCGACGCCGCGGGCAAGCAGACCGGGGGCTGGCCCGACGTCCTCCATCTCGTGGGCAATACCCCGTGGACGAACCTGTCGCGCACCTACCAGGTGCCCCCCGATGCCGTCGCCCTGAATCTGGGCGCGGCGAATTTCGGGTCGAGCGGCGTGGCGGAGTTCGACGACCTCGTCATCGAAGCCGCCATCCGGCCCTCCGCGCCCGTCGATGCGGCCCTGCCGGCAGGGGTCACCGACCCATGGAACACCGCCCGGGCTTGGCGCCAAGTAAGCCGCACCAGTGAGCGGCTTTGCCTCAACGGGCTCTGGGCATTCCTGCCGGTGGCCAAGGCGCCCGAAGAAACGCCCCCCGCCGTGGGTCAGGGCTGGGGATGGTTCAAGGTGCCGGGCCTCTGGCGCCAGAGCAAGCTCGACAACCGCTATTCCCAGGAGCTCCTCATTTCCCCGTGGATGGAGGGCCGCTTCGATCCCGAATCGTTCGACCAAGCCTGGTACCGCCGCGAGGTCGAGACGCCCGCGGCGTGGCGGGGCCGCCGCATCGCCCTCGAGTTCACCCTGGTCCAGACCCACGCCCGCGTCTTCGTCGACGGCAAACCCGCGGGCGAGTGCTGGTTCCCGGGCGGCCTCGTCGACCTCACCGCCGCGCTCAAGCCCGGCTCGAAGCAGAGCCTCGAGATCCTCCTCACCGCGCGGCCGCTGGAGGCCGAGAGCACCAGTTTCAGCGCCCCCGACCGGGTGGCCAAATCCAAGGCAGTCGTGCCCTGTAAGGGCATCACCGGCGATCTCTTCCTCGTCAGCGAACCGATGAAGCAGGCGGTGGCCGATGTCCATGTCATCTGCTCCACCCGCAAGAAGTCGGTCACCCTCGATCTCGGCCTGCGCGCCCCCGCGGCCTCTCCCTACCAGGTTTCCGCGATCGTGCTCGATAAAGGGAAACCGGTAAAAACCTTCTCGACGAAGGATTTCGGGGCCGCGGTCCTCGACGGAGGTCGCCTCAAGGCCACGGCCCCCTGGGCCGACGCCAAGACCTGGGATACGGACACCCCGTCCAACCAATATGAGATCCTAGTATCGCTCCTCGACGCGAAGGGCGCCCTGGTGTGCGAATCGACCCCCGTGCGATTCGGTTTCCGCGAGTTCTGGATCGACGGCCGCGACTTCTATCTTAACGGAAGGAAGATCCACCTCCGGGCCCTCTTTTTGAACAACCCGGCCCAGCACGCCGTGAACGCCTCCTACGCGGGCGCCCTGGAGACGTGCCGCAAGCTCGCCGAGTACGGCTTCAATTACTACATCTTCGGCAATTACGATTTCGCCCCCGGCTCCGTGGGCTACCTGGATGGCCTCCTCGGCGCCTCCGATGACAGCGGCCTCTTGGCCGGTTTCAGCCTCCCGCACATGAAGGATTTCAACTCGAAGATCTACCTCGACGAGCAGGCCGCGCGCTACCGCGCGCTGGCCGAGTGGCTCATCCGCCGCGTGCAGAACCACCCGTCCGTCATCGCCTATGCCATGAACCATAACGCCACGGGCTATTTCGGCGACCAGAACCCCCTCAAGATCGACGGCGTCTATTCCCCCGACACCAACCTCGACCCCAAGGCCCGCCGCAACCAGGCCCGCGCCTGCGCCGCCATCGCCCGCTCCATCGACCCCACCCGCGCCCTCTACCACCACCAATCGGGCAACCTCGACGACATGCACACGGTGAACATCTACCTCAACTGGGCCCCGCGCCAGGAGCGCAGCGAATGGATCGGGCACTGGTCCACCAACGGGGTGAAGCCCCTCTTCTTCGTGGAGTGGGGCGAGCCCCACATCGCTTCCTTCTCCAGTTTCCGGGGGCCCGAGTTCATCTGGCGCCACCCCACCCTCCAATCCGTTTGGCTCGCCGAATACTCGGCGCCTTGGGCGGGCGAGTCGGCCTACGAGATGACGGCGGAGCGCGCCGCCCTCCAGGCCGCCGAGGAGAAGTACTGGAACGAGAACACGCCGTTTAATTACGGCGCCATTCTCGGCACCTTCCGCGAGAAGGACGCTCTGCGCCTTGGCGTGCCCGCCCATTTCCTCGACGATAATTGGCGCAGCCACCGCGCCTGGGGCATCTCGGCCATGCTCCCCTGGGACCAGGAGGCGTCCTGGATGCGTGTGAAGGAGACCCCCGTGGTGGACCACCCCGCGCGATGGGCCGACCTGAACCGCCCGGGGATCGTCCCCGACACGACCTGCCGGGGCTCCCAATACATCATCGACTCCGACCCCGACGCCTTCGCACCCACCGCCATCGGGAAGGCTTGGCTGCGTTGGAACAAGCCCCTGTGCGCCTTCATCGGCGGGGCCGGCGTCTTCACCGACAAGACCCACCTCTTCCGCCCGGGGGAGAAATTCGCCAAGCAACTCGTGGTGCTCAACGACCTCCGCCGCGAGGTCACCTGCCGCTATGCCTGGAAATTGGGAACGGAGGAGGGGAAAGGAGAGGTGATCGTGGCCGCCGGGGAGCGGGCCTTCGTGCCCCTCCTCGCCACCGCGCCGGCTTCCGGGGACCAGACCCTCACGGCCACCTTCGATTTCGGCGCCGAGCGTCAGGAGGACCGCTTCGTCGTCTCCGCGATTCCCGAGGCGCGGACCGCCGCCGCGCCCCGCGTCTATCTCCACGATCCCAAGGGGATGACCTCCAAACTCTTCGCCCGCCTCGGCATCGCCGCCCGGCCCCTGGCCGCCGGGGCCGTCCCCGAACGCGGGTCGCTCCTCGTCATCGGCCGCGAGGCCCTCGCCGGGGGCGCCGCCTGCCCCGACCTCTCCGGGGTCCCCGCCGGCCTGAAGGTCCTCTTCTTCGAGCAGGACTGCGAGTCGCTCATGAACCGCCTCGGCCTGCGGGCCACGGAGGTCGGCCTCCGCACGGTCTTCCGGCGCAGCGCCTCCCACCCCGTCCTCGCCGGCCTCCCCGAGGCGGCGCTCCATGATTGGCGCGGGGCCTCCACCCTCACCCCCCCGTTCCTGCCGAACCTCCCGGTGGTCGAGAACGCCGACCCGTCGTGGTTCTGGTGCGGCTTCGAGAATAAGCGCGTGTGGCGCTGCGGTAATTCGGGCAACCTCGCCTCGGTGCTCATCGAGAAGCCCCCCGTGGGGCATTGGCGGCCGCTTCTCGACGGGGGCTTCGACCTTCAATACGCCCCTTTACTCGAATATATCGAGGGCCAAGGGCGCATCGTCTTCTGCCAACTCGACCTCACCGCCCGCACCGCCGACGACCCCGCGGCGGACGCACTGGCCCGGCGCCTGGTCGCCTATCTCGCGGCGGCCGAACCCGAACCCGCGCGGAAAGTCGTCTACGCCGGCGGGGACAAAGGCGCCGCGCTCCTCACGGCCCTGGGCGTCTCGTGGACCCCCCTGGGCGGCCAGCTTCCCGGGCGCGAACACCTCCTCGTGCTCGCCCCGGGCGCCGGTGCGGTGGACGTGGCCGGCGCTCGCGCGAAGGGGGCCCACTTGCTGGCCCTGGGCCTGCCCGAGGCCGACATGGCGCGTTTCTTCCCCGCCGCGAAAGTCTCCACCGGCAGCGAACTCTCGCGCCTCATCCCCGACCTGAGCTCCGCCGCCTACAACGGCCTCAGCCAGGCGGAACTCCATTGGCGCACCCGCCCCGCCTTCGCCCGCCTCTTGGACACCGATGCGACTTCAAGCGCGGCGCTGCGCGCCACCACCGCCGGCGCCTCCACCCTCGTTCTGTGCCAAGTGGCCCCCTGGGATTTCGACGCGGCGAAGAAGCCCTATCTCAGGCCCACCTTCCGCCGCAGCGCCTTCCTCGTGTCGCGCCTGCTGGCGAATCTGGGCGCCCCTTCGACCTCGCCCCTCCTCTCGCGCCTGCGCCTGCCCGCCCAAGCGCCCGTCTACGACCTCTCCCAAGGCTGGGTGGGCAAGGAAGACCGGCAGGACGCGGGGCGGGGAGCGTCCTGGTGGAAGGACGCCACCGACGATCGGGATTGGCCCGCGATCCCAGTGCCCGGCCTTTTCGATTCCCTGCGTCCCGAACTCGCGGGGTACGACGGCCTCTTCTGGTATCGGCTCCATTTCCGCCTTCCCAAGGGCTACGCCACCGAAGGCGCGGAACTCCGCCTCGGCGCCGTCGACGATGAATCGTGGACCTGGCTCAACGGGCGCTTCCTCGGCGAAACCTCCCGGGCCACGCATCCTTCTAATTATTGGTCGGCCAAGCGCCGCTATCCCCTGGAAGCCTCCATGCTCCGCGAAGGAGAGAACGTCCTCACCGTACTCGTCAACGATCTGCGCGGGGGCGGCGGCATCGTGGGTATCCCCCATCTCTTCCGAAACGTCTGGGATGGCGGCTTCTATCTGGACGGGGTGGAGGCGGGGGATGACCCCTACCGCTATTACCGTTGGTAAGCCCTAGACCCGCGGCGCTTCCGCTACGCACACGAAGGGGCGCTTGCGCTTCTCGTCGGCGAGGGCACGGCGCGCCTCGCCCGCGCTGCCGCGCCAGACTTCTTCATCGTCGCAGGTGAGGTTAAAGGCCAGGGCCACGCGCGTGGCGGGGGGCAAGCCCTTGTGGAGGATCTCGAGGAACCCGGGCAAGCGGTGGGGCGCCTCGAGGATCACCGTGGTGGCGCGGAAGCGGGCGATGTCTTTCAGGCGCGCGACGGCCTTCATCTCGTCGCGCGGGAGGAAGCCGGCGAAATAGAACTCCTCGCAGGGCAGCCCCGCCACCGAGAGGGCCGCGATGATCGAGGAGGCCCCGGCGACGTAGCGCAGCGCCACCCCGCACTCGGCCAAGTGCCCGGCCAAGCGGGAGCCGGGGTCGGCGAGGATGGGCGAGCCCGCCTCGGAGATGAGGGCGACGCGCGCGTGCTCCTCGAGGAGCTGGTCGGCCAACTGGCGGCTGTCGCGGTCGCGGTTATGGATATTGAGTTCGTGCACGACCTTCTCGGAGAAGGCCACCCCGCAATGGTCGAGGGCGCGCTTGGCCCCGACCGCGGTCTCGGCGACCACGGCGTCGCAGGCGCGCAGCGCCTCCACGGCCCGGGGAGGGAGATCGCCCGGGTTCCCGATGGGCAGCGAAACGATGAAGAGTTCCTTCAGGCGGAACGGGGACGCGGGGGACGGAGGCACGCGGCGTTAGTCCTTGAGCACCAGGCCGATGGGGCAATGGTCGCTGCCCAGCACTTCGTCCTCCAGGGTCGCCTCGCCGAGGCGGGCCTTGAGGCGGTTGGAGACCACGAAATAGTCGATCCTCCATCCGATGTTCCGTTCCCGGGCGCGCAGGCGGTAGCTCCACCACGTGTAGCGGTCGGCCTCGCCGGGGTGCTGCTCGCGGAAGATGTCGCAGAAGCCGGTGTCGGGATGGACGAGCTTGGAGAACCATTTGCGCTCGTCGATATAGAACCCGGGGTTCATCATGTTCTCTTTGGGGTTCTTCAGGTCGATCTCTTCGTGGGCCACGTTGAAGTCGCCGGTGAGGATGACCGGTTTCGCCTTGTCGAGCTTGCGGGCGTACTTCAGGAGGGCTTCATTGAAGGCCAGTTTGTAATCGAGGCGCAGGAGTTCGTGCTGGGAATTCGGGAAGTAGATGGAAGCGATATAGAAATCGGCGAATTCCAGGGTCAGGACGCGCCCTTCCCGGTCGAATTCGGGGTTGCCCATGCCCTTATGGACGGCAAGGGGTTCCTTGCGGGTAAAAAAGGCGGTCCCCGAGTATCCCTTCTTTTCCGCGGGGAAATAGTACTTGTGGTAGCCCTTGAGGACGGGATTTTCGTGGAATTCAGGGGGTAATTGGTCTTCCTGGACCTTGATTTCCTGTAAAGCCAGGATATCGGGCCCGAATTCTTCCAAATAAGCGACCAAATTCTTTCCGAAAATGGCGCGCAAACCGTTGACGTTCCAGCTGGCGAGTTTCAATGGGGTATCCGAGGCAAATAGGCCTTTCCTCATATATATCATCACCACCGAATTTGATCGAATCGAGCGAACAAAGTACAATTTTTCCCCATGACGGAGACCAAAGCTGCCAAGCCGGCCGCGGTTCCACAACCGCCCCCCCCCCTCCCAGTCGCGCCCGTAACGAGCGCTCCCCCCGAGCCGGCCCCGCCGGCCTGGAAGCCCCTCGAAGACGGCCTGCGCCAGATCGTCGAGCACAAGAACACGCATTTCGCCAGCGCGTTCATGGGCCGCACGGGGGACAACCACGCCATCACCGTCACCCGCGACGAGTTCATGGCGGTGCTCGACCGCGCCGGCATCCTGCCCCCGGCCCGGAACGTGCCCGACCGCTTCGAGGTCACGGTCAAGTTCTCGCCCATCGCGCTCTTCAAGAAGTGGATCTTCACCCTCTCGAACAAGCGCTTCCTGAAGGTCAGCGAGCGCGCCAAGGAGTTCGAGCGCGACTTCTACGTCTTCATCCACCAGGACTACGTCTGCTTCCAGGCGCTCTCCACCAACATCGCCCACGAGAAGTTCCTCGTCACCGTCTTCGAGCGCAAGTACATCCCCGAGCCCGTGCGCACCCGCGAGGGCGAGGCCCCCGCCGCCGAAAAGAAGCCCGTGGGCGACTGGACGACCGAGTTCCGCACCTATTTCAACGAAGAGAAGAAACTGGTGCTCTTCAAGGACTACCTCAACCGCAAGGCCTCCTCGGTCCAATTCACCCAGGCCCTCGTTCCCGGGCGGCTCTACGACGTGAAGGTCAGCGTGGTGAAAGACCCCAAGAGCGCCAAGTTCCGCGTCTGGGTCGGAGGCGGCGCGCCCGTCACCCACATGATCAAGTTCTCCGGGCGGCGCAAGGCCACCGTGGTCAAGAGCAAGCCGTCCCCGGCCGCCGCGGCCTCCGCGAAAGAGCCGGAGAGCCAGGCCGCCGGCTTCAAGAGCTTCGAGGATTTCCGCAAGGAAGTGATGGACCTCCTCATCAAGGTCAACGCGACGAAGAAGAAGACGAATAAGTTCGCCAACATCTCCCTCGGCCGCGTGAACAAGATCCCGGTGCTCATCAACCTGCCCTCCAAATACCGCGACACCCAGATCAAGATCTCGCTCACCAAGGGCCAGGAACTCGTGATCTTCGACCTCAAAGACATCGAGATCCGCACCTACACCGTGGCCAAATCGCCCAAGTCGAATTGGCTGGAAAAGAAGGCGTGAGCGAGACCGAAGGGTCCTCCCCGGCCGTCGGCCAGGCGAACGACCCCGTCGAGACGACGGTCGGCCGGAAGATCGAGACGGCCTACACCTCCAACCAGATCCAGGTCCTCGAGGGGCTCGAGGCGGTGCGCAAGCGCCCGGGGATGTACATCGGGTCGACCGATTTCAACGGCCTCCACCACCTGGTGTGGGAAGTCGTGGACAACGCCATCGATGAGGCCCTCGCCGGCCACGCCAATAAGGTCGTCGTCACGATCCTGAAGGGGAACCTCATCCGCGTCGACGACAACGGGCGCGGCATCCCCGTCGACATCCACCCCAAGTACGGGGTTTCCTCCCTCGAGATCGTGCTGACCAAACTCCACGCCGGCGGCAAGTTCGACGGCTCGGCCTACAAGGTCTCCGGCGGCCTCCACGGCGTGGGCGTCTCGTGCGTCAACGCGCTCTCCGAGCACATGAAGGTGACGGTGCGCAGCGGCGGCAAGCAGCACACCATCGAACTCGAGCGCGGCGTCGTGACGAAGCCCGTGCGCACCCACGGCGAATCCACCGAGAACGGCACCACCGTCGAGTTCAAGCCCGACCCCCAGATCTTCGAGACCCTCGAGTACAACTACGACACCCTCGCCAAGCGCCTGCGCGAACTCGCCTTCCTCAACAAGGGCATCCTCGTCGAGCTGCACGACCAGCGCGGCGCCGAGGAAAAATACAGCATCTTCCAGTTCGAGGGCGGCATCGTCAGCTTCATCGAGTACCTCAACAAGGGCAAGACGACCCTCCACCAGCAGCCCATCGCCATCGCCGGGGAGAAGGACGGCGTCGCCATCGAGGTGGCCCTCGAGTACAACGACGGCTACAACGAGGTGCTCTACTCCTACGTCAACACGATCAACACCATCGAGGGCGGCACCCACCTCGCCGGGTTCCGGGCGGCCCTCACGCGCGTGTTCAACCATTTCCTCAAGACCTACGAGTTCGACAAGAAGCACAAGATCGAGTCGCTCACCAGCGACGACACGCGCGAGGGGCTCACGGCGGTCATCTCGGTGAAGATGAGCGACCCGCAATTCGACGGCCAGACCAAGTCGCGCCTCGGGTCCTCCCACATCCAGCCCATCGTGCGCGACCTCGTCGAAGACGCCCTCATCCGCTTCTTCGACGCCAACCCCGACAAGGGCCGCGCCATCCTCACCAAGGCCATCCAGGCCTACCTCGCCCGCGAGGCCGCCCGCAAGGCCCGGGAACTCACGCGGCGCAAGACCGCGCTCTCCAGCGAGAGCCTGCCGGGGAAACTCGCCGATTGCTCCGACCGCTCCCGCGAGAACACCGAGCTCTTCCTCGTCGAGGGCGACAGCGCCGGCGGCTCCGCCAAGCAGGGCCGCGACCGCACCTTCCAGGCCATCCTGCCGCTGTGGGGCAAGATGCTCAACGTCGAGAAGACGCGCCTGGTGAAGATCCTCGACAACGAGAAGATCCAGCCCGTCATCGCGGCCCTCGGCGCCGGCATCGGCGACGACTTCGACATCACCAAGCTGCGCTACGGCAAGATCATCATCATGGCCGACGCCGACGTCGACGGGAGCCACATCCGGACCCTGCTGCTCACCTTCTTCTTCCGCTACATGCGCGAGCTCATCGAGAAGGGGCACGTCTACATCGCCCAGCCGCCGCTCTACCGGGTCGCCCACGGCAAGAAGGTCTTCTACGCCTTCACCGAGGAGGAGCGCGACCATTTCATCCAGACCGAGTTCGCCGGCGTCGAACCCCATGTGCAGCGCTACAAGGGCCTCGGCGAGATGAACCCCGACCAGCTCAACGAGACCACCCTGCGGCGCGACACCCGCACGATCGTGCGCGTCTCCAGCGAAGATTTCGTGGCCGCCGACCAGATGTTCTCGATCCTCATGGGCGATGAAGTCGCCCCGCGGAAGGAGTTCATCTATAAATACGCTAAGGAAGTGACGAATCTCGACATCTGAGGCCGCCCGCCTGCTGGCGCCGCGCCAGCCGCTTTGGAACCGCCCGTTCGCCCTCATGGGGGCCACGGCCGTGCTCCTGTTCTCGGGCTTCTATTTCACGCTTCCGGTGCTCCCGCTCTACCTCCACGAGAATTTCGGGACGGACAAGACCGGCATCGGCCTCCTCATGGGCGCCTTCACCCTGGCCACCCTCCTGTCGAGGCCCCTCATCGGGCACCTGCTCGACCGGGGGCACAAGCGCGCGCTCTACCTGGCGACCCTGTTCCTCTTCGCCGCCTTCAGCCTGCCCTACGCCTTCGCCCCCGGCCTCGCCTCGGTGCTCGCGCTGCGGATCTTGCAGGGGCTGGCGTGGGGCGGCACCACGACGTGCGGCGCGTCGCTGGTGGTGGATTTCATCCCCCCCGCCCGCCGCGGCGAGGGCCTCGGGATCTACGGGCTCTCCATGACGTTCGCCATGGCCATCGGGCCCCTGGCGGCCCTCTCGCTCCTGGGCCAGGGGCATTTTACCCGGGTCTTCGTGGCGGCGGCGGTGGCGGGCTTCCTCGCCCTGGGCGTGCTGCTCCTCGTCCGCTTCCCGAAGGAGGCGCCCCGCGAGCACGCGAAGCCCTTTGGCCTCGGCTCCTTCATCGAACCGCGGGTCGCCCCCCTTTCCCTGTCGCTCTTCTTCCTCACCTTCACCTACGGGGGGCTACTCGCCTTCGTGCCCCTCTACGCCTCCGAGCGGCGCATCGCCCACGCCGGCGTCTTCTTCCTCGTGTTCGCGGCGGGCCTGGCGGCCGCGCGCCTCTTTTCCGGCCGCTTCTACGACCGCCGGGGCCCCGTCGGCCTCGGGATCTTCAGCATGCTGACCCTCGCCGGCGGCTTCGCGCTCCTGTCGCTCTGGAAGGGGGCGGCAGCGTTCTACCTGACCGCGGCCATCATCGGCCTCGGACAGGGCCTCGTCAACCCGCTCTTCCAGGCCATGATCAACGACCTCGTGCCTCGGGACCGGCGCGGGGCGGCCAATAGCACCTTCTTCACCGCCTTCGACGGCGGCATCGGCGCGGGGATGCTCGCCACCGGCGCCCTCGCCGATGCCGTCGGTCTCTCCGGGGCCTTCCTCGTCTCCGCGGCGTGCTGCCTCGTCGCGCTGGCGCTGTTCGCGGCCGTCAGCCTCCCCCATTTCGAACGCCACCGCTTGCCGCGCCTCTAACGGAAACGCCGCCGCGGGGACGCGGATCCCCCCGGCGTCCCCCCATCACGAGGCCCGAATCCTTCGGAGCGTCGGCTCGGACGCCGCGCGCGAAGCCGCGTGTTCCCGTCGGCCGCGGAACTCGCGGGATCAATTCCCTCCCTTCTCCCCTTTCCTCAACGAGCGTTGGAACAGCATGGGGGTCATCCCCGCCAATCGGGTGAAGACCCGGGTGAAGTGGTAGCGGTTCTTGAAGCCGCACAGCGTGGCCGTTTCGGCGATGGACTTCACCGCCAAGTGGGCGCGGGCCCGTTCGATGCGCCGCGCTCCGAGGTGGTCGCGGAAGGAGCGCGCGTACTTCTTCTTGAACGTATGGGTCACCCAGGAGGCGCTCTTGCCCACGTAGCGGGCCGCGCCCTCGATGCTCGGATCCTTGTCGAGGTGCTCCTCGACGTAATACTCGAGGAGTTTGGACGGATCGGCCTCGCGCCATTCCACGAGGCGCTTGGCGACGATCTGCTCGGCGAAGACCGTGATGAGGCGCGCGATCATCTCGCGTTTCTTCGCCTCCACCACCGGCAGGCCCTCGTAGATCTTGCGGAGGTCCTCGAGGTCGGGGTTCTCGTGGAGGCCGCATTCCCGGGCGACCGTGACGAAGGGCTTCTCCGAGCGCACCTGGGCCAGGTGGAGGAAGCCGGCGTCGCGCGCGCCCAGGCGCAGCGGAAGATAGAGTTCGAAGAGGCCGTTATAGCACTGGTACCAGAGGGGCTTCCCCAGAGCCTTGGCTTTTTCCAAAAAGTCGTCGTTGGACGACTCGCAGCGCCCCGCATGGCGCTTGCGCACGAGTTGGCAATAGGGGCCGTAGGGTTGGGTACGGTTGAGGATGACCGTCCAACGCTTGTTGGTTTCGGAAAGGTGGAAGTACCCCGCCTGGATGCCGAAGAGGGTGTCGATGATGGACAGGAGTTCGCGGATCTCCTTCTCGTTGACGGAGATCTCCGCGCCCGCTTTCTCCATGGGCGAGTATGCCATCATGGACGTACTCGCAAAAGATTCGACTGAACCCATGTGCTAATAATTATGATACAGAGCGCAGGCAGTTCAATCGATCGGGCCCAAAAAGAATGTGTGCTTTCGAGGATAGCAGCATGGCCAGAGAACGTTGGAATCCCCGTTTGTCAGCGAAAATTGATGAAAAGATCCGAACATCCGAGAGAAAATATCAAACCCGGGAATTGCTTAACCGTACACAAGAATTGCCTATCGGTGCATTGACCCTCCTTTGTTCCCTTCGTACACTTATGGGGTGATACAACTTTGGTGTCGTGACCGGAGTCCGGCGGCGAAAAATAATGGTTCGTAACATAGTAGGAAGCCCGTCTGACTTTCGGATGACGATGGCTTGCATCTTCCGGGACCGACTCCGACGCGGTCTGGCCGTATCCATCCTGCTCGCTTGCGCCGCGCTCTCCATCCCCGCGCCCCACCGCGTCCTCCTGGTCATCGACACCAATTTCCAGGAATCGGTGACCATCGGCAATTATTACCGGGCCCAGCGGGGCATCCCCGAGACCAACGTCGTCTATATCGGCGTACGCGATGTGGACCGGTTCAACAACTACTACGCCTCGGGTTCGTTCGTCAATTTTTCCAACGACATCCTCGTCCCGATCCTCACGGCCATCGACGGGCGCGGGCTCTCCAATACCATCGACTACATCGTGCTCTCCTACGGCATTCCGGTGCGCGTCCGCTATCCATCGGCCACCGTCGACCATTCCGTGGCCTCCTACCTGTCCAGCTACCTGAGCTGCTCCAATCATAACCAGAGTTGGTATTCCGGGCCCTCGTTCGCCACCGCCACCAACGGCTTCTTCTCGTGCACGAACCTCTTCCCGGGGAACAAGCGCTACCGCCTGGCGACCCACCTCTACGGCTACCGCATCGACGAAGTGAAGCGCGGCATCGACCAGTCCATCCGCGGGGACGGCGCCTACTCGGCCGCGGCGCCCTACGGCAAATGGATCCTCCAGATCGGCCCCTATAGCGTGCTCAATTCCGGCGACGCGTGGCCCCTGGCCCAGACGTGGGCGGCCACCCGGAGCCTCGACAGCATGTGGACCAACGGGAGCTATAATTTCAAGACCGCCAATATCACCAATACCCTGGTGTTCCTCGGGGGCGGGACCTATTCCGGCTATAATTACTTCAATTATTCCAATTACCACCCGACGAACATGGCCCTCCCCGGCTCCTATGTCGAGGCCCACGAATCGTATGGTCTTTTGCCCGATCACTTCTTCGAAACCCGGGCCCAGCAGCAATTTCCCATGCCGCTCTACCTGCGCATGGGGTTCGCGACCATGTCGGGCGCCGTGACCGAACCCTACCTCGGCTTCATGCAGGCCTCCAGCGACACCAATTATTCGGAGCGCTTCCGCTGGATGTATATGAGGGGCTACACCTCCCTCGAGGCCGCCTATTTCGGCTCGTGGCGCGACGAACGGGGCCCGACCACCTTCATGGGCGACCCCCTCTGCCGACCCTTCGCCCGGATCCCCGCGGTGGCATTCGCCGCCCCCCTCGATGGCGCGATCGTCAACGGAGCCGTCACAGTCACCGTGAACGCCAGCGTCACCGGCTCCGACGGGGTCGGCCGGGTGGAACTCTACCTCGACGATTCCCCGATCCCCGTCTGCACCAACAATAGCGGCTCGCTGGGCTTCACCTGGGATAGCAGCCTCGTCCCCGACGGCACCCATACCCTCTACGCCGTCGCCTACGAGAACAACGCGGTGCGCTCCCCCGGCTGGAAGCGCATCACGGTCACTTCGACCAACAATGCCCGAAGCGTCGCCATCACTTCGCCCGCGGCGGGGGCCACCTATAACGACAGCGACCTCGCGGTGACGGTTTCGGCCACGGGCGCTTATGATCAGGTGCGCCTGCTCATCGGCGGCGTGGTGAAGGCCACCAGCGCGGCGGCGGGGGTGATCACGATCCTTAAATCCTCCATGGTGGCCGGCGACTCCCAACCCATCGTCGCCCAACTCCTCCAAGGCGGCAGCATTGTCTGCACCTCCGCCCCCGTGCCCGTGAATTTCGACCGGTCGCTGAAGATCCTCTCCATCATGACGACCAATAGCGGTACGAACATCGCCACGAGCAATTTCTACACCAACCTCGACTACCAATTCCAGACCGCCGTCCTGCGCATCCGGGCCACCAACGTCTACCCCGGGGCGGCCCTCTATGTCGACGGCCTCGCGGCCGAATCGGTAGTCTTCGAGCCCTTAAGCGGCGACAGCGACGTGGCCGATCTCGCCTTCCGCATCCCGACCCTCCCCTCCGCGGGAGTCAAGAACGTGGTGCTCAGCAACTTAAACGGCACCACCGCCAGCACGAACCTCCTCGCCTATGTCCCGGTGGCCACCTCCATCAAACTTTCCCCCGCCTCGCTCATGGTCTATCCGGGGGAAAAATTGCGCCTGGATGCCCGGATCCTGGACCAGCACTCCAATTGGATGCCCGCATCGACCGCCGTCTCCTGGAACACGGTCAACGGCGGGTCCATCGTGGGCGGACTCTATGTCGCGGGGAGCAATAAGGGGGACTACCCCTGCACCGTCACCGTCGGCTCCCTCACCACGAATTTCAACATCGGCATCCACGAGGGGAAGACGAACTATTTCGACTCCTTCGACACGACCAATGTTTGGGTGCCCATGAACAACACCTACCCCTGGAGCGCGGGCAGCAACGAGATCGTGGCCAACGGCGGGGGCACCGAAAGTTTCGTCTACCTGAACCGAGCGGGCTCCCACCGGGGCAAGTTCGCGGGCATCGTCCAATTCGAGGGGATGCTCATGAACAATAACGCCGCGGCCTTCTTCGGGGCCCGGGTGCTCGGTGAACTCTGGCCCTCTTCCGCATACCCGTGGCGCCGCGGCTGGGGCTACGGCATCGGTATTTTTCCCGGGGAAGCGCGCCAGCACTACCAAAACATCAATTCCACCAGCGGCACCTACACTTCGGTGACGAAGGCCTTCGCCACGAACGTGTGGTACACCGTGCGGATGGCTTACGACGAGAAATCCTTCGCGGTGGGGGTCTACTCCAACGGGACGAAGGTCCACGAGACCAACCAGTATTTCCTCAACGGCCCCGTCTACACGAATTTCATCCGCCTCGCCGGAACCTACGCATCCCGCTTCCGCAATTTCAAGATCATGGATTGGAACGGGGCCGACCTCGCCCCCGTGTCCCCCGTCGCCCTCGTGGCCAGCAACGCCACCACCAACTCCATCGATCTCGCGTGGCGCGACCTCTCGGGCGACGAAACCGGGTTCAACATCTGGCGCAGCCTGAGCAACTCGAATTACACCCTCGTGTCCACCACGGCCGCGGGGGCCACCGCCTACACCGACGCTTCCCTCGCCCCCGACACCCGGTACTATTTCCGGGTCACGGCGACCAACGCCTCGGGGGAGTCCCTCTTCGACGGCCCGGTCATCCTGCGCACCAAAGCCGCGACGGCCCCCGGCGCCCCCACGGGCCTGGCCGCCGCCGTCACCACAGGGACGGTGACCCTCACATGGACGGACGGGGCCACCAATGAATCCGGCTTCCGCGTCGAGCGCAGCACCAATGGCGTCACTTGGTCGAACGTGGGCACGACCGGGGTGAACGGGAATACTTTCGACGTCTATTCCCTGCCCGACGGCTCCTCGTTCTTCCGCGTCTGCGCCACCAATTCGGCGGGCGATTCCGCCTACGCGGGGCCCCTCGCCGTTTCCCACCCCACCGTGGCCGCCCCCTCGGCGTTCGCCGCCGTGGTTTCCGGCACCAACCGCATCACGTTGACGTGGACCGACAACGCCACCAATGAGCTCGGCTTCATCATCTACCGGGATTGGACCGAAATCGCCACCAATGGCCCGAACACGACCACCTTCATCGATACCGGGCTCTCTACCAACGTCACCTACTGGTATTACGTTCAGTCCTACAACGATTTCGATGCGAAAAGTAGTTCCTTCCTCAATCGAAAGATCATCCCGGTCTTCCCGGCAGTCCCTACGAACCTCCTCCCCACCGATCCGACCCCCACGAGCGTCCGCCTCTCCTGGACCGATCCGGCGTCCAATGCGGGCGGGTTCCGCGTCCAACGCTCCCCCGACGGGGTGAGTTGGGGCGCCCCGAGCGTCGTCAACGGTACCAACGTGTTCGACGACGTCGGCCTCACGCAAGGCAGCCTCTATTACTATCGCGTCCAAGCGACGAATATCTTCGGCGATTCCGCCTGGAGCCCTTCCACGAATATCCGCCCCGATAGCCATGCGGTACCCCTCGCGCCTTCGGGACTCGCCGCGGCACTCAGCCTCGCGACGGTCACCCTCTCCTGGACGGATGGGGCCACCAACGAGAGCGGGTTCCGGGTGGAGCGCAGCACCAACGGGTTGACCTGGTCCAACGTCGCCGCGGTGGTTTCCAATTCCAATGCCGCGGCGATCGCCTCGTTGCCCGACGGCTCCTCGTATTTCCGCGTCTGCGCCACCAATGCGGCGGGCGATTCCCCCTGGGCCGGGCCGATCCTCGTGTCCCACCTGATGGTGGCCGCGCCGACGAATTTCACCGCCACGGTGGCCGGAACCAACCGCATCGCGCTCTGTTGGAGCGACCCGGCCACCAATGAAATGGGGTTCATCATCTACCGGAACCTCTCCCCCATCGCGACGAACGCCCCCAACCTCACGAATTTCACCGACACCGGGCTCGCGACCAATACCCCCTACGCCTATTACGTGCGCGCCTACAACCTTTTCGACGCGAAAGACAGCGCGACCCTGAATCCCATCATCCAGCCGATCCTCCCTGCCGTGCCGACGAACTTCAGCGCGGCGGAAGCGTCGCCCGTGAGCGTGCGCCTGGGTTGGGGCGATGGCGGGAGCAATACGGGCGGTTTCCGGCTCCACCGCACTCTGGATGGGAGCAATTGGTCCTCCCTGGCCCTCGTGGCGGGCACCAATATCTGGGTCGACGACCAAGCCGTCATCGGTTCCTGGGCATGGTACCGCGTGGCGGCGACCAACCAATTCGGCGATTCAGCGTGGACGGCGCCCGTCTCCAATCTCCTCCAACGCCGCCTCGTCCTCTCGGAGGGGGGGGCTACCCCGCTCCCCCTCGAGAACCGCCTCGTTTTCCGATACCAATGGACCGGTAAAAACTTCGCCGAGCCGGCCGGGATGGCCTACCAAATTTCCACCCACCGTAGCGGCAAGTGGACCCAGATCTCGAACCTCGACGCCTTCGCCGTGGCCACCAACGGGAAGTGGACCAACGCCTGGACGATCCCGACCGGGTACGACACCGCCCGGGCGGTGGATGTGCGCCTCGTGGCTACCTTCGCCGGCGGCGAGATTTCGGCGCCCCTCATCCTCAGCAACATCGATCTGTCGGTTTTCTTCCAGGCCGCCAGCGACCTCACCCGCGCGGCGGCGGTCAATAATCCCTGGCGCGGGGAAGGGGACGGCATCGCCTTCGTGAACCTCACGGGCCATACCGCGGTGAAGATCTTCACCATCTCGGGAAAGCTCGTGGCCGACCTCAAAGCGCCCGTGGACGGGAGCGGTCGAGTGGTTTGGAGCCTCGGCGGCGCCCGATCCCCCGGCCCGGGCATCTACCTCGCCATCCTCCATGATCCCGCCGTCCCGAAGAAAATGCTGCGCGTGATGGTGCTGCCATGAGCCTTCCCCGAACGCGCCGTCTCCTTCTCCTCATGTGGTGCGCCGCCCTTTCGGCCCAAGCGGCGAGCTTTGAAGTACTGACCATCGGATTGGGCGGCGCCTCCGCCGCCATGGGGCGGAGCGGCGTCGCGGTTCCGGGATCCCTCGAGGGGGTCTTCAATAATCCCGCCTCCCTCGCGTCGATCCGCGGGGGCGTGTCTCTCTTGGGCTCCTTCAACCCCTACCTCGACATGTCCCTCTGGAGCGCGGTCGCCTCCTTCACCGTCGACCGGAAATTCACCCTCGCCTTCGGCGCCTATGGGCTCGCCTACGGGACGATGACGGGCGATATCCGTTTTAACGGCGACCCGGGCCGTGCGCTGGCGTCGGGCGACCTCATCGCCAGCGCTACCCTCGGCCTGCCGCTGGGAACGCTCCTCAAACTTCCCTTCCTCATCGACCTCGGGGGCACGGCCAAGTACGCGTCCCAAACCCTCGATTCGGTCCAACTCACCGCGGTGCTCTTCGATGCGGGGGCCCTCATCGGTTTCGGGAATTCTGTTTCCGTATTGAGCCTCGGCTTCGCCGCGAAAAACTTCGGGACCGTCGGAGGGAAGGCCGGCCCGTCCGCGCCCACGGTGCTCGCGGCGGGCGCCGCATGGCGCCTCACGCCGGGCGCCGCTTTTTCCATGAAACTCATGGCCGACGGCGAGACCGAATGGGCCGCGACCGGTTTCCGTGGGGCCTTCGGCGCGGAGATCGGGCTCTTGAGCCTCGTCTACCTACGCGGTGGCTACCTGCTCGGGGCGGATACGGCGGCCACCCGCGGCTTCACCACGGGCGTCGGGGCCCGTCTTCGCATCAGCCAGATGCAATTGCGCCTCGAT
The DNA here is from genome assembly GCA_017302015.1 of Spirochaetota bacterium. GTDB lineage: Bacteria > Spirochaetota > UBA12135 > COTS27 > JAFLEE01 > JAFLEE01. The sequence goes on along the minus strand of JAFLEE010000009.1, from coordinate 62,959 downwards.
TACGCCATCGTTCCTCTGGGGGAATTGGGCGGTTTCCAGCACAATGTTCAGTTGGGGGTGACATTCGACGTGCGCCCGAAAGCGACCCCCAAGCCAGAATCCTGAGCCACTAGCGGGCGGTGGAGCGAATGACGAGGGATTCGCCCTCGGCCAAGACGATGCCGGTCTCGGAAATCGCGGCGTCGCCCTCCGTCGCCAAATCCCGCTTCTCCGCCCGGGCGGTGAGTTTCCCCTTGAGCCCCCTCACGCGCACTGATTTGAGTTTGAGCTTGCCCCAAAGAACCTTCAAGGCGAAGGATTTTACTGAGAAATTCGCCGTACCCCAGGCTCCGTCCACCGACCAGAATAGCCGCTTGACCCCCGGGAGCGGGGCGAAACCGAGTTGCCCCTTCGTGAGGTCGTATTCGAAGCCGCCGAAGGCCGGCAGCAGGGAATAGGAGGCCATGGACCGGGCATAATTGGACCCGCACTCGAACTCGTTCCACGGATTGCGCCGCAAGCCATCGAAGCGTTCGCGGATCGCCGAGACGAGTTCCAGCCCTTCCTTCACCAGGCCCTCCTGGATCATCAGGCTCGCGGCGGAGTACTCAAAACCGTACATCGTCTCCTCGGAATACGGCGCGGGCACCACGGGTTTCCGGCGGCCCTCGGGCCAATCGCAAATCACCGCCCCCCGCTCATCGTAGAGGGAATAGAGCCGGCACGGGTTCACGAAATCCCTGAAACTCCGCTTGAAATTATGCCGGTGGATGGCCTGGAGCGCCTTGCGTAGTTGCTTGCGGTCGAAGATCTCCCCCAATCCGCAGAGATTGGCGTGCCACTGGGCGACCACCTGGTCGATGGAGGATCCCTCCCCCAATTGGTACTTGATCTCGCGGTGCTCGTCGTTCCAGTAGGTGTCGTACACCGTCGTGCCGCCGCCCAGGGAACCGCCGCCTTCGGCGTAGGGGTCGAGCAGCCCCCGGTCGCCGAGATCGATCTTTTGCCCGTAATATTCGCCGTTGAACAGATTCCCGTCCACCCAACGTTTCCCCTTCTCGAAGAGGCGCTGGAATTCATCCGAGGCCTCCGGGTCGCCCACCGCCGCGGCCATCTCGGCGCCGGCTTTCAGGGCCGCCAAGTAGAATCCCGTGAGCCACGAGTTGGGGCCGAAGAGTTCCATGTCCAAGGTATGGTGCTGGCGCCCCTCGAGGACCCCGTCTTTGTCCGCGTCCCACTTGTCGACGTTCGTGGGCGCCCAGGCGAACGCGATGGATTTTTTGACCGCGGGCCACAGGGATTTGAGCCAATCCGTATCCCCGCTGAGCTTCCAGTCGCGATAGGTTTTCACGACGTCGCCGAATTGGCCGTCGGCGCAGGGCCGCATCGTCCCGCGGTCGCGCCCGAGGGGCAATTTGATGCGGAAGACGAGGCCGCCGTCTTCCCGCTGGTTGTAGCGGAAATTCAGGGTCCGCATGGACCGCTCGAGGCCCGGGAACAGGAACGGGAGCGCGTAGGCATAATTCCAGACGTGGGTGCAGGATCCTTCGCAGCATCCCGCGTTCCCGAAGCACCCCTCGAACCCATAGAAGGAACCGTCCTCCAACCGGAGGACCGTGGGCGACTTCAGGATCGAAAGGTTCGCGGAGACCGCGTCGAGCACGACCGCCGGTACGGTGGAACCGAAGAGGGCGTCCTTGAAGAGGCGCGTCCCCGATTCCAGGACGTCCCACCGGGAGAGGGCCTCGCGGGCGCTGGCCTTCGAATCGGGCCAGACGGTGGCGTAATAATTTTTCCACGTCTTGGCCTTCCCGGGCTTGCAATCGCCTTCGCAGCCGCATTTCTCCGGGCTCCAATAATTGACGCAATTCGGGAAGTTCCAGGCGACCACGAAGCGCGCCTTCGCGCGGTCTCCGGGCCCTACCCGCACCCGCGCCGAAAGCGCGGCGTGGTCCGTGGAGCCCTTCTGCCCCGCGGTCGGATATGATCGGTTGGACAAGGGCCCGGATTTGGCGAAATCACGCCACCAGATGCCCAAATTATCGAACCAGGCGCCCCGGTACCAGTACTCCTGGAAACTCGTCCCGGGGGAATCGGTGGCGATGCAGAGGTCTCCATAGCCCGGATCGTCGGCGGCGGGTTGATTCCCGGAGAGTTGGATGAAGTGGGCCCCGGAGGCCCCCTGGTGGGCATTGATCGTCCCCCCCTGGGGGAGCGGATTCTGCACCGCGAACGCCGCGGAATAGTCGAGGGGCCCCTTCGTCGGGTTATGGAACTCCACCTCGAAGAATGCCGCGGGCATGCTGGAATCCCGCTCGTTCATGGGGATGAACGGGCTCCAGGCGGTGAGCCGAACCGCTCCTGGGAATTTCTGGTCTTTGAAGGTCAACTCGGCGATCGGGAACTCCCCCTTGAACGCGACATCCCGAAAATTGGGCATGCCCGCCATCGTCGCCCGATTGGGCCCGAACCCGAATCCATGGGAATGGTTTCCCGCCGTGCCACCCGTCCAGGGGGTCCGCAATTCCCCCGCGAGCACCCGGGCATCGACGAGTTTCCCGCCCGATTCGGCCTTCACCGCGAAATGGGAAAAGCCGTTTAGGCTATTCTTGTTTGGCTTGTTGAAGATCTCCCAATCCACCAGCCGGCCATCCCCGGCCAAGCCGATGCACCCGCTTCCGATGCCTCCGAGAGGGAATGAAATCTCCCGAGTTTTATCGCCTTTATAAATCATGGGATCTCCTTTGGGATCGATTCATCGCGCTAAAATCTGGATGGAAACGGAGTCATACCGACGCCGGCATCTCCATCGTCCTCCGCCCGAGGATTTCATGACGGAGGATCTGGTCGATGGGATGCCCACCGTCGATCAACCGCAGGAGGAGGTCGACCATCGCTGAACCGGCCTCATGGGTCGGATACCGGACGGTCGACATCGCCGGCCGCACGTACTTCAGGAAGGCGAGGCCGTCGAAGCCCATGAGCCCGAAATCTTCCGGTGGACGGAGGTTCTCCCGGGCCGCGGCCTCCAACACCTCGAGGGCGTACAGATCATTGGAACAGAGCAACGACGCTTTTCCGGGTTCCTTCCGCGCCGCACGGAAAAAATCTCCTATCGAGGCGGTGTCTTCGATAGCTCGGGCGCCTAGGTCCAGACGCTTCATCGCCGACCGGTACCCCGCCAGACGGAGTTCCTGGGCGCCTAAGTTCACGGGGCCGCGGTGGCGCATGGGAGGGCAATAATATTGGATGCTGCGATACCCATGTGAAAAGGCGAACTCCACCGCTTCTTCCATTGCCTTTTTTTCATCGATCCCAACGAATGGGATCTTCGGGGAAACGCGGTTCCCGAAACTCACCACGGGAAACCCGATTCCCGTCAGGCGAGTGGAGAACGCCCCGCCCCGGGTGACGGGAATCAGGGCCAGGCCATCGACCTTCTTTTGCGCGAGGAAATCGATGCATTCCCGTTCGAGGTCCGGGGATTTTTGGGAGAAGGCGATGAGGAGGGTGTATCCTTTTTCCCGAGCTCGTTTCTCTGCGGCGGAGATGATTTCGGTGAAAAAACTATTCTCGAGGTCGAACGCCACGAGACCCAGGGTGCGTGTTCGTCCTGTGACCAAGGCCTGCCCAACGGCATTGGGGCGGTAACCGTGTTTTTCAGCCATTTTAAGGATTTTTTCCCGTGTTTTGGCGTTGACCTCGCCCCGGCCGTGGAGCGCGCGGTCGACCGTACCGCGGGAAACCCCGCAAAATTTAGCGAGGGAGCGGCTGTCAAAGGGGGGATTCGTGGGTGCCATAGGTTACCGTGCACGTGAACGGTAACACTTTAAACCTTTTCGTAAGGCTTGTCAATAGACGGCCATGCCCTTAGGGCATTCTTTTAAGTGCGCAAATTGGGAGAAAAGAAGCAAGACTTCGAAAAAAAACAGATACACTAATCTAGAAGACAAAACAGGTTGCACCGGTGACAACCCCAAAGCAAAGGTTTGAGGACATTTTTAATACTCGAGCGGGGCACAATCAGAATACCGTCAATACATTTTGCGGACTTTCACGACAAAAGGGAGCAGCGGAATCGTCAACAAGACAAAAGCGGCGATCAAAACCAGGCGCCATAAGATCTGATGGCCGACAATGATCGGCACGTTCGCCACGAATTTTTGGAGAAACCCGGAACCGACATACCCGGGGATAAAAATGACCGAGAAGAACAAGACGAACTTGTTCAAAGAGTGCTGGACATACTCGGTTTGGCATTGCCCGCAACGCAGCCTTGCGCTCATGTAAAAGAGCGCGAGCAATGATTTTGTCGATATTTTTGCTCGACAATTCGGGCATGAACAAACCAAGGGCCGATCCATAATCTCGGTGATACCAGTCGGACGAAGGGCCCTTATTTGCTCAAGGGCGTTTTGGGCGCCGCTTTTCCGTATTTCTTCCGCCAGGCGGCCGTCGACCCGCCCCGCTGATGGAAGGATAGGCCCAATTTAAAAGCCTTGAACCTCACGGCCGTGGTCGTCCTTTTGAGCGCCGCAGCCACCTCGGTGGACTCGCGACCCTTTTTCATCATTATTTTCATGGTCTGGACATCGGCATCGGTCCAGGGGATGTAGGCGATGGGCTTCTTTTTCGTGGTTTTTTTGGGCATGGGTTATTTTCCTATGAGTTTACTTATTTCGTTCCTAACGAACTTTCTTTTCGGTCGCTTTCGAATCGCCGTCCAAAAGGATGACGCGATCGCCTTCTTTGAATGGTTTTACCGTCGTCAGGGGCTCTATGATGGAATACCGGCCACCCTCCACCAATCGAATAATCATCGCCTTCCCGAGATCATCGATTTTCCTCCCGAGCACCTCTCCGGTTGTTTGGTCGATGACGCCTGCCCCCTCACGAATCACCCCGATGCGAGCGCCCACCACGACGCCATCGTCTCCGCCAAGGTCTATGGAGTAGGTTCCACTCGGGAAAACTGTCACAATCCTTCCGCTCATGCTCGCTACCTTGGCGAGTTTGCGCGCTAGCGATCTGACTTCTTCCTCGATTTCGTTGGCATTGATGGCGACCGCTTTTTCGAACCCTTCGATTCGACTCCGCTCAACGTCCATCAGCGAAAGAGTGACAATGAATTGCGAATGATTCATTGAAACGCTCCCAATGACCATTTTCTGAACCTTTATCCGCCCCGTCCTCTTGGCACTCTGGCCTTCTTGGCGTCCTACCGCACCAGAAGGGTAAGCAGCGGAAAATTCGCCCGAACTGGCCGAATCGATCACTTCGAATCGATTGATTTTGGATAATTCTTCTGAAACCCATCCCCTAATATTCTTTGCCACGCTTGGAGCGACCCCAGATCTCGTGGATGGCTCCAAAATCCCGATGCGGCACTTGTTGGCGGGAAACAAGGAATAGGAGGATGCGGCCAATAGAAATAGGCCGCCCAGACTACTGCAGAACGGAAGGCGCATGGCTTACCTCGTGGAACTTTGGATTGTACAACGAATGACAGAGAGGCACTCATCACAGTCAACCCGTATCTATTGAATCAAAAAAAAACGACTGATTGATCCTTCTCAAAAAAGTGGACAATAGGTCAAGCCTTCTGACAATCAAATCAGGAAGGCGCACAAATGCCCAAACCCGTGAAAAAAAGAATCGGAAAATATTCGATCGAGAGTCCCAATAGGACGCTCTGGGCACAGCCTCATTAGCCGACATGCCCTTCGAGGTCATTGAAAATAACCAGGGGCGCTTTATTTGCAAACCCGCCTCAAAAGACTTCTTCGATGAAGCAACTTGCCCAATCTCTTGTCATCGCACCATGGGCATCAATTGCCCGATATTCCCTTTTCACAGGTAGACTTAAACCAATCTCATTTATTACATTCCCAATCCAATTTTGTTTAGGTATTACCATCTTCGAAAGGCATCGCCCTCCCTTTTCCTTCGCCAATGTCCTCATCTCCGGAATTGAATGACGGATCTTTGCCTTGGCGGCGGCGATTGATCCGCATTTGCGGCACCATTTTCCCTGCAAAACATTCCCCAGTGTCGACATCCACCGATGCTTGAGTTTACACTCCCACTTTAAGTGGACAGCGTTCCCCAGGTATTTCTTCGATAAGCAACGTCCATGCCTTGCGGTGGCATGTTTTTTTATGTCCTCGATCGTATAGGAAAACCTCGGTTTGGGCATGACTTAAGCCGACGCCGAAATGAGCTTTTTTTCCCCACTCCCCCCTCGTACCAACCCCAAATTACAGTACCGCAGCGCAATCCTCCCCTCCCCATCCCTCAAAATCTTCTTCTTCTCGTCCAAAGACAGGAGAAGATGCGAACCCTTGCGGTTCAAATCCTCATACCCCGCCTTGCAAAGCCGTTCCTGCTCCGAGGCCATGAGGTCGTGGCGTTCGGCGTCGGTGATGTGGTGGTATTTGAAGGCGAGGTTGGCGTTGATGGGATAGAGGTGGTGGGCGTCGGAGACGGAGAGTTCGTTGTCGGTGCCGTTCCAATAGCCCCAGAGGGTGATGTAGGAGTGGTCGCGGCGCAGGGCGGGCTTCCCGTCGGGCATGACGAAATCCTGGTGGCTCTCGTAGCGGCTGGGATCGAAGAGGAGTTCGTGGATACGGGTGCGGTTGTCGGAGCGGAAGATCGCGCGGGGATAGACCACGGGCACCCCGGCCTTCGCGAAGTGGAGCGCGATGGCGACTTCTTCGAAGGGCGAGTTGAAGCCGAAGGTGACGGCCTCCCGGTGGGTATCGAAATCCAAGTGGGGCATCTCGCCGACGCGGGAGGTCTTCCACACCAGTTTGATGTCGTCCTTCGTGGTGGTGAAGAAGGTCTGGCCGCCGGCGGAGAGTTTCACCTTGTCCGTCTTGCGCCATTTCTCGGGGCGGAAATAATCGAAGAGGCCGGGGTCGCGTCCCACGACCCAGAGGTCGGAGCCGGAGCCCTCCAGGTTGCCCCAGACATAGGGCACGCCGAGGATCTCGACCTGGTGGAGGTTCGGGGAGAGGCCCCCGCCACGGACGTCGAAGCGGTGGACCTGGCGCCAGAGATAGGCCTCCCGGCGCTGGCGGTTTCGGCGGGCCGCATGGTCGGCGGTGCGCTTGAGGAGTTCGAAATCCACCAGGCCGCGGGCGGGGCCCTCGCCCTCTAGGCGCGGGTCCACCAGGATGATGTGCTGGGGCTTGCGGTCGGCGACGAAATAGCCCGCCTCGGCGAGGCGCTGGTCCATGGCGGCCGTTTCCTCGTTCATGCGGGCCTGGTCCAGGGCGCCCCCCTGGAAGGCCTGCAGCACGTCCGAGCCGTGGATCCAGCGGTAGACGACGGCGTAGGATTTGTCGAGCTGGAGGTCGATGTCCTCGTGCTTGCGGATCTTGGTGAGGTCGCGCCCGAGTTCCCAGGGTTGGGAGGGGCTCTTATGGATATAGATGGCCATGGGGCGCTGGATGCGCGGGGCGTCGGGGCCCGTAACGGACCGCTCCAATTCCTGCACCAGGGAGAACTCCTCGAAGGGGCTATTGAAGACCACGTTCTCGGCGCCCTCCATGAGGTGGGTCTCCCCGGGGATCTCCTGGCCCATGCGGTTCCACTTGAGGACGACCTCGAGCCCCTCCTGGAGGCGGATGCGGTAGACCGAACTGGTGCCGGAGAGGCGCACGGCGCGCCGGGCGATCCACTCGGCGTCGCCCCAGAGGTCCTCGGGGTGGAGGTGCGCCTCGTGCTTGCGCCCCTCCGCGGTGAGGAAGAGCTCGCTCCCGTCCTCGAGGAGGAGGTGCTCGTACTCCACGTCGAAGATGCGCAGGCTTTCCCGCTTGACGGCGGCGAGGGTTCGGGCGGGATCGGTCATGGGGGCGTTCCTTCTTCGTCGGGGAGACGTTCCTCCGTCGGGCGGCCCGCGACGGCGATCAGGCGAAAAGCGTATTCCCTGGGTTGGTCGGCGCGCAGCATATAGGCCTCGTGGACGCGGGCGCCCCAGCTATTGTCGCCGCCGACCCCCATCTGGCCCCAGTCGACGTTGAGGATCGTCTCGCCGCGGCGGGGCATATCGACAGCGTGGCGGGTTTCCTCGAGGTCCTCCGGGTGGAAGGGCCAGGCGCTCACATCGAGGCGCGGCGAGAGCGCGTGCACCTCCAGCCGCGATCCCGCTTCGTCGGCGAGGCTCAGGTGGCGCACCCCGTGGCGGTTGCCGCATTCCTGGGGGCGGAGGTAGGCGTGGTTCCACGAATCCACCTCGGCGCGCCACCAGCCGAAGGCGGCGCCGTGTCGGCGGTCGGCGTAGGATTCGTGGGGGCCCCGTCCGTACCAGGCGAGGCGGCGAAAGGCGCCGGGCAGCGTGAACTGCATGCCGAAGCGCGGCAGGTAGCGGGGGCCCCCGCTCGGGGTGGGCTCCAGCCGCACGTGCACGTCGAGGAACGCGCTGTCGTGGATGAAGGTTCGCACGGTAGCGTAGCTGCCGACGGCCGGCAAGCGGTAGAGGGCGACGGCCAGCGGCGACGGCCCGCCCTCATCGAGGGCGAAATGCTCCAGCACCGCCATGCGCCCGGCGTGCTTCCACGCGCCGAGTTCATCGGGCATCTTCCAGCCCCGGTCGTTGTCCGTGGGGGCCCGCCAGAAATGGAGCCGCGGAGGAGCGGCGAGAAAGGAGACGCCCCCCTCCTTCCATCCCGCCAGGCGGCCGTCCTCCCGGGAGAACACGATCTCGCCGCCTTCGCGCTCCAGGCGCACCGTGGCGGCGCCGGCGGGGGCCCGCCCGGGCAAGATCGGTTCGAGTCTATTGCCATAATAGACGAAGAGCGTGGAGACGGGCGGCGGCGGGGGCCGGTAGGCGCCCCCGAGCGGGATCTCATCCCACGCGACGGTCTCCCCGGCGGGGGCCCAGGGCCGTGATTGGGCCAGGCGGAATCGCACCCGCAGGATCCATTCCCCCGGCCCCCCCGCGAGGTCGCCCAAGGGGAGGTCGAGGCTCTCCTCCCCGCGCGCCGGCGTGAAGAGGCGGTCCAGGCGCCCGTGGGCGGCGGTCTTCCCGTCCCGCAGGAGGGTCCAATCGCCGTCGAGATGGCTCAGGTCGATGAAATCGTGGCGGTTTTGGATGCGCACGCGCCCGATTTCCCCGTCGACCCCGAGGGTCCGCACGCACTGGTGGATCTTGCGGACCTCGTGCCAGTGGGGGTGGGGCGTGCGGTCGGGATCCACCAGGCCGTCGATGCAGAAGTTCCCGTCGTTGGGGAGTTCCCCGAAATCGCCCCCGTAGGCGAGCACGCGCCGCCCCCGGGCATCGGTGCGCCGCAGGGCATGGTCGCACCATTCCCAGATGCACCCCCCGAGGAGCATGGGGTGGCGTTCGATGAGGTCCCAGTACTCCTTGAAATTGCCGAGGCTATTGCCCATGGCATGGGCGTATTCGTTCATGAAGAACGCCTTGCCGGAGGGATACGGGCCGTGCTGGGCCTCGTGGGAACTTTGCCCCTGCTCGCCCTTGCGCACGGCCTTGGAGGCGACGTGATCCTCCAGCCAGGAGGGCGGGGGGTAGGTCTGGCTATCGACATCGGCGGCCAGGTTCATGTCGGCGTACTGGATGGGCCGGCCCTGGGGATCGAGGCGCCGGGCCTCGTCGTACATGGCGGGGAAGGCGTCTCCGTAGCCCGCCTCGTTCCCCAAGGACCAGAACACCACACAGGCGTGGCTGCGGTCGCGCACCACCATGCGCCGCAGGCGGTCGAGCACCTGGGGCCTCCATTCGGGGAGATCCCCGGGAAGCCCGCGCTTATGGTAGCCGAGTTCGTGGCTCTCGACGTTCGCCTCGTCCATCACGAGCATGCCGAGGCGGTCGCAGCGCTCGTAGAACCGGGGATCGTTGGGGTAATGGCTGGCGCGGATGAGGTTGAAGTTCGTCGCTTTGATGAGGCAAAGGTCCTGCTCGAGGCGGGCGCTCGGCACGTATTGGCCATGGTCGGGGTCGGCCTCGTGCCGGTTAACCCCCTTGATCTTGAGGGCCACGCCGTTTAAGCGCCATTCCCGGTCCTTCAGTTCGACGCGGCGGAAGCCGACGCGCAGCGCGCGGGCCTCCACGACCTGCCCCCCCGGAGCTAGGAGTTCGGCCACCAGGGCATAGAGTTCCGGGGTCTCATGGGTCCACGCCTTCGCCCGGCGCACCACGAAGCGGTTTTCCGCGGCGGGGCCGCCCGCAGCGGGGGCGAGCGGGACCGTCTCCACGGGGAGATCCCCCAGCGGGTTCCCCGCGGGATCGAAGACGAGGAAACGCACGCCGTATCCCTCGAGAGCCGCCGCGTCGCCCGGGAACGCCTCCGCCCGGCAGCTGAGGACCCCATCGCGCAGGTCTTGGCCGAACCCCCCGTGGGCCTCCACATCCCAAAGATGGGCCCGGGGCAAATGGGCGAGGAAGACATCGCGGAAGATGCCGCCGAGGCGCCACATGTCCTGGTCCTCGAGGTAGGAACCCGCGCAGTACTTGTAGACTTCCACGGCGATCAGGTTCTCGCCCCCGCGCACCCATTGGCTGATGTCGAACTCGGCGGGGCTCGTCGCGTCTTGGCTGTACCCGGCGTACGCCCCGTTGATCCACACGTGGAAGGCCGATCGCACCCCGGCGAAATGCACGAGCACCTTCCCGCCTTCGGGCCAGGAGGGCGGGCGATGGAAGGTCCGCCGGTAGGATCCCACCGGATTGCGGCGGAGGAAGCTCGTCCACCGCGCATCGGGTTCCCCCATCACCCGGGGCGGGTCGCAATGGAAGGGGTAGCGCCAATTGGAGTAGATGGGGATGTCATAACCGCGCGCCTCCCAATTGCCGGGGACGGCGATCGTCTTCCACGGGGCGTCGTCGAATTCCATGCGGAAGAAATCCGCCGGGCGATCCTCGGGCCGCGGGGCCCAATGGAATTTCCAGTCGCCGTTTAGGCTGGCCACCCAGGGGCTATGGTCGTAATCCCCCGCGAGGGCGGAGGCCGCATCGGGATGGGGCCAAGTGCTGGCCCTCGGCGGCAATTTATGGATGCCGAGGACGAGGGGATCTTCCCAGGCGGGCACGGGTGGCATGGGAGATTATACCCCGCGGGTTCCCCGTGCGGGGGCGCCCCGGGGCCTTGGCGCGGCCCCGCCCCGGCGAGACGTGCGGAGCCCCTAACCCACGTCGAAGGAGAAAACGTGGGCCACTGGCTCTCCCCAAGTGGCCTTCGGGGTGAACCGCAGCCCCGTGGCCTCCCCGGAGAGGGGCAGGCGCACCCGGCGCTGGAAATTCCCCTCGATGCGGTGCGCGAGTTCCCAGGCCCCGTCGGGGCGGCGCACCTCGACGAGGAAACCCTTCACCATGGTCGGCGGCACGGGGACGGGGTGTTCCGTCTTGAGCGGCGAATCGTCGATCATCAGCGGCCCGCGGAGCTTTTTATGCTCGGTGGTCTTCTCCCGGTTGAGGTCGCTATCGAAGGTGAAGGCCGCCCGGGAGACCGGTTGGGCCCCTTTCCATTCATAAGTGACCGGCTGGCCGAGGGGCAGGGAGACGCCGTTGTCTTCGCTTCCGATCGTGCGGTCGTGCCCGTTGCGCAGGGCCTCCAAGCCCGGCGCCCCGCCCTGGAGGGTGGCCCCCCCGGTTAGCGCGGGAACGGCGCGCTTGTTCCAGGGGAGGTAGCAATCGTCGTCCATGAGCGCCTGCTTGAGCTCGGCGATCTTCTGCTGGCCCACTTGCCGCGGGGTCAGGCCCGACGCCGTGGCGAGGGCGGCCGCCGTGCCCACCGCTTGGCCGAGGAGGGCGCAGGTCGCCATCACGCGGCAGGAACTGAGGGCGGCATGGGTGGTGCTGATATTGCGCCCCGCGAACATGAGGTTTTCGATGTTCTTCGAATACAGGCAGCGGTAGGGGATGCCGTAGGGCGAGGGCGCGGGGTGGAAGGTGGTGGGATGGCCCGGATACCGGAAGCCCGCCGGATGGTGGTCGTCCATGGACCAGCCGCCGTAGGCCACGAGATCGGGGAATCGGCTATCGCCCCGCACGTCGTTCTGGGTGAGGATATGGTCGCCCACGTAGCGGCGGCTCTCGCGCCGGCCGGGGAGCGATCCCACCCAATCGAGGTCGATCTTCGCGCAGCCGTGGTCGTCCTGGTTCTTGATATGGTCCCACACGCCCCAGACGATCTTCTGGAGCTCATGGCGGATGGCTTCGGAATCGTCGATGCTGTCTTGTTCTCCGCCGCTCTCGATCCACCAGAAATTGCAGGTCTCCCGGCCCAGGGCGTGGCCGCGGTAATAATGGCCCTTCTCGTTCTTGAGGTCGAGGATGGGGTCGCCCTTGGGGAAGACGTGGGCCCAGGCGGGCGCGACGAAGGAGGTCTCCCGGGGGGACGCTTTAGCCTGCAGCAGGCAACTTAAGCCCATCGTCTTCTTGTCCGCCACCGGCGGCTCGATGTCTTCGCCGAACTCGGAGGCCGCCTCGCGCCCCCAGCGGAACTCGGCGCCGGTGAGCGGGGCGAGGATGCTGTCGCCGCTGCAATCGGCGAAGACCTTGGCCTTCACGTTCACCCACGACTGGGTGGAGAGTTGCCAACCGCGCACGGAGGCGATGCGACTTCCCTCCATGGACACGCCGTTCACCGAACAATTGAGCACCAGGTGCAGCCCCGGCTGGAACGCGGCGAATTGGTAGAGGACGCTATCCCAGATCGAATAATTGCGGTGGGGGTTGCGGTGCATATTCTCGAGGGCGATCTCCTCGAGGATGCCTGTTTCGCGGTTATGGCTGCCGTGGGCCCCGCAGATGTGCATGCGAATTTCGGAGGAGGCGTTCCCCCCGAGCACCGGCCGCTCGTGGATGAGGATCGTCTTGGCCCCCCGCCGGGCCGCGGCCACCGCGGCGCAGAGCCCCGCCATGCCCCCGCCCACCACGCAAAAATCGGCTTGGAGCTGTTGTTCCCGAAGGCCGCTGACCTGCATCCCGAACTCCTGGTGAGCCGCCCGCCTCCGCACGGCGGGCGCTCTATCTTGCTATGATAGCAATTATCATCCCGCCGGGTCCGCCTGTCAAGGCGACGGGGCGGGGAGATTTTTCTGCCCAGCGCCCGGGTCGAATCGGCCCGGTGAGGATTCCGGGAAGGGCGAGGGATGGGGCTTGGCGGCGGGCGCCCCCCTTATCTAGGCGCCTTGGGTATTATCCTTCGGTTTCAAAGGCGCCCGAACGCAAAAAACCGGGCGCGTGACCCGGTTTTTTGGGGGAAGGCGAAAAGCGCCCTCCCGGGGAAGGGAAGCGGCCTCAGGGTTTGCGCGAAACCTCGGCCACGACCTTGACCGAGACTTCGTCGCCCACGACCATCATGGGGAATTTCTCGGCCAACTTGAAATCCGTGCGCTTCACGGTGAAGATGGCCTTCAGGCCGCGCACCTGCTGTTTGGACATGGGGTGGGTCACTTCGGGGGTGACCGTGATCGGGAAACTCACGGCCTTGGTGACGCCGTGGAAGGAGAGGTCGCCCGAGACCGTGTATTGGTTGCCCGATTCCGCCTTGAAGGACTTGGCGGTGAACTTCACGTCGGGGGTCTTGGCCACGTCGAAGAAGTCGGGGGATTTCAGGTGCTCGTCGCGCTTGGCGTTGGCGGTATCGATGCTGGCGGCCTTGGCGACGACTTCGAGCTTGGAATTGGCGGGGTTCTTCTCGTCCCAGGCGAAGGTGCCGGTGAACTCCTTGAAGCTTCCCGGGACCTCGTTGATGGTGAGGTGGGTGACGGTGAAGCCGATCGTGCTGTGGGCGACGTCGAACTCGTAGCTCTTGGCCTGGGCGAGGGCGACCCCGGTGGCGAGGGCGACGATGAGAAGGGTTTGGCGGATCATGCGGTGCTCCATGGGCCTTCAGGCCCGTTTGATGTTGATACAAGAATAATACATGTCGCTACAATTGTCAAGATGCGACCCCGGGCTCTTGACGCCCCCCGCCGGTCCGGTTAAGATGGAGAGACGGGGCCCCCATGTCTCCCAGCATCGAAGACGAGATTAAGCAGCGCCTTTTCCATTCCGAGCACCAGCGCCTGGTGATCAACCTCCTCTTCACGGCCCATTGGATGGAATTCCGCCACGGGCGCCTGCTGCGGCCTTTCGGCCTCACCCCGCCCCAATTCAACCTCCTGCGCATCCTCCGGGGCCAGCAGCCGGTCCCCGCCACCATCGCCCTCCTCACCGAGCGCATGATCGATAAATCCAGCAATACCTCGCGCCTGGTGGATAAGCTCGAGAAAAAGCGCCTGGTGAAGCGCACCATCTGCCCCCAGAACCGCCGGGCCGTCGACGTGGTGATCACCGCGGCGGGCCTCGCGCTCCTTAAGAAACTCGACCAGGCGATCCTCGAAGACGAGGCGCGCTTCCATGCCCTCCCCGCCGCCGAGGCGCGCCGCGTGAGCGATTTTCTCGATCGCCTGCGCGACTGCATCCCCCCCGGCGAACCCGCCGAGCGCCGCGCTCCGTAAGTTCTTCCCGGGCCCCCCGTGCCGTGGGGCCTCGCGGTGGCCTAGCGGTCTCCCCCGAGCACGCGGCCCAGGCCGCCGAGCACCGAACCTTCATCCTGGGAACTGCCCCCATGGCGGGGCGCCCGGGCGATGATGCGATCGGCCAGGCGCGAGAACGGCAGGCTCTGAAGCCATACCTTCCCGGTGCCGCGCAGGGTGGCGAGGAAGAGGCCCTCGCCGCCGAAGAAGACGGATTTCATCCCCCCGGCGAGTTGGATATCGTAGTCGATCCCCGCGGTGAAGCCGACGATGCAGCCGGTGTCCACCCGCAGGGTCTGGCCGGAAAGTTCGCGCTCCACGATGGTGCCGCCGGCGTGGACGAAGGCCTTTCCATCCCCCCGAAGCCGCTGGAGGATGAAGCCCTCGCCGCCGAAGAAGCCGGCCCCGATGCGTTTGGAGAAGGCGATATCGACGGAGGTGCCCAGGGCGGCGCACAGGAAGGCGTCTTTTTGGCAGATGACATCGCCGCCGAGGGCCTTGAGATCGAGGGGGATGATCTTCCCCGGATACGGGGCCGCGAAGGCCACCCGGGATTTCGCCGCGCCCTGGTTGGTGAAATGGGTCATGAAGAGCGACTCCCCGGTGAGCAGGCGCTTGCCGGCGGAGAAGATCGTGCCCAAGAGGCCCTGGTTGGGTTGGCTGCCGTCGCCCATGCGGGCTTCCCAGGCGATGCCCTCTTCCATCCAGTTCATCATGCCGGCTTCGGCGATGACGGTCTCGTGGGGGTCGAGTTCCACCTCGACGACCTGCAAATCGTCGCCGAAGATCTTATAGTCGATTTCGTGGCTGGCCATGGGGGAACTCCGTGATGGGAATGCCAGATTATAGCAAGGATCGACGGGCCCGAGGCTTTCCAGGTTTACCCCACCCGCCGGTGCCCATCGCGAAGGCGCCGAAGCCCAAGAACGCCCGTTACCTGATTTCGAAGGGCCCGAAATCGCTGGCGTGCCCGTTTCGCCTCAGGAGGAAATACCGCGGCGGCTCGTAGAGGGCCTCCGAGGTGAAGGGCGGCAGGAAATGGTCGCCCACGAGGTCGTCGCGGACGAAGAAGGCGTTGGTGCAGGTGAAACTCGCGCCGACCAAGGTGTACCCCATTTCGCGGCCGAGCAGTTCGAGGGATTTCAGGCTGGCCCCGTAATAGGTTCCCTGGCGATTCCAGACATGGTCGGGGTTGTAGCGCATGACCCAACGCGCCTCGGGCCCGAAGAAGGCGTTGTACTCGATGACCACCGCCCGGGGGCGGTAGGACGACAGGGCCTTCCAGACCCAATAATCGTTGCCGTCGATGTCGATGCTCAGGAAATCCAGTTCGGTCGGCACCTGCGCCTCGCGGAAGAGCCCCTCGATATTCTCGCGGGTGATGAAGGCGTGGAGGACCTTGAGTTTGCCCTCGTCCATGAGGAAGCCGAACTTGCGCGCGATGGCCTTCAGGTAGCGGCGGTCCCCGTCGATCCAGGTGCCGCGCCACCCCTGGGCGAGCAGGAACGCGGTATTGCATTCGAGGCCGTCGGTGACCCCGAACTCGGCGAAGGTCTTGCCGGGGGCGCCGATGCGCCTTACGATCTCGGCGATGATGCCGTCTTCGCCGCCCTGGGAATAGGTCTGGCGCTCGTAGCGCGTCAGCCCCCGGGGGTCGGCGTACTTCGGGTTGCGGTAGAGGTGGGTCTCGAGGTAGTCGGCGACCGCGGCGGCCTGGAGCGCGGGGATCTTAAGCGTATTCTGGCGGATATCCCGCAGGCGGGTCAGGAGGCCCATCGCGATTCCTTGATTGGGATGCAGGACGGTACAACGGAATGGACCCGGGGTCAAATGGGCGGACCGCCCGAATTGGCTCCGCCGACCGCCCGGGTTACATTAATGGGATGGATCTCGATACGCCCGCGCTCTCCGCCCGCTACGCCTGCTCCTGCCACCCCGAAGTGACGAGCGACCAGCCCGGGGATTGCCCCAAATGCGGCATGTCCCTGGTGCCCTCGGGCATCCAGGCCCGCGGGGGGTCGGCCGACCGGGTCGAACGCATGCTCTGGCGTCGCTTCCTCCTCGCCTGCGCCCTCACGGCGGGGCTCCTGGTCCTGTCCATGGGCCCCATGGTCCCCGGCTTTCCCCGCCTCGGCTTCTTCCATTCGAGCGCCGCCCTGTGGATCCAAGCCGCCTTGGCGACGGGGGTGGTCTTCGCCGCGGGTTGGCCCTTGCTCCTGCGCGGTTGGAACTCGGTGCGCTTCCGCTCGCCCAATATGTTCACCCTCACCGGCCTGGGCACCCTCACGGCCTGGGGCGCCAGCCTCCTCGCCCTGCTCTTTCCCGGCTTCATCCCGAAAGACCTCGCCCACCACGGGCCCCCGGTCTATTTCGAGGCGGCGGCGGTGATCACCACGCTCATCCTCCTGGGGCAGGTGCTGGAGGGCGCCGCCCGGGGCCGCGCCGGCGACGCCCTGCGCGCCATCCTCGGGGAAGCCGCGAAGAGCGCCCGCGTGCTCCACGGGCCCCTCGAGATGAACGTCCCCATGGCGAAGGTGAAAATCGGCGACCGCGTGGCCGTGCGCCCCGGCGAAAAGATCCCGGTGGATGGGGTCGTCGTGGAGGGCCGATCCGGCGTCGACGAATCCATGCTGACGGGCGAGGCCTTCCCCGTCGAGAAGGGCGAAGGCGACCGCGTCACGGGCGGCACGCTCAATACCCAGGGCAGCCTCGTGGTGCGCGTGGAGAAATTGGGCGGCGACACGCTTTTATCCCGCATCGCCTTCGAGGTCGCCCAAGCCCAGCGGACGAAGGCGCCCATCCAGGCCCTCGCCGACCGGGTCTCCTCCATCTTCACGCCCGCGGTGATCATCCTTTCCCTCGCCACCCTTTCCCTTTGGCTCTTCTTCGGGCCCGAACCCCGCCAAGTTTGGGCCGTCTTCTGCGCCGTCTCCGTCCTCCTCATCGCCTGCCCCTGCGCCCTCGGCCTCGCCACCCCCGTCGCGATCACCACGGGCACCGCCCGGGGCGCCCGTAGCGGGATCCTCGTGCGCGACGCGGCGGCCCTCGAGCGCCTGACCGAAATCGACACCCTCGTCATGGATAAGACCGGCACCCTCACCGAGGGCAAGCCCGCCCTCATCGATTTCGCCCCGCTCCCCGGCTCCGCCCTCCCGCGGGGGGAAGCCTTGCGCCTCGCCGCGAGCGGCGAAATCTCCAGCGAGCACCCCGTCGCCCGGGCCCTGGTGAACGCGGCCCGGGAAGAAGGGCTCCAAATCGAGCGCCCCCGGCGTTTCGCCGCGCACCCCGGCGGCGGCATCGAAGCCCTCGTCGGCGAGCGGTCGATCCTCCTGGGAAACGAAGCGTGGCTTAAGGAGAAGGCCGTGGGGGGATGGGAAGCCGTGGCGGGCGCCGGGGCTTCCCTCGAGGCGTGCACGCGGTTCTTCCTCGCCGTCTCCGGGAAGGTCGAGGCGGTCTTCTATCTCCAGGATCGCCTGCGTCCCGATGCCCAAAAGACCTTGGAGGCCCTGCACCGCCGAGGCATCCGCCTCATCCTCTGCACGGGGGACCACGAGGCGGCCGCGCGCCATGCGGCCCGGGGCCTCCCCTTCGAAGCGGTCCACGCCGGCGTGGATCCCTCGGGAAAGCGCAGCCTCATCCGAACCCTCAAGGCGGGCGGACAGCGCGTCGCCATGGCCGGCGACGGCATCAACGACGCGGCCGCCATGGCCGAAGCCGATGCGGCCCTCGCCATGGGCGACGGCACCGGGGTGGCCCTGGAAAGCGCGGGGCTCGTGCTGCTGAAAGGAGACCTCACCGCGCTCACCCGGGCCCTGAACCTGGCATTCGCGGTGCGCCGCGCCATCCGCCAGAACCTCTTCTTCGCCTTCGCCTATAACCTGCTCGGGATCCCCGTCGCCGCGGGCGCCCTCTACCCGTGGACGGGCTTGCTGCTGAGCCCCATGATCGCCGCTGGGCTCATGTCCCTCTCCAGCACCAGCGTGGTGCTCAACGCCCTGCGCCTGCTGCGCGCGCGCCTTTGATCCGGTCCCCCCGGGGCGGGGCCCGCGGGAGGTTTGACACCCCCGTCCGAAGCCCCTAAAATTCTCCGTCTCCCCGCCATGGCGCCCCCGTTCAATCTCCTCCGTATTTGGCAGACGGGGCCCATGGCGTCCTTCCCAGCCCACGCCCATGACCTTTGGGAAGCGGTCTTTTACCTGAGCGGAGAAGGCGTGGTGAGCGTGGGGGACGAACGGCTGGCCTTCGAGCCCGGCGCGCTCCTCCTGACGCCGCCGCGCCTGGCGCACCAAGAGAAGGCGAAGAAGACCTACTCGAACCTCGGGCTGCGCTTCTACCGGGCGGACCTCCCACGCAAGCCGCGCCTCATGACGCACCTCCTCGGCTCGAATATCGAAGACCTGCTGCGCCTGCTCCACCGCGAGTTCCTCCTCAACGGCCAGAAGCCGGGCGAGTCCTGCGACCATCTCCTGGCGGTCTTCCTCTCCCAAGTCTCCCGCGCGCCCCTGGGCAGACGTCCGACGACCGAGCGCCTCAAGCACCTGCTCGTCGACCATATCCACGACCACGCCTTCACCATCCGCGACGGCGCGAGGCGATGCGGCGCGCCCTACCGGACCCTCCTCGAAGCCTTCCGCGCCGACGAGGGGAGGACCCCCATGGAGTTCCTCATCGAACTCCGCCTCAATGAGGGCAAATCCCTCCTCGAAACCACGGGCGTTCCGGTGGCCGAGGTCGCGCGCATGATCGGCTTCGAGGATCCCTACTACTTCTCGCGGCTCTTCCGCCGCAAGGTCGGGCTCACCCCCAGCGCCTACCGGCGCCGAAATAACCCGGCCTGAAATTTTGTCCATTTCCGGGAAGTTCCATCCATTTACATCCCCCCCCGGCGTCCTAAAATAACGGGGAGGATTTCCCCCATGTCGCGCTTCCCCGCCCTTTCCCTCTCCCCCCGATCCCGAACGCTCCTCGCCCTCGGGCTCCCCATCAGCCTGGCCCAGTCGGCGGGGATGGTCACCGGCCTCATCGACACGGCCATGCTCGGCGCCTATAGCACCACGAGCCTCGCGGCCATCGGAGTGGCCCTCACCCTGCGCCAGTACTTCCTCCTCATCTCGGCCGGGCTCTCCATCGGGATCCAGGCCGCCCTCGCCCAATCCTTGGGCAGGAAAGAAGCGCCCGAGGGCCAGGGCGCCATCCTCGGCACCGGCTACTTGCTCCTCGCCCTGGCCGCGGTGGGGAGCACCGTCCTCCTCGGCCTTTTCCAAACGAGCCTCCTCGACCTCATCGGGGCCCGGGGCGAGGTGGGCGCCGAGGCCCTCTCGTTCCTGACCCTCACCCTCGCCACGCTGCTTCCGATGTTCGCCACGGCGGGCCTGCGCGCGGTCGCCACCGCCTACGGAAGGCCTCGGCTGCTATTGGGCGGGGCCGCGGCGGCTTTGGCGGTGAAGGGGGTCCTCGATTACCTCCTCATCTTCGGCCACGGCGGCTTCCCCGCCATGGGCATACGGGGGGCCGCCATCGCCGAGGTCGCCTCGTGCTTCGCCGAACTCCTCGTGCTCGCCCTGGGCGTGCGCGCCATGACCCATCGCGAGCGCTCCCTCCGCCCGTGCCTCCGGGGCTGGAAGGCGCACGCGCGCGGCGTGGGCCGCCTCTCCTCCACCACGGTGGTCGAGTGGGTGCTGTGGACCACCGGCGTCTTCTTCATCACCAAATGGCTCCTCGACGACGACCCCCTGCACCCCGCGCTCTACCAGGTCTCCATGCGGGTCCAGGGGCTCTTCCTCATCCTCGCCTCGGGCTTCTCCCGCGCCGTGCTCACCCTCACCGCCCGGGAATTCGGCGCGGGGAATTTCCCGGCCATCCGCCAATGGCTGCGCACCGCGCTCCTCCTCGCGGGGGCCGGCCTCGCCGTCTGCGCCGCGGCGATCGCCCTCTTCGGCCCCGCCGCATGGGAAGCGCTTTCCCCCTCCGCTTCGCGCGGCGGGGTCGTCTCCCTCCCGCTCTTTTTCGGCCTGACGGCCCTGCTCCTCGTCCTCCGATCCGTGAACGTGATCACCGCCAGCGCCATCCGCAGCATGGGGCACGTCTGGTTCTTCGTGGTGGTGATGGGGATCTCCACCCTCTGGATCACCCTGGGTTCCTGGGGCTTCACCCATTGGGCCCATCTCGGCGTCGTCGGCGTGCTCGTCGCCATGGTGGTGGACGAGGCCTCGCGCAACGCGGCCAATCTGATGTATTTCAACAAGGTCACGCGCCCCGCGGCGCCCGAGACCGGGGACGGCCTCTATGCCCAGAATTGACCTAAGCCGCGATTGGCGCTTCCGGGCCGTGGGGAATCCCTGGGACAGCAATAGCGATGGGGCGCCCCAAGGCGCCTTCGAACCCGCCACGCCCGACGCCGATTGGGAACGGGTCGATCTGCCCCATGACGCGACGATCCGCTCCCCCATCTCCCAAGGGGCGCCGATCCCCGGCGCCCCGACGAACTCCGGCCGCAATGGCTGGTTCCCGGGGAGCCTGGTGTGGTACCGCAAGCATCTGGAAGTCGAGGCGTCCCCTTCTCGGCGCTATTTCGTGGAGTTCGACGGCGCCTACCGCCAGTGCGCCCTTTGGCTCAACGGGTATTTCGTCGGCCGCCATCCCAACGGCTATTTCCCCTTCCTCTTCGACCTCACCCCCTTCATGGCCCGGGGCGGGAATGTCTTGGCGGCGCGGTTGAGCACCCTCGACGCGCCGAGCGGTCGCTGGTACTCGGGCACCGGGCTCACCCGCCTCGCCTATCTTTGGGACCTGGACGAAACCCATTTCGCGCCCCACGGGCTCTCGGTGACGAGCCCCCGGGCGACGGCCGAATCCGCCGTGGTGGACTTGCGCGCGGAGATCCAAGGCCCCCCCGGGCGGGGCCGGCTCCAGGGGGTCCTCTTCGACCCGAGCGGCGTCGAAGTCGCCCGCGCGGAGAAGGAAGTCGACATCCCCTCCACCGCCTCCTTCTCCTTCGCGGTCTCACGACCCGACCTCTGGGAACCCGACGCGCCCGCCCGCTACCGCTTCGCCGCCGCGCTCCACCGCGACGGGCGCGTGGTCGATGAGAGGACGCTCCTCACCGGCCTGCGCCGCATCGAGTTCCTCCCCCGCCGCGGCTTCCTCCTCAACGGGAAGCCGACCAAGATGAAGGGCGTCTGCCTCCACCACGACGGGGGGCCCGTGGGCGCCGCCGTGCCCGACTCGCTCTGGGAATTCCGTCTGGGGGAACTGAAGAAGATCGGCTGCAACGCCATCCGCACCAGCCACAACCCGCCTTCCGACGCGTTCCTCGACCTCTGCGACCGCCTGGGCTTCCTCGTCATGGACGAGTTCGCCGACAAATGGGAACCGCCCCATTACCTCGAGTTCGAGGAGCGCTGGGAAAAGGACCTCGAGGCCTGGATCCGCCGCGACCGCAACCACCCCTCGGTCGTGGTCTATAGCGTGGGGAACGAGAACGACCACCCGGGGAGCCCGTACTTGGATTCCCTCCTCCCGAAGCTCTGCGGGAAGGTCCGGGAACTCGATCCCACGCGCCCGGTGCTCGCGGGACTGGAACGCGGGGGCGACGCGGCCGGCCAGGCCTCCCGCGTGATGGCCTCGGCCGCTTCCCTCGATCTCGTGGGGATCAATTACGGCGAACAATGGTATAGGGAAATCTTGGAGCGCTCGCCCGAGGCCCTCGTCATGGGCACCGAGAACTACGTCTACTACACGAGCCTCCCCGGGAAGCGCGAGGCTTTCGTGGAGAAGAACGCCTGGCAATACGTGATGGAAGACGACCGGGTGCTCGGCAGTTTCTACTGGGCCGGCATCGATTACCTCGGCGAAGCCTACCGCGCCTGGCCGAGGATCGGCTCCGTCTCGGGCCTCTTCGATACCACCCTGCGTCCCAAGCCGATGGCCTCCCTCGCGGCCTGCCATTGGCTCGCGGAACCCCGGTTATTCCTCGGCATCCGGGAATCCCCCGAACCCCCCGCCTCCATGTGGAGCCCGCCCCCCATCGCCACGGTCTGGCGCGGGACGCCGGGGAAGGAGGTCTTGGTCGAAGCCTATTCCAACGGCGAAGAGGTGTCGCTCTTCCTCAATGGACGCGCCCTCGGCTCCCGGCGGGCCCAGCCCAATCGGTGCTTCCGCTGGACGGTGGCCTACGAACCCGGCGAACTCACCGCCCGTGCGAAGATCGGCGGGAAGGAACTTTCTGAATCGCTCCGCACCCCGGGTTCTCCGACTTCGCTCCGTCTCCGCGCCTGCGGTCCGGCGCCCCGCATCGGCGACGTCTTCCAGGTCGAGGCCCTGCTCGAGGACGCCTCGGGCACGCTCTGCGACGAGGCCTTGGAGGAAGCCCGCTTCGCCGTCGAAGGCGGTCACTCGCTCGTCGCCGTGGCCAACGGGAACCTCGAATGGCATGGGCCCTTCCATGGCGATCGGGTTCCCCTCCATCGGGGCCGGGCCGTGGTCCTGATCCGCGCGCCGTCGGCCACGGCCCATGGAACCTTGAGGGTGGCCTGCGGGGCCTGGAGCGCTTCCTTGAAGCTCCCGCCGCCGCTTCCCTAGCCGCTACCCGTCACCGCCCGAGGAGTTCCAGGCACTTGATGCCGAGGACCAGGGGCAGGGCGAGAACCGAAGCCCGAAGGAGGCGCCGGGCGGAGGGGATGTCCCTCTGTTTCGCGAAGGCCAGGGAACGTCCCATGAAGAAGACGGCCGCGGGGGCCAGCAAGATCCAAGAGATGATCAGGCTTATGGAGGGCATCCCCCCGGTCCACCGCAGCGGAATGAACGAGGCGACGACCCACAGCGCCGTGAAGGCGATCACGTGGACCGCGGTGCGGTCCCCCCGGTCCTCCACCACGGGAAGGATCAGGTGGCCGCCCCGGCGGTAATCCTCCCGGTGGATCCAAGCGATGGCGTAGAAATGCGGGAATTGCCAGAAGAAAAGGAGCCCGAAGAGCACCCAACCCTGCCAACCGAGGCCGCCGGAGGCCGCCATGAAGCCGCCCAGGGGAGGCAGCGCGCCGGGGATCGCCCCGACGGCGGTGCTGAGCCACGTGCGCGTCTTTAGCGGCGTATAAACGAGCAGGTAGAGGAGCGCGGTGACCAGGGCGCCGATGGCCATGAGGGCGCCCACGCCCCAGGCGTTGAGGGCCGCGCCGCCGAGGATGAGGGCGAGCCCGAAAGCGGTCGCCCACGACCGGCTGAGGCGCCCGGTGGGCAGGGGGCGCCGCTGGGTGCGCGTCATGAGGGAGTCGCTCTCCACCTCCATCGCCTGGTTGATCGCCCCGACGCCGGCGCAAACGAGGGACGCGCCCGCGACCGCCGCGGCGAAGACCGGCAGGGAAAACGAGCCCCGGTTCCCGATGGCGAAGCCCAGGGCGGTGGTGACCGTGACGAGTTGGACGACCCGGGGTTTGGTCAATTCTAGGAGGTCCCGCGCGGCGCCGGGAGCCTTTTCGCTCATGGCGCGCGGCCCTCGTGCCGCGGAGGATGCCCGTCGATCGTATGGTTGCTGCCCGTCAGCGGCTTGACCGGTGACTTGATGGAGAAATTGAACTCTTCGTCTTTCGCCACATCCCCGCGGGTGAGCACGTCGGCCAGGGTGAGGATGATGAAGAAGCCGAGGAACATGAGGCTCGCCACGAAGATGAGGCGGTTGAACCCCTTCTCCTTGCGCAGTCCCATGGAGAAGAGCACCACCACCACCGCCTGGAGCCCGGCGAGGCCGAGGGTGAGGGCGCTGGCCACCGGGCCCTTCATCGTGGCGTGCACCGCGAGGGCCGCGGCCACGAGCACGAGGATGGACGCGGCGACGGCGAAGTAGTATTTGAGGGATTGGGTTTTGACGCTTTCCATGGGCCTAACTCACCAGGTAGAGGGCGGGGAAGAGGAAGATCCAGATGAGTTCCACCGTGTGCCAATAGAGGTTCACGAGGTCCAGCGGCGTCTGGTAGCCGGAATGGAAATGGCCCCGGCGCGCGCGGAGCATGAGCCAGACGAGGAGGCCCATCCCGATGAGCACGTGGAGCGCGTGGAGCCCGGTGGTGGCGAAGTACATGCCGAAGAAGACGTGGAGCGAAGGATCGGCCCCGATGGCCGAGAACCATTTCCCGGGCACCAAGCCGTGGTGGATCTTCTCGGAATACTCGAAGCCCTTCACCACGAGGAACGAAAGGGCCAGCAGGAAGGTGGCGCCCAGGAAGGGGACGATCTTCCCGGCCTCGTCGCGCTTGGCGCTGCGGATCGCGAGGCCCAGGGTCATGCTGCTCACCACCAGGAACGCCGTGTTGAGGCCGCCGAGTTTCCAGGAGAGATGCCCCGACCCCTCGACGAAGGCTCCGGGATGCTGGAGGCGCATGACGATGTAGAGCACGGCCAGGCCGCCGAAGAACAGGAGTTCCTGCCCGATGAAGAGCCACATGCCCAATAGGGCGGCGTCGCGCTCCTGCACCGCGTCGTCGAAATGGTGGGCGGCGTGGTGCTCCTTGCGGGGGACCTGGCTCATTCGGGCCGCCCGTTCCGCCCCGCCGCGGCGCCGGCGCGCGGGTAATCATAGGGCCCGCCCGTCACCGTGGGCGTCCCCTCGAAATTCCCCGTCGTCGGCGGCGAAGCGGTCTGCCACTCCAGGGTGCGGCTTTCCCACGGGTTCGCGGGAGCCTTCTTCCCGCGGAAGGCCGAATGGATGAGGTAGACGGTCATGACGATGAAGCCGAGCCCGAGCACCCAGGATCCGAAGGTGGAGAAGGCGTGGAGCGGCTGGAACTGGTCGAGGTAATTGTGGTAGCGCCGCGGCATGCCCTTGCTGCCCAGGATGAACTGGACGAAGAAGGTGAGGTTGAAGCCCAGGAAGACGAGGACGAACGCCACGCGGGCCCAATTCTCCGAGTACATCCTCCCGAACATCTTCGGCCACCAGTGGTGCAGCGCCCCCACGAACGCCATGACCGTGCCGCCCACCATCACGTAATGGAAATGGGCGACGATGAAGTAGGTGTCGTGCAGGTGGACGTCGAGGGAGAGCAGCGCCAGGATGATGCCGGTGAAGCCGCCGATGAGGAAGAGGAAGATGAACCCCATGGCGTAGAGGAAGGGCACGCGCCAATGGATATGGCCGCCGTAGAGGGTGGCGACCCAATTGAAGACCTTGATGGCGGAGGGGATGGCCACGAGCAGGGTGAGCACCGAGAAGATCATGTTGGCGTAGAGCGATTGGCCGCTGACGTACATGTGGTGGCCCCAGACCAGGAACGAGATCACCGCGATGGCGATGCTCGAGAAGGCCACGAACCGGTAGCCGAAGATGTCCTTCTGGGCGTGGGTGGTGATGATCTCGCTCATGACCCCCATGGCAGGCAGGATCATGATGTAGACCGCCGGGTGGCTATAGAACCAGAAGAAGTGCTGGAAGAGGACGGGATCGCCCCCCAGGGCCGGGTCGAAGATGCCCAGGCCCAGGGTGCGCTCCAGGATGAGCAGGACGAGGGTGATCGCCAGCACCGGGGTGGCCAGGATCTGGATGATGGAGGTGGCGTAGGTGGCCCACGCGAAGAGCGGTATGCGGAACCAGCCCATGCCGGGCGCCCGCAGCTTGTGGATCGTGACGATGAAGTTGATGCCCGTGAGGATCGAGGAGAAGCCGAGCACGAAGGCGGCCAGGGTCATGGAGATGACCGCCGTGCCGGTCTGGGTCGAATAGGGCGTGTAGAACGTCCACCCCGTGTCGACGGCGCCGGAGAAGAGCGAAAAGATCGCCAGCACGGCGCCGAGGAGGTAGATATAGAAGGAGAGCAGGTTGAGGCGTGGAAAGGCCACGTCCTTGGCGCCGAGGAGCAGCGGCAGCACGAAATTACCGATGGTCGCGGGAATGCTCGGGATGATGAAGAGGAAGACCATCACCGCCCCGTGGAGGGTGAACACCTGGTTGTATTGGGTATGGGTGAGCATGAGGCCGTGGGGCCTCAGGAGCTCGATGCGGATGACCATGGCGAAGAACCCGCCGAGGCCGAAGGAGAAGACGATCCCCAGGAAATAGAGGATGCCGATGCGCTTGTGGTCGAGGGTGAAGAGCCAGCTCTTCAGCCAGGGCCAGAACCCCGCGGGCGATTCGAGGTAGGAGGCGTTGGGGTCGGGGTGGTGGCTCATTTCAGGCCCTTCAGGTATTCGATCATGGCGGTGATTTCCCTTTCCTTGAGGAGGCCCTGGTAGGTGGGCATGACGGGCTGGAATCCCTGCACCACTCTCGCCGCCGGCACCAGCAGGCTTTCCCGCAGGTAATTCTCGTCGGCGTCGAGGGACGACCCGTCGGCGAACCGCCTCTTTTTACCATAGAGGCCCAGGAGCGAGGGGCCCGTTCCCGCCGAGCCGTCGACGGTATGGCAGGTGAAGCAGGCCTTGGACTGGTAGAGTTTCTTCCCCAATTGGGGCAGCGGTTCGTCGGAGGTCGCGCTGGCCTTGGCGAGGTACTGGTCGAAGGCCTCCTGCGAGACCACGAGGAGGTTCCCGAGCATGACCGAGTGCCCGTCGCCGCAATATTCCGCGCAGAAGATCTGGTACTTCCCCTCGCGGTCCGCGTGGAACCAGAGCGAGGTCGTGCGGTTGGGGAGCACGTCTTTCTTGCGCCGGAAATTGGGCAGGAAGAAGCTGTGGATGACGTCTTCCGACGACATATTGAGCTTGATGTTCCGGTTGACCGGCACCACGAGGTCGTTGATGGCGGTGACGCCCGCTTGGGGGTATTCGAATTGCCAGAACCACTTCTTGCCCAGCACCCGAACTTCATAGGCGTCCGCCGGGGGCACCACCGAGCGCAGGTGGTCCAGGAACGACCACACGAAGACGCTGAGCACCAGCACCAGGGGGATGACCGTCCACGCCACCTCCATCGCCATGCCCTGGTGCTCCGATTCGGGGCGCGCCGCGGCGCTCCCGCGGCGGTACTTCATGCCGAGATAGACCGCCACCCCGAAGATCGCGGCGCCCAGCCCCACGGAAACCCAGAAGATCCCCCAATAGAGCAGGTCGACCCCGCCCATGGCCTTCTCGGCGAGGGTGGGGAACCAGAGGTCTCCCAGGTGCATGAGGCTTTCGTTGGTGACGAGGGGTGGGGCCATGGGGATCTCAGGCGGGCTTGGTTTTTTTCGGGCGGGTAAGCAGGATGAAGAGGAGCACGAGGGAGAGCACCGCGAGGGCCCCGCCGAGGCGCATGAGCACCATCGCCTTGAGTCCGTAGCCCTCTTGCTTGGGGTTGTACTGGTAGCAATAGAGCAGGAAATGCTCCGCCGCGCTGCGAGCGAGCCCCTCCTTCGCCTCGAGGAGGGCGAGCTTCAGGTCGAAACTCTTGTAGAGGGCCCCGGTGAAGACGCGCGAGATCTTGCCCCGCGGTGTGAGGACGAATATCCCGGCGGCGTGGAGATACTCGCCGCTGGCCGGGTCGTAGCGGTAAATGAACCCCGCGGCATCGGCGACCTTGCGGATCTCGGGGGTCTCGCCGGTGAGGAACGTCCACGCGTCGTCCCCGGTCCGATTCTTGAGGAGTGCCCGGTAGCGCCCTGCGTTCTTGGCCGCTTCCACGACGGTATCCTTGGGATCCATGCTGACCGTGACGATGCGGTAGTCGGCCCCCGCCGTGAGGCCCATCCCGTTGACCCCGTTGACCACCGCACCCTGCACGAGGCCGCAGAGCATGGGGCAGCGGAAATAGGCGATGACGAGGATCACGGGGCGTTTCCCGTCGAAGAGGGCCGAAAACGGGATTTCCTTTCCCGTCTCGTCACGAAAGACGGCGGGAGAGGCGGGCACGGTCGCCCCGAGGCGCTCCTCGATGCGCACCCCCTCCAGTTTATGCGGCAACTCGGCCGCGATCGAAAGGCCCGCACCGACGAGGAGCAGCGCCCAGAACTTCCTCACCGGGAATATTCCTTCACGACCTTCTCCATGGCGGCGCCGATGGGGAGGTGGACCTTCCCGGCGCTCCGGTCGAGCCAATAGGCTTTTTCCAAATCCTTCCGTTCGTTCTCGCGGAGCACCGTCCACTCCCGGGCGGGGAGCGCGGCTTCGGCCGCGTCCTGGGAGCGTTCCAAGAGGTGCCGGTAGATGAGCACCGTGACGACAACGATCACCGCCACGAAGATCCCCGCGCCCAGCACCCAGAAGGCGATGGGCTTGGAGGCGGGCTCGCCGTGCGCCGCGTTCCCCGGGACGCCGCTCATGGTTCGCTCCTAAGTTTCAGCGAGGCCTCGAGGCGGGGATCCTGGTCGGGAACGAGCGGCGAGCGGCCCAGGAGGCGCAGGACCCCGCCGACGGCCAGCAGGCCGAAGCCGAGGAAGCAGAGAATCTCAACGGCGCCCAACCGACGCATGGGGAAATTGGAGGGGGCGGTCATCCACCAGACATCCAGGGCGTGCATCAGGAGCATCCACAAGCCGAAGAATCCCCCGAGGGCGAGGCTCCGCTTGGCCCGGCGCCCCATGAAGAGGAAGATCGGCAGGAGGAGGTGCCCGACCATGAGCGCTCCCGTCACCCATTCCCAACCGTAGCGGCTGCGCACGGCGTAGTAGAAGGTCTCCTCGGGGAGTTTGGCGTACCATATCAGGAGGAACTGGAGGAAGGCCACATGGGCCCAAAAGAGCGTCAGGGTGTAGAGGTACTTCGCCAGGTCGTGGCGGTGCTCCACCCCCACGGGAACGCCCCAGAGCCCGCGGCGCTCGAGGAGGGCGGTGAGGAAGAGCCAAAGGCCCAGGGCCCCCGTCGCCGCTCCGACGAAGAAATAGATCCCGAAGATCGTGCTGTACCAGGTTCCGGCGAGGGACATCACCCAATCGAAGGCCGCGAAGGTGGCGCAGAGCGCGAAGGCGACCATCCCGGGGCCGGCGAGGAAGCGCATGCGGTCGATGGTGGGGCGCCCCGCGAGCGACGACCGGCGCAGGAGGAGGGCGAGGCCGAAGAAGACGCCGAGATAGGCGAGGCCCCGCAGCGAGAAGAAGGGGAGGTTCATGAACGCGAGGCGCTGGACGAGCACGGGGTCGTGGGCCGCGCGCTCCGTATCGGCCCACGGGTAGAGCGCCGGGGCCGAGAGGAGGATGGGGATCGCCAGCACCGCCCAAAGGGGGAAGAGCATCGAAAGCGATTCGCCGACGCGCCGCACCGCCACGATCCAGGTGGAGCCCGTGAGGGACGCGAAGAGCAGCACGAAGAGCGCGCCGATGGAGAGGCTGACCGCGAAGGTCCAGCCGCCCTGCCAGGCGACGAGGAAGCGCTTGATCTCCACGGTGCCCAGGGCCACCGCCAGCACGAGGGCGAGGACGCCCGCGAGCATGAGCGAGAGGGGCAGGCGCCCCAGGATGAAATGCGAGGAACGACCTTCGCTCATGGCAGGGCTCCGCGCTGGGAATCGGATAGGTCGGCGGGAACGCCCCGTCGGGCGGCCTGCAGGGCCCGCACATAGGCCACGATGGCCCAGCGGTCCTCGGCGGGGATGCGTTTCCCCAGGCCGGCCATATTGCGCGCGCCGGCGGTGATTATCCCGAAGATCTCCCCGTCGGCCATCGCGACGACCCGCGCGTCGATGAGGGCCGTCGGCGGCGGGAGGCCCTTCTCGGTGAGCACCGTCTTGCCGCTTCCCGTCTCCCCGTGGCAGACGGCGCAGTGGATGTCGAAGCGCTCGCGGCCCCGGTTGATGAAGTCCCCCGTGACCGCCGCCGGAATGCGAGCGACCCATTTGCCGGAGGCGTCCCGGCCGGTCTGCGCCGGGCCCTCTTTCAGCAGGTCCGCGCGACCTACCCCGTCGGCCCGGGCATCGCGGCCGAAGGCGACCACCCCGTCGGGCGGGTTGCGGCTCAAGGTTTGCGGATTATAACGCGCCTGGTTCATCATATTCGGATTCAGGTGGATGGGCGGACGTTCGGTGCGCCCGCCCCGGCACGAAACGAGCGCGAGGGCGATCAAGAGGAAGAGCGCGCCCATCGGCATAACCCGATGGGAAACGGGGCCCGCGGGGTCCATGGCGTTATTTCGCTTACCCATGGCGCGGTGCCCCTTTGGCCGACGTTTCGTCCAGACGTTCGACTCGACCCCCGTGGCGCTCCAGCAGGGCCCGTGTGGCTTCGGCATCGAAGCGGGGATCGTCCCCCTCTACGGTGATGAAGAAGCCGTCATCGCTGGCCCGCTTGAAGCGCGGACTGCGGAAGGCGAGGTGGTAATAGAGCGGGAGCCCCGCGAGGGCCATGAAGCCCACGAGCGCGGCGGTCCCCGCGGCCATCCAGGTCACCTCGATGGCGGCGGGGATGAGGGGCCAGATCGAGAGCACCGGTTTCCCGGAATGCACCGTGGGGTAGTCCAAGCTCGCCCATGCCATGAAGGCCAGGAAGCCGAGGAAGGTGGAGAGGCCGACGCCCAGCACGATCCAGGGGAGGATCGACTCGCCCAAGCCCATCGCGCGCCCCAGCCCCTCGATGGGCCAGGGGCTATGGGCATCGAAGCGGCGCACGCCGGCGCCGCGCAGGGCCCCGGCGGCGGCGACGAGGGCCTTCGCGTCGGGGAACTCGGCGAGCAGGAGGGTCCGGGGGGACCGCGGCGCGAATTGACGCAGGCGCTTGAGGATCGGGGCGCTCATGGGGCGCTCCCGGCGTGGGACGAGGGCAAGGAGTGCTTCACCTCGGCCATGGAGATCACGGGAAGGAATTTGAGGAAGGCCAGGAACATCGTGAGGAAGATCCCGATGGTGCCGAGGAAGGTGGCGACCTCCACCAGGCTGGGCGCGTACATCCCCCAGGAGCCGGGCAGGAAATCGCGGTGGACGGAGAGCACGAGGATGACGAAGCGCTCGCACCACATGCCCACGGTGATCGCGAGGCAGACGAACACCATGAGGTTCTGCCGGGTGCGGAAGCGTTTGAGCCAGAAGAGTTGGGGGATGAGCACGTTGCAGGCGAGCATAGTCCAGTAGATCGCCGCGTACGGCCCGCCGAGCCGGTTGTGGATGATGGTGAAGCGCTCGTAGAGGTTCCCCGAATACCAGGCGATGAAGAACTCCACCAGATAGACATAGGCGACGCCCAGGATGCACGCCAAGGTCCATTTATTGATCGTCTCGAGATGCTTCTCGGTGATGAGGCGCTTGAACCCGAAGAAGCTCCGGGTGAAGACCGCGAGCATGCCGAGCATGGAGAAGCCGGCGGCCAGGGCCCCGGTGAGGAAATAGAGGGGGAAGATCGTGGCGTGCCAACCGGGGAGGATCGACGGGGCGAAGGTCATGCTGACGATGGCGCACACCGAGAGCACCAGGGGCGTGCCGATGGCGGCCATGAGCAGGTAGGCCTTCTGGTATTGGCTCCACTGGCGCGCGCCGCCGCGCCAACCCAGGGCGAGGAGGCCGTAGGCCCAGAAGGCGATCTTGTTCGTGGCCCGGTCGCGCAGCGCCGCCAAGTCGGGCAGCATGCCCAGGTACCAGAAGAGCGCCGAGACGTAGAGGTAGGTGTTGAGGGCGAAGAAATCGGCGAAGATTGGCCCCTTGAAATTGGGCCAGATGCCCATGGAGTTGGGCAGGGGGAAGAAATAGTAGGCGAGCCACGGCCGCCCGACGTGGATGAGCGGGAAGAGCGCGGCGCAGAGGACGGCGAAGATGGTCATGGCCTCGGCGATCCGGTTGATGCCGTTCTTCCAGGGTTGGCGGGAGAGGGTCATGAACGAGGTCACCGCCGTGCCGGTATGGGCGATGCCCACCCAGAACACCATGTTGATGATGTCGAAGCCCCAGAAGGTGGGGCTGCCCAGGCCCCAGACGCCCACGCCCTTCCAGAAGAGCCAGCCCACGCTCCCCACGAAGAGGAGGGCGAGGGAGGCGGCCCCGGCGGCGCCGACCATCCACCAGCGCGGCGGCCGCGCCTCGACGGGTTCGGCGATGGACCGGGTGAGTTCCCCCGGGGTCAAGGAGGGGTCGACGTAGGCTTCGGCGGCGGCTTGGCTCATGGCGGTCTCAGGCCCCCTTCAGGTCGGGGTGGGGGTTTCGCACGGCGGCGAGATAGGTGGTGCGGGGCTTCACCCCGAGTTCGCCGAGGAGGGCGTACTGCCGGGGGAGCTCCTTGAGGCGTCGCACGCGGCTTTTGGGGTCGAGCAGATTCCCGAACTCGATGGCGCCGGCGGGGCAGGCCTGCTGGCAGGCGGTCGTCACGGAACCCTCGGGGAGGGGCTGGCCGTCGCGGGGGGCGGCGGCGCGGGCGGCGTTGATGCGCTGCACGCAATAGGTGCACTTCTCCATGACGCCCCGCATGCGCACGGTCACGTCCGGGTTGCGCTGCATCTTCACCGGGGCCTCGCTCTCGCGGAAGAGGTCGAAGAGGTGCTCGCGCTTCTTCGGCGCCGATTGCGGGCTCTCCTGGTGCCAATCGAGGAAATTGAATCGGCGCGCCTTGTAGGGGCAATTATTCGCGCAATAGCGCATCCCGATGCACCGGTTATAGGCGATGTCGGAGAGGCCCTCGCGGCTATGGGAGGTCGCGTTGACCGGGCACACCTGCTCGCAGGGCGCGGCCTCGCATTGCACGCAGGCCACCGGCTGGGTGACCAGGCGCGCCTCGGAGGCCTCGCCGGTGAAATAGCGGTCGAGGCGGATCCAGTGCATCTCGCGGCCGCGCAGCACGCCCTCGCGGCCGACGGCGGGGATATTATTCTCGGCCTGGCACCCGACGAGGCAGGCGTTGCACCCGGTGCATTTCCCCAGGTCGACGACCATGCCCCATTGGTTCGGGGCGTCGCTCTTGGGCGTGGCCACCAGACCGTCGTCCTCGCTCCCCGGGGCATGCTCCTCCCCGTGGGTATGGGGCCGCGCCTCGGCGTGGGCCGCGTCGGTCTCGCGGTAGAGGTCGCGGCCCTCGAGGCTCTGGTGGTCCTGCACCGAAGCGAGCACCACATGCTTTCCGGTGCGTTTGAGCGTCACGCCCGCGACGGTGAACGAACCGGTCGTCGAGAGGAGCGCGTAGCCGTCCACGCCCCAACCCTCGCCCAGCCGCCCGATTGTCTTTTGTCCGTGGCCCAGGGTGAGGGAAACCGACTCATCCGCCTGGCCCGGCGCCACCCACACGGGGGCTTCAAAGGGGATCTTCACGGTCGCCGCGGCGATGGCCAAGACCTCCCCGTTCTTCGCGCCGAGTTTGGCTGCGAGGGCGGGGCTGATCCAGAGGGCGTTGCCCCAGGTATGCTTGGAGATCGGGTTCGGCGTTTCCTGGAGCCAGGCATGGTTGGCGAAGCGTCCGTCGTGGAGCGCGGGATCGCCGTCGAGGCTGAGTTCCAAGGAAGGGGCCGGGGGCACGTCTTTGAAAAAGGCGCCCAGCTTCCCACCGTCGAACGAGACCGCGACCCGGGCGTCTTCGCCCTCGAGAATCCCGTCGTGGAGGGCCTTTCGCCAGGCCCCTTCGGCGGCCAGGCTCGGCCAGGTCCGGCGCACGAAATCGGCCGCCTTGGCGGGCGCGCCGGCGAGGCGCGTAAGCACTTCGATTTCGCCGAAGCTCTCGCCAAGCGGGGTGATGAGCGGCTGCAGGATGCTCGCGCGCCCGTCCACGGTCACCGCATCCCCCCAACCCTCCAGGCCGTGGCTGCGCGCGATGGCCCAATGGGCCAAGGCGGCGGTGTGGTCTTTGCGGTCGGAAAGCGTGATGATCGACGGGATTTTTTTCAGGGCCGAGGGGAGATCCAAATCCCGGGGCGCGGTATGGACGGGGTCTCCTCCCAGGATGAAGAGCGTCTGGATGCGCCCTTCCCGCGCCGAGGCGGCCAAGGCGGCGAGGCTCTCGAAGGGGCCCCGGGCGAAGAGCGGATGCCCGGCGAAGGGTCTGGGCGCGTGGGCGATGGTGGTGCCCAGATTGCCCAGGGCTTGGTTGAGGAGGGTGCCGAGGAGGTGGGAAGCGACTCCCTGCCGGGGGCCGACGACCACGGCGCCGCGACCGCGCGCGCCCAAGAGGTCTTGGGCGAGGGCGTTCAACTCGCGGGAAGCGAGGGGCGCGGGGGCCGCCCAAGCCCTGAGGCGTTCGGCGAGCGCGGGATTCGCGGCGGCGGCCACCCCCGCGTCGAGGCGCGAGAGGGCGATGAAGAGTTGGGCGAGCGCGGCGGGGATCCGGGAACGGGGCACGCGCATACGGTGGTCGGCGGCGGCGCCCGTGATGGTGAACGCGCCCTCCATCGCCCACAGGCGGTTCATCCCCCGCGGGTGGCGGGGATCGCGCCGGGAGGCGAAGGCGCGGGTGTTCGCGACGGAGAAGGGATCGCTCCCGAGGAAATCGCCGTCGCAGGAGAGGATCACGTCGGCCCTCGCGAACTCGGGACGCGGCAGGACTTCCCGTCCGAACGCCGTGATAGACGCCGCGTAGGCCGTATCGAGGGTGAGCGGCTCGTAGCGGTGGAGGGCCAATTTGGGGAAGGAGGCTCGCACCAAGTCGACCGCGCGCAAGAGGCTCGGGGACGTCACCGAAGGCAGCAGCAGCGCGGAGCCCTCGCCGCCGTTCGGCAGGAGTTTGGCCCGAATATCGTCGAGCGCCTGCGCCACGCGGGAGGGGTCGACGGGAAGCCCCTCGTGGAGGCTGCGTCGAAGCCGGTCGGGGTCATAGAGATCGAGCACCCAGGCCTGGTGGCGCGCCGAGGTGGCCCCGAGGCTCGCGGGGTGCAGGGGATTGCCCTCGACCTTCGTGGGCCGCCCCTCGTGGCTCTCGACGAGGAGGCCCGTCACGTCCTCGCCCACGGCCATCGCCGTGGCGTAGAAGAGGGGCTTGCCGGCCGCCGCGTCTTCCGGCGCGACGCTATAGGGTTGGATCGACTCTTCGGGCCGCCGCACGAGGCCGCACGAGGCGGCGCCGAGCATGGCGGCCATGGCCCCCGCCGTCTTGAGGAGATCGCGCCGCTCGATGGGCGCCGAGAGCGCGCTCTCGCCCCCGGTGAATTCGCGGGTGCCCTCGGCGAGGCCGGCTTCGATGCGGGCCTTGTGCTCGGGGCTGCGCCAGGGTGTTTTTTCGGTTTTCATTGGTGGCAAGCGCTGCAATCGGTGGAGGGCTTCAGGTGGCGGGATTCCATGATCCGGCGGCCCGTGGCGACCGGATCGGGGATGACCGCATCGAGGCGGGTGATGAGGTGGGCGGGGCGCAATTGGGCCTCGGGCTTGCGGTGGCAATCGAGGCACCACGACATGGAGAGCGGTTCGACCTGGCGCACCTGGGTCATCTGGTCGATGCGCCCGTGGCAGGATAGGCACGAGACCCCGGCCTGGACGTGCACCCCGTGGTGGAACCGTGCGTAGTCGGGGAGCCGGTGCACGCGCACCCAGGGAATCGCCTCGTTCTTCGCCACCGCGGCGGCGAGGCGCTTCACCCCCTCGCTGTCCTTCTTCACGAAGGCGTGGCAACTCATACACGACTCGCCGGAGGGCAGCGGCGCCACCGCCGTGCGCTCCACGGTATTATGGCAAAAACGGCAATCCATTCCAAGGTCGCCGGCGTGCACCCGGTGGCTGAAGGGGATCGGCTGCTTGGGTGAGTAACCGACCTCGGTATGCTTCGGCCCCCCCCAGTACCAAATGGCGGCCGTCAGCGCGGCCCCCAACCCCAAGGCGCCCGCTAGGACCGCCATGGGAACTTTGTTCATGAACCCGGGAAACACCATACCCCAAGATGATATCCACAATCATTGTAGGGATCAAATACGATAGATTTGGTCTGATATTACTTGTCAGGAATTTAAAATCATTCTAATTCCCGCTAAATCCGAGAAAGTGGGGATGAGGCGCCCCCACTGGATCAAACCGAGGTTCCAGGTGCCGCATCCACGGACTCCACCCGTGTTCGCCCAGCGTCAGGGCGAATTCGTCTCGTCTAAACTTTTTGGAGCCGCACCCGGATGCCGTGCCGAGTGCGCCGAGGCGCCCGTCAACCTGCGAGGATCGGTGCCTGCCACGCCTTGCTGGGCAGCACCGTCTTCCCGCCGCGGAGGTGGCGATCCACCTGCACCGCGCATTCCCGGCCCTCGACGATCGCCCAGACCACGAGGGATTGCCCGCGGCGCATGTCGCCGCAGGTGAAGACGCCGGGCACGGTGGTCGCGTAGCCGTCCTTCGATTTGCAATTGCCGCGCTCGTCCTTCTCCACGCCGAAATCGTCGAGGACGTCGTGCTCGGGATGCAGGAAACCCATGGCGAGGAAGACGCGCTCGGCCTTGAGGATGAACTCGCTGCCGGCCTTCTCGACCATCTTGCCCGCGGCCCATTCCACCCGCACGCAGCGGATGCCCTCGAGGTTCCCGTCCTTGTCGCGCAGGAACTCCTTGGAGAGCACGCCCCAGTCGCGCTGGCAGCCCTCGGCCTGGGAGGTCGAGGTGCTGAGCATCCTCGGGCCCGGGTGCGTGGGCCAAGGCGTCTCGACCGTGCGCCCCTCGGGGGGTTTGGGGAGGATCTCGATCTGGGTGACGCTCTTGGCGCCCTGGCGGATGGAGGTGCCCACGCAATCGCTGCCGGTATCCCCGCCGCCGATGACCACGACGTTCTTCCCCGTGGCGAGGATGGCCTCGTTCTCGGGGATGGCCATGCCGCCGACGCGCCGATTGCTCTGCGCCAGGAATTGCATGGCGAAATGGACGCCCTTCGCCTCGCGCCCGGGGATGGGCAGGTCCCGCGGCTTCGTGGAGCCGCCGCAGAGGACCACGGCGTCGAATTGCTTGCGCACGTCGGCGGCGAGGAGGTCGACGCCCACGTTCGCGTTGGTCTTGAAGGACACGCCCTCCTGGGCCATGAGGTCGACGCGGCGCTGGACGATCCCCTTGTCGAGCTTGAAATCGGGGATGCCGAGGCGCAGCAGGCCGCCGAGGCGATCGGCGCGCTCGAACACCGTCACGGCGTGGCCGGCTTTGTTGAGTTGGTCGGCCGCCGCGAGGCCCGAGGGGCCGGACCCGATGACCGCCACCTTCTTGCCGGTGCGCGCCTGGGGCGGGAGGGGCTTCACGCGCCCCTCGGCGAAGGCCTTCTCGATGATCGAGACCTCGATGTTCTTGATCGTCACCGCCGGCTTGATGATGCCCAGCACGCAGGCCGACTCGCACGGGGCCGGGCAGACCTTCCCCGTGAACTCGGGGAAATTATTGGTCGCCAGCAGGCTCGCGAGGGCCTGGTCCCAGCGCCCCCGGTAGACGTGGTCGTTGAAGTCGGGGATGATGTTGCCCAGGGGGCAGCCGCTATGGCAGAACGGCACGCCGCAATTCATGCACCGGGCGCCCTGCGTCTCGAGATCCTTCTGCGTCATCGGCAGCAGGAACTCCTTATAGTGCGCGATGCGCTCGGCCGGCGGCGCGTAGGCCGGCACCTTCCGCTCGAATTCCTTGAAGCCCGTGTCCTTGCCCATGGTCAGCCCTTATTGCTGGCGGATTCCGCCGCGAGTTCGGCCATCGCCCGCTTGTAGTCGCGGGGCATGACCTTGATGAAGCGCTCGAGTTGCCCGTCGAAATCGTCGAGGATCTTGCGCGCGCGCGAGGAGAGGGTCGCCTCGGCGTGCTCCTCGAGGAGTTCCCGCAACTCCGCGAGGTCGGCCGGGGCGGTGACCGCCTCGAGGTCGACCATCTCGGGGTTCACCTTCCCGCGCGAGGCGCCGTCCTCGTCCCAGAGGTAGGCGACGCCGCCGCTCATGCCCGCGGCGAAATTGCGCCCCACGGGGCCGAGCACCACGGCGCGCCCGCCCGTCATGTACTCGCAGCCGTGGTCGCCCACGCCCTCCACCACGACCCGGGCGCCGCTATTGCGCACGCAGAAGCGCTCGCCCGCGGTGCCGAGGATGAAGGCCTTGCCCGAGGTCGCCCCGTAGAACGCGACGTTGCCGCAGATGATGTTGGCGTCGGGGTCGAAGACCGCCTTGCGCGGGGGATAGAGGATCGCCTTCCCGCCCGAGAGGCCCTTGCAAAAATAATCGTTGGCCTCGCCCTCGAGTTCCATCGTCACTCCGGGGGAGGCGAAGGCCATGAACGATTGGCCCGCGGTGCCGGTGGCCTTGAAGTGGATCGTGTCCTCCTCCAGGCCGGGGGCGCCGTGGCGGCGCGTGAGTTCGGAGGAGAGGATCGTGCCCACGGTGCGGTGCACGTTGCGCACGGCGACGGAGGCCTTCACCTTCTTTTTCCCCTCCAGCGCGGGGGCCGCCAGGCGGATGAGCTCGTGATCGAGGGCCCGGTCGATGCCGTGGTCCTGGGCGGTGGCGCAGAACGAGCCGCAGAGGGCCTTGTCGCCCATGGGGTGCAGCAGCCGGGAGAGGTCGAGGTGCCGGGCCTTCCAGTGGGTGACCCCGGGGCGCGGCATCAGCAGGTCGGTGCGCCCCACCATCTCGTTGACCGTCCGGAAGCCGAGGCGCGCCATGTGCTCTCGCAGGTCCTGGGCGACGAAGCGGAAGAAGCGCACGAGGTGCTCGGGGTCGCCGCTGAAGAGTTTGCGGAGTTCCTTGTCTTGGGTGGCCACGCCCACCGGGCAGGTGTTGAGGTGGCACTTGCGCATCATGATGCACCCGAGGACGATGAGGGCCCCGGTGGCGATGCCCCATTCCTCGGCGCCGAGCATGGTGGCGATGGCGATGTCGCGCCCGGTGCGCAGCAGGCCGTCGGTCTGGAGGACCACGCGGTCGCGCAGGCCATTGCGCAGCAGCACCTGGTGGGCCTCGGCGGTGCCGAGTTCCCATGGGAGCCCGGCGTGCTTGATCGATGACAGGGGCGAGGCGCCGGTGCCGCCGTCGTAGCCGGAGACGAGGATCACGTCGGCGTGGGCCTTGGCGACCCCGGCGGCGATGGTGCCGACGCCCACCTCGGAGACCAGCTTCACGCTGATGCGCGCGCGCGTGTTGGCGTTCTTCAGGTCGTAGATGAGCTGGGCGAGGTCTTCGATGGAATAGATGTCGTGGTGGGGCGGGGGCGAGATGAGCCCCACGCCCGGGGTGGAATGCCGCGTCTTGGCGATCGTCTTGTCGACCTTGCGACCGGGGAGTTCCCCGCCTTCCCCCGGCTTGGCGCCCTGGGCCATCTTGATCTGGAGTTCGTCGGCGTTGACGAGGTACTCGCTCGTCACCCCGAAGCGCCCCGAGGCCACCTGCTTGATGGAGGAGCGCATGCTATCGCCGTTGGGCAGCTTCACGAAGCGCGCGGGGTCTTCCCCGCCCTCGCCGGTATTGCTGCGGCCGCCGAGGCGGTTCATGGCGATGGCCATGGCCGTGTGGGCCTCCCACGAGATCGAGCCGAAACTCATCGCCCCGGTGGCGAAGCGCTTCACGATGTTCTCGACGGGCTCGACCTCCTCGATCGGCACGGGCTTCGTGTCGCGGAAGCTCAGGAGGCTGCGCAGGGTGATGGGACCCTCGGGTTGCTCGTCGATCCAGCGGGTGTACTCCTTGAAGACCTTGAAATTGTCGGTCTTGCAGGCGTGCTGCACCTTGTGGATGGTCTCGGGGTTGTGCAGGTGGCGCTCACCGCGCTGGCGCCACTGGTAGGCGCCGCCCACGTCGAGTTCGTCGTCGACCTCGGGCCGCTCCGCATAGGCCGCCTCGTGGCGCAGGAGCGTCTCGGCCTCGATGACATCCAGGCCGATCCCCCCGACCCGGGTGACCGTGCTGGTGAAGTACTCGTCGACGACGGCGTCGGCCAGTCCCACAGCCTCGAAGATCTGGGCGCCGATGTAGGATTGCACCGTGGAGATGCCCATCTTCGCCATGGTCTTGAGGATGCCCTTCCCCAGGGCCTTGATGTAGTGCTTCTTGGCCTCGTCCTCGGTGAGTTCCGCCGGCAGCAGGCTGCGGCGGCGCAGGTCCTCGAGGGTGTCGAAGGCGAGGTAGGGGTTGATGGCGCTGGCGCCGTAGCCCAGGAGCGCGCAGAAATGGTGCACCGCGCGCGGCTCGCCGCTCTCGAGGATGAGGCCGCACTTGCTGCGCAGCCCCTTGCGGATGAGGTGGTGGTGCACCGCGCCGATGGCCAGTAGCGAGGGCACGGCGGCGTGGCCGGGGTCGACCGGGCGGTCGGAGAGGATGATGACGTTATAGCCGTCGTTGATGTAGTCCTCGGCCTCGCGGCGGATGCGCTCGAGGGCGCGCTCCATGGCGCCCGCCTCGGCCTTGAAGCAGATCGAGACGGTCTTGGCGGAGAAGTGCGGCCGGTCGACCCACCGCAGGCGCTCGAGGTCGTCGTTGGTGAGGATGGGCTGGGGCAATTGGATGACCCGGCAATGCTCCGGCTTGGGGAGGAGCAGGTTGTCCTCGCCGCCGACGTAGGTCAGCAGGCTCATCACCAGTTCTTCCCGGATCGGATCGATGGGCGGGTTGGTGACCTGGGCGAAGAGCTGGTGGAAGTAGTTGAACAGGTTCTGCGGCTTGTCGGAGAGGCAGGCGAGCGGGGCGTCCTGCCCCATGGAGCCCAGGGGCTGCTCGCCGTTGACGGCCATGGGGGCCATGAGGATGCGCAGATCCTCGAGCGAGTACCCGAAGACCTGCTGCTTCACGCGCACCGACTTGGTGGGGGGCTGCTTGAGGTCACGGGCGAGTTCGAGGTCCTTCAGGAGGATCTTGTTCTTCGCGATCCACTCCGCGTAGGGCTGCTCCCGGCAGGTGCGGGCCTTGATCTCGTCGTCGGGGATGATACGGTGCTCTTCGAGGCTGGCGATGAACATGCGCCCCGGCTGCAGGCGGCCCTTCTGCACGATCTTCTCGGCGGGGATCTCGAGCACGCCGGTCTCGCTCGCCATGATAAGGAGGTTGTCGTCGGTGAGGGTGAAGCGCGAGGGGCGCAGGCCGTTGCGGTCGAGGGTGGCGCCGATCTGGCGGCCGTCGGTGAAGGCCACCGAAGCGGGGCCGTCCCAGGGCTCCATGAAGGCGCCGTGGTATTCGTAGAAGGCCTTGCGCTCGGGGGGCATGGCCGCGTCCTTCTCCCACGCCTCGGGAATGAGCATCATCATCACGTGGGGCAGCGAGCGACCGGAGAGCATGAGCATCTCGACCACGTTGTCGAGGGTGCCCGAATCGGAGGAACCCTCCTGGATGATCGGCTTCAGTTTTTGGATCTCTTCGGGGGTGAAGAGGGAGCTGGCGAGCACCGCCTCGCGGGATTTCATCCAATTGATGTTGCCGCGCAGCGTGTTGATCTCGCCGTTATGGGCCAGGGTGCGGAAGGGATGGGCCAGGGGCCAGGTCGGCAGCACGTTGGTGGAGAAGCGGCTGTGCACGAGGGCCAGGGCCGAGTCGAAGCTCTCGTCGCCGAGGTCCTTGAAATAGGCGGGCACCTGGGGCGGGGTCAGCATGCCCTTGTAGACGACGGTGCGGCTGGAGAGCGAACAGAGGTAGAACGGCTTGCCGCCGGGCACGCTCTCGCGCACGCAGCGGGTGCCGTACTTGCGCAGCACCAGGAGCTTGCGCTCGAAATCGTCCTGGGTCCTGGCGGAGGCGCCGCGGCGGATGATCACCTGCTCCATGCGGGGCTCGGTGCTCTTGGCCGTCTCGCCCAGGGAACTATGGTCCACCGGCACCGGGCGCCAACCGAGCACATCCTGCCCGAGTTCGCGGGCGCAGCGCTCGAAGAGGCGGCGGCATTCCTTGTGGGTCGAAGGATCCTTCGGCAGGAAGACCATGCCGACGCCGTACTCCCCGGGTTCGGGGAGGGCGATGGAGAGCCGGCTGGCCTCTTTAAGGAAGAAACCGTGGGGGATCTGGACGAGGATCCCGGCGCCGTCGCCGCTATTCTTCTCCGCCCCGCAGGCCCCCCGGTGGTCGAGGTTGAGCAGGATCTCGATCCCCTTCTCCACGATCATGTGGGATTTGAGTCCCTTCAAGTCGGCGATGAAACCGACGCCGCAGGCGTCTTTTTCGAGGCGGGGATCGTACAGACCTTCTCGGTCCGGCAGGCCGTGGGGGTTCATGGAACGCTCGTTTTGGGGGGGAAAATGGGGACGCAAAGGAGTATTTTAAAATAAATCGAGCAGTGGGCCAAATTTCGGCCCCATGACCCCTGGGTGGCGTCTTGCCGGGTGAATTTCATCTCTTCGGGCGGGCGCGTTTGAATTCATCCCCATCCGCGCTTTTTCTCCGCCCTCCCAAAAACGCGGACGGGCTAGGCGCTGCTTCGAGGCCCCGAGCCATTCGGGGGAGCTTACGGGCCTTCCCAAGGAATCGGGCCGATCAGACAATCCGCCCATGGTCCTCGTCAAATTTTGCGGTCTCACCCGCCGGCAGGACTACCACGCGGCGGTGGCCGCCGGCGCCGCCTTCACCGGTTTCATCTTCCATCCAGGCTCGCCGCGCTTCCTCTCCCCGAGCGCGGCCGCGCAACTCGTTGAAGACCCGCCGCCCGGGCCCCACCGGAGGGTCGGTGTTTTTGTGGATGCGACGATCGAAGCGATCCGCGGGGCCGCCGCCAGCGCCCGACTCGATCTCATCCAACTCCATGGCCGGGAGTCCCCCGAGTTCGCCCGGGAATTGGGCCTCCCTTATTGGAAGGCGATCCGCCTGCGCGAGCCCGGCGATCTGGCGATCCTGGAATCCCATCCCACCCAGACCTTCCTCATCGACGCTTGGCATCCCGACCGCCATGGCGGCACGGGGCGCGCCCTCGATTTAGACCTGGTCGCCGCCGCACTGGCCCGGGCCCGAACCCTCGGCAAGCGCCTCGTCGTGGCGGGCGGCTTGAGCGCCGAAAACCTGGCCGCGGTCCTCGCCCTGCGCCCCTGGGCCGTGGACCTCAATAGCGGCGTCGAGG
This sequence comes from Spirochaetota bacterium, assembly GCA_017302015.1. Classification (GTDB taxonomy): domain Bacteria; phylum Spirochaetota; class UBA12135; order COTS27; family JAFLEE01; genus JAFLEE01. Next base: position 19,747 of record JAFLEE010000009.1, on the reverse strand, counting down.
TCTCGCCTGGGATCAAGGACCCCGCCGCGATCGGGGCCGTCATGGACCTCGTCGGACTGCAACCGATTTAGGGGCGCGCGCGGCCATCGACCGCCATCCGATGGAGCGCCCATAAAAAAAAAGCCCCAGCGCTGGGCTGGGGCCTGAAGAAACGCGGAAGAATTACTTCTTCGCTTTTTTGGGTTTCTTCGGTTTTTCCTTTTTCTGCATCCCTTTGGGCATGGTGTCCTCCTCTTGGCCTCGACTATGGCATGACTGGTACGAGACCGTCAAGATCGCGGGCCGAAGCTCAGGACCGCAGCAGCTCCCGCACCGCGCGCGCCACGCCATCGATGTCGAGGCCGCATTCGGCGAGCTGGTCGGCGCGGGGCGCGTGCTCGATGAACCGGTCGGGGATGCCCAAACGGCGGAACCGGCTCGGCATCAGCTGGAGGTCGGCGAGGCCCTCCGCCACGGCGCTCCCGAAGCCGCCGGGAAGGGCGCCCTCCTCGAGGGTGAGGATCGCGCGGTGGCCCTTGGATAATTCCGCGAGGCCCTGCAGGTCGAGGGGCCGCACGAAGCGGGCGTTCACCACGGTGAGATCGATGCCTTCCGGCGCGAGCCGCTCGGCGGCGCGCAGCGCGGTGGCGGCCACCGCCCCGTAGGCGATGAGGCATACTTCGCGGCCCCGGCGCAGGGTTTCCATGCGCCCGAGTTCGACCGGTTCGGGGGGAGGAAAGGTGCCCGCCGCGGGAACGCTGTCCCGGGGATACCGGATCGCGCACGGATAGTCCTGGGCGAGGGCGAAGGCCATCATGGCCTCCAATTCCTCCTCGTCCTTGGGCGCCAGCACCAGGAGATTGGGGAAGAGTCGCAGGTAGGCGATGTCGTAGACGCCATGGTGGCTGGGGCCATCATCGCCCACGAGGCCGCCCCGGTCGATGCAGAAGATCACGGGTAGCCGGCCCTGGAGCGCCACATCGTGGAAGATCTGGTCGAAAGCCCGCTGGAGGAAGGTGGAATACACCGCGAAGACCGGGCGCATCCCGGCCGCGGCCAGGCCGGCGGCGAACCCGACGGCGTGCTGTTCGCAGATGCCCACGTCGTAGTAGCGCTCCGGGAACTCCTTGTGGAAGCCCTCGAGGGCCGTGCCCTCCTCCATCGCCGCCGTGAGGGCGCACACGCGCGGGTCGCGCCTCGCCGCGTTGGCGAGCGTCCGGGCGAAGGCCTTCGACCAAGAGAGGGGCGCGGGGGCCGCGGCGGGCGCCACGACGCCTGAAGCGGCCGCCTCCTCCTTGACCCTCTGACCCGGCGAGAGGGCGTGGGGGCCGTAGCTCTCCTCGCCTTTCGGATGGGGCTTGTAGCCTTTGCCCTTCTCGGTGAGGATATGGATGAGCACCGGGCCTTCGGTCGCGCGCGCGAGGCGGAGGGCCTCCACGAGGCGCTCCAATTGGTGGCCCTCCACCGGCCCCAAGTATTCGAAGCCGAGGTCGATGAAGAATTGCCCCGGGTTCATGAGATGGATGCCCTGGCGTCGCAGCACGCCGGCGGCCTCCGATAACTCGCCGCCGATGCGCGGGATGCGCTCGATGAAGCGGCGCACGTCCTGCTGGATCGTGCGCGCCTGGGGGAGGTTGCGCAGCCGGTTGAAATAGGCCGAGAGCGCGCCCACCGTGGGCGAGATCGACATGCGGTTGTCGTTGAGGAGGACGATGAGGTTCTTCTTCAGGTGCCCGGCGTGGTTGAGGCCCTCGAAGGCCATCCCCCCGGTCAGCGACCCGTCGCCCACCAGGGCGAGGACTTTCCGGTCCCGCGTCTCGGGCTTCGACGCGAAGGCCTCGAGGAGGCCCGCGGCGGTGGAGATCGCGGTGGAGGCGTGCCCGCTGCGGAAGACGTCGAACGGGCTCTCCCCCGGGTGGGGATAGCCGCTCACCCCGCCGCTCTGGCGGAGGGTATCGAAGCTGCGGTGGCGCCCGGTGAGGAGTTTATGGGCGTAGGCCTGGTGGCCCACGTCGAAGACGAGGCGGTCCTTGTCGAGGTCGAAGACGAGGTGGGCGGCGACGATGAGTTCCACGGCGCCGAGATTGGGCCCCAGGTGCCCGCCGGTCTCCCGCACCACCCCGTTGATGCGCTCGCGCAGTTCGGCGCAGAGAGCGCGCAGTTCGGCGGGGCCGAGGCGCCTTAAGTCGGCCGGCGTTTGGAGCGCGTCGAGGAGGGGCCACGCCACGGCGTTTACTCCGCCCCCGCGCGGCGCACGCAGAAATCGCCGTCGACCCGCAGCTTGGGCCGGCGGTCGGGCCCGAGTTTAAAGGCGGCCCGGTTCGCGGCGACCACGTCGACCCCCGCGCCCCAATGGAGAATGCCTTCGCCCTTTAAACGAAGCAGGCACCACCAGATCCCGGCCTCCAAGCGCGCCGGGGCCTTGGTTTTGGCGTTCGCGAGGGAGAACCGCACCGGGCGCCAGACTCCGCCTTCGCCGACTTTCCAGGTCGGGACTTCCGCGGCGTAGACCGCGGGTCCGGCGCCGCCGTCCTGATCGCGACAGAGTTCCAAGGAGAGGATACCTCCTTGGCTGTCCATGCGGCGCAGGAGGAGTTCCAGGGCGGGAAGCGCGGCCGCCTCCGACAATTCGAATCGTTGGGCCCACGTTTCCTGGGAACCGGCTTCCAGGCGCAGGGTTTCGGCGAGGGCATCTCCCCTTCCCGGCCCGAACGCGAGGGGGTCGACCTTCCACGCATCCCCCTTGGGCAGGATCCCGCGTTTTTCCAAAAGCGACAGGTAGACGGCGATCCCCGCGTTCGCGGGTTCCGATAGCGGCGCAATGAGGGGACGCCCGGGCGCATCAATGGCCAGGCCCGAGCCGCTCTGCCCCGCGAGCTCGTAATTGTGCTCGGTGAACCCCTCGGTGGCCCCCAGCAGCTTCCCCAAATCCGCGTCGGCTTTTTTACGGATCACATTCGGCCAAAGGAAGAAGAGGGTGCCCTGGAGGTCCACCGGAGCCCACTCCCCATCAGAAAGGCGCGATTCGGCCCACCAGGCATCCCCGCGGCCGCCCGGGTGGATCCAGGGGAGCGTTCCCTTCACTGGAATGTCAGTATCCACCCTCTGCCCGAGGACGAACCGGGTGGGGATGCCGGCCGCCCGGCACATGGCGACGAACACGCGCAGGCGCCCGAGGAGCGAGCCCGATTTGCGTTCGAAGACCTCGGCGCTGCCCTGGGCGCGCGTCGCCCCATCGGCCTCGGGCGCCAAGGTGCGCAGGTTCCAAGCGGCGATGGCCGCGACGGCCTCGACGGTGGAACGCGTACGGCAGACGAGATCGGTGGCTGCCCGTTCCAACGGGGTTGCGGCGAACGTGACGCCCTCGGTATGGGCCAGGAAGGGAACCAAGGGCCCGAGCCGCTGCGCGGCGGGCAGGGGGAACGTGGCGGAACTTTTCCACGGGGAAAGGTCGAGACCCCGGGTGACCTGGAGCATCTGCTCGTAGCTCACCGTGCCCGTCCACCAACCGGTGCGCACCGGGCGGAACGCGGCGACGACGGCGAGGTCGCCGCAGGCGTTCGTCTCCAAGTTCGTCCGGTTGGGCGAGAGGTTATAGCGGATCTCTTGGCGTTCGATGAGTTGCCGCGCGCGGGGGTCCGCCCGATCGCCGTAGAGATCGATGGACAGCCGCCGCTCCTTCTGGTTGGTGAGGTTGAAATTGATGGGGGTGTAGAGTTTCCAGGCGAAGGAGACGGCGCCCGAGGGCGTTAGGGCGAAGGCCGCTCCCAGCAGGCCCGCGAGGAGGGCGCAAAGGGTCCGCGGCGGTACGGGGAAATAATCGCGCCGGCTCGGACCCATCCTCCGCCTCACCAGAAACCGGTATGGTCCAGGGCCCCCGCCACGAGCATCGTACCGGCCAGCGTCAGGGCGCCCGCGGCCGCGTCATCGATCATGATGCCGAGGCCCCCCGGGAACGCTTGGAGGCGCCGGATGCCGAAGGGCTTCACCACATCGAAGGCGCGGAACAGGAGGAACGCGACGCAAAAGAGCGCGATCTCGCGGGGGCGGAACTGGAACGGCACGCCCAAGACGGAGATCCAGCAACCCACGAACTCGTCGAGCACCACCGGGTGGGGATCCTTCTCCCCGAAAAGGGCCTCCGCCTCGGTGGTGATGCGCAGGCCGAAATAGAAGACCGCGGCGGCGATCACGAAAAGGGCGAGTTGGCTCCAGGGCGCGGGCACGAGGAGCCCCAAGAGCACCGGGACCGGCATGGCCGCGGCCGTTCCCCAGGTGCCCGAAGCCGGTTTCAGCAGCCCCGAGCCGAAACCCGTGGCGATCCAGCGCGTGAGGCGGGGGCTCATACGGGGCGCTGGAAGAGGGAGCGCCAATTCCCCTTCAGGTACTGGTAGCCCGAGAAGAGCGCGAAGAAGCAGGCCACCGCCACGGTCAGACGCGGGAGTTGGTGCACGAGTTCCCGCAGCCAGGCGGGGTACCAGGCCTGGGTCGCGACCCAGGCCTTGGCGGCCGCGAGCGTCCCGTGGCCGGGGAGGACGGTGGATTGGAAATCGCGCGTTTCGGAGACGATGGCGTAGAACAGGAGCACGGCCCACACCATGCCCTGGGAGACGAATTGCATCGTGGTCTTGATCTTGCCGTGCTTCTCGGTCTTCATGACGGTGTTGCGCGAGAGGGCGAACACGCGCAGCGCGGTGATGAGCACCTCGCGCACGATGATGGCGGCGATGAGGGAGACGGGCAGCGGCACGCTCTCGAGGAAGACGAAGCCCAAGTACATCCCGATGATCATAATCTTGTCGGCGAGGGGGTCGAGGAATTCCCCGAACCGGCTGACGTGGCCGAGGCGGCGGGAAAAATAGCCGTCCCAATAATCGGTGAGGCAGGCGAACACGTACACGAGGACCATGACGGCGACCCGCACGACCTGGTTGCCGAAGAGGCCCTCGCGGAAGAGCATCCACAAAAGCAGCGGCAGGAAGAACAGCCGCGAGAAGGAGAGGAGGTTGGGGAGGAACCGCATGGGGGCCTAGTTCGCCGTGTCCTTGATCACGAGGTCGTAGCGCGTCTCGTTATTGGGGTCGGGCACCCATTTGATGATCTTGGTGATGCTGAACTTGTCGGTCTTGGTGGCGAGGTTCACGGGGATCTTGTTGATGATGATCTCCACCGAGCGGAAATTGCCGACCTGCAGCTCGAGGGTCTCCTCGGCGCGGATGAGGGTGGCGGCGCCGGTCTGGAGCGTCGCCGTGTTCTCCCGCTTGCTGTCGACATTGTAGCTCAGGTGGCTCGGCTGGGTGGCCGCGCGGATGTAGACGGTGATGGGGAATTTATCCTGCTGGGCGAAGAGCACGGTCTCCTTCCCCACGGTCACGTGCTCCTGGTTCGTCCAGATGGCGGCGTAATCGACCTTGTCCTCGCGGTAGCCGAGGACGGTGAGGGCGACGATGGCCAGGTCGCCGCTGATCTTGCGGAGTTTCACCTCGAGGTCGGGCGCCGCCGAGGTGCCGGTGGTCAATTGGAGGGCCTGCTCGACCTGGAGGCTGTAGGATTTGTTGTCGAGGGTGAAGGTGATCTGCTCGGGGGCGCTGGTCACCGCGGTCAGGGTGAAGAGTTTCACGCTGTCGCTGACGAACACGCGCACCGTATCGCCGCTCTTGAGGTCGTAGCTCGACTTCTCGCCGTACATGCGGTAGGTCGACGTCTTCATGACCTCGTTGTCGGTGGTGATGACGGTCTGGGTCTCGCGGCCGCGGATCTTCACGATGAGGGCCACCACGGCGAGGAGCGCCAGGGCCCCGATGACGGAGAGGTAGACCAGGCGCTGCACCTTATTGCCCGGCAGGCGGAGCGCGGCCAGGGCCGGCAGGACGGCCGGCTCGGCGGGCGGCGCCTCGTCCATCGGCTGGATGGCCACCGTGGTCTCGGGGACCTCGCCGGGGGAGCGCGTGCGCAGCCACGCCTTGTACTCCTCGAGGATCGGGCCGGGCTCGACGCCGATCTCCTCGCAGAGGTTCTGGATGAAGCCCATCACGTAGAGCGGGGCGGGGAACCGGTCGAACTGGTCGGCCTCGATCTGGAGGATGACGCTCTTCACCAGCTTGGTGCGCTGCACCAGTTTCTCGAGGGAGAGGTTCTTGGCCAGGCGCGCGTGCTTGAGGCGCGCGCCGATGGTGATCTCGTTCATTTCGGGACCTCCGGGTGCTCCGCGCGCAGGAGCGCGTTCTTGACGACCTGGGCCGACGCGGGGACCTCGAAGTCGAACTCCTTATCCCCCACGGTCTCGTTCGCCTTCAGGTCGAAGTAGACGACGTCGATCCCCCGGTCGTCGACGGTGCGGGCCTTGCAGCGTCGCACCGCGCCCTCCTCGTCGACGAGGAGTTCCATACGTTCGAGGCCCTGGGTGATGTCGCGCGGGGTGAGCGAAACGCGCCAGCCCCGGGCCTCGGCGATCTTGCGGTCGGGGATCTGCATGCGCTCGATCTCCTCGGCCTTCAGCACGGGCACCGGAACCTTGGCGTCGATGAAATTGAAGTAGTAGAGTTTGGACAGGCGCAACGCATTGAGGGGGCCCGCGGTGAGCAGGTCGCCGCCGCCGGCCTCGGCGGTGAGGTCCTGCTCGCTGACGACATTCACGGTCTTCAGGTAGACGAAGAGTTTCTTGCGGCCCACGACGATCTCGGTCTCGGCCTGGCCGTCGCCCCCGAAATAGCGCACCCGCATCAGCGAGGGCTTCTTGAAGACGAGTTCCCCGCGGCGCAGGCGCCCCCGGTAGATTTCCCGGAACTGCGCCTTGAACGTCTGCACCCCGGACCAATGCTTGGCCATGAGGGCGGCGACCTCTTCGGCCTGGGTAAGGGCGGGCGCCGGGGCCTCGGCGCCGAGCAGGGGGAGCGTGAGCAGGCAGGTCAGGAGAAAACGGGGGATCATGGGTGGAGGGGTCCGCCGGGCGGAGGGCCCGGGGTCAGGGTCGGGAGGACACCAGGACTTCGCGCGCCCGGGATCCGTCTTGGGCGCCTACGAGGCCGAGGGTTTCCATCTCTTCGATGATCCGGGCGGCCCTATTATAGCCTATCTTGAGGCGCCGCTGAAGGTAGGAGGCGCTGGCCTTCTTCTCCTGGATGACGATATCCAGGGCCTGCTCCCACATGGGATCCCGGCGGCCGGAGGGGAGGTCTTCACCATCCTCCCCCGAGGGCTCATCGGAGGTGGTGAGCATGGGTTCCAGGTAGTCGGGGGCGCCCTTCCCGCGCAGGTTCTCGACCACCCGCGCCACTTCGCCATCGGAGAGGAAGGCGCCCTGGATGCGCTCGGGCATCCCCTCGCTGGGCTTCTGGAACAGCATGTCGCCTTTCCCGAGGAGCTTGTCCGCGCCGCCGGAATCGAGGATGGTTCGCGAATCGACCTTGGAGCTCACCTGGAAGGCGATGCGCGAGGGGAAATTGGCCTTGATGATGCCCGTGATGACGTCGACGCTGGGCCGTTGGGTGGCGAGGATGAGGTGGATGCCCACGGCGCGGCTCATGGCCGCCAGGCGGGTCACGGAATCCTCCACCTCCTTGCGCGCGATCATCATGAGGTCGGCGAACTCGTCGATGACCACCACGATGTACGGCAGGGTGCCCACGTCGTCCCCCGGGGGCTTGCGCGCGGCGATGCGCTCGCGCACGAGTTCGTTGTAGCTCTTGATGCTGCGCACCCCGTACTTCTCGAGGAGCGCGTAGCGGGCCTCCATCTCGGCGATGATCCAGCGGAGGGAGAGCGCCGCCTTCTTGGCGTCGGTGATCACCGGCGCGAGCAGGTGGGGGATGCCGTTGTAGACGTTGAGTTCCACCATCTTGGGGTCGATGAGGAGCAGCCGGATCTCGGAGGGCGGTAGTCGGAAGAGGAGCGAGCAGAGCACGGCGTTGACGCACACCGATTTCCCGCTTCCCGTGGCGCCGGCGATGAGCAGGTGGGGGGTGGAGGCGAGGTCGGCGACCACCGGCTCCCCGAGGATCGCCTTGCCGAGGGCGATGGGGAGGTCCGCGCGGCTCTCGCGGAAAGCGGCGGTGTCCACCACGTCCCGCAGGCGCACCATCTGGCGCGAGAGGTTGGGAATCTCGATGCCGATGACGGATTTCCCGGGGATGGGCGCCACGATGCGCACCGAGGGGGCCGCCAAAGAGAGGGCGATATTGTCCGAGAGGTTGACGATCTTGCTGATCTTCACCCCCGACTCGATGGAGAGTTCGAAGCGGGTGATCACGGGGCCCGAGGAGACCTCCACCACCTTCGTCTCCACCCCGAAATCGCGGATCGTCTGCTCCAACTTGAGGGCGGTCTCCCGGATGAAGCCCTCGTTGCGCTTGGCCAGCACGGGCACGCCGAACTCGAGGACGTGGACATCCGCGCGGGCGGACGCCGGGGAGGCCTCCCGGGCCGAATTGACGACGACGGGCATGCGGGGGCCCTTGGGCTTGGCGGGCGCCGCGTCGCCTTCGACGGAGGATTCCTCCATCGCCGGGTCCTTCGGCGGATTCCGACCGAAGGCCAGGGCGCTCAGGTCGAGTTCCACTTCGGCGTCGTCCTGGGCCCCTTCCTCATCCGGGGAGCCCACCACGGTGAATTGGGGAGCGCTCGCTTTCTCCTCCATCGCGACCGGAGCGTCGGTCCATTCGGGGCTCGAGGGCCAAGCGGGCACGTCGTCCACGGGGTCGCCCGGGGGCGGCGCTTCGGTGGGCGAATCGGGTAGATTAATGATGATGTCCGATCCGTCATTCTCCACGCGCCCCGCCGGGGCTGGGTCGACGGCGGCGGCCAAAGGCGCTTCGGCCATGGCCGTGACGACCGGCTCCGGGGTCGCGGGTTCCGCGGGCGCCGATTTGATCGCGAAACGATTTTCGGTGGACCCATCCCCCTGGAGGGCCTCGTCCGGCGCCGTCTCTTCGGGCCTGGGGTCCGCGGCGAACAGGTGGCGCACCTTGCGCAAGACGGGGTGGTGGGGCGCATCCGGATCGACCCCGTAGCGCACCGCATCCTCCCGCTCCACCGCGACGAGCACGCCCGCCGCGCTGAGACGGCCGGTCACCGTGCGGCCGAGCACCGCCATGCCATCCCCGGCCACCCGGGCCGATTTTCGGGAACCCTTCCAGAGCCCGGCCAGCACGGCATGGGGAGGATGCCCGCTCCACTCGGCCGCGAACCAGACGCCGGAGGCGCCCGCGGCGAAGAGTTCCACGAGCCAGGTCGCCAGGGTGGCGTGGCCGTTCGCGCCCAGATAATGGAGGGAAAGGGCATGGGTCAGGAGCGGGAAAAACCCGGCCCAGGGCCCCCGGTCCACCGGCGTATTGCAAAGGAGGACGTTGAGGAAAAAGAGGGCCCCGCCCCCGCTGATGAGGAGCCTGGGCAGGCGGGTGAGGCAATCCGGGAGGGGCCGTTTCAGCAGGAAATAGCCGGAGACGAAGAGCCCGATGGGAAGGAAGAAGACCGTCAGCCCGAAAACCCGGGCGATCAAGAACTGGATCACGGCCTGGAACGCGGGCCCCAGCACCCGGCCCTTATCCGGCAGCAGATAGCTCAGGAGCCCGGCCAGCAACGCCGTGGCCAGGAGCAAGCAGACGAGGGCCGCGTTGGTACGGGCCTGGGATCTTTCCGGCATCGTTTATTCATCGGCCCGCCCCCGCCGAGCATGAGCAGAATATCGCCCCAGTGGGGAGGCGCCTCGATGTCGGCGGCGAAAATCCGCTCCCGGCCCGCGTCGGAGGCGGATGCGCCGCGGGAGAGGGCCGCTTCGGCGCGCCCCATCCTCGGGCTCCCGGGCTCTGGAAAGGGTCGTCCTTGTGCCCGCGGTCTACAGGGCGAAGATCGCGTCCATCGCCCGCGAGGTATTGGTGATCAGGGTTTCGGGGGCATGGGCATAGAAGGGAACGGGGGGAATCATCTCGGCGGTGCACCAGCCGGCGTAGCCGACCTGGCGAAGGGCGGCCATGACACTGGGCCAATTCACGTTGCCCGAGAGGAGATCGACGAAACCCTCGGCGGACCCCACGGCGCGCCGGTAATCCTTCAAGTGCACGCGCAGGATTCGCTTGCCGAGGATCGGGATCCAATGCTCGGGGTAGCCCCAGGCGAGCACGTTGCCGGTGTCGAAATAGGCGCCCACCCGCTCCGAGCCGAAGGAGTCGATGAAATCGCGCATCTCGATGGGGCTGACGAGGAATTTATTCCAGACGTTCTCGATGCCGAGCGTGACCTTGTGCTTCTCGGCCGCGGGAAGGGCGGCCTGGATGAGTTCCTTCGCCCGCGCGAGCGCCAGGTCGTAGGGCACCACCTCGCACCCCGGGATGAAATCGACCCCCACGGAGGCGGGGACCACGAGGATCGCGTCGATGCCCAGGGCGTTGGCGCACTCGATTTGGCGCTGGAGGATGGCGGCGGCCTTCTGCCGGTTCGCCGCGTCGGCCGAGGCGCCGTTGGCGCCCCAATAGAGCCCGGTGGCCAAGCCGGAGAGGGCGATGCCGGCCTTCTCCGCCGCTGCGCGCACCTTCTTGCAATCGTCCGCCGTCGATTTGAGGTTCACCGGACCGTCGTCCGAGAGGTCGATCTCGAACCCCTCGAAGCCCGCCGCCTTCGCCAGGCGGAATTTTTCCTCGAGGTTCCAATTGCCGTAGAACGACCAGATGCTGATGGATTTCTTCATGGGTTTCCTCTTTCGGCGCCGCGATCGGCCCGCGGCGAGGGCCCGCGGGGGCGAGCCTTCACGGCGCCATGGGATGGGTTCTTTTGTCCGGCGCTCAGACCGCCACGCGCTTGCCGGTCTCGACGGATTTCATCTCCGCGAGGGTGACGCGCAGGGTTTCGGCGGCCTGATCGAGGGTCGCGATCTTGGGCGCCTGGTTCTTCTCGAGGCAGTCGATGAAATACTGGAGTTCATTGAAGTACCCGCCCAGGGACGAGACGTTCCCAGAACCCGCCTTGGACTCCCCGGCCGCCGGCGCATCGAAGGCCATCGCCTCGGGGGCCCCGCCCTCCATCGTGCATTTCAGGCTGGGGGTGAGGCCGGAATCGTACTCCACCGCCCCCTTCTCGAAAATGGCCTGGAAAGCCATCTGGAAACCCCATTTGCCGGGATAATTCCAGCCGCCCTCGGCCCTCACGACGAGGCCCGGGTACTCGTAATCGGTGAAGATATGGCCGATGCCGCGGCTGTCCTTGGTGCCGCGGGAAGTCACGGCCTTCGGTTTCCCCAGGAGGTGGAGGACCCAGTCGGTGTCGTGGATGTGGAGATCGAGGGCCGCCCCGCCGGAGCGCTTGGCCTGCCAGAGCCAATTCCCCGCGCTGTGGCCCGGGAGCGCGCTGCGGCGCTGGAGGGTGAGCGACTTGAGTTTCCCCGCCTTCTTGGATTTGAGGAATTTCTCGAAGGCCTGGTACTCGGGCCAGAACCGGATGCAATGGCCGGTCATGAAGCGGCGCTTCGCCTTGCGGGCCGCCGCCTGCATGGCCTTCGCCTGGGCGGTGGAGAAGGCCAGCGGTTTTTCGCAGAAGACGTCTTTGCCCCGGGCGAGGGCCTCGAGCACGACCTCCGCGTGGCGGTCGGTGGGCACGCAGACATCCACCACATCGGTCTCTACCCGGGCCAGGGATTCTTTGAGTGAGGTAAAAACGGGGACCGTCAGGCCGAGATCCTTGACTTGCTTCGCCACGCGCGAGGGGTCGAGGTCGACGAGGGCCACCAGGGAGGCTCCCGCGATGCCCGCATACGCCTGGGCATGCATGCCGCCCATGAACCCAAAGCCGACGATCGTGACGCGTTTCATGATTTCCTCCGCCCTCCCCGATGGGGTAGGCTATGTTTATATTATAAACATTATTCGAGAAATTGCAAATTTCACTAGGATTCCCGCCATTGGAAGCTCGCGTCGGTGGAACGCCCGTCCCCAACGGGCCCGGCGAACTCCTTGAATCATTGGCGAAGCGTCAGCCTCATGGAGGCCCGGGTCTCGCGGGGCGATCGCCCGCCTTGACGCATCGCATCGAACGATCCCCGCTAATTTCATGGGCCGCACGCGCCGTGACCCTTCCGCCCCATTCCGCGGTCCGGGGACGCCCGCATCCGGGCGTTGAATCAGCGCAGGTTCATCGACACGCTAAAGGATGTGCTATCGCCGTTGCGTTCGCCGAAATAGGTGCTGAAGAGTTTGGTCGTATCGCTCATCTCTTGCCAGGTATAGGACCAAGTGGCCGTGCGGTAGAGGGATTCGCCGCGGTTGAGGGATCGGCCGTAGCTCAGAGAAACCCGCATGGACATATAGCGATTGAGGCGAAGATCGATCCATGTCGACCAGTTTTGGCTCAGGTAATTCTGAACGCCCCCCGTGCCCCGGGTGTTATTGTAGGGCGTTTGGGAATATCCCGCGTAGGCGGTCACGCCCTGATCGAGGCGGAGCGTGACGCTCCCTGAAAGGGTGAGGAAGTTGAGGGTTTCGACGCTCGTCGCCGAACCGGCATTGGCCCGGTCGACCTGGTCAAGCGCGTACAAGGGAAAGGTCACGCTTTGGGTATTCCAATCGACGATAAACCGGGGTTCGATGGGGTTGAGGGTCTTCAGGGGTTTCCACTCTAGGTAAATGCGGTTGTATTTTCTGAAATAGGTGCTACCGTTCTGATTGACGTAATCGCTCTCGGTGATGGCGTAGATGTCACCGGAGGCGGAGCGGGAAGCGTAAACCCCGTAGGAATTATTGTCGTAGAGCTGGAGGGTCACGCTCATATCAGCGCCTATATCCCAAGTCGTGGTGAGGGAATAATTGAAGTACTGACCGAAATTATTGAAGGGGTTATTGAATTGCATCGGCTGGGAGGAGAAGCCGAAGTTCATGTAGACGGGCCTCACGGGGCGGAAGGCGTAATTCACGCCCATGCTCCAGGTCGGGACGTCGACGGCCCAGGTGCGCGGCCCCGAAACGCTCATCGGATCGAAGAAGAACTCGTCGAAATGGATAGGCACGCCCATGCCCATATAGGTGGAGAAACGGAGCGAGAGGGTGCTGTCGAGGGCCCGGTAGGCTTTGAGGAGGTCGTCGAAGACGAGGCGCAGGGGCCGCGCGGCGGCCTTCCCCGCCTTGCCCTGGGCAAAGGCGCACCCCATCCCGAGGGCCAACGCCAGGGCCCATGCCGTCCACCGACTCCGAATTAAAGGCTTGCCCATGTGCCAAGATCCCCTATTGGAAGCGGAACATCAGGCCGAGGTAATGGTTGTCGGTGAACCCCGGGATCGGCTCGAAGGCGTAGGAGAGGGTCAGCGGCGGCAGGTTATTGACCGTGATATTGTACTCGCCCCCGAAGGTGAAGTACGACTCGCCCCCGGAGGTGCGGAACACCCGGCCGATATTGAGTTTCAGGCTCTTGATCCCGATGAGCGACAGGGCGACGTGGGGCTTCCACACGCCGTCCAGGATGGAGGCGGCGGTGCCGCTCTTCACGGAGTCGAGGTCAGCGAAATAGAAGTCGAGCTCGGCGAAGACTTGGAGGAGGGAGAAGAGCTGGTACTGGAACCCGAACGCGGCGTTCACCGGCCACTTGCCGTTATAGGGCGTCGCGGGGATGAAGGCCACGTTGGCGTTGTTGGTGTACTGGGTATTGAAATTGGGGTTGAGGGAGAAGAGTTCGTTGAGGTCGAAGCCCAGGTTCCGGATGACCGCGGAGAATCGCATCTTCTGCTTGGGCAAGTCGAGGGTCAGGCCGCCGTCGATGGCGAACATGGTGCGCTCGAAGATCCACGACCGGCCGCTGAGCCCGTGGATATTGAGGCCCCAGGAGAGCACCTGACTCTTGGGGAAGAAGTTCCCCGTGGAGACCAGGAGGTGGAAGGTCTGGCTATTGATCTCGCCGAGCCAATCGCGGTTGGGGCTGTAGAAGCGGGTGTCGCTGGCGAAATAGGTGAGGTTCACGTAGAAATGCCGGGTGCGGGGCTTGAAATAGATGCCCAAGCTGTCCATGAAGACGTTGAGCGGCAGGAACGCGTGGGTGAAGGAGAGGGTCGCCTTGCTGCTTTTCGGGAGGAACACCCCGATGGCGGGGTTGTAGTTGATCGCGTCGGCGTCGTCGGAGAAGGTGGTGGCGCAGCTCCCCCGGCTGATGGAAAAGGGGCGGAAATCGCGCAACAGGAACGAGGTGTAGGGGGCGCCGCCGACGCTCTGGCCCCAACCGAGGCTCGCGGGGGCCAGGGCCGCGAAGGCCACCAGCGCCGTTCCCCATTTCAAGACTTGTTTCATTTTCATGCACGCCCCACTCTTATTTGACTCGCAGCACGTGGATCTTATTCAGGAACGTACCCGCGCTCGTGGTGAGCACCCCGTAGTAGATGCCCTCGGTCGCGTAGTTCCCCCGGTCATCCTTGCCGTCCCAGGTCGCCGCCCAGTAGCCCGCCGGATATTTGCCGGCGCTGGTGAGGAGGTTCTTCACCAGCACGCCGCCGAGCGAAAAGATGGACACGGAGACCGCCGTGTCGCGGCTCAGGGTGAAATCGATCACCGCCTGGGCATGCTGCCCGATGATGAAGGGGTTGGGACGGCATTCCGAAATGGACGCTTGGTTCGGGGGGTCGACGACCTGGACGTAGGTCGGAAGCGCCGAGGGGCAGAAATCGGGCAGGTTATTGTTCCCCGTTTCGTTGGAAACCCCGTTGTTCACGCCCACCGCGCCGTTATCGGCGGTGATCCGTAATTTGACCTGGTACTGGCCGTTGTTTTGGAAGAAGCTCGTGAAGGTCGGGCCGCCCACCTGCCAACCGTCGTTGTCGATCTGCCACTCCCAGGAGACGATGGTGGCGTTGCTGACGAAACTTCTTTCCCCCGTGAACGTGATCGGAACACGGGCCGGGACCCAGAGTTGGCGCGCGGGCGTGCGCATCTGGTTATTGTTGTCGTCGTAACGTTCGATGAACACCCCTTCGACGCCCGGGCTCTTGATGCTGACGTACGGGATCACGGTGTTCGTCAGCACCGGCACGTAGAGATTGCACTGGTAGGAGAGGGCGTGCGCCTCGTAGGCGCTGGCGCCCGGGCCCCCCGCATAGTTTTCCCGGACATCCGATCCGGCCAAATTGTTCTGGCCCAGATAGACCGAGTACGACCGCACGGGGTTGCGCGGCACTTCGAACCGCATGATGACGTACTCGCCGGAATAGCTGTAGGCCTTGTTGCCGCGGATGCCTGATTTCGCGGTCAGTCGGTATTCGCCGTAGTCGTAGTTCACGTTGTAGAAGGTCTGGCTTTTGAACCGATTGTCGAGGAATTCGCACGGCATGCCATCGGCCATGGCGCGATAATCCTGGGAGTCTTTTTTATCGCTGTCGCCCTGCATGTACCAGCCATTGGTGTACGGGGCCCGACCGGGCCCGCTCACGGAGATTCCGGGCGCGTCCTCCATGGTGATGCTCACCAACAGGTCGACGAAACCGAGGGCCCGGTACATCGGACTGATGGAGGCCCCGATATCGACGTAATAGCAGGGGTAATCTCCATAGAAGAGGTCTCCCGCCATGGTCGCGGCCGCGCCATCGGGCGTGGTGCTCGTCTTCTTGCCAGAGCCGGCGAAGACGGCCTGATTGCTGGCCACCAGAAGATCGATGGCCCGGTAGCCGATGGGCGCGGGAATATTGAAAAAGAGGCCGGTATTGGTATAACCCCACGGCCAGAGATAAGGGGCTGCCGCTGAGAAAAGGGCCAGGTACATGAACGAGCGAAATATGCGCTTACCCATTTTCGGACCCACAAATCATTGTCCCATGAGCTCCGGCCGGGCCAGGAAAACCCGCGCGCCGAAACCTGCCCGAGCAAAGATCGGGCCGGGGGATGGCGTACGACGGGCAAACGGCCATCATGACACCCCCCGGAACAACCATTTGATCGGCATTGTGCTCGTCATTTCGATTCCCTGATATCGTTTACACGCAAACCTTTTCATCTGGACCGAAGACCCTTTTTTGGGCCCGATCTACTTTATTATACATCGGCGGGGGTAAAAATAGTCAATCTTGGGAAAACAACCGGCTTTCCCGCCCGGGTCCCCTGTGGCCGCCCTTCGACACCGCTTGGGCGTCTGCATTGAAGAAAACGCCCGCCATTCGGGGAAATCCGGGATATCCGGTCCACCCGAGACCGATGCCCCACAAACTCCCGGACGCCCATCCTCACTAGGTCCCGGATGGGGCCGACGGAAAGCTCGGGAAAAAAAGGCCCGAATTCAGGGCTTCAGACCCGAGACAAGGCGGTCCAGGATCAATTCGGAAGCGCCCCTGGAAACCGCCCATTGGCCGTAGGAGGACAGCCGGATCGCGATGCGGTCCCGGAAAATGGGGAGGACCTGGGAAGAAAACTCCTCGCGGAAGGCGGCGAGCCAAGCATCGCCGTAGCCGAGCATCCTGCCGCCGAGGACGACCGCCTCGGGGGCGAAGATATTCACCAAAGCCGAGACCCCCCAGGCCATGAGACGGGCATTTTCGGTGAGCGCGGTCAGCACGGCCGGAGTGGCGGATTTCAGGTGGAGGGAAAGGTCTTGGGCATGGAGGCGACCCAGCCCGCCGAGGTCGGAGGCGCGCGCACAAAGGGAGTCTTCGGAGAGGAGGTCCTCGAGGATCGCCTTCTCCCCGGGCAGGCGTATTTGCCCGATTTCACCGGCGCCGAGTTGCCCCCCCGTATAGATCTGGCCCCCGGCGACGAGGCCGGCCCCGACCCCGCGGGCGGTGTGGATATAGACCCCGTGCTGGATGCCGCGCAGGGCCCCCTGCTGCAGTTCCAGGGCGGTGGCCGCATTGCTGGCGTTCTCGAGGAGGACCATGCCGCTGCGCAATTGGGAGAGCCGCTGGGTGAGATCCTCCCCCCGCGGGGGGAAGTGGGCGCTGAACGCCAAGCGATTGGCCGCGCGGTCGACGAGGCCCGAGACGGCGACCCCGATGCCGGCGAGGGCTTTCTTCGGCACGTCGGAGGCCAATTCCCGGGCGGCCTCGACCGCGACGTCGTAGATGGAGGCCCCGCCCACGGGCCATTCGCGCGCGCAAAGCGGTTCGCCGGAAAAATCGCAGCGCACGCCGCGCACCCGGTCGGCGTCGCTCAAGTCGAGCCCGATGGCCTGCACCGAAGCCCGGTTGAGTTCCATGAGGATCGGCCGCTTGCCGCCGCTGGATTCGCCCTTGCCGGTCTCACGCACCCAGCCGCGCGTGAGGAGCACCAGGGCGATCTCGGAGACCGTCTTGCGGGTCAGGCGGGTCGCCTTGGCCAGGTCGGCCCGGGAGATGGTGCCCGCCCCCCGGATGAGGCGGAGTATTTCGGCGGTATTGTGGACGCGCAGGGCGCCCGGGTCGCGTTGGGCCACGATCACTCCCAGTGGTCGCGCACGGCGGCCTGTGGATGGCGGTTGGCGGTGAGGAAGAGCCGCCCGAGGTATTCCCCCAGGAGGCCGAGGCTGATGAGTTGCACGCCGGAGAAGAAGGAGACCGCGACGAACAAGCTCGTCCACCCGGGCACTTCCCACGCGTCGCGCAGGCGCATGACCGCCATGAGGCTCCCGCTGAGGAACGCCAGCGCAGCCAAAAGCCAGCCCGCGACGGTGGCCACCCGCAGCGGCACGATGGAAAAATTGGTGAACATCGCCAACCAGAGGCGAAGCAGCTTGGTGAGCGTATAGCTCGACTTGCCCTCGGCGCGGGCGTGGTGGGCGACCGCCACCGAGGCGACCCGGCGCGTCGACCGGAGGATCAAGCCGTCAATATAGGGGAAGGGGCCCTCGTACTTGATGAGTTCGTCGACGAGGAACCGATTCATGACCTTGAAACTGCAGAGGTAGAGGTCGCGCGGCTTGCCGAGCATCCAGTTCGCGACGAGGTCGTTGAAGGCGCTGCCGAGGTTGCGCCACAGCGCGTGGCGCTTCTTGGCGTAATGGCCGAAAACGACGTCGAGGTCCTCGGCCTCCAGGCGCGCGAGCATGCGGTGCACGTCGGCGGGCTCGTTCTGGTCGTCGTCGTCGAGGATCAGCACCCGGTCCCCCGTGCAGGCGCGGAGGCCCGCCAGCACCGCGTTGTGTTCGCCGCTATTCTTCGCCAGGCGCAGGTACTTCACCCGGCCCCGGCCTCTTTTCCAAAGCGCGAGGCAGACGGTGTGGGACCCGTCGGGACTCGCGTCGTTCACCAGCACGACCTCGGGTCGCAGCGTGCGGAGGTCGCGGAGCACCCGCTCCACCACCCGGGCGATGGTCTTCTCCCCCCCATAAACGGGGATCACGACGGAAAGGCGCCGCGGGCCGCTTGGCTTCACCCGGCCCCCCGCACGCCTGGAAAAATAATTTCGATCATGAATGGGTACATCGGAAACAAAGTAATTATACCAAGAATCCGAGGTCGCCGACCGTCTCCTGGGAAAACCCGGTCCTTCCTAAAAACCGCCCACCGCTCAAGGCAAGGCGGTCCGCCCAAGCCATCCACAGGGGATTTCCAGGGGGCCTTCGCGTCTTCGGCGATCGCTCGGCCTTCTCCCGCCCCATGCTTTAATCCAGGCCCTTGCTCCAGGCCACCGAATCATCGCCCCGGGGGGGTGTCCTCATCCTGGGCGCCTCCAAGATCCTGGCGCAGGCCGCGCCGATCCTGCTGCTGGCCTGGTTCTCCAAACGGATCGGCCCCGAAGAGTTGGGGCTGCTCTCCTTCATCGCGGCCACGCTTTCGGTGCTCGCCCTACTCTCCGATCTGGGCCTCTCCGACGCGCAGAACCGGTTCCTCCACGCGTCCCCGGACCTCCTCGCGCCCCTGGTCAACCGCGAATTGGCCCTCGCCGCCGTGGCCGGCCTGCTCGTCTGGGGAAGCGACGCGTGGACGGGATGGGCCGCCCGCCACGGGGCGCTCCTCGGCTTGGCCGTATTCGCCTCCTCGTTCTACGTCATCACGGCGGGCTTCAGCGGCCTCTACCGCCTGAAGACCGCGGGCGCCGTGCACGCCGTGTCGGCCCTGCTCTTCATCGGGCTGGCGATCGGGTTCGGATGGGCGGGGATGGGCGGGGTGGACGCGGTGCTCACCGCCCGCCTCCTGAGTTGGGCCCTCCTCGACGCGGCGCTCCTGATCGTCTTGAAACGCGAAGGCAGGTGGCGGGCCGCGTGGAGCCTGCCCCGGGAGGTGGTGGCGTTCGCCCTCAGCGCCTTCTGGTTCAACGCCGTGGAATTGGCCATCAACCAGGTCGATGTGGCGCTGGTGCGGGCCCTGCTTGGCGACCGGGAGGCCGGGATCTTCAAGACCGCATCGCTTCTCGGCGTGGCGCCCATGGCCCTGGGCACCCTGGTCGCGGCGGCCCTTTTACCGGTGCTCGTCCGCCTCCACGCCCAATCCCCCCTGAAAGCCCGCAAACAGGTCGTCCATCTCAGCATGGGCCTCGCCGCCGCCCTCGTCGCCATGCTCGTCCTCGGATTCGCCTGGGGCTCCGTCCTGCTGGAGTTCTTCTTCACGCCCCTGGTGGCCCGGGAGGGGTTGACCGTGTTCGCCCTTTCCCTCGGGGCGACGGCCTGCTACGTCGTCGCCATGCCGGTGCAAGAATGGCTCCTCGCCACCGATCAGGCGCATTTCGTGCGAACCACGGCGACGGTACGGGCCGCGATGTTCTTCCCGATGGCGGCCGCGGGGGGCTGGCGCTGGGGCATCGCCGGGGTCGCCGGGGCCCACCTGATTGTTTATGCCGTATTTTTAGTTTTATATGCGGGGCGCTTCCTCGCCCGGCGGCCGGCGGCCGGGTCGGCCCCGTGAGCCGGC
>JAFLEE010000089.1 GCA_017302015.1 Spirochaetota bacterium | reverse complement strand
TACCTTCGCCACCTCTTCAAGCGGCGCACGAACCAGTCGCCCATGCAGCGCATCATCGAGACCCGCCTCGGCCACGCGCGAACACTCTTGACCACCACCGCCCTCTCCGCCGACGAGATCGCCGCCCGCACCGGCTTTACCGACGGGTTCTACCTCTCGAAGGTGTTCAAGAAGTACACCGGGGAAACCCTGCGAAGTTGCCGGGCCGCACTGACGAAAGGGAACGGCGCCGCCCCCCCGGCGCGCTGAGGACCCCCCCGATGGCCCCCAAACGATTCTTACAACTCCTCGCCCTCTGCGGCGGCGTCCTTTTCTCGAACCCGCCGCGCCCGAGCGACCAGTGGGTGGACGCCGGCCTGCGGGATGGCGTGCGGCTCACCTCGCGGGAAAACCCCATCCTCGGGGCCTTTGAGGTCCGCGCCGAAAAGGAACTCCCCATCGCCGCCCGCGCCCTCTTCGCGGTCGTCACAGATTATGGCCGATACCAAGAGTTCATGCCCGGCATCCTGTCCAACCGCATCTTCCCCGGGGAGGCTCCGGCGCGCTTCGACGTCTACATGCTCTACAGCCCCCAATTCGTCGTGGTGCGGGCCCGCGACGTCGTGCTCCGGGTGGAACTCCTGCCCGCGGCGGGGACGAACGCGGTCTGGACCAGCCATTGGAAGAACATGGGGGCTCGGGTGGCCGAGCGGCCCGACGCGGTGCGCATGCCCCTGAACGTGGGCTCCTGGACGATCGAAGATCTGGGCCCCGGGCGTTCCCGCGTCACCTACCAGGTCGCGGTGCGCCCCGGGGGGTGGATCCCGGATTGGATGGTGCGCTGGGGGGCCGCCCGGGCGCTCCCCGAAGTGCTGGAACTCGTCGCCAAGCGCGCCTTGAAACAGGCCGCCGCGGGCAGCGCGTTTCCCTGAGAAAAACCCGCCGCCCGATGGGTCGAGGAGCGGCCCCGACCGTTCGCCCCACCCCGTCAGTGAGTCCGGGAGGCTATCCTGCTTCCCTGCCGAAAACGACCCGGATTATTCCTGCCGAAGGGTGAGCCCCCTCAGATTGCAGACGGCCCCGCCCTTGATCACCTTCGCTTCCATACGAACCTCATAGATGCCCGCAGCCGGGATGGCGAGGACCCCCAATTCGAAATCCTTCGGCTTGTCGAAATCGCCCGTGCCCTGGATGGTGCCTTCCAGGCTCGCCTCTCCCGCCTTGATCACGAAGGTGGACCCGCCGCCCGGGTGCCCGTAATTCGCGCCGACCGTCCACCGCCCCGCCGTGGGGAACCGGACGCGCCAAAAGGGCGCATCCCCGGCCTTCGTCCATCTACCGAGGGTGTCGCGGTTGGCGTCCTTGAACCAGGTGAGGGCGTCGCCTTGGATGGACGCGTTGGAGGCCATGAGGCGCAGCACGCCCGAGGCATCGGCCGTCAGGGGCGGTGGCGGGGGGCGTTTCACGGTGCCCCAGGGATTGTCGATCCCGCTGCGCGCCACCGGTTTGAGTTCGGGGTCCGCCCCCGCCTCCTCCGAAAGCACGGCCCAATCGCCCTTGGCCAGGGGTAATTCCAAGAGACCCTCGGGCCGCCGGCTTACGGACATGGGCCGCGAGGCTCGCAGGTGAACGGGCTGGAGTTCGGTCTTCACGAGGCAGGGCTCCCCGGCCAGGCTCTCGATGCGGATCCACCGCGTGCGGCCGCCGGCGCGCAGGGCGCTGACGAGGAAGGCGCCCTCGGCGCGCAGATCGCGGAAGGAGGCATCGGCCCAGTCTTTCGGAACCCCGGGGAAGATGCGCAGCGTGCCCCCCCAACTCTGGAGGAGCATTTCCTGGATGGATCGCGCCCCCGCCAGCGGGGTTTCGATCACCGGCCAAAAACCGCCTTCTGTATAGAAGGTATTCGGCTTGACATACCGATCGCAGAAGGTGTCCAGCAGGGAACGGGCGCGATCCCCGTCGCCCAGGTAGGCGGCCATGGCCGCCCCGCCGGTGTACGAATAGCCGGCGTGCGCCCCCGTGAGATCGAGCCAGTGGCGGATGGATTTCTCCACCAGGGCGCGGTCCTGGCCCTCGAACTTCATCGTCGCCAGGGGGAAGATCATGAACAGGTGGGAAAAATGGCGGTGGGAATGGGCCAGCGGCACGCCCTTCCCGATCATGATCCCCGTCTCGTCCACCGGATAGGGCGCGAGGTTGGAAAGGATGTCCTTCCAGGCGGGGATGAGCGGGTCGTCGATATGGAGGCGCGCGGCGGAGGCCAACAAGACCTCGCAGGCCCAGCGGCAGAGGGCCAGGTCGTAATTGCAATCCTCGGCCTTCTGCTCGTACTCCGGCGAGACGGCCAGGGGCAGGTGGTACTTGCCGTCTTCTATCTTCACGAATTTATGACGGTAGAAATTCACGCTGCGAGAGAGGAGCGGGTAGAGCAGATCCCGCAGCAGGGCCTCGTCCATCGAGTAGCGGTACTGCCAATAGAGGTTGTGGAGGAGGAAGGGCAGGTTGCCGAGTTCCTCGCCGGCGTTCCCGCGGAGGTCCATGCCCGTGACGCGCCCCAGGGCGGCGCTATCGCCGCGCCACTCGGCCGGCGCGTTGGAGACGAGGCTATCGCGCCATTTCGCCACCCAACGGGAAAGGGATTCGCCCAGTTCCAGGTGGTTGGCGGCGTAGACGGGCCAATAGGTCAATTGGATATTGAGGTTCATCCAATAGGCCAGCCAGGCGCTGGGTTGGTACCAAGGCCCCATGAGGTCGATGGGAGGCCGATCGGCGCGGGTCGCCGAGGCGATCTTGTAGAGTTGGGCCCAGTAGAAACTCTCGAGGCGCGCGTCGGGGAGGGTGAGGAAACTCGCGCCGTAGAACGCCCGCCACCACGCCCGGTGGGTCGCCCGGGCGCTCTCCACTTCGAGGATCCGGGGCGAGAGGATCCGCCGTTTCGCCTCCGCCCGGGGCGAATCATCCTTCCACCCCACCGCCATCGTGGCCGCGATGAGGCGCTTGGGGCCGCTTCGGATCTCGCGCACCGCGGTCGCCGCGCCGCCGCCATCGGTCCAGGGCTGCCAGGCGTAGACGCCATCGCCCTCGCGGGTGACCACGGGTTCCGGTTGGAGGTCCGACTCGAGGAGGGGTTCCTTGCGGATGACCTTGCGGGCGTTGACGGCGCGTTCGGCGGCGTACTCCACCGCGCAGGCGTCCTCCCCGCCCGTGCCCTCCAACTCGAGGCGGAGGACCGGCTCATCCGCATGGATGAAGGCGCGCCATCGCACGGCGCCCTTGTCGGTGGTGAGGGTGCCCACGGCCTCCGCATCCCGGAGCACCAGGCGATAGGCGACGGATTGGACCCTGCCCGCGGGTTTCAAATAGAGGTGCCCGGTGGGAACCCGGATGCCGCCGGAGCCGCTTTTCGTGTAGGCATCGCTGCGGCTGAGTTCCAGGCGCACCCACTGCTCGTTGGTGGGCTCGTGGTAGATCATGGCGCCCAACTCCCCGTTGCCGAGGAACGGGCCGCGGGTCCAGTGGGTGGGCGCTTTGTCCCAGGTGAGGTCGTTGCGGCCGAGGAAGGCGGCCCAATCGACCGGATCCGGGCCGGCGGCGAAACTCATGGCGAGAAGGACGCCAAGGGCGAGGATCGGACGCATGGGGAACCTCCAGGCGAGGGGATCGGGATCTCGGCCAACCGGGCCAGTGGGCGAAGTCGGCTTTGACGGCCATTCGGCGCCATATCTCCATTATCGCCTTATCGAGGCGGACGCGCCCGCGTCGAGTCTTGCCATGGGGGTTCCCCGGCTAGCCGACTACACCGTCCGAACCGACGACCACCGATCCCGCCGCGTGATACAATTTCCCGAGAGGTTCCCCATGAATTTTGCCGCTCGGCACCCTTTCCGGCTCCTTCCCTTACTGCTCCTCGCCAGCGCCTTTGCGGCTCCCTACCACGACCTAACCCCGGTGGCGACACCGGCCCAGAAAACGGGAACGGTGCAGGGACGCAAAGCCGCCGCCGAGGGCCTCTCCACCCACGTGCGCCTCGCCGTCGCCTGCGTGCGCAATAAAGACCTCGAGATCAGCTTCTCCCTGGAGAACTTCACCGGGGAGAGCCTCGAACTGAAGCTCGACCAGGTGAGTTGCCACCGCGTCACCGGCCGCAATGTTCCCCTGCCCGCCCATATCTACGCCTCCAAGGAAATCGAGGCCCAACTCCTCGTCAAGGGCGGGGTCAAGGGCCTCCTGGGCGCGATCCAGGGGAATAAGGGGAAGGATGGAAAACGCGCCGATTGGGCCCGGGATCCCCTCGCCGTCCTCGACTTCTCCGACGCCACCTACGTCAAGGCCGAACTCGTGCCCGCCGGCGCCATGGTCGTGCGCAAGTTCTGGGCCGAGGTCAAAGACGAAGCGGCCGACGAATTGCCCTTTGGGGTCGGGGAGAAATTCCTCATCGGGTTCACCTTCGGGACGAACCAGATCCGCTTCACTTTCGTCCCCGAAAAATAGAGGAGCCCGGCGGGCCCGCCTGTCGTCCGCCCCGTGGGAGATTCTTCCCGTATTTCCATCGCCGATCATATAATTCCGGACTTCAAGAGCGAGGCTTTCCCGTGAATCCAAACCCCTACCGCTTCGGCCTCGTCACCGCCCTGGCCATCATCGTGGCCAATATGGTCGGCACCGGCGTCTTCACCAGCCTGGGCTTCCAGGTGCTGGGCATCCAATCGGGCTTCTGGCTCCTCATGCTTTGGCTCGTGGGCGGGGTCGCCGCCCTCCTGGGCGCGCTGTGCTACGCCGAACTCGGCACGCTCTTCCCCCGCTCGGGCGGGGAATACACCTACCTCAGCCGCATCTACCACCCGGGCGTCGGCTTCCTCTCGGGGTGGACCTCGGTGACGGTCGGCTTCGCCGGCCCCGTGGCGGCCACGGCGCTCCTCACCGGTGATTACCTCAACACGCTCCTCCACAAATCGTTTCCCGGCTTCGATTCCCGGATCTTCGCCACGGGGCTCGTGGTGCTGCTCACCTTGCTGCACGCGTGGAACAAGAAGGCCGGCGGCGGCTTCCAGAACGTCTTCACCGCCGCCAAGGTGCTCTTCATCCTGGCCTTCGTGCTCGTGGGGCTCTTCGCCGCCCATACCGGCACCGCCCTCTTCGAGCCCACCGCCCAATTCTTCACCGACGGCAAGCTGCGCAGCGAGTTCGTCGGCTCCCTTTTCTGGGTCGCCTACGCCTATATGGGGTGGAACGCCGCGGCCTATATCGCCGGCGAACTCGAGAACCCCGGCAAGACCCTCCCCCGCGCCCTCATCCTGGGGACCGTCATCGTCACGGCCCTCTACCTGGGCCTCAATTTCGTCTTCCTCAAGGTCGCGCCGATCAAGGACCTCATGGTCCAGTTCGGGGCCAATGGCCCCACGAACACCGATACCGGCCACGTGGCCGCCTCGTTCATGTTCGGCAGCGCCGGCGGCGTCATCGTGAGCCTCGCCATCGCCATCCTCCTCGTCTCGAGCACGAGTTCCATGGTGCTCGCCGGGCCCCGGGTCATCCACGCCATGGGCGAAGATTTCTCCCTGTTGGGGATCTTCGCCAAGACCACCACGGGCGGCACGCCGGCCATCGCCATCACGACCCAGGCCATCCTCTCCATCATCCTCATCTGGTTCTCTTCCATCCAGCAGATCGTCATGACCCTCGGGCTGCTGCTCACCTTCTTCAACATCCTCGCCATCCTGGGCGTGATCATCATGCGCATCCGCGCCCCGGGCGCCCAGCGGCCCTACCGCACCCCGTTCTATCCGCTCACCCCGATCCTCTTCCTGGCCTTCGGCGTTTTCCTCGTGGTCTTCGCCGTGAAGAACGCCGGCGACGCCAAGATGGCGAGCATCCTCAAGGCCAGCGCGGTCATCCTGGGGAGCGGGGCGGTCTTCTATTTCCTCTCCGCCGGTTTCAATAAAAAAGCCCGATAAATCCGCGTTTCTCCCATAGTATACTTTCCCCCTTGATTCCCCCTACAAAGAGGTCCTTTTCCATGCGTTTCCCCCGCAAACCCGTCTTTTTCGCGGCCCTCGCCGCCCTGATCCTCGTGGCCGCCTCGTGCAACCAGGGCGCCTCGAAGAACACGAGCAAGGCCATCCCCGTCGTCGAGCGCAAGTGGAACGATTTCGCCCGCTTCGTCTCCGGCCTCCCCCAGGAAGAGGGCAGCGCCCTCTCCAACGCCGCCTCGGCCGTGTGGTACCAGAAATACACCGAGAACCTGACCCAGGCGTGGACGAACCTGCAGACCAACCGCCTCAAGCAGATGCGCGATTGGGCCGCCACCGAACTCGCCGAGGCCAACCGCGAGCCCCGCGACGTGCTCTACACCTTCTCCGGCCCCGATTTCCTCCACGTGTTCACCTTCCTGCCCCGGGCCAAGCGCTACGTGCTCATCGCCCTCGAGCCCGTGGGCAGCGCCCCCGACCTCGCCGCCGCGAAGCCGGGCGAAGTCAGCAATTACCTCGAGCTCGTCGACAAATCGCTCAACGACATCTACAAGCGCTCCTACTTCATCACCTTCAATATGGATAAGGACCTCCGCCGCAAGGAAGTCGACGGCGCCGTCCCCCTGCTGGCGGTCTTCCTGGCCCGCACCGGCAACCGCATCATCGACCTGCGATACATGCGCCTGAACGAGCGGGGCGAACTCGGCGTCGACACCAACGCCGGCGTGAAGGGTAAATCGCGCCAGGCCGTGCAGATCGACTTCGTGAACGAGAAAGACCCCTCCGAACTACGCACCGTCGTCTATTTCTCCACCGACTTGGGCGACAAGGCCTTCAAGGCCAATAAGCCCCTGCAGAAGTACCTCGACGGCATGGCCGGCTCGGTCTCCTACGTCAAGAGCGCCTCCTACCTCATGCACTACAAGGATTTCTCCGCCATCCGCGAGCTCATCCTGGCCAAATGCTACGCCTATATCGGCGACGATACCGGCATCCCCTACGGCTATTTCGACAAGAAGAAATGGTCGATCCAACTCTACGGCAAGTACCTGAAGCCCGTCAACGACTTCTCCGGCGTCGACCAGGACGACCTGCGCCGCGCCTACGAGGCCGCCCCCGTGAAGGAACTCCCTTTCAACCTCGGCTACCATTGGCATAGCAAGAAGCAGAACATGATGGTGACGATCCGCAAGGGCGACGTCGCCCCGGCCCCCGCCGCCTCCAACGCCGCCCCGAAGAAATAAGCGGCCCGAAACGACGGAACGACGGGGGGAGCCATCCCCCCGTTTTTTTTACCCCCATGGCGAATCCTCCCCGAAAGATCCTCTTCGTTTGCTTAGGGAATATCTGCCGCAGCCCGGCCGCCCATACCGCCTTCGAGGCCCATTTAGCCAAGGCGGGCCTGGCCGGGGAGTTCACCGTGGAGTCCTGCGGCATGGGCGATTGGCACGTGGGCGAACTCGCCGATTCGCGCATGCGCGAGACCGCCCGCCGCCACGGCGCCACGATCACCCACCGCGCCCGGCATTTCCGCGCCGACGACCTAGAAACCTTCGACCTCATCCTCGCCATGGATGAGGACAATAAGCGCTCGCTTCTTTCCTTCGCCAAGAAAGAATCCCAGAGGGCCAAAATCCGCCTACTGCGCGAGTTCGACGAGGACGCCGACGCCCCCCTGGAAGTTCCCGACCCCTATTACGGCGGCCCCAAGGAGTTCGAAGAGGTGTGGACCCTGGTCGACCGATGCACCGCGCGCCTCCTTTCCCGCCTCACGGCCACGCCGTGACCGAGGCTCCCGAAACGCCGCGCTTCCCCTCGGTGGACGACGCGGTCTCGGCCCTCCTCGGCGAGGGCGCTCGCCTTCGGTCCCGCACCCCGGTGGGCGGCGGCTGCATCAATGCCTGCGCGAAGCTGACCTTCGAGGACGGGCGCTCCCTCTTCCTCAAAGAAAACGGCGCGAACTTCCCGGGGATGTTCGCCGCCGAGGCGAAGGGCCTCCGCGCCCTCCGATGCCCGGAGGGTCCGAGGGTGCCCGAAGCCCTCGCCTGGGGCGAAAATGAAAAGGGCCAATTCCTCGTGATGGAGTGGATCCCCGCCGGTAAAGCGCCACGGGGCTGGGCGGAAAACTTCGGCCGCGCCCTCGCCCGCCTCCATGCCCGGCCCATGCCCTTCTGGGGGTTCCCTGGCGACAATTATATCGGCAGCACGCCGCAGATCAACGCCCGCGCCGACGATTGGACCGGCTTCTTCGCCGAGCATCGCCTCGGCTACCAGGTGCGCCTCGCCCGCTCCCGCGGCCTCTTGGATTCCCGCACGGCCCTCCGGGCTGAACGCGTCATGGCGCGCCTTCCGAATTGGCTTTCCGGCGCCGCGGACTACCCCAGCGTCGTCCACGGCGACCTGTGGAGCGGGAACCTCATGGTGGGCCCGGGGGGCGAGGCCGTGATCGTCGACCCGGCGTGCTATTTCGGCCACCGGGAGACCGACCTCGCGATGACGGAATTATTCGGGCGAATGGAGGAAGGGTTCTATAAGGCCTACGACGAGATCCTCCCTCGGCCCCCGGGCTACCCCGAGCGCCGCGAGATCTACAATCTCTACCACCTGCTCAACCACCTGAACCTCTTCGGCGCGTCCTACCGCAGCGGCGTGGAGGAGATTTTGGACGCCTTCGCGTAAGCCATCGCTTCGGAAGGCGCCCTGCTGGAAACCGCCCGTACGCCGCGTCCCGTATCCCCATCCCCGCCTCATCTTCACTTCTTCCGTCCCTGATATGAAAATGGCCGCCATCAGAGGTGGGCCATGAGTCGCCAGACCGATAAGCGCATCCCTTCGACGACCCCGGACGAGCCCCGCATGACGATCGCCGGCCTCCTCGGAGTGCCCGTCCCTCCCAAGCCCTCCCCGTCCCTCCCGGTTTCAGGCGC
Organism: Spirochaetota bacterium; assembly: GCA_017302015.1. GTDB lineage: Bacteria > Spirochaetota > UBA12135 > COTS27 > JAFLEE01 > JAFLEE01. The sequence continues at coordinate 11,591 of JAFLEE010000089.1, read as the reverse complement.
CCCCGCGGCCCCCGCGCCGGCTAAAAAATGGAAGGGGCCCCCCATCGAGATCTGGATCTCCAAGCAGGGGCGCGCGGGAAAGGCGGTCTCCCTGCTCAAATCCAATGTCAACGGGGCCGAGGCCCAGACCCTCCTGGTGGCGCTGAAGCGGCGCCTCGCGGTGGGCGGGGCCCTCAAAGACGGCGAAATCCTCCTCCAGACCGCAGATCGCGCCCGGGTCGCCCTGGCGCTCCAAGACCAGGGCTACCCCTCCAAAATCTGCGGGGGATAAAAAGCGAAACCTTTAGGATTTTGGCCGGGGATTCGGGGGGGTCAGTCTTCCCCCATGGGGAGCCGATACTGAGCCGACTCCCCATGAAATCCCCACGAATTCGCCCCTTCCGGGCCCGTCCTTTCGCCGTTTTTCCCCTCCTCCTCGCCCTTTCGGCGTTTCCCCAAGGGAGTGCCTGGAAGAGCGCCGGCACCCTCAATACCGTCCTCCCCGAGGATCCGGCCTTCCAACCCCGCCTGGATTGCGTGTTGCGCCTCGTGAAGCGGGAATACCTGGCCGGGGAGCCCGTGCTGGCGCGGCTGACCCTCCACAATAATACCGGGGACGGCCACCGCGTGCGCCTGCGCCTTTCGGAGAACCTCTTCCACCACCTCGACCTCGTGGGCGAGCGGGAGAACGGCTCGGAGGTGGAGGAGAGCGAGGGCTGGAAGATCTGGAAATTGGAGAAGAAATTGGGCAAGGCGAAGGCCGACGCCTCCCGCCAACTCGAACTCCGCGATGAGGAGAGTTTCACCCTGACGGTGGACCTCGCCGAGTTCCTCGATTTCGGCGAAGCGGGCTATTACACCGTGGAGGGGAATTTCTCCCCCAATATCCTCCTGGACGGGCAGCGTTGGACCTTCAAGGTTCCCGAGGCCTCCTTCCGCATCCTGCCCGGGGCGGCGGAAAGCCCCAAGCCCGCGGCCGAAACCGCCGCCCGGGAAGAATCCGCCGCGGCCCCCCCGGCCGCCTTCGACCCCCGCAGCGCCGGCCCCGACCGGGTGGCGGAGCGCCTGCTGGAATACCAGGTGAAGCACCGCTGGGCCGAGTTCCTCGAATTGGTGGACGCGCCGTCGCTCCTGGTGAACTCCTACACCGGCACCGAGTTCTTCGAGCGCTACCGCTCGGCCCGAGCCGCGGAGCGCCTCGTCATCGCCGCCGAGTTCCGCGATTGGCTCGTGAAGAACCTCGACTACCGCATCGATTCCTGGGAACTCCAGGAGACCCGCGTCGTGGGCGAGCGCGCCCGCGTCACGGCCCAGGCCCGCGTGCGCCAACCCCGCAAGAAATGGAGCCACCAATTCGATATCCGCACCGGGCAATTCGTCTACCGGTGGGAGAACCTGGAAGAACCCGACCTCGTCCAGAATAGCGTCTTCACCCTCGACCTCGAGCGCGGGGCCCAGGGGTGGAAGGTGACGCGGGTGGACGTGAGCCTGCGCAAGAACCCCCCGCCCACCCTGGAGCGGGCCCAGGCGCCCCTGCGGCGGGAGCCCCTCGTCCTCCCCAATATCCTTTTCGCGCGGGGCCTCTCCGAACTCCTCCCCGAATCCTTCCCCTCCCTCGACCGCCTGCGGGATGAGCTGCTGCGCACCCCCTCCATGAAGATCGAACTCCGGGGCCACACCGACAATGTCGGCGACCGGCTCCTCAACCAGAACCTCTCGGGGGCCCGGGCCGCCGCCGTGCGCCAGTACCTGGTGGACCACGGCATCGGCGCGGGGCGCATCCGCGCCGAGGGCTACGGCCCCGACAAGCCGCTCACCGATAACCGCAGCGAGGCCGCCCGGGCGAAGAACCGCCGGGTGGAGCTGGTGGTCCTGGAACCGTAGGACGCCGCCAGCGGTGTTTTTCCCCGGGAAAAATGCTACGATAGGCCATTGAACTGGAAACATCTCCTGGAGGGGATCCTCTACGTCCTCCTCGCGTGGTTCGTCTATTTCGTCGCGCTTCCCGACCGGTTCGCGAAAGTACCCTACACGCGGCTACTCTGGCACCATGACCTGAACGGGCCTGACCTCTCCACCCGCGACGTCGACCTCTCCGATTTCCCCGACTTCAAGACGCGCCATTTCCATTTCCGCACCAACCTCTTCTATTTCGACCGCACCGGCGATACCCGCTTCCGCCTCGCGTTCGACCCCCTCTCGTTCTGCAGCGCCAGCAGCCGCAATTACATCACCTATTCCAAGGTCGGCAAAATCTCCACCCTGTACTCCGATGCCGGGGAGCGCCAATGGCAACTCGATAGCTACGGCTACCCGATCCTCTCCCCCTCCGGCAACCGGTTCTTCGTCCTTTCCAGCGACGCCCAGAGCGCCACGCTGTGGGATATCAACCGCACGGTGCTCGCCAGCAACGTCTTCCTCGGCTCGCTGGTGACCGATTGGCAATATTGCGGGTTCAACGACGACCTCGTTTTGGGGACCCTCGACGGCGATGTCTGGGTCTTCGATTACCGGGGCCGCTTAACCTTCCGGGAGAAGCCCGGGGAGAGCCGCACCCATTACATCAAATCGGTCTCGGTCTCGGCCAAGGGCGCCTGGGTCGCCACCCTCTCGGGCCTCGATCCTGAGCGCCTCACCCTCTGGAACCGCGACGGCGTGCGCCAATGGTCCCTCGATACCGGCTACGGGCGCCGCGAGCGCCAGTCGATCTTCCTCGACGAAGAGAACGGGGTCCTCCTCGAGCAGGTGCCCGGCGGCATCCGCGTGCGCGCCCTCCAGAACGGCCGCACCCGCTACGTCTACGCCCTCGGCGCCCCGGGGAGCCGCCTCGATTATTTCACGGCCGCCTCGGTGCCGGGGTCGATCCTCGTCGCCGCCGTGGGCCCCGAATCCCGCACGGCGCTCAACCTCTCCGCCACCGGCGCGGTCATCTGGAAGCGCGAAATCCAGGACCGCCATATCTCCGCCGTGGAACTCAACCCCGACCGCCGCCACGTGATGATCGTCGGCAACGAGACCGTCTACGTCTTCCGCATGCACGATTACGGCGAATGAAGGCCCGCACCCGACGCCCGCCCAACGCGGCCCTCATCGAGGGACTCCGCGCCCGGGGCTGCACCGCCCATGATTGGAAGCGCGTGCTCTTCCACCCCGAGACCGACCCCTCCCTTCTGCGCGGGGCGCATTTCGACGGCCCCGCGAGCATCGGCCGCCTCTCCCCCAGGGATCTCCTCGCCTTTCCCGGCCTGCCGCCCCGGTCGCCGGGCCTCTACGGGGTCCGCCTCTCCCACGTGCACCTCGGCGATCAGGTGCGCCTGGAAGACATCGGAGAGCCCGTCCGCCACGTGCGGGTGGGCGACGGCAGCATGGTCTTGCGCGTCGAAGAATTAAGCGGCGACCTCGAGAGCAGCTTCGGCGTGGGCGCCCCGGTCTCGGTCCTCAACGAGAACGGCCGCCGGGTCTTCCACCTCCACGACGACATGGGCCTCCAATGGGCCTGGCTGGAGGTGTTCTGCAAGCACGACCCCGTCCTCCAACGCCGCTTGGCGCGCGCGGCCCAGGCCCGGGCCGCCGCCCTCCGCGGAGAGCCCACGACGATCGGGAACGGCGTCCTCATCCGCGCCTGCGGCGTCCTGCGCAATGTGCGCATCGGCGACGGAGCCCGACTCCGCGGGGCCGCCCATTTGGAAGAGGGCATCCTCCACCCGGGGGCCCGGGTCGAGGGCCCGGCGCACGCCCGGCACTTCCTCATGGCCCCCCGGTCCCTCCTCGAGGGCGCCAGCCGCCTGGAGCACTCCGCCTTGGGCGAAGGGAGCGAAGTGGCCAAGGGCGCCCTCGTCGAGCACTCGCTGCTCTTCGCCGACACCCAATTCCACGCCGGAGAGGCCTGCGCCGCATGGGCGGGGCCCCATTGCATTTCCCACCACAAGGCCACCCTCCTCCTCGCCGGCGCCTATTCGTTCTTCAACGCCGGGAGCGCCACCAATTTTTCAAACCACCATTACCGCCTCGGCCCCGTGCACCAGGGGATCCTGGAGCGGGGCACGAAGACCGGCTCCGGTTCCCTGCTGCTTTTCCCCTCCCGCGTGGGGGCCTTCTCCACCATCGTCGGGCGCCACGGTAAGCCCCTGGACAGTTCCGATTTCCCCTTCTCCCTCCTCGTGGGAAAAGACGATCGTACGCTTCTCTACCCCGGCCTGCTCTGCTTCTCCTCGGGGCAAGTGCGCGATGAGATGAAGTGGCCCCAGCGCGACCGGCGAGGGAAAAATCCCGCCGACCTCTTTTGCCCGACCCGCCTCACGCCGCTGACGGCCGCCCGGGCCCTGCGCGGCCTGGAACGCCTGCGCGAGGCCACCACGGCCAGCGACCGATCCGCCGATTTCCTGGACCTCGGCGGGTTATCCCTCCCGCGCGCCCACCTCGCCACCGGGATCGCCCAATACGAGATCCTCCTCAAGGCCTTCGTATTTGAAACGGTCTTGAATCGGGCCGCGCGATATGGGAAGCCCCTTCCGTGGCCGCTCTTCCCCTCGGCAAAATCGGCGCTCCCCGAATGGGTGGATTGGGGAGGGATCCCCTGCCCGGTGAGTGAACTCGAGCGGGTGATCCAGGGGGTTCGCCAGGGGGCCCTGAAGGATCCCGCAGCGGTGCGTCAGAAAGCCGCGAAGATCCTCCACTCCCTCGAATCGCTGACCTGGGACTGGGTGCGGCGAGCCGCCGCCCAACTTCTGACTCCCCATAGCCTCGCCCACCCCGATGCCTTCCTCCTCGACCTGCGGGAGACCCTGGGTGAATTCTATGGGCGCCTCCTGCGCGATGGCGAGAAAGAGTTCCTACCCGCGGCCCGCATCGGCTACGGGCTCGGCGGCGATGCCTTGGGCGATTTCAACGCCGTACGCGGCCGCGCATCGGATGACGGCACGCTCCAAGCCCTGGAAAAGGCGCGCCAGACGGCGCTCCGGCGGGCCCGAGACCTGAGATTTTCGGGCCCGGCGCGCTCCGGTTCTGGGAAGCGCCCGCGGACGAAACAAAAAAAGTGAGCGCGCTCGCGCTGCGTGCCAGCGCCTGGTCCTGGCGCCTTCCCCTCGCCGCGCCCTTCCCGGTGGGCCGGAAGTCCATCGATGAACGCTCCGGCTTCCTCATCCGCCTTGAAGATAGCGAGGGGCACCACGGCTACGGTGAGGTGGCGCCCCTGCCGGGCTTCTCCGCGGAAGATCCGGCCGATGTCGCCCGAGAACTCCCCCACATCCTCGCCCGACTCGAGCGGTTCCCCCTCGCCGATTTCGATAGTTTTCCCCGCTTAGACCTCGCCCCCGGCGCCATCCGACTGGCCCTCGAATGCGCGCTCGTCCAATGGGCCGCCGCAAAACGCGGCCTCGCCCCCCAGGCTCTCCTCGGGGGTGGCGGCGCTTGGGCCGGCGGGATTCCCGTGGCGGTCCTGCTCCAAGCCGGCCAACGCGAGTTCGGCGAGCGTTTGATGGGTCGCATGGGTGAAGGCTACCGAAACTTCAAAATCAAAATCGGCGGGGATTCCGAGACCGAGCAGCGTGCCATCCGGGAACTCGCCCCTCGGATCCATGAGTACATGGCCGAGGCGACCGACTTAGGCCCGCCCCGTTTCCGTATCGATGCCAATCGAAGCATCAACCCCGAGGAGCTTGCGGGATGGAAGAACGTTCTCCAGCAAGCCGGCCTCCTCGTCGATTTTTTCGAGGAACCCACCCCGACCTTCCCCGAAGAGATCCCCCTCGAAATCCCCCTTGCCATGGATGAGACCCTCCTCGACGCGGTGAGAACGGACTCCTGGGGAAAATACGTCCCCGCCGGCGTGCGCGCCCTGGTGGTCAAGCCCTCATGCTTCCCCTCCATCGAAAAGCTCGATGCGCTCTGTCGATTCGCGCGGGATCGCCATATCGACTTGGTGGCGAGTTCGGCCCTCGATACCGATCTGGGGGTCGCCGCTTGGCTTCCGGTCGTTCTGGCCTGGTTCCACCGCGGGGGCCGACTCCCCGCCTTGGGTCTCGATCCCCTTCGCTGGTTCCGGGAGGGGCTCCTTGGCGAAGAGACTCCCCGGATCGCCCCACTGATGGAAATCCGGGACTTTGCGATCCACCCCGCAGCCCTTCGCCAAAATGTCCTTAAGCCGGTTTATCCCGCGGCTTGATCATGTGCCAATTAAGAAGTAATCGAGGAGCGATCCGTTGTGTGGAGTCTCTATGACCGGGCCGATCCCCGCGCCCTCCCTTTGGTTGGAAGACGGCGCGCGCATCGAGGGGTCCGTAGTCGACCGATGGGTCGATGCGTTCACGCTCTCCCTCGCGGAGGCCGGGGTTGGCTGCGGGGATGCGGTGGCCCTAATCGGCCGGGAGTCTCCCGAGGCCCTGTGCGTCATCCTCGCCCTCTGGCGCCTCGGAGCCGCCGCCTGCCCCCTGCCCCGCCGACTCCCCGAGGCCGCCCTCGTTTCCATGATGGCGCGTTTGGAGCCGAAACTCCTCGTGGTCGAAGCAGAGTGGTCGGACCTCGCCGCGAAACTTCCGGGACCGCGGGCGATTGCCCAAGCGGGTGAACACGGCCCCCGGTTGACCTTTTCGGCCGAAACGAATCCGGGGGCGGCCGGGGCCCCCCGATTCCCGAAAAACCGAGCCCATGCCCCCGAGGCCATCGCCGCGCTTCTGTTCACCTCGGGGAGCACCGCGCAACCCAAACTCGCCGCCCTTTCTTTAGGCGCCTTCCTCGCGAACGCTAAGGCCTCTGCGGCCCTCTTTCCCTTGGGGCCGCATGACGCGTGGTGCGCCAATTTGCCGTTCCACCATGTGGGCGGGCTCTCGGTGATCGTGCGCACGGGCCTCGCCGGGGCCTCCCTCGCTTTCCCGAAGCAGGGCGAGCCCATCCCGCAGCACGCCACCCATCTCTCCGTCGTCTCGGCCCAATTGGTGCAGTGGTCCCGCGACCCGAAACTCCGGGCCCGCCTCCTCTCCCTGAAGGCCGTCCTCCTCGGCGGCGGTCCCGTCCCCGTGGAGCTCTGCACCGCCCTTGCGGGGGAAGGGGTGCCGCTCTTCGCCTCATACGGCCTAACGGAAACGGCCTCCCAACTGGCCACCTCCGCCTTCCACGAGGAGGGCGGCGCTTGGCGCGGGGCCTTCCCCCTCCCGGGATGCGTGGTTCGCATCGGGGAGCGAGACGAGATCTTCGTGAAGACCCCCGCGCTTTTTTCCGGCTATCTCGGGCCAGCGGGGCTCTCCTCCCCCGTCGATCGCGAAGGCTTTTTCCCCACGGGCGACCGGGGGCGCCTTACCGCCGAAGGACGGCTCCAAGTCTTCGGGCGCCTCGACCACCTCATCATCTCCGGCGGCGAGAACCTCCAGCCCGAGGAAGTGGAGCAGGCCCTGCGCCGAATCTTCCCCCTCGCCGAGGCCGTGGTGAGCGCCATCCCCCATCCGGTCTGGGGCCAACGCCCGGTGGCCTTCCTCCAATGGAAGGACGAGGGCGTGGCCCTCCCCGGGAGCGAACTGCGGCGCCTCCTGCGCGAGCACTTGCCCCCGTTCAAGATTCCGGATTACTTCTATCCGTGGCCGACGGACGGCGAGTGCCGGACCCCCAATGGGAAGATCCGCCGACCGTTCTTCGCCTCCCTCGCCCTGCGCCTGCATGGCCAGGCCAGCGAATCGACCCACCCTGGAGATCCCACGTGAATATCCTCGTTGCCATGTCCGGAGGCGTCGACTCCTCCGTCGCCGCCATGCTCCTCGCCGATGCGGGGCACCGGGTCATCGGGGCCACCATGAGCCTCTGGGAAGCCCCCGGGAAGGGCAACCGCCCCTGCTGCGGCGCCGAGGAGGCCTGGGGCGCCAAGGCGGTATGCGACCTCCTGGGCGTGCCCCATTACACCTTCGACCTGCGCGCCGAGTTCCAGCGATCGGTGGTGGAACCCTTCATCGCGGCCTACGCCGCGGGCACGACCCCCAACCCGTGCGTGGAATGCAACCGGCACATGAAGTTCAGCATGCTCTCGGCCAAGGCGCGCCTCCTCGGGTGCACCCACGTGGCCACCGGGCATTACGCCCGACTCGAGGCCGAGGGCGGCCGCCATCGCCTGCGCACCGCCACCGACCCGGCGAAAGACCAGTCCTATTTCCTCTGGCCCATCCCCCCCGAAGAATTGGGCTTGACCCTCTTCCCCCTCGCCGCCCTCGAAAAGGTGGAGGTTCGAAGCCTCGCCCTCGCCCGCGGCCTCCCCACGGCCAAGAAGACCGAGAGCCAGGATGTCTGCTTCATTCCGGGGGAGACCTCGGCCTTCCTCGAATCCCATGGGGTTCGCCAGGCCCCCGGCGAGATCCTCCTCGAGGACGGCTCGGTCATCGGCAAGCATGAAGGCATCCACCGCTATACCCTGGGCCAGCGCCGGGGCCTGGGCATCGGGTGGGCGACCCCCCTCTACGTGAAGGCCCTCGATCCCGGCCGCAACCGGGTCATCGTCGGAGAAGAAAAATCCCTCTGGAGCCGCCGTTTTTCCGTCCCCCGCCTGAACCTCCTGGCCCCCGACCTCTGGGAGGACAGCGCGACCTATCTCGTGAAGGTGCGCTACCGATCCACCGGCAAGGCCGGGAAAATCCGTTTCCAGGGCGCCGGGGTCTCGGTGGAACTCGACGAGGAGGAGCGGGGCATCACCCCCGGCCAAAGCGCCGTTTTTTACCGGGGCGATACCGTCGTGGCCGGCGGGGAAATCGCCCTGGGCTGAAATCGGGGAAAAAGGCGATTTGGGGGGAGGCTTCCCGCCATATTATAATTCCCCACGGAAAGATGGCGGAGTGGTCTAACGCGACGGTCTTGAAAACCGTAGTCCCCGCAAGGGGACCCAGGGTTCGAATCCCTGTCTTTCCGTATTCCCGGCCGGAAGGCCGTGAATCAAAGCGAGCCCGGGCTCGCGCGGTTTGGAGAGATGCCTGAGTGGTCTAAAGGAACGGTTTGCTAAATCGTCGTAGGGGTAACCCTACCGAGGGTTCGAATCCCTCTCTCTCCGATTTTTCTTGAAGCGTGACCCGACGCGAAACGGCCCCACGAACCCCAAGACGTTTCCATGGCTTCCCCCTCCCCTTGGCTTGAAAACCGCCCCTGGCTCCTTCTGGCGCCGCCGGTGGGGTTCATCCTCTATTTCTGGTATCCCAAGAACCGCCTGCGCCCCGCCCTGTTCGCCTCAGGCTTCCTGCTCTTCCTGGGCGCCTTCGCCGTCAACCTGGCCTGCTTCGCCCTCGTCGCGCTCTGCCCGTTCTTCCTCCAGCCGGGCGTGCTGATCCTCTGCGCCGCGCTGCGCACGGGCTGGATCCTTCTCTGGTCCGCCGCGGTGTGGCAGCTCTGGATCCACGCCCGGGAGCCCGAGCGCCTCGCCTGGTTCGAGGCGATCCGCCGCCACCGCTTCACGGCGCGGCTTGACGAACCATTTCGAAACGCCTGATCTCCCGGCCGCCGAAAACGATCCAAAGCCACGGCCCCCGCGCCGCCACCAAGCCGGGCATCCCGATGGCGCCGGGGATCGCCAGGTTCGCCAGCGGGGCTCCCTCCCGATCGAAGACCAGAAGGCTTCGGGATTCGGAATCCACCACGAGAACGAGCCTCGGCGTGAGGGCGATGCCGGCGGGACGCAGGAGGCCGGCGGGGCGGAAAGTCCGGGGGCTCGGGCTCGCCCCGGCCAGGGAAAGCCACCATAATTGCCGGGCGCCCGCATCGGCGGCCACGCTCAGTTCGTCGTCCGCCGCCAATTGGACGGGGCGGCGTCGGGCCCCGGCGAGTTCGGGGAGCACCCAGAAATCTCGCCCCGTGGCGCTTTGGCGCAACCAAATGCGGCCGCCGCCCTCCACCATCCATAAGCCCGAGGCCGAGGCCGCTAGCACCCCTTCGAGATTGGAGGAGCCCTCCCCGAGGGGCGAGGCGGCCCCCCGAAGGAGCGCCACCCCATCGGGCCCCTGTCCCCAGAGGCGGCCGCCCTCGGCGGCGAGGGCGACCATGCCCGCTATCGTTTCGAATTGCCGGGTAAGTTTGCCATCTTCAATCTGGAAGACGGGCTCCAGGTTCCCGCCGGCGACGAACAGGGCCCCCTCCTCCGCCGCGAGGGCGCGCACCTGTTTCCACGGGCCCGCCACGGTCCCCGCTTCTTTCAGGGAGAATTTGGGGATGGGATCGAGGGCCAGGCTGCCCGGCGTATTCGTCTTCACCGCGAGGGCCACGCGGCGGTCCCAATAGCCGGGGGCCCGTATTCCCACCCGGTATTCGCCGGGGGGGAGGAAGATGGCTTCCCCCTCCGCCGCCTGCCGCGCCAGGAGCACCTGGGCGGTGGGCGAACGCTCCACCACCAATTGGGCGTTCTTCGGGATCCCGAGCAGGCGGATCGGCTCCTTGACATTGCGCCGGAAGACGAAGCGCAGCACCCGCTTCTCTTTGGGGAGGAGTTTCACCGTGACCCGCTCCTCCTCGAAGCCGTGGAGGCGCGCCTCGAAGGTCCACGATTTCTCCGGATCGAGCCCCGTCAGCCATTGGGGCGCCGAATCCCAAGCGAGCCCTTCGAAGACCAATTGGGCGCCGGCGGGGTCGGACTCCACGTAGAGGTCCGCGGCCCGGGGGTTCCTCGGGAGCTCGAGGGGCACGACCTGCTCGGTATCGGCCTTCACCGAGAACGATTTCCGGTGGAGGCCGTACCAGGGAGCCCACGCGATGAGTTCGTGGACGCCGAGGCCGAACTCCAGGTTCGTCTGGAAGGGGATCGGATTTCCGTCGACCCAGAGTTTCGCCGGCGGCGGCCAGATCCGCGGCGTGATGGCGCCCGTGCGCGGAAGCGCCACCGCGTGATATCGCGCCTCGCCGCGGACATCGAGGTCCATGCTGTGGGGATAATAGCCCGCCAGGGTGATATCGAGGCGATGGCGGCCGGGGGCCACGGGCCGTGCTTCGAAGGGGCTCCTTCCCACATAGCGCCCGTCGAGGCGCACATCCGCTCCCACCGGATCGACCGTCACGGAGAGGGTGGCCCTTTCGCCCTTCGGGGCGCATCCTGTCAACCAAGGGAGCAGGAAGAGGGCAAATATCGGGAGAAAGGGGAGCACGGAACGCCCATTATATAATCGTACCAGCCGTGGAAACGTCCGCTCCAGCCATTCGGGTGCTCGTCGTCGACGATAGTTTGCTCATGCGCAAACTCATCACCCGCATCCTCGGCGCCGACCCCGCCATCCAGGTCGCCCACCAGGCCAGCAACGGGCGCGAAGCCATGGCCTGGCTCGCCCAGTCCTCCTGCGACGTGATCACCCTCGACCTCGAGATGCCGGAGATGGGCGGCCTCGAGTTCCTCAAGCAGTACGCCCTCACCGAGCATACCGCCAAGGTGCTCGTCTTGAGCCATATCTCGACGAAAGATTCCCCGGTCACCTTCCAGGCCCTCGATTTGGGCGCCGCCGACGTGGTCCATAAGCCTTCCGGCAGCATCAGCCTCGACATCGTCACCATCGGGGGAGACCTCGTCCACAAGGTGAAGGAACTCGCCGCGGAGAAGCACATGCGCCGCATGGTGCGAAGCGGCGCCATCGGTCACGCCACGCCGCCCCCGCCGTCCGTCACCCTCCTCC
>JAFLEE010000088.1 GCA_017302015.1 Spirochaetota bacterium | reverse complement strand
GGTGTGGATGGCGCCCCGGGCGCTGAAGATCCAGGAGCGCTTGGCGCTTTTCAGGGCGCGACCGTCCACCGAGAAGCGGAACGCGGTCGCGGGCGGCAGGGCCTCCTGGGGGATGAAGAGCAGGGTTTTTTCGTCGGGCTGCTCCAAGGTCCCCGGGAGCGCCGGTTCGATGCGAAAGACCGGAATGCCCCCGCGGGGCTCCACCGGCACGTTGAAGGCCACACGGAGTTGCACCCGTTCCCCCACTTCGCCGTTCGGGGAGACGGAAACAGCCCGCGCGGTGACCCACCCGAGGGCTAAATAGCTTCCCAGGGCGAGGAGAATCAGGGCGGCGAGGCCGATCCCGAGGCGCACGAGCCCCTTTCGGTAGGTCGAGGCCCCATGGGCCAATTGGGCCGCGCGGGCCAACGCCCACCGACTCGCTTCGGCACCGCTTCGACGAAGCAATGGGCGGATGCGGCTCACTAACGTATCGAGCGCACCGTGGGAGGGGGCTCCGCTTGTTTCAACCGTCTCGCTTTGCGCCGCGTCCGGGTCGAGTGTTTTCAGGTACGCCGAATGCCAGTGCGGAAAATCATCCCGACGGAAACGCAGATGGAACGAAAGAAAATGCGCGAAAACGACGATTTTGTCCCAAAAGAAGGCCTGTAAAACGATCAGGAGGAGGAAATCCCAGCGATGCGCGAAGATCTCCCGGATGGAAATCGGCCCTGCGGCCTCCGACGACAGGAGGACCAGGAGGCCGCATTCTAGAAAAAACCAGGGGAGCGCGTCGACCCAAAGGAACGCCATGCCCCGAAGGATTCGGCGCAGGGCGAACCCCAATGCCAATAACACAATGGAAAGGGCGAGCGAGAAGGAAATGGATTGGATCCACGCGATCGCAATTTTCCCCAGAGCGTCACCCTCGCTGGAAGATCCAAACCCAAACTCCACGATGGACAAAAATGAAGCGACAAGAAGGAACTCCCACACCCTGGAGGCAATCCGCGTGCCCGGAAGGAGGCGTTGGCGGAAATATTCTTTGAGTTCCTCCGCGGCACCGGGTCTGCCCTTGAGCCGATCCCCCAAGGATGCGGCGGCGATGAAAAGTCTCTCCCACCAGAGGCCCGCCAGCGCCACGCCGATGATGACCCCAGCCCAACTCAGGCGGACCCAAACGGAGGAAAAGGCCTTCGCATCCCACCAGGACAAAAGGGCCACGGCGAAAAACGCTGCGGCGAACACCGGCAAAAACTCGACCTTCACCCGCCGCCCATGGATTTGGATTTGGGCGATGATCGAAGCGAGGAAGAGCGCCTTCACGGCCAAACTCCCGCGTGAAACCACCCAAGCGGATGATTCGGGAATGAAAACCAATGCAATGATGACCGTCAAAGAAGACAGAAGGCCGACTAATAACGGCGGGAGACCTTTTGGTTGAGCCATGCTTTTCACCTATTCGAAAAGATGGCGAAATATACCTCCGGAAAGCAAAAATTTCAACATAATTTGACGAATTCTAATTAATTCGATGACGTTAGCAATTTTTGTGGCATCTAAAAGATCTTTCGACCACCCTCTCCAGAATATGCTCCAGATTTTGACAAGTTCAAACAAGTCCAGGTAAGAAGCCTCCGATCGAAACCCAAATCGATGCGCGAGCTCCGCAGCTTCCGATGAGGACTTCCTTCGGGATGCTTCAAACATGAGAGTTCGGGCTCAGAATTCCGCCGCGAAATTCGTACCGGCTAAGGATACGGGCTTGGACCGATCGCGGGCCTCCGCGGGCTCTTCGCCGCTTGCCTCCGCGTCAACGCCGACGAGGAGGTAGTGGCGCCATGACACGAGTTGGTAGAGGAACTCCGACGAGAGTTCCATGAAGGCGCGGCCGGTCAGGAGCGCCTCGGCCGCCGCACGGGTATCCCCGCCCCCGGCGAGGCCGAGGATGCGGGAGAGTTCCTGGTGGAAAGCGTCATGGACCACGATGACCGAGTGGCCCGTTTGCCCGTCGACCCAGGCATCCGCCAAATTGGAAAGCCAAGACCTGAAAGCCTGCTCCTCCGCCTCGATGGATTCGAGTCCGAGGGGCTGGGTGAACCAACCATGCGCGGCCCTCCGCAGGCCAGTTTTAAGCCTTGAATGGGTGAGGATGGCCCGCTCGATTCGGTCGATATAGGGATGGGGAACCATGGTCGTCCTGGAAATGCGGCCGCTCGGCGCCCCGCGTTTCGATGGACGAAGTTTAGGCTGCCCCGAACGCTTCCCCCATGGGCGGCGCGATGGAAAAAGTCCTTTCGTTTTTCCGGGCGTCGGGTGTTGTCACCCGAACCAAGACGAAAAGAACCCCATTTTCCAGACCAAGAACACCAGCCCCGCGGCGATGGCGAGGACCAGGGCGATCTTGAGCAGTTTCTTCACGATCTTATAGATCACGATGGCGGCCACGAGGCACACGGCCACCGCCACTAACGCGATGGGATGCTGTTGGATGAAGGTCAGGATCTCGCTCATGGCCCGAATGATAGCGTGGATGGCGCCTAGGGAACCACCTGGCAGCTCACCGCGGGGAGCGTGCACAGGAAGACCCGGTTCCCACCCCCGGCGAGGGGGTTCTTCGCCTTCTCCGACATGAAATAGGCGTTGAAGACCAGGTTCCCCGTCGCCCCGGTTTGAATCTGGGCGCCGTCGACCTTCACGATAACGGCGGGTTCCAGGCCGTTATTGCCGTGGACCATGCGCACCACCGAGACCCCCTTCATGGGGGATTCCAATTCCAGGGCGATCTTCTGGAAGGCCTTCTGCACCGCCTCCGCGCCCTTGCCTCCCGCGCCCTTCTTCATGCCCAGCACCCGGATCGGGATTGAGACCTCTTTATTCACCGCCAAGGGCAGGTTGGCCTCGTCTTCCACCTCGAGGGAGAGGGATAGTTTCGGCTTGTCGGTGACCTTCAGCACGAGTTCCTGGGCGCTCACCAGGTGGCGGTAGGCGAAGGCCTGCATCATCTCCTCCGCCGCGATGGCGCTATGGTGGACGGTCTTCCCGCCGATCTTCGCCGTGCCCACGATTTGGGGAAGCAGGCTCTCTTGGGAGAGTTCGGGGATCGTCAGGGTGATGGGCACCACCTTCTCGAGGGTCTTGATCTGGCCCCCGCCGAGGGTCGCCCCCCCACCGCCCTTCGCCAAGGACAGGGTGATCTCGCCCTCGAAGCCGTCGATGCGCTGGACATGGACATCGAGGGCCGCCGTGCCCCCCGACGGGATGCTCGCGCACGACGGGGTCACCCGCAGGCGGAAATCGGGCCGCGGCGTGCTGAGTCGCAGGCGGTAGGCGTACTCCTTCCCGCCCTTCCCCTGGGCATCCCGGAGGGCGACGGTGTATTCCCCGGTTTCGGGGAGGGTGAAACTCAGATAGGAATCGGCGTGGTGGGTCACCAGGCCCGCCATCTCGTCGGTATGGTCGTCGTTGGTTTGGATCACCTGACCGTGGCCGTCAAAGACGCGAAGCGCCGAGTCGAGGGGGGATCCCACGCGCCTCGCCCAAACGTCAGCGATCACCCGGTCCCCGGCCTTGCCCGAGAACTTGAAGTAATCCGCGTCGCCGGGCTTCTCGAGGCGGCCGTTGATCGCCGCGGGGAACGCCACCGTCTGGGCGCTCGCGAGCGTGTGGTGCTCCCCCGCGGACCGGATTTCCGGGAGGTCTTCGACCATGAAATTCACCGGGTTATGGGCCGCGGCTCCGAAGGGCGCGATGGAGATGAGGCCGGCTTCCAGGCTCTTCGTCTCGACCACGGTCTTGGGGCTGGGGAGGTTCCACCCCGAGAGTTCCACCGTGGTCTTGCCCTTAAGCGGTCCGCCGATCGGGAAGATCCCCGTGACATAGGGGATCTCCCCCACGGTGATGCGGTAGACGAAATCTTCGCGCCCCCGGTAGATGGAATCGCGGATCTCCACGATGAGGTCGCCGTCGACCTGGGGGGTATAGGCCAGGAGCGGATCGGGGTATTGGCGGAAATGGTCGCCGAAGGCGAGTTCCTTTCCCGCTTCGTCGTAGAGGGCGATGGCGGCCTGGAACCAGCCGGGCACCGCATCGGCGAGGTAGGGCATGAGGTCCCTGGCCTGCACCGCGAAGACGAGGTTCTGGCCCTTGCGCGCCTTGAGGCGGAAGCGGTCGATATCCCCCGGGAGAATCTGGCCGTTGAGCACCGCCGGCAGCGACGCGATGGCCGTGGCCTGGCGGGTCGTATCGTTGGGTTCCTTCTCGACCGCCTCGTCGAACCTGCCCACGAAGAAGGAGAGCGGTTCGGAGACGCCCTTCATCGTGGCCAGGCGGATCTCCCGGCGCCCGGGGGCGGCGTCGGCTTCCACGGCCACCTCGAGGCGCGCGAGATCGGTGAGTTGGGCGTTGATCTGCTTGCGCTGCTTCATCCCCATCATGTACTTCATCATCTCGGGGTCGGAGGGGGGCGGCTCCTGGTAGGACATTTGCTGCATCACGATGGCCAACCGCCGCTCCAGATCGGGCTTTTCATCGGCGCTGGCGCTCTGCATCTTCCCCTCGATCACCGCCTTGGCCCGCTCCAGGCTGCGCACGCCCTTCGGATCGAGGTCGCGATTGAACGAGACGAGTTGGCCGGAGACCTTCTCTCCGGTGATGAAGATATTCGTCACGCCCTCCAGATTCTGCCCGCCGACGAGGACGACGAGTTTGCTCCCCTGTTTCGCCCCGCTGGGGAACGCGTAGCCGATATGGGGGAGATTTTCGGCCCCGTACGCCATCGAGGCCCCGAAGGCCCACACGAGGGCGGCCATCGGTAGGTAAAATCGGGCGACGGGAAGTGTCATCATGGGGTTTCCTGCAAGGAACTTTTTAAGGGTTTAGGGGATGGAGAGGCCCCGCTCATGGGTGACCGTGGCGGGGGGATGGTTCGCTAATTATCGCCCCGCCTGCCCCGAAGATCCCTTGGCTTTTTTGCATAAAAGGCCCTTTTTGGCTACGATTAGCCCTCGCCTTAACCCCGACCGCCCCATGTTCCCCCGAACCGCATCTCTCCTTTGTCTCGTACTGCTTATGCTCGCCCTCAGCGCCTGTCGAGCGGAAAAAACCGCTCCCGATGACCGGGCCCTCATCCTCTCCTCGTTCTACCCGATCCATTTGGCGGTTCGAAATATCGCCCGGGACGTCCCGGGGGTGCGACTGGCCAACCTCACCCAACCCGGTTCCGGTTGCCTCCATGACCATGCCCTCACCCCCGATGAGATGGTCCGCCTGGAACGCTCCCGTGTCCTCGTTATCAGCGGCCTCGGCCTCGAATCCTTCCTCGATTCCGCCCGCGTCCGCCGGCCCGGCCTCCGTATCATCGACGCCTCCTCGGGCATCCAACCCATTGTCGATACCCATGGGGTGGCCAATCCCCACGTTTGGGTCAGCATCCGCCTCGCCATGGTCCAAGCCCAGAATATCGCCAATGGCCTCTGCCAATGGGACCCCCCGAACGCTCCGCGCTACCGCGCCAATGCCCAGGTCTATCTCGAGGCCCTGCGCCTCCTCCATGCCGACATGGCGGCGGCCCTGCGTTCCGTCCCAAGGCGGGATCTCATCACCTTCCACGAGGCCTTCCCCTATTTCGCCCGAGAATTCGGCTTGCGCGTCGTGGGGGTCATCGAGCGCGAACCGGGATCCGAACCCAGCGCGGGCGAACTCGCCGACTCCATCGCCCTCGTGCGGCGCACCGGGGTGCGGGCCCTCTTCGCCGAGCCCCAATATTCACCCCGGGCCATCGAGACGATCGCCCGGGCCACGGGCGTGCCCGTGCGCACCCTCGACCCCGTCGTCTCCGGCCCCGATGAGGATGACGCCTATCTGCGCCTCATGCGGGCCAATCTCATCGCCTTGAAGGCCGGCCTTGAATAAACCCGCGGGCGCTCCCAGTTCCCCCGCCCTTTCCTCGGCTTTGCCGCGCTTCGGGCGAGCCAAGGCCCGAGCTGCGAGCCCTTCCTGCATCCGCATCGCCCCCCTCTCCGTTTCCGCCGGGAACCGGCTCCTCGTCGACCAGGTCGAACTCCACCTCCACGGCGGGAAACTCACTGCCCTCGTGGGCCCCAACGGCGCCGGCAAGACGACGCTGCTGCGCGCCATCCTGGGCCAACTTCCCACCCGGGCCGGGCTCACCTGCCTCGACCACCAGGGGTCGCCCCTCCCCGCCCCGCCCCGCATCGGGTTCGTACCCCAGAACCTCCACATCGATCCCGACCTGCCGCTGAGCGTGGTGGAACTCTTCGCCGCCTATGGCTGCCGCCACCCGATCTGGGTGTCCTTGCCCGGATCCCAGGTGCGCCGGGTCGAGGCCTGCCTGGGCCGCGTCGGGGCCGCCCACCTCCTCCATCGACGCGCCGGCGCCCTCTCCGGGGGGGAATGGCAACGGGTGCTCCTCGCCCTCGCCCTCGAGAACGAGCCCAACCTCCTGCTCCTCGACGAACCCGTCTCGGCCATGGACGCCAACGGCCGCAAGGCCTTCTACGGCACGGTCTCCGGCCTCTGCCACGGCCTGGGCATCTCGGTGCTCCTCGTCTCCCACGATTTCGACCTGGTGGCCGAGCATGCCGACGAGATCGTGCTCCTCAACCGGAGCATCCTCGCCCGGGGAGACGCCCGCACGGTCTACGGGAGCGCTCCCTTCCGGGAACTCTTCGGCCCCGTGTGGAGCGACGGCCTCTTCGGCCCCGGGAAACACTGATGCCCGAACTCTTCCAGCACGATTTCATGCGCCTGGCCGCCCTGGCCATCGCCATCGCCATGCCGCTCTTCGCGCTCCTGGGCACCATGGTCGTCACCAACCGCCTCGCCTTCCTCGCCGACGCCATCGGCCATACCACCCTCACGGGCATCGCCCTCGGCCTCCTCTTCGGCCTCGGCCAGCCCCTCCTGGCCATGATCGGCTTCGCCCTCCTCTTCGCCACCGCCATCACCTGGGTGCGCCGCCGGGGGGGCAATTCCACCGATACGGTCATCGCCGTCTTCGCCGCCTCCGCCGTCGCCTTGGGCCTGGTGCTCTTGACCCTGCGCGGGGGCCTCCAGCGCTATGCGGTGTATTTCACCGGCGATCTCCTGAGCATCACCCCGGGCGAGATCGCCATCCTCGCCGGGGTCGCGGCGGCGGTGGCCGTTTTTTGGCTCTTCGCCTTCAACCGCATCCTTGCGGTGAGCATCAGCCCGACCTTGGCGGCCAGCCGGGGCATGCCGGTGGCGGCCACCGAACTCCTCTTCACCCTCCTCACCGCCATGGTCGTCATGGCCAATATCCGCTGGGTGGGCATCCTCGTGATGAGCGCCATGCTCATCATCCCCGCCGCCGCGGCCCGGAACGTGGCGGCCACCATCCGCTCCTACCACCGCTGGTCCGTGGCCATCGCCCTCTTCTCGGGCTTCTCGGGCTTGGTGCTCTCCTATTACCTGCGCACGGCCACCGGACCGACCATCGTGCTGGTCGCCGCCGCCTGCTTCCTCGCCACCCTGTTCCTGCGCCCCCGCACCCGGGTCGCTTAGGGCCCCTTACTCCCTCTTTTCGTAGCCCCGGGAGAGGGAAATGCGGCGATCCTCCATCTCATAGCGCGCCGAACTCACCGAAACGACCCCCTTCTCGAAAATCCGGTCATCGCGGGTCTCGGCCATCACGCCCTCGATGAGCCCGATGATCTGGCGGCAGGTCTGGGGATCCCGGATCACCGGGCCCTTGCCGACCTGCACCGCGTTATTGGAGAGCACCTGGAATTTCATGCCGAGGAAGGTCACCCGACCCGCCGCGAAGACGAATTGGTTATTCTTGCCGAGTTCCTCATCTTCCACGGTGACGGTGACCTCGCCGCCGCTGCGCGCCACCTTCATTTTGGAGCGGGGGATGACCCGCCGCGAGGTGAGGGTGAGGCTCGATTTGCGTCGCGCCTCGTCGAGGGCATAGGTCAATTCGGTCCCCTCCATGCGCCGAAACCCCCAAAGCCGCGCGGCGGCGCCGAAATCCACGTTCACCGAGCCCGCTTGGATGCGGAAAACCAGGGCGTTGGAATCCCGCGTATCGGGGGCGAGGGCGAACACCACCCGGGGGGAGAGTTCGAGGAACGCCTGGCGCAGCGTCCCTGGGATGGCCTCGCGCCTGCTCTGGTCGAACCGGATCTCCAGGTTCGAGGAGCCCACTTCGATCCGCGTGCACGCGGCGAGGGGGAAGAGCGTTTGGATTCCCTTGTCCAAGGCCGCCAATTCGCCCCGGTCCATCACGGTGCCGCAGAACGCGCCCGAGCGGAAGCCCTTGGCGAAGATCTGCAGCAGTCCTTCCCGGGATCTGAAACTTTTCGCGGGGATGAGGGCCAGGCATTCGGCGGCGCCGAGGGCCCGCGGCGTTTCCCCGAACGACAGCGAGAACGCGAGAAGGAGAGCGGCGTAAGCGCATCGCGTGAATATTCGATTTTCAGGTCGCATCGGGAGCCGCCTCTTTTCGGTATTCCAGGAGATCTCCGGGCTGGCAATCCAGTTCCCGGCACAGGGCATCGAGGGTGGAGAGGCGCACCGCTTTGGCCTTTCCGGTCTTGAGGATCGAGAGATTGGGCTCGGTCATGCCGATGCGCTCGGCGAGTTCGTTGGAACGCATCTTGCGCCGCGCGAGCATCACGTCGAGATTGAGGATGATCATGGGCGCCTCAGATGGTGAGGTCCCCTTCCGCCTTGATCCGGTGACCCTCCAGGGAGACCCACGCGGTGAGGTAGAGGAAGGAGGCGCAAAAAATCCCGGTGAGGTCGCCGCTGGAGAGGGCGAATGCGATCGCCTTCTGCCCCGGCGGGTTGCCGAGGGTGAGCGCGACGCTCGTGAGCGGTTGGGCGATGAGCATGCCATAGAGGGTGTGCAGCAGGATGAAGAGCGCGCTGCGGCGCATCCACACCGCGTTCTCGAGTTCGAAGAGGCGTCCCTTCCCGTAAAGAGAAAGGAGTTTCGTGATCGAACCGAGCATCAAAAAAAGTAGGACTCCCGAGGGGATGGAGAACCCGATCCCGAGAATTTGGGAGGGGAAGCCGAGGCTTTCCGGTGCCCCATCGAACATCTTGCGCTTCATGACCGCCGGGAGTTTGTGGTAGAACGCCCAGGTGAAGGGGGGAATAAGGGGAACCGTCAAGGCACCCAGGAGGGTGGCGAAACGGAGTATGCGGCTGATCTTCTGAATTCTGGGCAGATTCTCATTGGCTAGGTTCACCTTTATACTCCGTATCAGTAATTAGTTACTGTATTTCGATAATATATTAATCCAAAAGGATATATTTGTCAATGGCGATCGGTCGATTCAATGCGGGGCAAAAGGTGGCCCCCGCATGATCACGGCCGAATGAAGGGATGAATCGGAGCCGGACGTTCCAAGAATTTCGAGTTCGCCGTCAGGCCCATCCTCGCCTGCCCTAGCCGAACCACCCTACCGCACCCGTGATGAACAAGTTGGAGTCGAGGAGCACCTCATAGGCGATCTTCGTGCGAACGAGGGTGAGTTTCCGGTGGAGGAGGATGAAGAGCAGCCCGTAGGCCACGGGGATGAAGTACTTGATCTTCGACAAGGGGTAGATGCCGAACCCCACCCCCAGCGACATGGAAACGAGGAGGATCGCGGAGAGGAAGGTCAGGAGGCGCACGACCTCCCGCGGGCCCATGAGGTTGAGGATGCCCCGGACGCCGAAGACCCGGTCGTTCTGGGCGGTCTTCAGTTCGAAGAGCGCCTGTCGGGTGAACATGTGGACGAATACGAAGGCGCAGGAGAACAGGAAGCCCCACGCGTGCCCCGTCACCAAGGCCGGCTTCTGCGTCGCGAGGATGCCGTTTAGGAGGAGCGTGACCGCCAAGGCGAGGAGCACCGATTTCAGGGCCGGCAGGAGGCGTGTGACGCGCCCCAGAAGGCGCGTGGCCCCGGGGGCCTTGGGCGAGAGGGGAAGGTAAAACAAATTATAGACGACCCCGAGGATGAGGGAGAGGGCGGTGATGAGGAAAACCCGGGCGCCGGCGAGGAAGCCGATGACGAGCACGGCCCCCACCGCGGCGCAAAAAACTCCCTGGAAGATGCGGCGGAAGCACCAGACGAAGGCGTGGCGCTGGCGATCGTTGACCCTCATGGAACCGCGATTGGTGACGTTATTGAGCAGCGACATCGACACATAATAGAGGGAGACCATGAACGAGAGTTGCAGGGGGTATCGCATGCCCGCGATGTCGGCGACGGCGAACGAAAGGAAGAACGCGCCCATGGCGGGGAAGAGGCTGCTATAGATGCCGAAGCGCAGCAGGTGCCCGAAACGTCGGGTCCACGGGTTGGCTTCCCGTTGGCGCAGGGCCTCGGCCACCTCTTCGATGAGCCAATCCGGGGTGGAGGCGCCGGCGGTGATGCCGACGCGGCGGTACTTTCCGGCGGGGATCTCATCGATCTCCCCCGCGCCCTCCACCGCATAGGTCGGGACCCTCGCCCCGGCGATCTCCACCAGGCGCCGGGTATTGGAACTCCGCCGCCCCCCGACCACCACCATGGCGTCGCAGCGGGCCGCCATCGCCTTCGCTTCCCGCTGGCGGTCTTCCGTGGCCTGGCAGATGGTGTCGACCACCTTGAGGCCGGCCTGCCGCGCGGCGAGGAACTCGGCGAGGGCCGTGAAAGCGTCGTGGTCCATGGTGGTCTGGGAGACGAAGAGGAGTTTCTCCCGGGGAGGCAAGGCCTCGGCCCCGGCCCGGTCGTGGAGCACGAAAGATTCCCGGGCATAGCCCCGCAGGCCCACGACTTCCGGGTGGTCGGCCTTGCCGAAGATCGCCACCGAATAGCCCAGGCGGTCGTATTTTTGGATGGTGCCCTGGACCCGGCCTACATCGGGGCAAGTGAGATTCACCACGGCGCGGGCGCCCTGGCGCAATGCCGACAGGCGCAGCGGCGTCACCCCATGGGCCCGCACGATGACGGTGGAAGCGTCGAGGTCCCGGGGAGGATCGGGGGGGAGCGGCCTGATCCCATTGGCCTCGAGGAGCTCGAGCGTCTGGGGATTATGGATGAGCTCCCCTTCGGTGTAGAACGGGCCGGGAAGGGTCCGCGAGGCGAGGAAGGTGCGCTCCACCGCCTGCTTCACGCCCCGGCAAAAGCCCGCCCTCTGCCCGATTTCCAGGATCATGGTTTTCCATTGTACCGTCCCCGAAAGTCCGGCAAGACCCCGGAACCCCGGATCCTCCCCTTGCAACCCGTCCCCGATACCGGCCGCTGCTACCGCTGCCTGCGCCCGCGCTCACGCTGCTATTGCAACCGCATCCGCCCCCTGGAAACGCGCACCCATTTCGCCCTATGCATGCACACCCGGGAATACCGCCACCAGAAGACGGGCACCGGCCGCCTCGCCCGCCTCGCGCTCACCCATAGCCAGATCTTCACGGGGATGGATTTCACCCACGATGGGGCGCTCAACGCCCTCCTAAACGATCCGGCCTACGCGCCCCACCTGCTCTTTCCCGGCCCGGCGGCGATCCAAATTTCGAGGGGCGAAAAGCCCGCCCTCGCCCCCGGCCGCAAGCTCCTCGTCGTGCTCGTGGATGCCACCTGGCCCTGGGCCCGCAAGATCCTTCGGGCCAGTTCGAACTTGCGCGCCCTCCCCTGCCTTTCCCTCGATCCCACCGCGCCTTCGCGTTTCGCCATCAAGCGCCAGCCCCATCCCGCCTGCGTCTCGACGATCGAAGCCGCCTATGAGGTGCTCCTCGCCCTCGCCGCCTCCGGGATGGAAGATCCGGGGCTCGATTTCAACCCGCTCGTGGGGCTTTTGGAAGACCTGGTCGCCTACCAGATCGAACGGAAAAAAGCGGAGGCAGAGTCCGCCGCGGCTCCCCTGTCAGGACGTGGAACCCCCTGAACCGATCGGGGGGCGCAGTCAGCGGGGCCTACTGGAAGAGGCCTTTCACCCCATCCCCGATTTTCTTCAGTTTCCGCTCGGTATCCGTGGTGAAATGCACGGCTTTCCCGTGGTAGCCGAAGCGCACGTAATCCATGCGGTTGACGGCGAAGACGATGGCGGCGAGGATCGCGAGGACGATCACGACGGCGGTGGCTTTCTTCATGGGCACTCCTTTTTTTTAAGACGGGGAAACGACCTAAGAAGCGACGACCTTATTACGCCCGGTGCGCTTGGCCTCGTAGAGGCCCTTGTCGGCCTCCTGGATGAGCTGCTCCACCGTCTTGGCCCCGCCCTCCTTGCTGGCCACCCCGATGCTGGTGGTGACCGGGATGCGGCGGCGCTGGTACTTGATCTTCATCTTTTCGATGGCTTTGCGGATGGCCTCGGCCTTCTCTTTGGCTTCTTTGCCCGTGAGGTTCTTGAGGAAGATGATGATCTCTTCGCCGCCGTAGCGGCAGGCGATGCCCTCGGGTTCGGCGGACTTGCGGATGCACTGGGCCACCTCGTAGAGCACGGCGTCGCCCGCCTGGTGGCCGTAGGTATCGTTGACGTGCTTGAAATGGTCGATATCGGAGATGAGCACGCTGAACTTACTCCCCAGGTGGATCTCGGCGACCCCCGAGACGATGGCCCCCATGTACTGGCGGTTCCAGATCTTGAGGAGGGGATCGATGCGGGCCCCGTATTTGAGGGATTCCAGCACGTGGTAGACGATCCCCGCCAGAAGCAGCGCGCCCATGAGGAGCAGGAAGGCGAGGAAACGCGCGTCCATCTTCGGGTTGAACGCGGCCACCAGCATGACCAGCGCGATCGACACCAGGACCGCGCCGAAATTATGGTCCTCCTCGATGCGGAACCAGGAGAGGACGGCGGTGGCGATGAAGATGGCGAGGACGATCCATTTCGCGTAGAGGATGAAGAAGACCTGGATCCCGCGCACCGCCTGGGTTTCCACGAAGGCCGCCATGGAGAAAATGACCAGCACCCAAACGAGGAGGTTGACGATGAGGGGAAGGACCGAGCGCACGCGCCCCGCGGTGTAATTCACCCGGGAGGGGACGATCATGATGGCCAGCAGATTGAGGGCGAAGAGGAGCGACAGGAACCGGGCGGTGAACGACGGGAGTTTTTGGGCGGAAGCGTAAAAATCCCAGACCGCGCCCGAACTGAGCGAATGGAAGGGAAAGGAAGTGCGCGCCAGGAAGACCATCAGGAAGATGGAGACCGCCATGAACCCGCTTAAGAGCACCTTCAGTTTATAGACCCTCGGGTAGGAGACGATGGTCGCGATGAGGATCACCCCGGCGAGGCTGAGCGACACCGCGTTATAGTTGAGGTTCGAGAGAAATTGGCCCAAGAGGCCGGGAGACGCGGCGTCGAGGATCGCCACGGCGACCACCAAAGCGATGGCCGCCACCGGGAACCAGCCGTTGTATTCCCGAAAGAGCGTCTTGGCCCGCTCTCGTAGTTCAGCGTCAAACTTCATGGGGCTTCCTTCCGCCTCATTTTACACCTCCGCCTGCCGCGGCCAAAGGCGCTTTGCGGCCCCCGCGAATACCTCGTCCACCGTGATTTCTTCCATGCACTGGTGGTGTTTTTCCCGGCAATCCTTATCGCAGCAGGGGGAGCAATAGACCTTGTGGTAAATAAGGTCTTCGGGCCGACCCCAAGGGCCGGTCGTCACGGGGTTGGAACTCCCGAAGAGGGCCAAAAGCGGGGTGCCCAGGGCGCAGGCCAGGTGGGAGTTCCCATTATCGATGGTGATGAGGAGGCGCGCCCCCGACAGGAGCTGCACAAGTTCCCCGAGGGTCGTTTTCCCGCTTAAATCGACGAGGCCGCCCCCCCGGGCGATTTCGGCGCAATAGAGCCCGTCTTCTTCGGTCCCGGCCAGCACGAGCTGGATATTGGGGAACGCGGCCGAAAGGCGCATCGCGAGGGCCCTCCAATGGGCCACCGCCCAACGTTTCGCGACCCCGTAGGAGGTTCCGGGAGCCAAGACGAGGTAGGGTTTCCCGAGGTCCAATCCGTTGGATGGCGCTTTTTGGTTCAGGGTTTCCAAGTCTTGGGCCAAGGCCGCCATCCGCAGGGGGGGGCGGGCGCCGTCCCCCGGGAAGAACCGCGATAGCATTTCGAGGTGGTAATCCGCCTGGTGCTGGTTCGAGGTGCGGATCCTCCAAGTCTCATGGAGGGAATGGGTGAGCAGCAGGCCCCGCCCGTCGCTATCGTACCCGATGCGGATCGGGATGCGCGCGAGGAACGCGATCAGGGCGGCTTCCAAGGCGCGTTGGAGCAGGAAGGCCAGGTCGAACTTGCGCCGCCTGAGTTCGCCGGCGAAGGCGAGGCGGCTTCGCAAACTGCGTTGGGCGCCGTGGGTATCGAAGAAGAGGATCTCGTCGAGATCGGGGTTCGCCTCGAAAATGCGGGCCACCCGCGGGGGCACCACGAGGGTGATCGCGGCTGCGGGAAAACGCTGGCGCACCGCCGAAAGGAACGGGGTGGTCATGAGGGAATCGCCCAAGCGCCAATTGAGCCCGCGGATGAGGATCCGCTTCACCGACGTGGCATCGATCGGTCTGGCCATGGCGCCCTCAAACGCCCAGGGCAGAAAGCAAGTGGCGCACGTGGTGCGACATCAGGTACTTTTCGCGCACGAGGCCGTAGCCATTTGCCGCCAGCCGCTCC
This sequence comes from Spirochaetota bacterium, assembly GCA_017302015.1. GTDB lineage: Bacteria > Spirochaetota > UBA12135 > COTS27 > JAFLEE01 > JAFLEE01. The sequence goes on along the minus strand of JAFLEE010000088.1, from coordinate 5,945 downwards.
CCCAACCCGGGGTCGCCCGCGAGGCGAGCCATCGCCGCGGCGATCTGACCGACGTCGGCCGGGTCGACCAATAGGGCGTTCTCCCCGTCGGTGGCGAGTTCCGCCGAGCCCCCATCGCCGGCGAGGATGAGGGCGGTGCGCCGGGCCCAGGTCTCGAGGGTGACGAGGCCGAAGGGTTCCCGGTGGGGCACATTGAGCACGGCCACAGCGCGGTCCATGAGCGAGCGCAGCCCGGCGTCATCGATCCACCCCTTGGCCTCGACCCGTTCCCCCAGGCCAGCTTCCGCGGCCCGGCGCAGGAGTCCCTCGCGTTCGGGGCCCTCGCCGGCGAACACCAGGCGCAGGCGTCGATCCCCGGTGAGGCGAACGAACTCTTCGAAGGCGCCCAGGGCGCCATAGACATTTTTCACGGCGAAGAGGCGCCCGGTGAACAGGAAAAAATCGCCCTTCTCGCCCACAGGGTTTTCGGCCACCGTCGCATCGGGAATGGCGAGGTGCAAGGCCTCCACCGGCCGCCCGTACACCGACGCGGCGAAGCGCGCCGTGCGGCGGCTATTGCCTCGGATGGCCCCCACCGCCCGAACGCCGCTGCGGTCGAGGCGGATCGTGTTCCAATCCGCCACCGAGAACCGCCGGAGGCGCCGACGGGCGAGGCGCCGGCGCTGGGCCTCGTCGACGCCGTAGAGGCTGACCTTGGGTTCTTGGCAGAACCAGAGGCTTGGGGGGAGCCTTCCCCCCAATTTCCGGTGCACGAAGCCGAAATGCAGGGCGGAGGGGAAATTATGGAGGATGATCCCGTCGAAGCGGGGAAGTTCTTCGGCGAGGCGGCGCGTGCTTTGCCGCCAGCGCATGGCCTTAAGCCCGAGATCCACCTGGATCCTCTCGTAGGGGCACGCGGCCTGGGAGAATCTTCCGCTGAAAACGGTGACCGCGTGGCCCTGGCGCACGAGTTCCTCGGAGATCCAGTGGATATAATTTTCGGCGCCCCCGCCCGCGGCCATATCGGGGTGGAGGATCGCCAGGCGCTTCCCGCGCGCGCCGCCAGGAAATCCGCTCATGAACCCTCCAAGGCTTCCTGGAAGATTTGGGTATAAGCGCGGGCCGAACGGGCCCACGAATAACGAGCCGCGTTAAGCCTCCCCGCCTCCGCCAAACGGTGCCGCTCGCCCTCATCGCCCAGAAGGAACGCCAGGGCCCGGGCGAACGGGCGGGGCGAACCGGTGTCCACCAGATGGGCGGCGCCCCCGGAAATTTCGGGGAGGGAACTTGCGGCATTGCAGAGCACCGGCGTTCCGGCGGCCTGTGCTTCGAGCACGGGCAGCCCGAACCCCTCGAGGAGGCTCGGGAACACGAACAGCGACGCGCCCGCCATGAGCGGGGGAAGAAGCTCGTGGTCCACCACGCCCAAGGCCGTGAGGCGCTCCGCGCAGCCGGCCCGCTGGAACCTATTTTCGATCTTCCGCCGAGCGGGGCCCTTCCCGGTGAAGACGAAGCGGTACTTTTCCTTCAGTCTCGGGGGGAGCGCGAGGTAGGCCTTCGCGAAGGCGGGCACATTCTTGCGCCAACTCAGGTCGCCCACGTAGAGCGCGTAGGGGCCCTGTTCGCGCAGGGCCGCGACCGCCCCGTCGATTGGAAGCGCCCCCGCGGAGAAGCGGTCTTCGACCCCATTGGGGACGACGCGGAATTTCTCGATTGCCAAACCGCAGCGCGCCACGATGTCGTTGCGCGAAAATTGGGAAACCGTGATGATGCGTCGTGCCGTCCGATGGGCTCGAATTTTAGCGCGGTAGCCCGCCGCGCGCAGGGGATTGATCTTGAAATCGATGGAGTGCAGCGGCAGGACGTCGTGGATTACGCTGACAAAACGCGCGGGGGTCCGCTGGGGCAATTGCATCCCCGGGAAAAAGAGGAGTTCGTTCCCGTAGGCGCCTTGGAAAGCCTCGAGCCAGGCCCCGTGACCGCCCGAGACCTCGCCCAAGCGTGCCACCTGCACGAAGCCGGGAACGACGCCGAGCTCCCGCCCATGGGGAACGACCAAGCGGTACGCCATCCCCGGGGATGGCTCAAGGTGGCGAACGATGTTTTCCAGCACGGTCGCCGTTCCGGAAACCTCTCCCCAATGCCAACCGGCCAGGATGATTCGTTTTTCCACGCTGAATTTTACCATCCGCGTTCGATGATACATTTCCCCATCCCTCCCCCGCCATGGCCCACGAACACCACGCCTCCCATTCCCACGACCATGCCCACGGCCACTCCCACGGAGCATCCGGCGGGGGGCTCGGGGTCGCCTTCCTCCTTAATAGCCTGTTCGCGGTGGTGGAACTCGTCGGCGGCCTTCTCACCAATAGCGTCTCCATCCTCTCCGACGCCCTCCACGACGCGGGCGATAGCCTCTCCATCGCCTTGGCGTGGATTTTGGAGCGGCGCTCCCACCGCAAGGCCGACGCGGCCTATACCTTCGGCTACCGCCGCCTTTCGATCCTCTCCGCCCTGATCCTTTCCGCTGTCCTCCTCGCCGGGGCCGTGGCCATGGGCTATTTCGCCATCGGCCGCCTGCGGCACCCGGAACCGGTTCACGCCCGCGGCATGCTCGCCCTCGCCGTCCTCGGCATCCTCGTCAACTCCGTCGCGGCCTGGCGCGTGTCCCGGAGAAGCGATCTCCAGCACCGCGCCGTCTCGCTCCATTTCATCGAAGATATCCTGGGATGGGTCGCCGTTCTTGTCGGCGCCATCGTCATCCATTTCACCGCCTGGGTGTGGATCGATCCCGCCCTTTCCATCGCCATCGCCCTTTGGGTATCGATCAACGCGTTTCGAAACGGCCGGGAAGCCCTCCATATCCTCCTCCAGGGCGGTCCCCCCGGCATCCGCGAGGCCGAACTCACCCGGCTCCTTTTGGCGGAGCCCGGGGTCTCGGGCATCCACGACCTGCACCTGTGGACCCTCGACGGCCATTTCCACGTGCTCACCGCCCATGTCGAGGTCGCCGGCAACCCCGACCTCTCGGCCCTGGATGAGGTCAAGACCCGCCTGCGCCGCATCACCTCCGAACTCCACATCCCCCATGCCACCTTCGAAATCGAGCCCCAGGGCGCGGGCTGCACCCTGCGGGATTGCCGGCCCGAAACCGTCTAAGGACCCCACCGGCTCGGCCCGGTTCCTCGCCCCACGCACGCCATTTATGCTCGGGGGATGCCATCCCTCGCGCCCCATCCCCCCCTAGATCCTAGGCTCCTCTACTTCGACCACGCCACCCTCAGACGGGCCTTCCGGGAAGAAGGGGCCTCGTTCCCGCCGCCCCCGGAACTTCGCCCCGATCCCGCCCTCGCGGGCGCGCTCCTTTCAGAACTCGATCCCGAACAGGCCCGGGCGGCCTCTTGGAACGGAGGCCCCCTTTGCGTGCTCGCTCCGGCCGGTTCGGGGAAAACCCGGGTGCTCGTGCAAAGGATCCGCTACCTCGTCGCCAGCGCCGTCGACGCGGCTTCGATCCTGGCCCTGGCGTTCAACCGCAAGGCGGCCGATGAAATCCGCAGTCGCCTCGAAGCCCATGGCGTGCCGGTCGGCCCCTCGGGCGTCCAGGTCAAGACTTTCCACGCGTTCGCCCTCGCCAGCCTGCCCGATGCGGGGTCGCCCTGGAGCGTGGAAGAAGACGGACCGGATCGATTCCTGGAGGCCCATGCCCCCGACCGCCCCCTGAACTCCGCCACCTTGGCCCGCGCCCTCGAAACCCTCGCGGTACCGGTCTCACACACCACCGCCGGTGGCGCGGAGGTCGCAGAAATAAAAAGGGGTCGCGGATACTCCCCGACCCCTGGCGTGGATCCCGAACTCCTCGAGGCCCTCGCCCATTGGCAGCGCGCGCATCGCAACGTCGATTTCCCGGGCATGCTCCATCTCGCCCTGCGGGAACTCCTCTCCGACGGGGGCCTTCGATCGAAATGGAGATCGCGCCACCGGTGGATCCTGGTGGATGAATACCAGGATCTAAACGCGCCCCAGCATCTCCTCGTGGATTTCCTCGCTTCCTCGGGGCGGCTTTTCGCCGTCGGCGATGACGACCAATGCATCTACGGATGGCGGGGCGCCGAAGCCCGGCGGCTGCTGGATTTCCCAAGCTATTACCCCGGCGGCGCCCAATTGATCCTCGGGCGCAATTATCGAAGCGCCGAGCCCATCGTGCGGCATGCCTCGTTCGCGATCTCCCGCCTCAGGCACCGGGTCGAGAAAACCTTCCTCCCCGTCCAAACGGGCCCCGGGAGGCTTTGCGTGGCCTTCCATCCCGATCGCCTGCACCTCGCCCGAAGAACCGCCGCATGGCTCCAGGGCGAGCAGCGGCGCCTCGCGGCGCTCCCCGAACGCTTCGCCGTGCTCTCCCGCCACCAGCGCTGGCTTCCGGTGCTCGCCCACGCCCTCGAGAGCCGGGGGCTGCCCGCGGGCGCCTTTCCCCTCGCCCTCCTCTTTCGAAACGCCTTCGCCCAGGAACTCGTCACCAGGCTCTCCCTTCCAGACCGCGGCGCGCGGGGGGCCCTCGCGCTCCGCGAACTGCTCGACCATCCCGGCACGCCGCTGTCCGCCGTCTTTCGCGCACGTTTCGAGAGTTTGGGCGAACTCTTCGCGCTCCCCGCCGCGCGCTTGCCGGTGGAGCAGCGGGGGCCCTGGCACGCCTTCACCCGATCCCTCGCCCAGTGGCTCCGCCTGGCCCGGGATCCCTCCACGCCCCTCGGCCGGGCCGCCGCCTTCTATGCCCGCGAATTGGGGGCCAAATTCTTCTGGCCCCATGAGCACCAGGCCGATAAGCCCTCCGTATTCGCGGCGGCCTTCCTCCGTTTCGCGCCCCCGAGTTGGACCACCGGAGAGTTTCTGCGCCAATACGAAACCGGCGGGGGCGAGGAACCAAACATCGGAGAACCGCCCCGCCGCGGCGGGGTCGCCCTCCTCACGATGCACGCGGCCAAGGGAAAGGAGTTCGTCGGGGTCGCGTGCTACCGCTTCGGCGAACTCGACCGGGACACCCCGGCCGACCCCGAAGAAGAGCATCGCCTGCGCTATGTGGCCATGACCCGGGCGGAGAGATCCCTGCTCTTGACCAGCGATCGGCCCGATTCTCCGGCCCTCCGCGAGGCCCTGCTCAACCCGCGCTGGCGGCGCTTCGGCGAAAAAGACCTCTTTACGCGCCTTCGATGGGCGCGCTCGCGACGGCGCCCCGAAGAAGCGCTGCGCCTGCGGGATGAACTCAAATGGCGCAAGACCGTCGGGGAGGAAGCCGCCGACGGAGTCCTCACCCCAGGGCTTCGACCCTCTGCCGAATTTCCAAGGCGGCTAGATCGGGGGTGAGTTGCGTTCCCCGGGCGCCCATCTCGGCCATGGCGACCGGGGTCCCGAATGAAACCGAGGCGTTAAAATGCCTGGCGAAAAGCAGTTTGGGGATGCCCCCCACGGGCCAGATGGCCCGCCCGCCGCGCACCCGCACGGGCACCGCCTTGGCATCGGTGCGCAGCATGAGTTCCCCCACCCCGGAGCGGAAACGCCCGATGTTTTCGCTGCGCGACCTCGTGCCCTCGGGGAAGATGAGCAGGTTCTTGCCCTCGCGAAGCACGCCTTCGGCGGCCGAGAGGGCCTCGCGCACGTCCCCTTCCCGCTCCACGGCGATGACATTGGCCCGGGAGAGCAGGAACTTCAGGATCGGATTCCGGAAGAGTTCGCGCTTGCCGATGACGTAGGTTCGCCGTCGGATGGCGCGCGAAAGCGAAGAGAGCACCCAGACCGCGTCGAGGTAGCTCTCGTGGTTCGGGCAGAAGATGAGGCCGCCCTTCTCCGGGAGAAGCTGATGGCCCCGGGCGCGCAGCCCGTAGAACATGCGGCTCAATTGATGGATGAGGAAGAGCCCCCATTGGTAGATGACCCCCGGGGGGCGCGTGCGCATCGCGGGCGCCTCGGCCGAG
>JAFLEE010000087.1 GCA_017302015.1 Spirochaetota bacterium | reverse complement strand
ACCAAAAAAAAACAGCCCTCCCCCCGCCCACACCCCGCACGGAGAATCTCTAGCACCCACGCCTCTTGATACCCGCGAAAGTTCTTTCCCCGCGAAAAGAATCCCGCAGGTTCCGGCACAGCCCTAAACCGCCGCGTCTTCATTCCACCGTCGCCACGGAAGCGCCTTTCTCATCGACCAGACCGCGGGACCGGTAGATCGGCGTGACCAAGTCGGCAAGTTTGGGGAGCATCCGCCAAAAAACGACGGCGCCGATGAGGGCGAACACCCCCCCCAAAGGAAGGGCGCGTGGGGCCCGAGGCGATCCGCGAGCCAACCCGCGAGGAGGCTCCCGAAAGGCGCCATACCCATGAGCGATAGGGAATAGAAACTCATCACCCGCCCGCGCTTATCGTCGTCGACGATGGACTGCACGATGGTATTGCAACTGGCGAGTTGCACCATGAGGCCCACTCCGTTGAGGAAGAGCAGGACCGCGCAGAGAGCGAGGGTCCTCGAGAACGCGAAAGCGATGAGGGTGGCGCCGAAGAGGAGGGTTCCTCCGGCGATGAAGCGACCCAGGCCCGCCACGGATTTCCGGGACGCGAGGAAGAGCGCCCCGGCCAGGGCCCCCGCTCCGATGGCCGCCATGAGGATACCCAAGGCGCGCGGACCCTGATGGAGGACGTCCTTGGCGAAGACCGGCATGACGACGGCGCACTGGTGGGCCATGAGGCTGAGGACCGCGAGGAAGAGGACGATGGCGCGGATGGGCGGGAAGCCGAAGGTATAGCGCACGCCGTCGACGAACCCCTCCAAGAGGGGCTGCGCGGTTCGGCCGGAGGGCTTGGGGGTGAACCGCATCCACAAGAGGGCCCCGAGGGACGCCACGAAACTGAGGCCGTTGATAAAGAAGCACATCCCCTCGCCCACCGAGGCGATGAGCAGGCCGCCGAGGGAGGGGCCGATGAACCGCGCCCCGTTGAACATCACCGAATTGAGCGCGATGGCGTTGCCCAGGTCTTCCCGGCGTTCCACCATCTCGATGACGAAGGATTGGCGGGCCGTCATCTCGAAGCCGTTGGCGAACCCGAGGAATACGCTCAGGCATACAAGGTGCCAGGTTTGGATCTGCCCGGAGAGAACCAGGGCGGCCAGCGCGAAGGCCTGCAGCATGGCCAGCGCCTGGGTGACCATCACCATATGGCGCTTGTTCCACCGGTCGCTAAGGACCCCGGCGATCGGGGCGATGATGAGCACGGGGATCTGCCCGGCGAAACTCACCACCCCGAGGAGCACGGCGGAACCCGTGAGGCGGTAGACGAGCCAGCCCATGGCCACCTGCTGGAGCCACATGCCGATGAGGGAGATGAAGTAGCCCGTGAAGAAGAGGCGGTAATTGCGCGATCGGAAGGCGCGCAGGGTGGACTTCACCGGCGTCGCGATCCGCGCTAACAACGAAGCATCCATGGCCAAGACAGTATAACTTCATTCGATCCCGGGGCGTCGGAACCGGCCCGTATCGCCCGGCTTCCCTCGCGGCGGGAATCGGGCCGGTTCGGCGTGCGCCTCCCCCGTATTGATAGGAAAATCACCCCCCATGGGAATCCTCATCAGCGTCCAGCAACTCTCCAAGGCCTGGGGCTCCCGCACCCTCTTCGACGGCCTCACCTTCGGGCTTTTCGAGGGCGAACGCACCGGCCTCATCGGCCCCAACGGGGCCGGCAAGTCGACCCTCCTTCGCATCCTCGCCGGGGAAGAGAAGAGCGACCGGGGCACCCTCTCCATGCGACGCGGCCTTCGCATGGCCCTGGTCAAGCAGAAGGAAGACGACTCCATCCTGCGCCCCGACCTCACGGTGCGCGCCTTCCTCACCGACATCGTCGACGCCCTCCACCTCGCCGACTACGAGAAAGAACGCCGCCTCGAGACCGCCCTCGAGGCCGCCCAATTCGCCGACGCCGACCGGCCCCTGGGCGAACTCTCCGGGGGCTGGCGCAAACGCGCGGCCATCCTCGCGGGCGTCCTCGCCGACCCCGAACTCCTTCTATTGGATGAGCCCAGCAACCACATGGATCTCGAGGGCGTCCTTTGGCTCGAGGTCTTCCTCAAGGCCTGGAAGGGCGCCTTCGCGGTGGTGACCCACGACCGCTATTTCCTCGAGCGCGTGTGCAACCGGGTCATCGAGATCGACCGGCGCCATGCCGAGGGGCATTTCAGCAGCCAGGGGTCGTACCGGCAATTCCTCGAGAAACGCCTGGAACTCATGGCGGCCCGCCAGGCGCAGGAGGCCTCCCTCTCCAACTCGGTGCGCCGCGAGATGGAATGGCTGGCCCGGGGGGCCAAGGCCCGCAGCACCAAGCAGCAGGCGCGCATCAAGCGGGCCGGCGAGTCCATCGAGGCCCTGGAAGACCTCAAATCCTCCAACCGCTCGGGGGTCTCGGCGCGCATCGAACTGGGCGGCAGCGGCCGGCGCACGAAAGAACTGGCGGAACTGCGCCAAGTCGAGAAGAGCATGGGCGGGAAGAAACTCTTCGGGCCCCTCGACCTCGTCCTTCGCCCCGGCGAGCGCCTCGGGCTCCTCGGCACCAACGGCAGCGGGAAAAGCACGCTCCTGCGCCTCCTCTCCGGCGCCCTCAAGGCCGACGCGGGCGAGGTGCGCCACGCGGACCAACTGAAGATCGTGCTCTTCGACCAGCACCGGGAAACCCTCGACCTGAACGCGACCTTGCGCGAGTCCCTCTGCCCCGGGGGCGACCAGGTCCATTTCCGCAACCAGGTGGTGCACGTCACCGCCTGGTGCAAGCGCTTCCTCTTCAGCCTCGACCAGTTGGAACTCCCCCTCCACCGCCTCTCCGGCGGCGAGCAGGCCCGCGTGCTCATCGCGCGTCTCATGCTGCAGCCCGCCGATCTGCTGCTGCTGGACGAGCCGACCAACGACCTCGATCTGGCGACCCTCGAGGTGCTCGAGCAGAACCTCATGGATTTCACCGGGGCCCTGGTGCTGGTGACCCACGACCGCTACCTGCTCGACCGCGTGAGCCAGCGCATCCTCGCCCTCGACGGGCGGGGCAACGCCGATTTTTTCGCCGACTACGCCCAGTGGGAAGCCCAGTACGAGAGCCCCTCCGAGCGGGAATCCGATGCCCCCCGCGCAGTGGAAGCCCCGCCCGCCGCCAACCCGGCGCGCGGCGCGCTCAGTTCCAGCGAGCGCAACGAACTAAAGAATATCGAAGGAAAGATCGCCAACGCCGAAGAATTGGCCCGGGCGGCGCGCGTTGCGCTCCACGATCCCTCGGTCGCCTCCGACGCCGCCGAACTCATGGCCCGCCAAGTGAAACTCGATGCGGCCCAGGCCGCCGTGGATTCCCTCCTCGAGCGCTGGGATTATTTGGAGAAGAAGAAAACGGGGGGATGACCCGGCCCTCCCCGCCACGCGGCTTCCCTTCCGCGGCCGCCGGGCCAACGCCCGGGACGGTTCATGCGCTGGCTTTTTCCGCGGCGGCCTTCAGGGCCTTGGCCATGGCCTCCCATTTCTCCTCCCCATGGTTTACGTGCATCGGGACGTAGACGGAACGCGCCAAATGCATCAGGGTGCGGGGCAGCATCTCCTTCGAGTACGCGATCGGCCGCTTCGCGAAATTGTAGGGATTATGGGCGGGATGGGCGGCGCCCTTCTTCTCGAGGATCGCCTGCCAATTCGTGTAGACGTGCTTGCCCGTGTGGATGGGCGAATGGACGCCGCCGACCCCCGCGGCGAGGGCGGCTTCCGTGAAACGGGCCGCCGACTCGGACGTGGAGAAGCGCAGCGCAAGGGTCGTCCCGCAATCGCCTTCCGCATCGTTTGAGGGGACGAACTCGACGCGGCCACGGAGTTCGCCCGCCAGGAAGGTCTTCTCGCGGCGCAGTCCCGAGAGGATGCCGTCGAGCCGATCCACCTGCACCAGCATCACCGCCGAGAGGATCTCGCTGATCCTGAAATTCCAGCCGGTGAAGAGGGGCACCGTGGGCGCCTTTTCGGAGAAGAACGCGTTGCCGCAATCGTGGGCCAGCGTCGCCGTCTCGAGGAGTTCGCGCTTGGAGGTGACGAGCGCCCCGCCCTCCCCCGCGCCGATGATCTTGAAAAAATTGAAGGAATGGGCCCCCGCATCCCCCAGGCTGCCCAGGCACCTTCCACGGTAGGAGCCCCCGTCGGCCTGGCAGGCGTCCTCCATCACGGCGATCCCGTGGGCCCCCGCGACCTTGAGGATCGCCCCGAGGTTCGCCGGCATGCCCTGTATATGGACGGGGATGACCGCCTTGGTGTGGGGGGTGATCTTCGCCTCGAAATCGGCGGCGTCCAGGGTGAGGCTTTCATCCACCTCCGCGAGGATCGGGATGGCCCCCACCGCCAGCACCGCCGCCGCCGTGGCGATGAAGGTGTAGCCCGGCACGATTACCTCATCCCCCGGGCCGATGCCCATGCCGAGGAGCCCGCACATGAGGGCCGAGGTTCCGCTATTGAGCGCCAAGCAATGGGCAGTTCCCACCTTCGCCGCCCAACCGCGCTCTAATTGCTCCGTGCGGCTCTGCTTCGAATAGCGGAAGAGATTTCCATCGGCGATGGCGAGGCGGATGGCCTCCACCTCCTCTTGCCCAATTTTGAACATGGGGAACTCCTATGGTTCGCATTGCGAACTATTATAAGGTTAGTTACTTTTTTTTAGTTTGTCAAGTTGACTATTTTAACTTAATAACCTAGAGTATCGTTCATGCGTCATTTCGCCTTTGAAAATTTTCAGACCGTGCGGCGCCTGGTTTTCCAGAAGCCCGGCATCCGCCGCTTCGAGATCAGCCAGGGCCTCCATATGGCCCCCGCCTCCGTCTCCAAATACGTCGACCTCCTCATCAAAAAAGAGATCGTCCTCGAGACCGATACGGACCGCAGCCGAAACGTCTCCCTCGCCATGAACCCGGCCTGGAAAACCTGCCTGGGGGTGGATGTCGGCGCGTGGAAAACCCGCATCCTGCGCATGGATGCCCGGGGCGCCTTCTCCCTACTGGAAGAAATCCCCACGCCGGAGGATCCCCTCCTCCTCGCCCCGGCCTTGAAGCGCCACGAGCGCGGGGTGGACGGAGTGGGCCTCGCCATCACCGCCGTCATCGATCCCCAAAAACTCCGCGTCGAACTCTTCGCCAATAATCGGGGCTGGGACGGGTTCGCGCTCTCCGCCCTCGGGCTGCGCAGCCGCCTCTCCCTCCTGAGTTCCGGCCACGCCGCGGCCACGGCGGAGAAAAGCTTCGGCAGCCTCCGCGACGACCGCGACGCGATCCACGTGAACGCGGGGAACGGCATCCAGGCCTGCGTGTTCATCGACGGGAAGGCGGTGGCCGGCGCCAACCACGCCGCCGGCGAATTGGGGCACGTGTTCGCGAGCCTCGAGGCGGGGGCCTGCAGCTGCGGCAACGTCGGCTGCCTGGAGAATCTCGCCACGGTGCCCATGCTCCTCGGCCGCCTCAAGAAGCGGATGCAGGCCGGGGAACTCCGCGGCACGCTCGCCCGCCTGTGCGAGAACGACGCGGCGAAGATCGACCCCGCCCGCGTGAATGAAGCCTGGGAGGCGGGCGACCCCCAGGTCCATGCCGAGATCCTGCGCACCGCCGACGCCATCGCTTCCGCGCTCTCGGGTCTCGTGAACGTCCTCAATCCCCAGGCCATCAGCCTCGGCGGGAACCTGTTCGCTTATTTTCCCCGGCTCACCGAGGCGGTCCGGGATTCCCTCCTGGGGAAAGTGCTCGAGCCCAACGCCCGAAAACTCGCCATCCGCCTCGCCGCCTACCCGGAATTGGGCGCGGCCTTCGGCGCGGCCCTCCACGCCTTCGAACGCTTCCTTCGCGATGAACCGGGCGGGGAGGATCCTCCCCGCCGCCCTGCCAAGAACCGCTCCAAGGGAGGGAGCCCTTCATGAACTTCTTCGACGCCGATTTCCTTGTCGGCGATGGGCCGAAACCTTCCCGGTTCCCCACGGGAACGGTCGGGGAGGTTCTCGCCCAAATGGACCATTTCGGGATCCAGCGCAGCCTCTTCCGCAGCGCGGCCCATGCCTGGAGCATCCCCGATGGCAATCGTCTGGCCGCTTCGTTCGCTCCAGGTGAGGCGCGCCTGGTGCCGGCCTGGTTCCTCGTCCCCCACCACGCCGGGGAGTTCCCCTCGCCCGAGGAACTCCCCGGCGCCATGAAGCGCGCCGGGGTCGGGGCGCTCGTCTGCGATCCCGCCCTCCCCTTCTCCACGCGCCGCACCTTCTGCGGCGATCTCTTCGCCGTGTGCGAGGAGCGGCGCATCCCCATCCTCATGCCCGCCCCCGATTACCCGGGCTACGAAAAATGCGACCAGGTACTCTGCGAGTTCCCCAAGCTCACCCTCGTGGCGCTCAACGGCCATTCGTGGGGCCTCGCCCGCTACACCTGGCCGCTCCTGGAGCGCTTCCCCTCCTTCCATCTGGCCCTGGGACCCTGCCGCGTCAGCGGCGAAGTCCAGGAGACGGTGAAACGCTTCGGCGCCCGGCGCCTTTGCTTCAGCACCGGAGCGCCCCGCTAGGAACCCGGGGGCGCCGTCGGCTTCCTCGAGCGCCTCGATGTGCCCCAAGCCGAGGCCTCCCTCATCGCCTCCGGGAACCTCGCCCGAATCCTCTCGGAGGTGGCGTGATGAACTTCATCGATCTCCACGGCCACCACGGGGCATACGTCGGTTTCCCCATGCCCCGCTCGTCCACGCCAGAGATGATCCGAGAGATGGACCGCCACCAGATCGCCACCCTGGTGCTGAGCCCCCACCGGGCCCTCATCGAGCCCGGGAGCAATGGCGCGACGGCTGAGATCCTTCGGGAGGCCTCGGGCCGCTTCCTCGCCTATTGGGTCGTCCACCCCCACGGGGAAGGCCGATTCGAGCGCGAAATCGCGGCGTTCGAAGCCGCCCGCGCCCTGGGGTTCGTCGGGTTCAAGTTCCACAGCTCCCTCCATCAATATCCCCTCGACGGCCCGCGCTTCGAGCCCTGGTGGACCTACGCCGACGCGCACCGCCTCCTCGTGCTGGCCCACACCTGGGGTGGCGACACCCGCTGCGGGCTCGAGAATTGCCGCCGGGTCGCCGAGAAATGGCCGAACGTCCGCTTCGTCCTCGGCCATAGCGGCTACCATGAGCACGAGGCCTTCGCCCGATTGGCCGGAGCGCACGAGCACCTCTACCTCGACACCTGCGCCGTGGGCTGCCTCGACGGGGCCATCGAGGCCATGGTGCGCATCGCCGGCTCCGAAAAGGTCGTCTTCGGCACGGACCTCCCCTGGTTCGACCCGGGCTACCTCATGGGCGCCGTGAAATATTCAGGCATCCGCGAGGAGGACCGGATGAATATCCTGCGGGAAAACGCCGAGAAGATCCTCGCGCCGCTTCGCTGACGGAGTTTCTGGCGCGGCCATCGCCCTTCGATTGGAACGGGGCCTCGAGCCTCCGAACCGATGGACCCGAGCGGGGTCCAAGCCCCGCGGGGGCGCCGAGGGGATTTCCACGACCGCCTAGGCCTTCCCGTGCCCCTCCTCATGCTGGTGCTTCACCGAGGTGGCCTTGATCATGTAGATGACGTCCTCGGCGATATTGGTGGCGTGGTCGGCGATGCGCTCGACCTTCTGGGTCGCCTTGATATTGCTGTAGTACCGGCGCACATGGTCCGGATCCTTGGCGATGGTCTCGAGCATGCGCCCGATGATGCGGTGGCGCCGCTGGTCGATGGCATCGTCGTCCGCCAGCACGGCGTCTGCCTTCTGCGCATCCTCCTCGAAGAAAGCGTCGACCGCGCGCTTGAACATCGCCCCGGCGTCGTCCAGGAGCCCGCGGAGTTCGGGATCGCACGCCTCGCCCTGCTCGCGCAGCTGCGCCACCACCTTCGCCACCCCGTAGAGGAGGTCGCCGATGCGCTCCACGTCGTTGTTCATCTTGAGGATCATGAGCACCGTGCGCAGGTCGCGCGCCTCGGGGGCGTAGAGGGAGATGATGGAAGTACAGAAGAAATCCAGTTCCAACTCGAACTGGTTCACTCGCTCCTCGCGCGCGGCGACCTTCTCCAGGAAACCCTCTGACGCCTCGACGAGGCCGCCGCTGACCTCGGCGAGCATGCCCTCCACTTCGGCGATGCTATCGGTGAATTTCTTGCGCAGTAATTCCATTTTTTCGCGGAGCATGGGGTTTCCTGTTTCCTGGGATTCAGCCGAACCGCCCGGAGATGTAGTCCTCCGTGCGCTTCTGGGACGGGTTCAAGAAGATGGTGGCGGTGGGATTGAACTCGACGAGCCTCCCGAGGTAGAAGAACGCGGTGAAATCGCTCACCCGGGCGGCCTGCTGCATGTTGTGGGTCACGATGACGATGGTGTAGTTTTTCTTGAGTTCATGCATGAGCTCCTCGACCTTCCCGGTGGCGATGGGGTCGAGGGCCGAGCAGGGCTCGTCCATGAGGAGCACTTCGGGCCGGTTGGCCACCGCGCGGGCGATGCACAGGCGCTGCTGCTGCCCGCCCGACAGGCCCAGCGCGCTCTCGTGCAGGCGGTCCTTCACCTCGTCCCACAACGCGGCATCGCGCAGGCTCTTCTCCACCGTCTCGTCCAGGAGCCTCCGGTCGGTGCGCCCCGCCATGCGCAGGGCGAAGATCACGTTCTCGTAGATGGACTTTGGGAAGGGGTTGGATTTCTGGAAGACCATCCCCACGCGCTTGCGGAGCCCGATCACCTCGACCGAGGGGTCGTAGACGCTGTGCGCCCCCAGGATGAGGTCGCCCGTGTGGCGCACGCCGTCGATGAGGTCGTTCATCCGGTTGATGTTGCGAAGCAGCGTGCTCTTGCCGCAACCCGAGGGGCCGATGAGGGCGGTGACGCGCTTCTCGGGGATATCGAGGTCGATCCCGTGGAGCGCCTGCGCCGCTCCGTACCAGAAATGGTAGCGGAGGAAGCGGATGTAGGCGGGATTCTCGGGCGCTTCCGAGGGAGCGAGCACCTCGAGGGTCTTGGTCGCGGTTTGCTGCATCAGAAGGCTCCGGTGGCGAGTTTTTTCCGCAGCCGGTTGCGGAGGAGGATGGCGCCGGCGTTGAGCGCCACGACCAGGGCGATGAGGAGGAGCGTGGTGGCGAAGACCATCGGCTTGGCGGCCTCGCTGTCGGGCGATTGGAAGCCGAGATCGTAGATGTGGAAGCCCAGGTGCATGAACTTGCGCTCGAGGTGGATGAACGGGAAGAGCCCGTCGATGGGGAGTTCGGGGGCCAGTTTCACCACCCCTACGATCATGAGCGGGGCGACCTCGCCCGCCCCCCGGGCCATGGCCAAGATGAGGCCGGTGAGCATACCGGGCGCCGCGGCCGGGAGCACCACGCTCCGGATCGTCTGCCACTTGCTCGCGCCGCAGGCCAAGGCGCCCTCGCGCACGCCCCGCGAGACCGCCGCGAGGGCCTCTTCTGTGGAAACGATCACCACCGGCACGGTCATAAGGGCCAGGGTCAGCGCCGCCCAGAGGAGGCCGCCGGTTCCGAAGGTGGGCGACGGCAGGCGATCGGCGAAGAAAAGCCGATCGAGGCTCCCCCCGATGACGTAGACGAAGAACCCGAGGCCGAAGACGCCGTAGACGATGGAGGGCACCCCGGCGAGATTATTCACCGCGATGCGGACCCCGCGGACGAAGGAGCCCTGATGGGCGTATTCCCGCAGATAGATCGCCGCCACCACCCCGAAGGGCATCACCGCCAGGGACATGAGGAGCGTCATGACGAAGGTCCCGAAGATGGCGGGGAAGACGCCCCCTTCGGTGTTCGCCTCCCGGGGCTCGTCGACGATGTAGGAACCGATGGCCGCGAGGAAATGGCCAGTTTTTTGGGCCGCGTTCATGTCATTGGGCCGCCAGGTATCCACGATCTGGCCCACCGGCACCTCGCTTTCTTCCCCCGTCCCCAGGGCCAAGACCAGCCGGGCGCCGCTCTTTCGCCCCCGGATCTCTCGGGCGCGCGCGGAGAGCGCCTCGTATTCCGTCTGGGCCGCGTCGATCTTTCGCTGGATTTCCGCCCGTTTCGCCGGATCGCCCGGATTGCGCTCCAGGCGCTTGGCCTTCAGGCGAAGGGACTCGATGCGGGCGTTCACCGCGCCGATCTCGTTCTTTTCCACACGGCGCAAATCCCGCCGCAGCGCGCGCTGCCCGGAAATGGCCTCGCGCAGTTTCTTCTCGAAAGTCGCATCGGTCGCGGGCAAGACCCCGCCGTCATCCTGGTTCAGGGATCGGGGGAAGCCGAGGGCCGGCCCGTATTCGAGCCGCTCGACGCGCGCCACGCCGGCCGGCTTCGAATGGGAGGCGATCTCCGCGGCGTCGAAGTATTTGAACATCTGGCCGTAGCGATCCTTATTCCCCGTGAAGACCTGCCATTCCATGGGGAGCGGTTGGCCCGGGGCCTGGCCCATCTTGCGCTCCTGCGTCTTGATGAGTTCCCCCAGGAGCGCCGGCGCGCCGCCGATGCCCGCCGCGCTCCCTTCCTTGAAGTCGACCTTCAGGATGTCCTTCGGCCAAAAGACCCCGAGGCCGTTCCAGGTGATGACCGCGAGGAGGCCGAGGACCATGGCGAGGCCGGTGACGAGGCCGAGGCCGGCGAACCAGACCCAGGCCTCCCCGGGCGAGCCGGTGGATGGGGGGGGATGCTCAGACATTTTTATACTTCTCGCGCAGCCGCTGACGCAGGATTTCGGCCAGGGTATTGAGGACGAAGGTCATGGCGAAGAGCACGAGGGCCCCGAAGAAGAGGGTGCGGTAGAGGGTGCCGCCCTCGGGGGCCTCGGGGAGTTCCACCGCGATATTGGCGGAGAGCGTGCGCATCCCGTTGAAGAGGTTGAAGTCGAGCACGGGGGTATTCCCCGTCGCCATCACCACGATCATCGTCTCGCCCACGGCCCGGCCGAAGGCCACCATGACGGCGGAGAAGAGCCCCGCGGCGGCGGTGGGGAGCACGACGTGGATGGCGGTCTGCCAACGGCTCGCGCCCAGGGCGAGCGCCCCGCTCCGCATGGAGTCGGGCACATTCGACAGCGCGTCTTCCGCGATGGTGAAGAGGATGGGCATCACGGCGAACCCCATGATGAAGCCGACGACCAGGGAATTGCGCTGCTCGAACGGGAGGCCCGTGGCGTGGGTGAACCAGAGTTTGAAATCGGCCACCCGGGCGCCGGTCGCGGGGTCCGCCACGGTGAATAAAAGCCGCTCCATCGGGGGCCCGAGCAGCCATGCGGCGGCCACGGCCGCCAAGAACACGGGGGCGAAGGCGGCGAACTCCCAACCGGCGGGGATGCGCGCGCGCGATCGGGCGGGCTGGCGGGCCCAGAGCGCGCCGAAGGCGATGGCGGCGGCGGGGGTGAAGATCAGGATCAGCAGGATGGAAGGCACGCGGTTCTCGACGAGCGGGGCCAGGATGAGCGCGGCGATGAAGCCGAGGACGACCGACGGCAGGCTCGCGGAGAGTTCCATGACGGGCTTCACGTAACCCTTGAGCCCCGGGCTGAGGAATTGGCTGGTATAGAGCGCCGCGAGCAGGCCCAAGGGCACCGCGAAAAGGAGGGCGTAGAAGGTTCCCTTCAAGGTCCCGAGGATGAGCGGGACGAGGGAAAGTTTCGGCTCGAAATCGTCCGTCCCCCCGGTGGATTGCCACTCGTACTTGGGCTCCGCGCTCCCCTCGTACCAGACCTTGCCGAAGAAGGCCGTCCACGAGACTTCCGGGTGGCGGTCCTCGAGGTCGTAGAGGTGGAGATTCCGGTCGGCCCCGAGGAAGAGGGCCTTGTCGTTCTTCCCGCCGAGGATCCCCCGTAAGGTGGCCACCGGCAATTCGCCCCGCCACCGCACGGATTCGGTGGTGGTGTAGCAGAGCGCGGCCTTACGCCCCTCGCCTAATAGGAGGGTCTTATTCCGGATGCCATGGGCCGACCATCCCGCCGCGCCCGAGAGCGCCGCGAAGGATTTCGTCCGCCCGAAGAGGCGCAGATTGTCCCGGTCGGCGCGGGCATAGAGGCTGAAGACCCGGTGCTCCCCGGCCGCCGAGACGAACGAAACCGACACGTCGCCAAAGATGAACTCGGCGTTCCCCACGCGCTTCTCCGGGAGATCTTCGAAAGGCGTGAAGATTTGGCGCAGGGTGGCACCCTCATCGTCCACCGCCAGGTAGGCGACCGAGCCGTCCGCGAGGATCGCCAAAAGGCCATCGGCTTGTTTTTTTACCAGCAATCGAACGGGGGGCGAGGGCAAGTTCGTCGTGAGTTCGTGCTCGGTTCCCGCCAGGAGCGCGGCTTCGCCTTCAAGGCTCCGGCTCTTCACGAAACTCCGGATATAAAGTTCGGGGCCGCTGGGCCACGGCTGGATCGCGGCCGCCAGTTTTCGATCGCCATCGCCGCCGAATGCGACCGCGCTCAAGGCGGCCCCCGGCTTCCCGAGGGTCGAGCGGAGTGCGGTCCGAAGGCCCTGGCGCACGGCGCGTCTTTCCGAGGAAAAATCAGCGGCATAGCCGAGTTCGAGGATGGCGAAGCGGCCACCGGGTCCGCCCAGGGCGATCTCTTGCCGCTCTTGATCGTAGGCGAAGGCCGTCGGGGTCTCGCCCGGCGGAAAGACGTCGGGGCGGACCGACTCGAGGCGATCCAGGGCGGGGTATGTCTTCCCGTTTGTCTCCGCATAGGAAAGGTGGTAGAAATGGAAGATCCCCGCGTCGTCTACCACGAAGGGAGCTTCCATCCATTCATCGGCTCCCAGGAGGCGTGCGGGGCTATTGGAGAGGTTCGTGGCCGGAAAGACGAGGGCGGGGGTCAGGCGGGCGCCCCGGAAAAGCGGTAGGATCTGGAGCACGACAAAAAGCAGGATTCCCGAGACGGCCACGATGACCGCCGCGCCCCCGAATCGGATCGTTCGATTCATGGCCCGGTCGACGAGCAGGGTGTTTCGGGAAACCTGGAACCTTTCGGGGAGGGCCATGGGGGGTTTAAGCTTACTCTGTTTGAGGCTGGGTGAACGAGAGAACCCGCCAGGCCGCGATGGGTAGCAGCCTAGCGGGCTCCGTTTCGAGCATCTGCGGGTCAGAGGCCGATATCGCCCTTCATCCGGTCGATCATCTGGATGGTCAGGGGAAAATAGCCGTCCTTTACCACGACCTGCTGCCCTTCCTGGGAGTGGACGTATTTGATGAACGCAGCGACGAGGGGTTCGGGGCCCTTGCGGGGATGGCTATTGATGTAGATGAAGAGGAAGCGGGTCAGGGGATAGGTCCCGTTCAGCGCGTTTGCATAGGTCGCCTCCACGTACTTCGGGGCCTTCCCGTCATCTGAGATCGCCGCCGCGCGCACGCCGGAGGTGGCGTAGCCGATGCCCGAATAGCCGATGGCGCCGATTTCCTTCTCGACGCCCTGCACCACCGCGGAGGAACCGGGCTGCTCTTTCACCCGCACCGTGAAGTCGCCCTTGGCCAGGGAATGCTCCTTGAAGAAGCCGTAGGTACCGGAGGCGCTATTGCGCCCGTAGCGGGAGATCGGCTTGTTCGCCAGGGCGCCGCCGAGCTTGAAAGCGCTCCAATTGTCGATGGGGAGCCCGCCGCGCTTGTAGGTCGACGAGAAGATGCTGTCGATCTCGCGCAGCGTGAAGCCCTTCACCGGGTTGTCCTTGTGGACGAAGACGGCCAGGGTATCGATGGCCACGCGGATCTCCGTGGGCTTGTAGCCGTATTTCTTCTCGAAGGCGTCCATCTCCTCGGCCTTCATCGCGCGGCTCATGGGGCCGAGTTGGGCCGTGCCGGAGACGAGGGCCGGGGGCGCGGTGGAGGAACCCTTGCCCTCGATCTGGACGACCACGTTCGGGTGGGCCTTCTTGAAGCCTTCGGCCCAAAGGGTCATCACGTTGTTGAGGCTGTCGGATCCGACCGAGGAGAGGTTTCCCGAGATCCCGGAGGCCGGCGCATAGGCTGGGATCTTAGGATCGACGGCGACGGCCTGGGCTCTAAGGAGCACCGGGCTGATCATGAGGCCCACGGAGGCCACCGCGATCAAGGTTCGATGGGTGAGGCGTTTCATGGAAGAAGCTCCTGATTCAAGTTTCGATACAGAAATCTTAAGCCGGGAAGGTTAACGGAGGATGAGAAACAGCGGGGGATTGTTAAGTTTCGGTTAATTCTTGCCCGGACTGGTGGGGCGGTGCCCCACCTCCCCTTTTCTCAGGGGGAAATTGCCGGATGGATGCCCGCGGCGAGCGCCTTCGCAAGCAGATCGGGGCGGCCCAGCGAGAGAAGCGGTTCATCGGCCACCTGGATCTTCCCCTCCTTGAGCCAATGGAGCAGGCGGCGGAGATCCTTGCGGGTCCGTTCGGGGTGGTGTCGGGCGTAACGGTGCACTTCGTAGGTCTCGACGTGGCGCCGATGGATAAGGTTGAAATAGAGGGTCCTAAATAGCGCTCGACAGGCAAAGGGTGGCCAGACAGAGCCCTTCCCCAGGGATTCGACCACGAAACCTTCCCCATCCCGACGAAGAGCCGGAAGGAATCGCGACAAATGACCGCCGCCGGACAAATCAAAGAAGGCGTGGACGCCCTTGGGGTGTTTGCGGCGAATGACTGCGTCCACATCCCGGGTGCCCGCATCGATGGGGGTGAGGCGTTGCGCCTCAGCGCTCGGGTACGTCCCTTTCAGGAAGGTACCGTAGATAAAGAGCCCCATGCGCATGGCGAGGGACACGAGGGCCGAACCCAAGCCCGAGCGCGGATCAAGGAGCAGGATGCGATCTCCCTCGTTCAAATCAGCGAGGCGGTGGAGGAGTTGGTAGGCGGGGAGAAAATTCGCAGCCACCGTGAGCGCCTGCTCCGGCCGTATGCGTTTGGGGATCCTAACGGCGAGGCTTTCCGGCAGGCGAAGGCTGCGGGTCAATGCCCCCGTTGCGACTGAAGCCACCACCCAACGCCCCAGAAGCGACGAACTCCCGCCTTCACCGATCGCTTCCACCACACCCGCCACCTGGCCACCCGGAGAAGGTTGACGATGGGGGAGCAGCGGTGCCGGATGCAGATATTCCCTCACGGCCTCGAGATCCATCCGCACCGCATAGATGCGTGCGCGGAGTTCGCCCGGAGAGAGTGGCCATTCTGGCGCCCCAGATACGGGAGAGCCCAAGGTCGTTCCGTCGATCTGCGCGTCACATCCCGCACGCTTCGGAATCGCCATCTCCCCGACATCCGTCGCGATCGGCCTCACCACGGTTTTCCTTTGAACGCGTATCGATTCGTCCATGGTTATAGGGGGTGCCACGCATCTCCAGCGTCGGGGAACCGTACGGCCGCGAACCGATCTTTGGCCAAGATCCTGTCCAATTCCTCTGGTTTTACGCGGGCACGGAGTTCCACCCCGGCAGCCGTGCGCAAGTGGACCCGTATTTTGGAGGTCTCCGCGTGCAGGAGGATCTCTACGGAGATC
Organism: Spirochaetota bacterium; assembly: GCA_017302015.1. Taxonomy (GTDB): domain Bacteria; phylum Spirochaetota; class UBA12135; order COTS27; family JAFLEE01; genus JAFLEE01. The sequence goes on along the minus strand of JAFLEE010000087.1, from coordinate 5,103 downwards.
GGGAAGACGCGTGCGTTGGAAAGAGACGCAGCGTTTTCCTTGAAAAATCGTGCCGCCCGATGGGGGCGGGTCAATCGGGGTTGGATTGATTGCGCTTGGATGCTCATCTCGGGTTCCTCCATTTCTTGGGTCCCTTTTTCGGTTTCTGACGTTCCCGGAGATCCTACTCGTTCTCCATTTCCTGCGGGTTGTGGAAGCGTTAAGGGAGAGTGAAATCGCAGCGATGCAATGATGAAGGAGATGCCCCCCGGGGTTTCCCCGTAGTTCCCAACGCGGGACCCAGCCCACACCGCATGTGGTTCCTTTCCATCCGATGACTTTCTTCCGGGAGGGGCGCCCCCTTGCCTTCAAGGACGGCAACCCTTTCGCCCACGGCTTAGTACCCTCACCGTGATTTAACCGGAAACGCCGGCAGAATTAACCCCACCCGGCCGCCTTTTATCGCGCCTTAACATCCACTTGTGACAATGGAGCGCCAACCAGGCAAAACAGAACAGGAGATCAGGATCATGAAACGCACACTCAAGACGCTGGTCGCCGCCCTCGCCATCAGCAGCGCCTCCTACGGCGCCCTTCTGACCGACGGCGTCGATACGGTCACCTACGGGGTCTTCACCTACAAGTGGAAGAATCTGGTGGATACCCTCTACTTCCAGAAAATGAAGAACCCCTACATGTATTACAAACTCAGCGGCCTGCAGAACACCACCCCGTTCATGGCCACATGGGAATTCGGCTACGGGACGCCCATCCAGAAGGATGGAAAGGATGTGGCCTGGCTCGCTCTCGCCGCGGCCTACAAGGATACCACCGCCTACAACGCGTCGAACGCACAGGCCTACGACAGCGACAACTTGATCACCACCAATAGCGTGTCGATCACCAACGGCGCCTCGTTGACCCGCACCTACCTGAACCAGACCACCCCGTTCGGCGTAGATAAATGGAACGCGACCATCGACGGCTCCGTCGGTTTCGGATTCCGAGCCGGAGATTCGGTGATCAACCTCCAATACTACTTCCAGTCGGTCAATAACTACACCACCGCGACTTCCGAAAGCCCCGCGGGCGCCAATACCGACGTGAACGGAACGAATACCGTCACACAAAACCGCACCTTCACCTACGGCTCCACCAATCAGAACGCCTTCCGAAACCAATTATCCTTCGGCGTGGTCTCGGGCGTGTTCGAACTCCAGGGCAACGTCTACATCCGCACGGTCAACGGCATCAATAACCAGGTCGCCATCAGCAGCAACCGTGGTTTCTCGGTCGGAAACGAGGGCACCGCCCGCGTGTCTTCCCTCGCAGCGAATAAAATCGTCGGTGAGACCGCGCCATCCTTCACTTCGGCGAGTTCCTCCATCGACCCCTCCACCTTCCTCAAAGGAACCCAGATCTATTTCGACCTCAGTCCCCGTGTTGAAAATATCGGAGACATGAAATTTTACCTGCTCGGTTCCTACACCACCTACGTTTTCGATGCCTCGAGCAATAATCAGGTCTCGGCCGAAACGTCTGCCGTTGCCTACAATACCAACAACGGTAGCGCGACCAATACCGTCACCTCTTCCTGGAAAACCGAGTTCCTGAAGCCCTCCTACAACCAGTTCCAGGCCCAATTGCGCATGAAACGGGTCTGGAAAGAGGACAAGGTGAGCTTCGGGATCTATCCCCGCTATTACCTCACCACGACCGATTACAGCATCGGCCGCCAGGCCACCTCGAACGTGACGATCATCAGCGACACCAACGCCGACGGCATGAACCACGCGGGCGACACCAATTACACGCGCACCTGGGTCGGAGGCGTCGACACCCGCCAAGTCAGTACGCTCCAAAACCAAATCCGTCTCCCCATGTCCGTGCAGTGGGCCGCCAGTAAGCAGTTGACCCTTTGGGCCGGGATCACCGGCGTGTTCACCCACACCCTGACCACCACGACCCTCACGGAAAACCAACCCGCCAGCGCCCTCGCGCCGAACCTGAACGCCGGCGAGTATCTCTCCTATGCCGACAGCACCTCCAGCGCGCTCGCGCAGACGGTGAAGGGCCGCGACACGAAAACGACCACTGTCGCCCCCAGCTTCGGCATCACCGGTTCCTACGCCATCGGCCTCGGCTGGAAGCCCAGCGACAAAGTCGAGTTCCTCGCCACGCTCAATAAGGAGAAGACCTTCAACCTCTCCGGCACGGGCGCGGATTCGGGTCTCTTCGACGGCGCCGACATCCAGTTCATCTACAACTTCTAAGACGGCGAATCGCCCGCCCCGACAATGGGGCGGGTTCTTTCCCGCGAAAAACCCGGCCATGGATGGCCGGGTTTCTTTTTGGCCAGGCAGTTTGAAACGAACGGGGCGACCAAGGCCCATCCCAGGAAAAGACGGGATCTCATCCCCCACAAGGCCCTCCATAGAAGCCGGGAAACGCCCGGACCTGGGACGGGAGCGCGGGCCGGTGATTGGCTGTCATCCCCTTGCCGGGAAACCGTGGCCCTTACCCGAAGCGGAACTCGACGCGCGGTCTCGCCTCCCAGGAACCTGACGAGTCGGCTGCGCCCTATGCGGGGCAACCTCCTGGAAAACCCAGGGATCGCGAAAGAGAGAAAGGCCCTTCGGGGGCCGGGAAGGAGCCCTCAGGAAATCGGCAGCGAGATCGTGAACGCCGTGCCGCCCTCGATGCGCCGCTGCACTTCGATCTTGCCCCCGTGGAGGAGAACGATGTGCTTGACGATGGAGAGCCCGAGGCCCGTGCCGCCGACCTTGCGCGAACGGGATCTATCCACCGTGTAGAAACGCTCGAAGATCTTCTCTTCTTGCCCGGGCGGGATACCAATCCCCGAATCCCAAACGGTGATGAGGAGGTCTTTGCCCGAGGCCGACGCTTGGGCCATGAGTCCGATGCTCCCCGCATCGGTGTATTTCACGGCGTTATCGAGAAGATTCACGAGGACCTGCTCGATCTGGAAGGGGTCCGCCTCGAGGGCCGGCAACTCGTCGGGCAATTCGACTTGGAAGGCGAGCCCCTTGGCGGCCACACCGGGGTGGGCGAGGTCGACGGCGGCCCGGAGGATCTCGAGGGGGCGCACGCGTTCTTTCTGGAGCGCCTGGGCGCCGCGGTCGAGGTTGGAAAGGAGGAGCAAATCTTTCACGATGGCGATGAGGCGCTCGGTGTTGCGTCGCACGATGGCGAAGAGGCGCTTGCGCTCCCCGTCCCCTTCGCCCGCTTCCAGGGTCTCGAGGAAACCCTTGATCGAGGTCAGCGGCGTGTTGAGTTCATGGGAGACATTGGCCACGAGTTCGCGCTTGGTCCGCGCCGTCTCCATTTCTCCGGAGACGTCATGGAGGGTGACGAGGTAGGCCCCTTGGTTCGGGAGCGGGCAGAGTCGGCCCCGGAAATGGCGCCCCCCATGCTCCATTTCCAGCCCTTCCGTCTCGCCCTCGGGGGACAGGGGCCGCTCCAGACGGCGCTCCAGCACCGCGGCGAGCGCGGTGCCCCGAAGGCCCTCCCAATAGGGCTTGGCCTCGCCATTTTTAGGACAAGTCGGGAACGATTTCTTGAACGGTTCGTTGGCGAAGAGGATCTGCCCCTTCTCCGAGACCAGGACCACCGCTTCCTGGGACCAGGTGAGGATCGCCCCGAGGCGCTCGGTCTCGCCGGTGAGAAGCCGCAGGACCTCGCGGAATTGGGAGACCATCTCGTTGAAATGCCCCGCGAGTTCGGCGCTTTCCTTGAAATTCCCGGGTGCGAGGCGCACGTCGAAATCCCGGGCGGCGAGGCGGCGCATGGCGGCGGCGAGGTCCCAGAGCGGCCGCACGGTGATGCGGAAGGAGAGGAAGGCGGCGAGTGAGGAAAGGGCCAAGAGCAACGCGGTGACCCACACGGCGGTTCCGGTCAATTCGCCGGCCAAATCGAGCAGCGGCTCTTGTGGGGTCGCCACGCGGAGGACCGCGCCCGAGGCGTCAATGGTCTGGGCGTGCACGAGCATCGGGGCCCCGGTGACAGGGTGGGGCGCGCGTTCCAAAATACTCTCGCCCGACAGGGCCTGCCGCGCGACGCGATCCGGGGTCTCAGAACCCCATTGGGCCCGCTCCAATTCCCCGTCTGCCAGGATCCTTCCCGCGCCGTCGGTGAGGCGCGCCTGGAAATGGAACAGGCGAGCCTGTTCCTTGTACGCGCGGTCGAGGGCCCCCAACTCGCCCCGCGCCATGGCCACGGCGGCTTGGCCCTTCATCGCGCCCCAGACGCGCTCCAGGGCGCGGGCGTTAGCGCGCTCCGAAAGACGCTCGGCGACCACGAGCCCGGTGGCGACCAACAGGCCCGAGAGGGCCACCATGATGGCCAAGGCGGTGAAATAGAGGCGCTGGAGGAGGGAAAAGCACTTCACGGTTCGATCTTATAGCCCATGCCGCGGATGTTCTTGATGGCCGCGCCCGCCTCGCCCAATTTGGTGCGCAGGTGCTTGATGTGCACGTCGATGGTGCGCGCCGTGACGAATTTCTCGTTGTTCCAGAGTTTCTCGAGGATCTGGTCGCGGGCGAGCACCATCTCTTTGTGCTCGACCAGGGCCGCCAGCAGCCGGAACTCGGTGGTGGTGAGGACCACCTCGACCCCCTTCACCCAGCACTTCACCCGGGAGAGGTCGAGAACGAGGAGATCTCCCAGGCGCAAGGTCTCGGCCTTCTTCGCCCCCAGGTTCGCGGTCCGCCGCAGCACGGCCTTCACCCGGGAGACAAGTTCCCGGGGCGAGAAGGGCTTGGTGACGTAGTCGTCCACCCCGAGTTCGAAGGCGAGGACCTTGTCGATCTCGTCGGCGCGCGCGGTGAGCATGATCACGGGCAATAGTTCGGTGCGGGGATCTTTACGCAGTTTTTTGCAGACATCGAACCCCCCCATGCCCGGCATCATGAGGTCAAGGAGGAGGGCGGACGGCACTTCGCGGGAGAGCGAAGCCAGGAAGTCGGCGGGGCGGGCGTAGGTCGCCAATTGGAACCCGGCGGGGCCCAGCGTCGAGCGCAGGAGTTCGAGGATGTCTTCTTCGTCGTCGAGGGCCGCGATACGGGGCTTGGATTGGGATGGGGTGGGGAGAATATGGGATTGCAT
>JAFLEE010000086.1 GCA_017302015.1 Spirochaetota bacterium | reverse complement strand
GGTTCCCGAACCCGATGCCGGGGTGGGGTTCCTCGCAATGCAGGGTGGGCACGAGCGTCCGATGGCGGAGGCAAAGAAGGAGTTTCAGGAAGGAGACGGCCCCGGAAGCCATGAGCGAATGCCCCATATTGGACTTCACGCTCCCGATGGCGCAATAATTGGCGTCTTGGGTGTATTGGCGGTAGACCTCGGAGGCCGCCTTCACTTCGATGGGGTCGCCGAGGTAGGTGCCCGTACCGTGGGCTTCATAATACGAGATACTCCCGGCATCGATCTTCCCGCGTTCGAGGGCCGTTTGGATGACGCGCTTCTGGGCGTGGATATTCGGGGTGGTGAGCCCCATCGTCTTCCCGTCGTTATTGGCGGCGCTGGCGAGGATCACGCCGTAGATGCGGTCGCCATCCGCGACGGCCTTTTCGTAGGGCTTCAAAAGGACGACCCCCGCGCCCTCGCCCATGGCGAACCCGTTGGCTTTCTTGTCGAAGGTGCGGCATTTGAAGTCGGGGGAGAGCACCTTGGAATTGCTGAAGCCGATGAAGAAGGTCTCTTCGAAGTACAACTCGGTGCCGCCGGCGAAGGCCATCTCGCTCTCGCCGGACAGGATGGATTGGCAGGCGTTATGGATGGCCACCAGCGAAGAGGAGCAGGCGGTATGCACGACCCACGAGGGCCCGTGCAGGTCGTAGAAGTCGCTCACCCGGCACGCGATGAGGTTGGTGATGGTGTTGACGACCCCGTTGCGGCCCTCGTACTTGGTGGTCTTCTCCCCGGGATGGCGGGCGTACTCCGTCTCCCCGGCGCCCACGAACACGGCGGTTTGGGTGCCGGCGATGTCATGGCCGTAATAGCCGGCGCGGTCGAGGCATTCTTGGACCAGTTCCAGGAAGATCCGTTGCTGGGGGTCCATGAGACGGGCGTCCTCGTCCTTGATGCGGAAAAAGTCGTTGTCGAACCATTCGATATCGGGCACGAACCCGGCGTGGTCGACGTAGGTCTCCTGGTTCGGCCTCCCGGATTTCATCCAGGGCGCCAGATCGAGGCGGGATTTCGGGCAGGGCCTGATGAGATCGTGTCCCAGGCGCAGGTGCTCCCAGAAGGTCTCGAGATCGGGGGATTCCGGGAATCGGCCGGACATGCCGATGACCGCGACACGCATGTCCCTTCCCTCCGGCGCCGGACGGGGCGCCGCGGGAGGCTGGGAAACTTGGGGAATCGAGCGCGGAGAAGGCGGCGGCAGGGAAAGTTTGGAGGCGTGCCGCACCGCCGCGGGCGGGGAGGTCGGTGCGGCCGCGGGGACCGCCGGGATCTTTTGGAGGACGGGGGGCGCCGGCGTGGCCTCCACGGACGGCGTCGAAGGCGTCGGGACCGCAGGGGCGAGCCCGAGGGATTCGATATGGGAAGCGAGGGACTCCAGCGTCGGATTGTCGAGGATCGTCTGATGGTGGATTTCGTCGCCGAACCGGCCCGCGAGCTTGTCGGCCAATTCCATGACGAGCACGCTATCGGCGCCGTAGTCGGAGATATTTTTCTTCGGTTCGATGCTCGCGGGCGCGCACCCCAGTACGGCACCGAGGAGGGCGCGCAATTCCTGGACGAGCGGCGCTCGCGCGCCTTCCTGGGTCTTCGCGGGCGAGGGTGCGGGAAGGGCCGGCGCGAGGCCGACGGCGAGGGCTGGGTTGGGCGCCGATGCCCCGACGGCCTCGACGCGGAAGAGCCGATCGAGCTTGGCCGGGTCGCCGGCGACGATGGCGACCCGGGAATCGGGGCCCGTCACGATGGCGTCGAAGGCGGGGAGCGCATCGGCGCTCGCCAAGGGGAGGATGCCGATGCCCGCGAGTTGCGTGAGCACCGCGTCGGTTTGGCCCATGCCGCCGTCGGACCAGAGGGTCCAATTGACGCTGATGGATTTGCCGCGGAACCCGGCGTCGCGCCGCCAATGGGCGAACCCGTCGAGGAACGCGTTGGCCGCGCCATAATCGCATTGCCCCACATTCCCGATGACGGAGACGATGGAGGAGAAGACCGCGAAGAAATCGAGGGGATCGTTCTCGGTGGCTTCATGGAGGGCCCAGGCACCGAGGGCCTTCGGGCGGAAAACTTTCGCGAAGGCCTCGGGGGTCTTGGTGACGAGGAGGCCGTCCTCCAGGTGCCCGCCGGAATGGAGCACCCCGTGGATCGGCCCGACGGCGGCCCGGATGGCTTGCACCGCGTGGAAGACGGAAGCGGTGTCGGTGAGATCGGCTCGCTCGTAGAGGAAGCGCGTGCCCCTCTCGGAGAGCGCCTCGAGTTCCTTCTTCTTCTCCTCGCCCAGCGCCGACCGTCCGAGGAGCCCGACGGCCTTGACGCGTCCCGCGAGGCCCGCGCAGAATTTAAGCCCGATCCCGCCGGCGCCCCCGGCGATGAGGTAGACGCCGTCTTTGCGGAACGGCTCGCCCCGGGGCGGCGGGGCGCCACGGCGGTTCACCCGAACCAGACGCGTCTTGCCGTCCCATTTCACTTCCAGATCGTCGCCGGGAACGCGGCCCGCGGCGTCTTGGAGTTCCTCGAGGCTTCGGGCGAGGGTCTCCGCGTCCCCGAAACGAGCGGCTTCGACCTCGAGGAGGCGAAGGCGAAGTTTCTTGTTCTCGAGGAGCGCCGTTCGGGCGAGGCCGCCTAAGGCGGTGGAGAGGATGCCGGCCGTTTGCCCGATCTGATTGGATGTGGACGGACGGAGGCAGAGGATCGTCGTCTCGTGCCCATGCAGGCGCTTGCCGATGGCCTTGAGGAGCAGGAAGAAGGAGAGCACGCAGGCGTCCGAAAGCCGGGCCAATTCCGCCCCGTCGCTGAACCCGTTGCCCTCATCCATCGCCCAGAGCAGGTGCACGGGCCGCTTGACGCCGCCTTCGCTGGCGAGGGACTTCACGCCCTCGGCCCAATCCAGAAAGCCCTTTTCGTCGCGGGGGGGGACGAGCGAGGATTGGGCGGCGCCGGAGCCCAGGCGCTCGGCGAGGTGGGTCCGCAGGGTTTGGCGATCCGTGAAGGCCTCGAAGTGGGGCGCCACGGGGAGGGCGGGCTTGGGGCCGAGTTCACGCGGGGCCCACTCCGGGTGGATGAAATAGAGATTTCCGGGAAGGGCGCGCGCGACCGTCGGCGATGTCACCACCGGGCCTTTCGCCGCCTGGGCGCCGATAAGGGCCTTGGGCGCCTGGCGGAACTTCATGGCAGCGATGTGCAGCACCGGTTCGCCGGAAGCATCCCAGGCCCACAGGTCGCAGACGACCTCGCGGCCCTCCCGGCGAAGGGAGGCGGCCGGAAGCGATGCGACGATCTTTCCGCGCAGGTCCCGCCAAAGCGTGAGGCGCTTCAGGGCGTAGGGAACGTAGAGCATCGAAGGTTCGAAGGATTCGCCGCCGAGGGCGATGAGCACCATCTGGAAGAGCCCATCGAGCAGGGCGGGGTCGAGGCGCATCCCGGGCTCCAGGAGGGCGCCGGATTCGATGGTGGCGACGACGCCGTCGCCCTCCCGTTTCACCGCGCGCAGCACCTGCAGGTGCGGGCCGTACTCATACCCGAGCGCGGCGAAGGTGGCGTAGGGCCCGTAGGGCCCTTCCGCCACCGCGGGCGACCCTGGTGCGGGGCGCACGGGCGCGTCCACCGGGGCCGAGGCCGCCGAGCGGGAAATTTTTCCCTGGGCGAGGTTCTTCCCGGCGCCGAGTACCCTGAAAGACCCCGGGCCGATCTCGATCGTCGCCTCATACTGCGAGACGACCACGCCCGGGTTCGGAATTTGGATGTCTTCGAGGGCGGTCACGGCCGCGCCCTCCTTTTCCGCCGCGCGCAGGCCCAGTTCCAGCATGGCGGCGCCGGGGATCAAAAGGGCCCCGGCGATGCGGTGGTGGGCCACGAGGGTATCCGCAGGAACTTCATAGCGCCGCAGGTAGCGGCCGGGGCCCGCGGGAATAAGGCCCGATGTGGGCGGCGTCGGCAACGCGGGAGTGGGGAGCTTCCCCGCCTCGTTCGAAGCCCCATCGAGCCAGAAGCGATCCCGATCGAATCGGTAGGCGGGAAGGACGGCCGGGGACCATTCCGGCAGTCCGTGAAGATCGGAGAGTTGCCCCAAGGACCCCTCCAGCCAGGTCTCGAGGAGGAAGCGCTGGAACCCCGCCACGGTGGAAAGGTCGGTCTCCGGGTCGATGCCTCCCAGGATCGCGGTCCGCCCAGAGGCAAAGGGAGGGGGCGTTCTCGAGGCCTGATTTTTTCCACGGCCCCCACGGAGGGCATCCCAGCCGTCAAACGCCTTGCTGTGCTTTTTAAGCAGCGGCAATTCATCGGTTTCCCGGATTTCGACGAGCCGTTTATTTATAGAGGAAAGCGCGGTGGCGCATGGGCCTACGGCAAGGTCGAGGAACTCGGGGCGGCTCAAATAATCGCCGCTGAGCAGACAGGCCCATTCGTTGAGCAGCGGGTTCCCGAGTTCCTTTTCACGGAGCTTCCACTTACGGTTTAAGCGCATCAGGGAGGTCTTGATGGCCACGGAAATCAAGACGCGCTCCCGCAGCGGAAGGGGACCCGCCTTCATCAAGCGCTCGAACGAGAAGCCCCGGGCATCGAGATCTTTTTGCCACTCCTCCAAGAGCTTCTTGAAGGTGAACTGACTCTCGAGGAGGGCGGCGGCCTTGCGCCTTAGGGCATCCACGAGTTCTTGGCTGGGTTGGAACTCGCCGCAGAGCGATTCCAGGTAGCGCTCATCGGCCCAGAGCGGCCAATGGACCCCGTGTTCCCCGAGGAGGAGGATCGGATAAAGGGCCTTTCGCGCCGAAACTTCACCGCGGCTTAGGGCCTTGTCGACGGGAAGGCAGGCCTCTTTCCAATCGAGGAGCCCGCAGGCGACGAGGGCGGCCACTCGCCCTTCGCCGCTGGCGCTCACCACGACGGTCGGGTAAAGCCGTTCCTGGAGGAATCGAAGGACCGCGACGGTGTCTAAAAGCACCGGCGGCGGCGCCGCCCCGAGGAGGCCCGCCTCGCTGGCGAGGCGCTCCCGGAGGGTCGAAATGCCCCCGAAGGTTTTCACCAGGGGCGCCTTGACCAGGCCCTCTGCGTGCACCCGCCATGTGCCGGGTTTATTCTGGCCGTGGCGCAGTCCGCTCCAGGCGACGGCCTTTTCCCCGGGCATGAGGAGGCCCCCCGCGCGATGGGAGTGGGCGGTGCGTGAGCGCAGCAGCGTGCGAGACACCCTCTCCCCATCCTGGGCGATGGTCTCGGCAGGCAAGGCGGCGTCGAACGCTTCCAGATTCCCGGCGAGGCTCTTCTCGCTCGCGGCGGAAAGGGCCAAGAGTACGGGCCCAGGGGCGGGAAGGGCCTTTTCGCGGTCCCGCCAGGCGGGGTCGGGCTCCTCGAGGATGAGGTGGGCGTTCACCCCGCCGAAACCGAAGGAACTGATGCCGGCGCGGCGCAGGGGGTGGTTCATCGGCACCCACGGCGCGAGTTCGCCCGCCACGCGGAACGGGCTATTCTCGAAATCGATGATCGGATTCACCTCCGTCAGGTTGAGGTGCCGGGGCACCTGCCGGTGGCGGAACATGAGGAGCACTTTGATGAGCCCGGCGAGGCCGGCCGCCGCTTCCAGGTGGCCGATATTCGTCTTCACGGATCCGATCTTGCAGAACCCGTTCTTGCCCGATCGCCCGCGGAAGACCTGCGTCAGCGCCTCGACCTCGATGGGATCGCCGAGGGAGGTGCCGGTGCCGTGGGCCTCGATATAACTGATGGTCTCCGCGCCGATGCCCGCGTCGCGCAGGGCCCCCTCGATCACGTCGCATTGGGCGCCCACCCGGGGGGCGGTGATGGCCTGGGCCGCGCCGGTATGCCCCATGGCGCTCCCCTTGACCACGCCGAGGATGCGGTGGCCGCGGGCGAGCGCGTGGGCGACGGTAGTGACGAGCACGGTGGCGACGCCTTCGCCGGGGACGTACCCATTGGCGTTCTTGTCGAAGGTGCGGCATTGGCCGTCGGGGGAGAGCATGCGCGACTTGGAGAACGAGATGTATTTCCAGGGATGGAAATTGAGGCTCACGGCCCCGACGAGGGCGTACTCCTGTTCGCCCCCGAGGATCGCCTTGCGCGCCTCATGGAGCGCCACGAGGGAGGAGGCGCAGGCGGTGTCGATGGACATGCTGGCGCCTTCCAGGCCGAAGGCGAAGGAGATTCGATTGGCGAGGATGCCGCCGTAATTGCCGATGGCGGAATAACTATCCGTCGGCACGGCGAAGGAGGTCTTGTAGTAGTCCATCGCCATCACGCCGACGTAAACGCCCGTCTTGCGGCGGCGGAGTTCGTCGGGGGCGAGGGCGGCGTCTTCGATGGCCAGGGTGGCGGTCTCGAGGAGGAGGCGCTGCTGGGGATCCATGAAGCGGGCCTCGCGGCCGGAGATCCCGAAGAAACGGTTATCGAACCGGTCGATGCCCTCCAGGAACCCGCCCCATTTGCTCACGGTCTTCTCGGGGGCGTTCACATCGGGGGAATAATAGCGGGCGGGATCCCAACGATCCTTGGGGACCTCGATGATGCTGTTCACCCCGGCGGCGAGGTTGGCCCAATAGGCGTCGGCATCCGGGGCCCCGGGGAACCGACATGAGAGGCCGATGATCGCGAGGTCGCGGGAACGATCGCTCGGGGGACGCCCGAAGGGGCCGGATTTCACCCGGGTTTCGAGATCCCGGTTGATGGCGCTGGTCTTAAGCCGTGATTTCACGCGGCCAACCCCTGGCGGAGTTCCAGAACGAAGGCATCGAGCGCCCGGGACACCGCCCCGCGCGGAAGGGCCTTTCCCGTGTCGAGGAGCGTGCGGATGAGGGGAGAGTAGGGGATGCGGGCCTTGAGGACCTGGGCCCCGTACCCCTCCTCCAGAAGGTCGACGTACTCGTGGACGAGGTCTTTCGCGCTCTTCGGCGCTTCGTACTTATTGATGAGAATCCGCGAGGCCAGGCGATCCAAACCCAACTCGGCCAATTTCGAGAATAAAAAATGCAGCGATTTCAGGTCGAAAAGGCTGAGTTCCACGGGGATGACCACGAGATCGCTGGCGCAATAGGCGGCCGTGACCAGGGAATTATAGGTGGGAGCGCTGTCGATGATCAGGAAATCATAGCGGGCGGAGACGGCGGACAGGAGGTCCCGCAGCGCCAGGGGGGCCATGCGGTCCTGCAGGTCGAGGAGGCGCAGGTCGGAGATGATGAAATCGGGGGAGCCGGGGCTTCGGGAAGGGTGGATCTGGGCGGCGAGATCGCCATCCTGGAAAGCCCGGAACATATTCCGCTCAAGGTCGATGGGTTCGGCGCCCTTGGTCAGCTGGTAACTGAGGCTATTTTGAATGTCCAGGTCGATGCAGAGGACGCGGCTCCCTCCCCGGGTAAGCCGCTCGGCGGATAGGATGGAGAGACTGCTCTTGCCGGAACCGCCTTTTAGGCTGCTAAAACAAATGGTTTTCATCCGGTAGGGGCTTGGAATCCATGGGGGCGGGAGCCCTACCTTAGCATACGCACCCATGGGAACGCAAAAACGGGATTCGTCAGGGGGACCCGACGGCTTTCCGGCATTCCGCGAGGAGCCGTTCAAAGAGGGCGGGGCGCTGGGATTTCACCTGGTAAATCTGCTTTTCGATGAGCACCGTGGCCCCCTCGGTGCTGCGCGCGGCGATGTTCCGCACGATTTGCCAGCGCGCGATGTCGAACCCGGGGTCGACCCAGGTCTGATAGACCATGAGGGTGGCGTTGGACCAGGGTTCGAAGCTCGCCCGGCCCTCGCAGGCCATGACCCGAGTGCCCTGGACCAGCTTCCAATGCACCGTATAGGTCCGCCCGACGCGTTCCCGGCGGTTGAGGATGGTCATGGTTTCGTTGGCGACGGGCCAGGGCATGTTTTGGACGTAGCGGACTTCAACGGTCCGCTCATCCACACGGCGGGTGATGCGGGATTCGAGGATCCCCGGGAGGTAAGTGCTTTCGGCCTCCACATCGGTGAAGATCGCGAAGGCCTCGTCGGGCTGGGCGGCGATCGGCCGGATCACGGTCAGCCGAGGCCATAATTTTCCCGCCAGATTTTCGGTATAGACGAGGGCCCCTTCCTTGAGGAGCGCCTTGATCTCGCTTTCGGAGAGGTCGGCCGCTTTACCGGGAATGGGCACGGCGCCCGCCCACGGGAGCAGGAGCCCCAGGAGGGGCAGGAAAAAGTGAGGCGCGAGGCGGCCGAATGGGGTCATGGGCGCTGATTGTAGAATGAGCCATGCGCGTTTACACGGATGGCGCCTCCTCCAATAACCAGCGCGCCGACCTGCGGGAAGGCGGCTGGGCCTACGTGATCGCCACCCAGCCCCCGGTGGTCGGCTACGGGTACCAGGACGGGGCGACGAATAATCAGATGGAACTCCTCGCCCTGCGCATGGCCCTGGACGCGATCGCCACGTCGGGTTACCGGGGGGAACTCATCGTGGCCACCGATAGCCAGTATGTCATCGGGGCCCTCTCCGGGAACAAGATCAAGGCCAACGCCGACCTCATCCATGCCATCCTCGACCGGGCCAAGGGTGCGGGCTTGGCGATGAAATTCGAGTTCGTGCGGGGCCATAGCGGGAACGCCTTCAACGAACTTTGCGACCACTTTGCGCGCCTCGCCATCCAGCAAAAACCCGCCTCGCCCATGCGACAGGTTTTGGAGAACACCCCATGATCTTCCACCGCGACCGGCTCTTCCTCATCGCGGGCCCTTGCGTCATCGAGCACCGCGACCTGGTGCTTTCCACGGCGAAGAAACTCGCCGAGATCTCGAAAAGGCTCTCGCTCCCCGTGGTCTTCAAGGCGAGTTTCGACAAGGCGAACCGTTCTTCCATCCATGGCTTCCGGGGCGTGGGGTTGGAGGCGGGACTCGCCATACTCTCCGAAGTGAAGCGTGAGACGGGCTTACCCGTCCTCTCCGATGTGCATACGCCCGATCAGGTCGCCCCGGCGGCCAAGGCCCTCGATGCGCTCCAGATTCCGGCCTTCTTGGCACGCCAGACCGACCTGCTCATCGAGGCCGGCCGGGCCAAGATCCCCGTCAATATCAAGAAGGGCCAGTTCATGGCCCCCCATGAAATGGAGAACGCCCTGGCGAAATTCCGGGAAAGCGGCGGGACCGAGGCGGCCCTCACGGAGCGGGGTTCGAGCTTCGGCTACGGAAACTTGGTCGTCGATTTCCGCTCCATCGCCCAGATGAAGGCCTTCGGCGTGCCCTATATTTTCGACGCCACCCACTCCATGCAACTCCCGGCGGCCCGCGGGAATTCCTCGGGCGGGGACCGGCGCTTCCTGCCGGCCCTCGCTCGGGCCCAGATCGCCGCGGGCGCGGATGGCCTGTTCATGGAAGTGCACCCAGAGCCCGCCAAGGCCCTCTCCGACAAGGAAACCCAATGGCCCCTGGATCAATTGGAGCCGCTCCTCGTGGAACTCCTGGAAGTCTATAAACTCGCCAAGACTTTTCGGCACTTCGAGGTCGCGTAACCCCGGTTTCCACGGGGCCTCAGGCCGGGTCGCGGCCCGCTATTCTTTCGCTTTGACCTTGAGGCTCGCCTCGTTTGCCTTGAGGAAGGCCTTGATCTCTTCGGTCATGGCCAATAGTTTTTCCCATTGCTCCTTGTAAAGGGTCACCGGGAACCTACCCAGGCCATAGACGCTGAGGCCGCCCTTTTCGCTCACCTTCAGGTGCAGCGGGCCGCCCTTGCGGGCGGCTTTTTCGGCCCTCAAGGCCTCGAGTTCGGCGCGTTCGGATTCGCTCAGATCGGTCATGGTCTCTCCCGGGTACAGGTGTCGGGGGTTCTCCCCGACTCCCTATACCCATGCGTGCGTGAATTCGTCGAATTATTTTCGTTTCGCGGCGGCGCGCGCGGGGACGGCCGCAGCTTTGGCCTTTCCGAAGGAGCGCGTGGACCGAAGCGGCAGGCGGAGCACCTTGAAAAGCGCTTCATAGACGATGCGCCGGCTCATCTTGCTCACGCCTTCGGTGCGGTCGGCGAACACGATGGGCACTTCCGCCAGGCGGAAACCCAATCGCCAGGCGCCGTAATTCATCTCGATCTGGAAGGAGTACCCGTCGGAAGTGATCCGGGAGAGATTGAGGTGCTCGAGTACCTCCCGCCGCCAACATTTAAAGCCGCCGGTGCCGTCGCGCACCGGCAATCGCGTGACGAGGCGGATGTAGACGTTGGCGAAATAGGAGAGCAGCAGGCGCTGGAGGGGCCAATTGAGCACGCTGATCCCCCGCACATAGCGGCTCCCGATCACGACGTCGGCCTCCTTGGATTTGGCGACGAGGGAGGCGATCGCGGCGGGATCGTGGGAAAAGTCGGCGTCCATCTGGACGATCAGGTCGGGGTTCCAGCCCGAAAGCACCCGGGAAAAGGCGTCAAGATAGGCGCGTCCGATCCCCTCTTTTCGGGGCCGGCGGATGAGGTGGAGCCCGGGATACTTCCGCTTGCCGAGGGATTCGACCAGGTCGCCGGTTCGGTCCGGGGAATTATCGTCGGCGATGAAAACATGGGCCTTCGGCTGGAGCTTAAAGAGCAGGGGGATGAGCTGCCCGAGGTTTTCCCGCTCATTATAGGTCGGGATGACGATGGCCAAAGGGATTCGCATGGGCGGAGTGTACTATACGGAAGGTGGAATTCACGGGGGCGGGAAGGGCGCCGGGCGGATCCGGGGCGAGGCTCCAAGCCGCCGGCGGGCGAGACCTCATGGACTCTTTCCGGCGAAAAGCGGGGATTCCCCCATCCAACCCGCCCTCGAAAAGAGCGACTTTTTCGGGTATAATCTCCCCCTAAACTTCCTCGGAGGATTCATGTACGTCAGCATCCAGGGCCGTCATCTCGAGATCACCCCTGCCATCCACGAATACGTCAAAAACAAGCTCAAGAAGATCAAGTACTATTTCGACCAGATCGTCCACGCCCACGTGGTCCTCGAGGTGGTCAAGAACACCCATGTGGCCGAAGGCACGGTCACCGTCGAGCGCACGCACTTCCACAACAAGGTCACCAGCGACGACCTCTACAAATCCATCGACATGCTCTTCGACAAGCTGGATCGCCAGGCCTCCAAGCACAAGGAAGCCCACGGCGGCCACGGGCGCGTCGGGGTCAACAAGCGCGAGAAGCACGAGCAAGAACTCGAGACCGTGCGCACCAACGCCGAGATCGTGGTCTCCCCCGTCGAGGTCTCCCTCAAGCCCATGGACGACCTCGAGGCCGTGCTCCAATTGCGCGCCGATTCCGGCCTCAAGCATTTCGGCTATTACCTCAGCGACGCCACGGAGCGGCCGCATTTCATCCACCAGATCGACGAGTCGCACTTCGTGATCTGGGGCCATGACGGCCACTGGGAGCGCCGCGAAGTCGAACTCGTCGGCGGCAACCGGCTCCAGGTCAATAAGGTCGAGAGCATCCGCATCGCCACGGAGACGATCGAGGGCGCGGCCGACTACCTCGAGCACCACCCCGGGGAGTGCCGCCTCTTCCGCAGCGTGTACACCCACACCATCCTGTTCATGTACCGCATCAAGGCCGGCCAATTCGGCCTCCTCCAGGAGAAGCTCGGGAAGTGACGAACGCCAACAAGGTGACCGTCCGCGGGCTCCAGGAGTACGCGGAACGGCACCAGCCGAACCTCGAACTCACGCTCGTGAGCGTGAAGCACACCCTCGACCGGGAGATCCGCACCGGCGACGTCAACCGGCCGGGGATGAACCTCTTCGGCTATTTCGAGCACTTCGCCTGGGAGCGGGTGCAGGTGTTCGGCAAGGGCGAGTTCACCTACCTCGCCAAGATCTCCAAGGAGAACCGGCTCTCCGAGATCCGCGAGTTCTTCAACTACGCCATGCCGTGCATCATCTTCAGTTCCGGGGCGCGGCCGCCCGAGGCGTTCCTGAAGCTCGCCGAAACCAACGAGACCCCCGTGCTCGTCTCCCAACTCCCGACGACCCAGCTCATCAGCCAACTCTACGACTTCTTCGGGAAGGCCCTCGCCCCCAAGGTCGTGGTGCACGGCGTGATGATGGAGATTTTCGGCCTCGGGGTCCTCATCGAGGGCCAGCCCGGGGTCGGCAAGAGCGAGTGCGCCCTCGAACTCATCGAGCGGGGCCACCGGTTCATCGCCGACGACGTCGTCGACATCCGCTGCATCGAGGGCAAGACCCTCCTCGCCGCCTCCAGCAAGGTGATCTCCCATTATATGGAACTCCGCGGCCTGGGGATCATCAACGTCGCCCACCTCTTCGGCGTCTCGGCCATCCTCAACGAGAAGGCCATCGACTTCATCGTCAACCTCGAGCCCTTCAATAAGCGGGCCAAGTACGACCGCCTGGGCATGGAAGACCAGTACCGCGAGATCCTCGGCATCCGCGCCCCGACCACCCTCATCCCCGTGCAGCCCGGCACCAATATCCCCATCCTCGTGGAGGCCGCGAGCATGAACCAGCGCCTCAAGATGATGGGCTATAATCCCGCCCGCGAGTTCACCAAGAAAGTGAACCAGTACATCGAAAAGGGAGAGGCGTTCCTGTGAACGCCCTGGAACGCGAGTTCAAGGTCACGGCGCACGACGGCATCCACCTGCGCCCGGCCCAACTCCTGGTGGAAAAAGCCCAGGAGTTCGAGAAGGCCGAGATCCGCATCCTCAAGGGGGATCAAGAGGCCGACGGGAAATCCATCCTGAGCGTGCTCTCCCTCGGCCTCGACACCGGCCATTGCTTCCGCCTCGAGGTGAAAGGCGAACAAGCCCAGGCGTGCCTCGAGGCCCTCGAGGTCGTCCTCCACCGGGAAAAGATCGCCTAAGGTCGTGTCCCGTCTTCACGCGGGCCCGCCAGCGACGAAGGGGCCCGTCACCGCTTTTTCCTCAAAAACGCTATCCCTCCGGCGAAAATGGGTCGATAACCCAAGGGATGGCACAAGCAGTCCCCTCGATCCGAGAAGTCGTCTTCCCCCCGGAAAACCCCGCCTTGGCCAATCAACTCGGTCCACGGGAAATCCCCCCGGACCCCGAGTTTCCCCGCGCCCTCTCCCTCCCGGAAGGAAAGCCCCTCCCCGGCCAGGTCGAAAAAGTGTTGCGCGCCGATGATTCGCCGACCTACTTCGTCGTCTATAAGATCGCCCCCGGCTTCAGCGAGATCTCCGTCAGCTACGAGCGCGTTCGAACGGGGAATTTTTTCAATAGCGCCGCCTAAGCGGCGGCTCAAGAGAATCGTTTTTCCAGGGATCGGGCGAGGAGGTCTTTGAGGACCTCCATGGGCGGCGGGGCGCCGAAATCCGCCAGGCAGGCCATGGGCCGGTGGGAGGGCGGGGGAACCCTCAGATATTTCAGGAGCTCCACCGGGCTCTGGAGCACCGGGATGGAGCCGTGCTGCAGGAAGGCGGTTCGGCCGCGCTTCTGGGCGGACCCCACGAGTTTTCGGCCGTCGACCTCGAGTTCGTAGAGGCTCGTGAGGTCGAAACACGCCTCCTCGGCCGCCCCACCGGGCATGCGCGTCTGGATCATCTTGGCTTCGAGGCCGAGTTCCTTGAAGAAATCTCCCAGGGCCTCCCCGAGTTTTAAGTAGGTTTCATAGAGCGTGGAACCGAATAGGGGGCCCTTGGAGGCTCCCGAGAGGGCATAGGTGACCTCGCGGTGATGGAGGACGGCCTTCCCACCGGTGATGCGCCGGGCCCATTCAACGCCGTCCCGGCGGCAACGCTCCAGGTCGAGGACCGAGTCGGCTTGGGAGATCCCCAGGGTGATGGAGGGCCGCAGCCATTCGTAGACGCGGGCGCGGAAAGGGCCGCCGGGGGCGAGGCTGACCTCCTCATAGAGGCGCCGATCGGCCTCCATATTCTCGGCGGCCGATCGCGGGGGATCCTGGGTGACGGTGCCTGGGAGCGCCATCGCGGGGCGGGCCGGGGACCTTGGGGCGTCAGCCCTTCGCCTTCTCCTTCAAGGAGGAGGCGATGCTGGTGGGGACGATGGTATTGGTGGCGGGGTTCACCATGAAGGCGGTGGGGGAGGCCACGGCCTTCGGGGAACTGGTGACGCTGCCGATCTGCAGGCTGAGCCCCTCGAAGGCCTGGTGGTGGATCGTGATGGTGGCCAGGCGGTTGCGGGAACCCTCGAGGGAATGGACCGCCAATTCCTGGTCGAGGATCTTGCGCTGCTCGATGCAGGAGCGCATGGCCTCGATGATCTTCTTGACCTGAGGGATCTTAGAGGCGGGGAGGCGCTTGAAGAAGGCCTGGGGGTTCTCGAAGTACTGGGAGCCCACCGTGTTCTTGAGTTTCACCAGGCTCTCGTTATTGTGCTTGATGCGCTCGCCGAGATCCTGGATGATCTTTTCCTTCTCGGGATCGACGCCGGCGATGAGCACGGTCTTCACGCCCGTGACGTTGCCCACCTCGTAGGTCTCGATGGCGTTCTTCGCCGTGAGGGTGCCGCCGACGACCTTGCCTTTGCGCTCGGTCACCGCCCGGATCGCCCCGCCGGATTGGACGCTGGAGTTCATGATGAATTGCCCGACTTCCACGTCGCCCTGGCATTTGATGCTGCCGTTCCGGATGAAGAGGCAATGCAGCGTGCCCGCCGCCGTGACGGTGCACCCGTCGCCCCCCGTGATGCCGCCGCGCACGACCAGGTTGCGCCCGCACTGGACCGTGGCCTCCTCGATGTTCCCCTCGATGGTGATGTTGCCCTTGGCGACCACGGTGAACCCCGAGGTCACGTTGCCCTTGACGAGGAGGTTGCCGACGGCGTCGATGTTCCCGCTCTTGAGGTCGACGTCCCCGTCGATGGTCTGGTCCTGGGTGACGCTGAGCACGTTCTCGGCGGAGATGTTCAGGATGCCCTGGAGGGTGGAGACGATCTGGTTCTTCTCGGGGATGAGCTTCAACCCCGAGCCCATGCGGTAGGTGAAGGGGGTCTCGCGCACCGGCTTGATGACCTGGTTGAAGACGTCGCGCCCGGGGAACGCCTCGATGGCGGGGTGGTAATTAGCGATGTGCTGGTCGGCCTCCACGTTGTTGACGAAGTGGCGTTCCTTGTAGTCGATGTTGCCCATGGCATCGGTCTTCCCGATGCTCGTCTGGATCTTATAGACGAGTTCCACCACCTCCGGCACGCTGTTAACGGCGTCCTTGCCCTCGCAGAGGACGGTGAAGCCGCCGCCGGCCTGGTGGGCCTTCATCGCCTGGGCCAGGTTCTCGTCGAGGATCGGGAGTTTGACCCCCGCCATCTGGGCGAAATTGCGCACGAGGGACGCGGAGAGGACCTCTTTCGTGCCGGCCTTGGCGGGGACGACGGCCCGGCAGAGCGTGCCGCGCTCATTGATATGGCAGAAAGGAAGAATTTCGATGGAATCTTCGCCGTAGGCGACGTAGCCGGCCACCGCGGCCTTGTAGGCGAAATTCTTCTCATCGTACTCCACGGTCTCGGAGCGGTTCTTGAACTTGATGCTGCCCTTGAACTGCAGGAGGAGGCAACCGGGGGAGACGAAGCAGGAGGAGAGCCTCAGCCACTCTTCCGGGGAGGCGGCGCCCTGGACAGCGAGTTCGTAGAGGTCCTTGACGGGAATATCCACCGGATATCGGTAATCACCTATTTTCATGGCTGCTCCGTGGAAAACCACGTTCCTCCGTCGATTGTCGGCTCCCCCCGGAAAAAGAAGAGCATATTCCCCAGGAAATTCGGTAAATTCAGGGGATTTTGAGGGGTCCTCCCGTTGCCGAAGTCAACAAATGGATAAAAAAAACCGGATCTTTCGATCCGGTTTGAAAAGCCGAGGAGATCGGAGGTGACGGGACTCGAACCCGCGACACCCTGCGTGACAGGCAGGTACTCTAACCAAACTGAGCTACACCTCCAAGGCCGCTCATTGTACGATTTTGGGGTAACACTGTCAACTCGGCGACAACTTTGCAAGCCTCCCCCAAGTTTTCCCAAGCCCTCCGCCTCGAAATGGACGGGATCCTGGCCGTGCTCCCGCCGGTGGTGCTCCGTCGCGCGGGGTATTTCCTCAAGGGGAAGAACCTGCGCTCCGCCCTCGTACGCGATGTCGGGAACGCGATGGGGATCGACGTCCAACGCCTCGCGCTTCCCGCCTCGATCCTCGAATTGGTGCACACGACCACGATCCTCCACGATGATGTCATCGACGAGACCCAGGCGCGCCGAGGGCAGAAGACCGTCAACCGACTGCTCAAGAGTCGCATCGCGATCTTCGCCGCCGACCTCCTCTTCAGCAATAGCATGCGACGGCTCCACCAATGGGCCGTCTCCCAAGGGACGGGGGGGCGCCGCGTCGAGCGCTGCTTCCACCGCCAGATCCGCCGGGTCTGCGAGGGCGAACTCATCCAGGATATCCGGTTCGTGAAGGCGTCCGCCCCGAGCGAGGCCGATTGTCTCGAGATCGCCCGTGGAAAGACGGGCGCCCTGTTCGCCCTTTCGTTCCTCGTCCCCGGCCACCTGCGATCCTGCTCGGCGCCCGAACTCGAATGGCTCGAGGAAGCCGGGGCGATGCACGGAGTCGTCTTCCAATTGGTCGACGATATTGAGGATTTGGCGGAGGACACCCGGGGGGAGGGCGGCGCCGGCCAGCTCCACCACTGGACCTACGCCTCGCGCTATTGGAACGAAGTGGATCCCGACGGGTTGGACGCCTTCTCGCACGGGGGGCTCCAGGCGCCGCCCGAGGCGGTCCGCCAGGCCCTTAAGGCCCGCGTCGAAGCCTACGCACGGGATGGCCTCCATGCGTTGGCCAGCGATTGTCCGGCCGCCCTCGAGCCCGTCCTCGCGCTCCTGCGGGGGCGCACGGAAGCCCTCCTCGAATCCCGATGATGCGCCCCGCCCCGAACCTCTTGACGATCAAGCCGAACCGCCCGCGCCCGAAAGGAAAGAACCCCATGATGACCCCGAGTCGGCTCCGCATGATGATCTCCCTCTTGCTCGCCCTCGCCGCCGCCACCCCCCTGTTCCCGGCGGCCTATGAGCGCCCCTACCTGATCCCCAAGCTCGAATACCAAGAGATCGGACCCTGGTACGAGCTCTACCTTCGCAAAGCGATTCAGGAGGCCGTGAAGGAGCGGGCCGATGTGCTCATCCTCGAACTCGATACGCCGGGGGGGCGCGTGGATACCGCCCTGAAATTGGTCAACCGCCTCCTCGATTTCGATGGCGACGTGGTGGTCTTCGTCAATAAGAACGCCATCTCCGCCGGCGCCCTCCTCAGCCTGACCGGGAAGCGTATCTTCGTGAGTTCCGGCGGCGTGTTCGGCGCCTCGACCCCGGTGCACGTCGGGGAGAAGGGGATGGTGAAGGCCCCGGAGAAGATGGTGAGCGTGATGCGGGCCGAGTTCCGCGCCCTCGCGGAGAAGCGGGGCCGGCCGGTTCGCGTCTGCGAGGCGATGGTCGACGAAGAATTGGGGCTCACCCGGGAGCGGGATGGTTTCGATCTCCCGAAGGGGAAACTCCTCACCCTGTCGGCCGACGAGGCCCTGCGACTCAAAATCTCCGACGGCACCGTATCGAACTTTGACGACCTCACCGGGCGCCTGGGCGTGCGCCGCGAGGCGGTGAAGGTCTTCGAACTTAAAAATAGCCTGCGGATCCTGGATTTCCTCTCGAGCCCCGTGCTCCTGGGCATCCTCCTTTCCCTGGGCGTGCTGGGGCTCTATTACGAGGTCACCCACCCGACCTGGGGCGTCGCCGGGACCCTCGGCGTCCTCTGCCTGACCGCCTTCTTCACCATCCAGATCCTCGTGGCCAACGCCTCCTGGCAGGCCCCGGCCCTCTTCGCGGTGGGGGTCGTGCTCCTCCTCCTGGAAATTTTCCTCATCCCGGGGTTCGGCATCACGGGCATCCTCGGCGTCCTCCTCACCGTCGCCGGGATCTTCCTCTCCTTCGGAATCTCCAATTGGGTGACCGCGCTCTACACGGTGAGCGCCTCCCTCGCTTTCGTGCTCGCGGTGGTGGGGCTCAGTTTCCGTTTCCTCCCCGAATCACGCCTCTTCAAGCGGTTCAGCCTCGATTCGACCATCGCCCGCACCGCGGCCGAACCCATCGCCGGCAAGGTGGAGCCGGGAGCCGCGGGCAAGGCGCTCACCGATCTGCGCCCCCAAGGCATCGGGGTCTTCGCCGAGGTCCAGTATGACGTCCAGAGCGAATCGGGGTATATCCCGCGCGGTTCGCCGCTGCGCGTCGTGCGCGTCGAAGCCAGCCGCTTGGTCGTCCGCGGCGATTCCTAGGAGCCTTTCATCCTATAATCTGGACGCAAAAACGGAGAATTCCATGTCCTTAAGCCCCATGCTCGTCCTCGGCCTATTCGTCGTCGGCCTCATCCTCCTGGTCGTCTTCCTCCGGTTCTTCCCGATCCTCCTCTGGTTGCGCGCCCTCATCAGCGGGGTGCGCGTGAGCCTCTTCCAACTCGTGTTCATGCGCTTCCGGGGCGTGCCGCCCGGGCTCATCGTCGACAAGATGATCACCTCGGCCAAGGCCAATTTCCCCATCACCGCCAACCAACTCGAGAGCCATTTCCTCGCGGGCGGGAACGTCACCGACGTCACCAACGCCGTCATCGCCGCCCACAAAGCCAATATCGAGCTTCCCTTCGACCGCGGGGCGGCCATCGACCTCGCCGGGCGCAAGGTCTTCGAGGCCGTGCAGATGAGCGTGAAGCCCAAGGTCATCGAAACCCCCAAGATCGCCGGGGTCGCGAAAGACGGCATCCAGGTGCTGGTGCTCGCCCGGGTGACCGTGCGGACCAACATCACCAAGCTCGTCGGCGGCGCCGGCGAAGAGACGGTCATCGCCCGGGTGGGCGAGGGCGTCGTGAGCACCATCGGCGCGGCGGTCAGCCACAAGGACGTGCTCGAGCACCCCGACCGCATCTCCAAAACCGTGCTGGCCAAGGGCCTCGACCAGGGCACCGCCTTCGAGATCCTTTCCATCGATATCGCCGACGTCGAGATCGGCATCAATATCGGCGCCAAACTCCAGACCGACCAAGCGGAAGCCGACAAGCGCATCGCCCAAGCCAAGGCCGAGGAGCGGCGGGCCATGGCCATCGCCCGGGAACAGGAGATGCGCGCCCTCGCCGAGGAGATGCGCGCCAAGGTCGTGGAAGCCGAGAAGGAAGTGCCCTTGGCCCTCGCCGACGCCCTCAAGAACGGGCGCCTCGGCGTGATGGACAATTACCGCATGGACAATATCCAGGCCGACACCCGCATGCGACGCAGCCTGGCCGAGGGCGACGCGGGCCCCATCGGCGGCGGCAAGGCCTGATCCCCGGTGGAAGATTCCGGGAGCCTGGGGGGAAAACTCCTCCCGCTCCTCGTCTTTTTGGCCATCGCGGGCGTGCAGGCCTGGCTGAAGCACCGCAAGCAGAAGAACGACACGGCCGAAAAAGTCCCGACCAAGGTTCCCGCGGAGCTTCGTCGTTCCGAACACCTGAGCCCGCGGAAAACCGAGGGTTCGGCCCCCGGCGCGATGGCGAATCCCGTCCGCCGGAAGGCGGATGATTTCCGCCTGCGCGCCGACGCCGCACCGGCCCCCGAGGCGACCCCCATCGCCCCCGTCACCGAGGCGCTCGCGCGCCGCCGCCCCCGTCTCCTCCTCGGGCCCAAGCAATTGCGGGCCGCCATCCTCCACAAGGAAATCCTCACTCCCAGGCACTTTTAATGAATTTGAGCAAGATCACCGACTGGCTCTACGAGCAATCCGTCGACCATTTCATCTTCTGGCGGCGGCACATCAAAGAATACTTCTGGGCTATCCTGGTGGCCCTCGCCATCCGCTCCACGGTGCTCACGATCTACAAGATCCCCACCGGCAGCATGATCCCCACCTTCCGCGAGGGCGATTGGCTATTGGCCAACCGCTTCTGGTACGGCCTCAAGATCCCCTTTACCGACGGGCTCTCCGGCTGGAAACTCCCCGGGAAGGCGCCGATCCCCGGCGATGTGGTCATCTTCCGCTCTCCTGGCGAACACACGTTCGTCGGCACCGAACTCCTCCCCCGGAACCAGGAGGCCGTCGATACCCTCGCCCGGATCAACTTGGACAACGGGTTCCCCCACGCGATCTCCGTCCAGCCCGGCTTCACGAATTACATCTTCAATTGCAGCGCCCTGGGCCTGGCCGTGATGCCCCGCGCCGGCAGCCCCACCGCCATCGGGAAGCCCTTTAGCCTGATGCTCTACGGGAAAACCTGGGACCGCTACCGCGCCGACCTCACCGACCCCGCGCGCTTCACCGTCCTGATGGCGGCCCGCAAGGGGATCCGCTCCGTGACCACGTTCGAGAATAATTACCCCGGCGCGCTGCGGGCGGTGCTCGACACGCCGATCGCCGGGGCCACGATCATCTCCACGGTCATGCTCAACACGCCCTACGGGTTCCTCCCGAAAGCGATCGTGGTCGCCGCGGCGCGGGCCCTCGAGGTGGAGCCCTCGCCGACCGGGATGAACCTCTCGTCCTGGTCGCCCTTCACGCTCTACCCGAACCCCTGGGTCGACATGACGAAGGACTACGTCAAGCGCATGATCGCCGACGAGGGCGACACCCTCGAGATCATCAACCAGCAGGTCTTCGTCAACGGTAAACTCCACCTGCCCACCGGGCCGGTCTTCACCGAGGAGGGCCAGCAGGGCGGCCGCCCCGCGCTCTTCCGGATCCAATCCAATACCCTCGAGCGCAAGTCGGCCGACGGCGTCGTCTCCTCCAAGACCTTCCCGGTGCGCCAGAACGAGGGGATGGACATGCGCTACCCCGCGGTGCCCTTCGAACCCGGGCTCTTCCCCTACCATCCCTACGGGATGGCCGAGGAATACCGCCATAATTTCGGCCCCGTCACGGTGCCCAAGGGCCACCTATTCGTGATGGGCGACAACCGCGACGATTCCTTCGACGGCCGCTATTGGGGCTTCGTTCCGAAATGGGCCATCAAGGGCACCCCGATGATCCGCATCTTCCCCTTCGGCCGGTTCCTGATCCACTGAGGAGCCATGAGAGCCC
>JAFLEE010000085.1 GCA_017302015.1 Spirochaetota bacterium | reverse complement strand
CGAGGTAGAGGGCGGTGGAGAGTTCCTCCACCGAGACGCGGCCCTCCCGCTCCCGGATGAGTTGGAGGGCGCGCTCGACGACGTCGTCGGGGGCGACGTTCTCGGGCTGCTGGATGATGCGGCGCACGAGGCCCGAGATCTCGTAGACGATCCCGAGGGCCACGATTTCCCAGGCGCCGGACTTGGCCAGGAGTTCGGCGATGAGGCGTTCCGCGTGGTAGCGGACGATGCCGTGGAGGTCTTGGTAGGCCCCGGCCAGGTCTTCCAGGCCGCTTTGGCCGACCCCGATGCAGATGGCGCGCAGGGGGCTGCGGTTCTTCTGCTCGTGCTTCATGCCCGCGGGGGCGACGTGGAAGACGCCCGGGCGGATTTCCGAGCGGGCGCCATCCAGGAAGATCTCCCCCTCTCCGTGGGTGTAGTAGACGATCTCGAGCACGTCGTGGGTGTGGTACTTGACGAAGGTGCCCTCGGGGAGGGAGGAGGCGTGGCAGAAGGCGAGTTTCATCGATCGGGTTCCGTGGGTAGTTTCGCGGGGGAGATGGACTCCCCGGCTCAATGCCCCGTGCCCAGCACCATCCCGGTCACCATGGGCACCATCCAAATCACCCAGACGGCCAGGCTGAACCGGTGGAAACTCGCGATGCGCGGTTCATCGCGCTTCACGAGCACCCGCGTGGCCCAGGCGGCATGGAAGAGCATGACCAGGATGGCGGCGAGGCCGGTGAGCCCGTGAAAATTGAATTGGAGGATGGAGCCGGCCATGGCCCCCATCGCGCCCGTGCCGATGGTGTCGCAGACGAAACCGAGCCAGAAGGCGGCGAGATGCCACGGCTTTAGGCGACCCTGGATCTTTTCGGTCCACACGCCCACGGAGTAGAGGATGCAGGCGGCGAAGATGAACGACATGGCGATCTGGAGCATCGGTGGTGAACCTCGGGCGCCGGAAAACCCCGCCCCGCGGATTATCCCGTCTACGGACGCCCGGGAAAAGGGGAGGGGAAGTTTGGGAGGACCCTCCCCTTGACAGGGCGGGCGGGCGCTCGGAAACTAAAGGCCCCGGTGCCCTGGCCCCGCCTTACCGGAGGAGTTTGCGGGATGCCTTCCCGCGGCGTCACGCGAATCGGCCGGCGCGCCGCGAAAAGCCGGGGGATCCGCCGATAAATCGCGCGGCCCCATCCAAACTGGCTTCCCGCTTTGTCATCATGGAGCAAACCGAATGAGTCCAATCGCCCAGAAAATCCTATACGCCTTCCTTCTTTTGTTTTTGGTCCTCTCCGCCGCCGATTCTCCGACTTGGCTGAGATGGAAGGAAGCGCGGTCGAAAAACGAAGCCCTCCCATTCCCCGATTTTTCCTATGCGGGGTACGAGGCGGGCGAACGGGAGCCCCCCGTGGCCGCGGGCGCCGTCTTCAAGGTCACCGATTTCGGCGCGATCCCCGATGACGGCAAGAGCGATAAAGAGGCCATCCGCCGGGCGATCGCCGCGGCCTCGGAGAAGGGGGGCATCGTCTTCTTCCCCAAGGGCACCTATATCGCCCATGATGAAGGCGACGAGAACGACAGCATTTGGATCACCGCCCCGAACGTCATCCTCAAGGGCGAGGGCGCCGGGCCGGGCGGTTCGGTCATCCATTATGCATCCCCCACCCAACCGGTGAATCCCCCGTCGCCCCTGTACGCGGGGCCGCCGCTCTTCAAATGGCAATTGGGCCCGAAGGCGGTGCGGGATACCCGCTTGACGGTCCTCACCGCCGATACCCGGCCCGGCGACCTCGAGATCCAGGTGGAAAACGCCTCCGGCCTCAAGGGCGGCGACCTCATCCTCCTCGACCTCAAATCCCGGGAGGCCATCCCCGATTTCATGGCGGGGTACGAAACCGAGGCCGGCTGGACGGAAATGACGGCGGGCGGCATCATGATGAAGGAGCGCCACCAGGTGGCCTCGGTGAACGGCAACCGGGTGCGCCTACGGGAGTGCGTCTACCTTCCCCTCAAGGCGTCGTGGAACGTCGCCGTCTGCCGGTTCGGCGCCCTGCTGGGTTGCGGCGTGGAGGACCTCCATTTCACAGCCCAGTGGAAGGGCGATTTCAAGCACCACCGCTCGTGGATGGACGATGGCGGCTTCACCGGGCTCCACCTCGAACGATTGGCCCATGGTTGGGTCCGCCGTTGCCGCTTCACCGATTTCAACACGCCCCTTTCCGTCGTGCAGGGGCTCCACGTCAGCGTGCTCCAAGTCTCCCTGGAGGGGAACGGGGGCCATAGCGGGGCGGGCCTCTACAACTCCACCGCGTGCCTGGATGCGCTCCTCGAGGAGACCGCGCCCCATTGGCACGGCCCCGGCGTGGCGAAGGGCAATCTCGCCGGCGTCTTCTACCGCGCGCGCTTCACCGAGCGGACTTCCATCGAACTGCACGCGAGCCAGCCCTGGGGAAACCTGTGGGATGCGTGCACGGGCGGCCTCATCTACGCGCGGGAGGGCGGGGATAAGCGCAACCTGCCCAACCACCTGGGAAAACTCGTCCTCTGGAATTTCAAGCAGGTCGGCGCGCCCATCGAGGAATACTCCTTCTGGCGCACGGAGGTCCAATGGGCCCGGGAAGTGAAGCCGATGCTCATCGGTTTCCACGGTTCCCCCACGACTTTCAAAGAAGAGACCTGCGAAATCGTGGAGAGCCCCGGCGCACCGGTGGCCCCCGGATCCCTCTGGGAAGCCCAACTCGCGCTCCGCCTCGGGAAGGCCCCCGCTTGGATCCAGGAGGCCCGGGCCCAATGGCCCGCCCTGCTCAAGTCATGGGGTGTGGAAACGGACGGAGGCGTTTCGGGTGACGGGCTGCGGTAAGGCGGCCCGTTCCTTAAAGATTCGTTTCCCCGAGGGCGCGGGAAATCGAGGCGTCGGGAAACGCGGGCTCGGACCGGTGGACCCTGGGGATGCCTCGCCCCCGCATGGAGGCGCGGGGATCCCGCAAGTTCGGGAATCCCCGCTCCGGTTCCTCAGAGCCGGCTGATGAGCAGTTCCCTTTGGTAGACCAGTTCTTTCGGCAGCCCGGCGTAGAGGCTGACGTAACTTTCGCCCTGGGCGACGGCTTCCTTCTTCCACTCGTCGGAGGAGATGGCCTGGAGTTCGTCGAACTTGGCGGGGGTCATGTCGGGAAGCCCGGCGAGGTCGAACTCGGCCACGCGGGGCACCAGGCCCAGGGCGGTTTCGTTGGCCCCGACCTTGCCCTGGCAGCGCTCGACGATCCATTTGAGCACGCGCATGTTCTCGCCGAAGCCCGGCCAGAGGAACTTGCCGTCGGCGCTCTTGCGGAACCAATTGACGTGGAAGAAGCGCGGCGCCTGCTTGATGCGCTTGCGCATGGAGAGCCAGTGGGCGAAGTACTGGCCCATGTGGTAGCCGGTGAAGGGGAGCATGGCGAAGGGGTCGCGGCGCACGACGCCCACGGCGCCGGCGGCGGCGGCCGTCGTCTCGCTGCCCATGGTGGAGGCGATGAAGACCCCGTGGATCCAATCGAAGGCCTCGAAGATGAGGGGCACGCCCGAGGGGCGGCGGCCGCCGAACATGAAGGCCGAGATCGGCACGCCCTTGGGATCCTGCCAGGCGGGGTCGATGACCGGGCATTGGCTGGCCGGCGTGGTGAAGCGGGCGTTGGCGTGGGCGGCGGGGCGGCCGGCCTCGGGCGTCCAGTCTTTGCCCTGCCAGTCGATGAGGTGGGCGGGGGCCTTCTTGCTCATGCCTTCCCACCACACGTCGCCCTCGTCGGTGAGCGCGACGTTGGTGAAGATCGAGTTCTTGGCGCAGGTGAGCATGGCGTTGGGGTTGGTGTCCATGCTCGTGCCGGGGGCCACGCCGAAGAAGCCGGCTTCGGGGTTGATGGCGCGCAGTTCGCCATCGGGGCCGGGCTTGATCCAGGCGATGTCGTCGCCGACGCAGGAGATCTCCCAGCCTTCCTTCTTGAACTTCTCGGGCGGGATGAGCATGGCGAGGTTGGTCTTGCCGCAGGCGCTGGGGAAGGCGGCGGCGACGTAGGTCTTCTTGCCCGAGGGGTCTTTCACGCCGAGGATGAGCATGTGCTCGGCCAGCCAGCCCTCGTCGCGGGCCATGGTGCTGGCGATGCGCAGCGAGAAGCATTTCTTGCCCAGGAGCGCGTTGCCGCCGTAGCCGGAGCCGTAGGACCAGATGGTTCGCGTCTCGGGGAAGTGGACGATGTACTTCTTGTCGGGGTTGCAGGGCCAGGAACTGTCTTTTTGGCCGGCGGCCAGGGGCGCGCCGACGGAGTGCAGGCAGGGCACGAACTCGCCCTTGTCGCCCAGGGCCTCGAGCACGGCCTGGCCCATGCGCGTCATGATGCGCATATTCACGGCCACGTAGGGCGAGTCGCTGAGTTCCACCCCGATATGGGCGATGGGGCTGCCGATGGGGCCCATGCTGAAGGGGATCACGTACATCGTGCGGCCCTTCATGGAGCCCTTGTAGAGCGGCCAGAGTTCGGCGCGCATCTCGTCGGGGTGCTTCCAATTATTGGTGGGGCCGGCGTCTTCTTTCTTGCGCGAGCAGATGAAGGTGCGGTCCTCGACCCGGGCGACGTCGGCCGGGTTGGAGCGGCAGAGGTAGGAGCCGGGGCGCAATTTCTCGTTGAGGCGCAGGAAGGTGCCCGCCTGGACCATGGCGTCGCAGAGGCGGTCGTACTCGGCCTGGCTGCCGTCGCAGAGGTGGATCTGGTCGGGCTGGCACCAGGCGGCCATCTCGGCGACCCACTGGCGAAGGCCTTCGTGGCGGAGGTTGGGCAGGGTGGAACTCATGGGATTCTCCGGGGGGTTGGGCGCCCGTTTCGGGGCGAAGGATGGGAAGACGGGATCGGGGACGGCATGGGAAGGGGGACGGGGAGAAGGTGGATGGGAAGGCCCGGTTTTCATTGACAGGGCAGGGGGTCAATCATAGACTAGCCCCGGTGTCTGCCAACATTCCGGACGTACGGTGTCTCCGCCGGTACGACGATATCTCCCCTTTGGACTTTTTTTTCCGGCACAAGGAAGCCGCCATCCTGCCGGAACAGATTGCGGAGCAATTCTACAATGAGTTGGGCCGCCACATCCCCGTGCGCGACGAGGAACTCTTCCGCTTCGCGGTGGCGGAACTGGTGAGCAATTGCTATTTTTCCCCCGTCGAGAAGGTGTACCGCACCGAATACGAGAACTTCAAGGATATCCGCGACCGCATGGGCGTGCTCCAGTCCGTCCACCGCAAGAAGCTCGAGAAGATGCCCCTCGAATCCCTGCGCATCGACCTCAGCGAGGGGGGCGACGCCCTCACGTTCTGGATCCTCTCCAACGTGCTCCCCGAGCCCGCGAGCCTGGAGCGCATCCAGGAACGCCTGGCCTGGGACGAACTCTCCGCCGTCGAGTTCATCCATAACCAGAGCGAATCCGGCGGGAAGGAATACGTCTCCATGACCGGCGCGGCGGGCTTCGGCATCTACATGGCCAAGAAAGAGTTCGCCCGCTACGGCGGCCGCCTCGCCTTCAGCAATCGCCCGGGGGAAGGCTGGAGCGGCTACGAGGTCGCGTTCACCAAGCCGATCCAGTACCGGGAATAGCCGCCGCGAGGTTCGTTTTCTCCATCCTTTGATGGGTTTTTCCTCTTGCCCCCGCCGCCTTCGCGGCGAATAATGGAAGGGAGACTTCGGGTCGCCCGCCGATCGGGCCGAACGGGCCCACCCGGCCGACGCCGAAAAGGAACCCCCATGGCAAGTCGGAAACCCTCCCCCCGTGCGTTGGCCTTCCTCGTTTGCCTCCTCTCATGGGCCATCGCCCTCGAGATCCCCAACGCTTCCTTCGAAAAAATCCAGGGGGGCATGCCCTTGTCCTGGACCCGATGGGGCGGGGGAGCCCTGGCGACTTGCGCCGCCACAAAGGAGCAGGCCCGCACGGGCCGCGCCTGCGTCAAAATCGTCGACCGCGACCCGAAGGCGCCCGTGGGCATCGAGAGCGCGCTGGTGGCGGTGGTGGCGGGGAAGAATTACCGGGTGCGCGGCCAGGTGTTCGTGCGCACCGGCGATGCCGTGCTCTACCTGCAATTTTTCAGCGCCGGCGGGAAGCGGATCGAGAAGGCGGTGAAGACGGTCCAAGCCGAGAAGAAGGGCGAGTGGACCGAACTCTCGGTTTCCGGGCCCGCGCCCGAGGACGCGGTGGGGCTTAAACTCCTCTTTTATTCTTCCTCATTAAATCAGGGCGAGTTTTTCGTCGACGATGCTTCGTGCGAGGAATGCGAACCCGAACCGAGCCAGGCCGAGGGCCCCCAGAGGATCGCCCGGCTCCCCGCGCCCCGCCTCGATCGCGCGACCGCCTTGCCCACGGCGACACGCCTCATCCAAGGGGGCGTCAGCGCCTGCGAGCTCCTCCATCCCCCGACGGCGTCGGGGGTGGCGGCGGCCCGCAAGATCGCCGCGGCGGTGAAGGCGGCCACCGGGGTCGAGCTCCCGTTTCGAGCGGGAACGCCCACCGACCGGGTGCCCGCGCGGCACACCCTCATGCTGGGGAACCTGATGAGCAATCCCGCGCTCAAGGTCCTCTACGCCCGCCAGCAGACCGCGGTGGACGAATACCTGCCCGGGCCCGGCGGCTATACGGTGGAAACCATCGTGGAGCCCTTCGCCCTGGGCGCCGATGTGCTCGTGCTCGGGGCCTCGGAGGATGCGGGCCTCGACTTGGCCGCCGATGCCTTCATCCGCCAGGTCGTCTCGCGGGGTAAACCGGGGTCCCTCGAACTCCCGATCCTCTTCGAGACGAAGATCCGCGCGGAACTTCCCCGGCCGGAGTTCAAGAAGACCCACGTCGCCGACGGGCTCAAAGACGCGCGCACCCGGCTCGCGGAGGGCGCCCACACTTCCCTCGGGGGGCTCCTCGCGAGCATCGCCGGCCGCTATCGCCTCACCCGGCATCCCTTGGACGCGGAACTCTACGTCGCCGTCGCGCGCCTTTACGCCGAGAGCGCCGTGGCGGATGCCCGGAAATTCGGCGGCCCCTGGGGCTTCGACAGCGATTTCGTCTCCTACGAGGCCCTCGCGGGGTGGGATCTCATCGAGCACGATCCCGCCCTCTCGGAGGCCGACCGGTTGGACGTCAGCCGCATGCTGCTGCGTTGGCTCCATGAAGCGATCGCCGACGAGGCCTGGGGCGGCCTGGGGGAGGGGGGCCCCGTGAGCAACCACCTCACCTTCGCCTCCATGGGCGCCATGATGGGGGCGTTCTATTTCGGCAAATACTACGGGGCGGAACTGAAGCATCCCGCAGCCTGGCTCGCGGTGATCCGCCATAATTTCCGCCGCCAGGCGAAGGCGGGCAAGGCCCATGACGATTGCCAGAGCTACCATTGGCTGACCTGGCGGCATGTGCTCGTCTACTCGATGGCCATGCCCGACGACCGTTTCTTCACCGAGGGCGTCGGCCGCAAGGTGCTCATGGATTGCGGCGTGACCATGGACAATCTCGCGACCCAGGCCCCCTACGGCGATGACGGCGGCTGGGCCTCTTCGTCGGGCGAACTCATCGTGCTCGACATGTATTTCGCGGCCACGGGCGACCCCCTGGCCGCGATGCTCTTGGGGCAAAAGAGATCGGGACTTAAAACGATCCGCCCGGGATCCTTCTACGGCCGCGTCGAGGCGAAGACCGACGCCACGCTCGACGGCGTCCAGGTGCTCCCCTTGGACGAGGGGTATTACCGCATCAACCCGGGCATCGGGAAGGTCGCGCCCCTGGCCAAATGCTTCGATAAGTTCTCCTTCCGCGAACGACTGGACCCCGGCGCCCTCTACTTGCTCGTCGACGGGGTCCAAAACGGCGGCCATCGCCACGCCGACGGTAATAGCGTGCTCCGCTATTCCCAATTCGGCCGCGAGTGGTTGGCCGACGGGGATTATCCGAAGAACCAGCAGAAGTACCATAATAGCCTGCTCATCCTCAAGGATGGCGAGGCCTTCCCCCTCCCGGACTATATGGAACTCCATGCCCGGGGCTCCAACGCCGATGCCCGCTGGGTCACGGTGCGCGCCGCGGGCACGGCCCCGGTGGATTGGCTGCGACACCATATTTGGCTGACGGGGGAGGCCGCCTGGCTCGTCATCGACGAGGTGGTCGCCCTCTCCGGCGGGCGTTTTCGATTGACTCAGCGATGGAATGGCGTGGGCGAAATCACGATGCGCCCCGACGGTTACCTCCTCGAGCAAAAGGGCAGCGCGGTCCGCTTCCAGGGCGCGGCCGATCTTTCGATGCGGTATTATGACGACCGCGATTACGGGAAACCGTGGGCGGGCTACCCCTACGCCAAGCCAGTCGTCCGGGTGATGGATCAACTCGCCGAGCCGCGCCTCGCCCCGGGCGAGCGCTTCATGCTCGCGGCCGTCTGGCACGGCGCCTCGAACGGGGCGCCCGTGGTGCCGTGGGCGGTGGACCGCATTCCCGATGGCTTTTCCGTCGCCACCGGGAAGGTCCGCTACCAATTCAAGGTCGCGAAAGACGGCGTCTTGGAAATGAACGCCCGGGCCGACGCCGGCGCCGTGACCGAAAAGACGGCTCTCCGCGGGACGGCAAACGCCGAAATCGCCCCGGCCGCCTCCGAACTCTGGAGGATCTCCCAGGAAAAAGAGGGGCCATCCCTCCTCACGGATGGGTCCTCCGCCGCGGTGGCCCCCTTCCGGATCACCGGGACGGAACCCGGCGCGGAAAATATTCTCGTCGCCGGGGTCCCCAACCGCCTGTCGGCCCTCGTCGATGGGTCCTGGTCCGAAGGCGGCGACTCGGTGATGTTCGGGGTGGACCAGCCGGTGACGCTGCAATTCGATTTCGAGGGGCCCCAGCAAATCGCCCGGGCGGAATTGCGGGCCTGGTGGGCCAACCAGTCCAGCCGGGGCACGGCCTACAAACTCCAGGAGGCCCGGGTCATCCTGAGCGCGGATGGCTTCGCGAAGGACCTCCGCAGCGTGGCGCGCCTGGACGCCCGGGGCGAACGCCACGGCAATTTCGGCACGCCGGTCGCCTTCGGTTTCGACTTCCCACTGCAGTCCGCCACCGGCGTGCGCATCGAGCTCACCCCGCAGCCGGGAACGGCTCTCTATCTCGGCGAACTCTCCCTCTTCGGCAAGGCGAGCCTCGGAGCGAAACGCGAGGCCCCCCGGGCCGCCTTCACGAAAATGCTTCGTCTGCGGTCCCCCGAAGGGGAGCGCCTCATCGCCGGCAGCGAGGGCGGCGAATGCTTTGTTTATTCCCTTGATGGCAAGCCCGCGGGGCGCCTCGCCTTCCCCTCCCGCATCAACGACCTCGCGGCCTGCGATGTCGACGGCGACGGCGTTCTCGAACTCCTCCTCGCCTGCCAGGACGCGACCCTGCGGGCGGTGAAACTCGACGGGAAGGAATTGTGGAAGGTCGCCTTCGAGAAGTACCGCGTCTATCCCGATGCCACCCTCGTGAAGACCGCCGATCTCGACGGCGACGGGAAGGACGAGATCCTCGTCGGCTGCGATAATTGGCGCGTCTACGCCCTCGACCGCGGCGGCAGGGAACTCTGGAAGTACGAGGTGGTGCACAAGACCCGGGCCCTCGAGGTGGCCGATCTCGAGGGGGATGGCCGCCCCGAGATCCTCTGCGGCACGAGTTATATGTGGGCGACGATCCTCGACCGGCAGGGCCAACGGCGCTGGGGCGGCGCCTTCGGGATCGGCTGCCGGGCCATCGCCGCGCCCCTGGGCGGCGATGGGGGCGGCCGCCGCGTCGTGCTCGGCATCGATTCGGGGGCCGTCACGTTCTACGACGCCAAGGGCGGAACCTTGGGCCAATTCTTCACCGGGGACGAGATCTTCATGCTGGCGGCCGTGCGCCGGGGACCCGGGAGCGAGGATGTGCTGGCCGCCTCCTATAACGGCTTCATCTACCGTTTCAGCTCCGAGGGCCTGCTTCGGTGGAGCTGCGCCCTCCCCGATAGCGCCGTGGTGGTGCGCGCCCTGCCCGACGGGCGCGCGGTGGCCGCGACGATCGGCGGGCACGTTTGCGTCCTCTCCCCCGAAGGCAAGATCACGGCAGCGGCCCGCTTCGAGGGCCGGGTCAGCGACCTCCTGGTGGATGGCGATTTCGTGCGCGTCGCCACGAAGGGCGGCGCCTTGGCGACGATCAGGCCCTGAGCGAAGGGGCCCGGGCGTTCCCGCCGCGCCCGAAGGGAACGCTCCGCGGACCGCTCCCTTCGGGCGCGGAACAGACCTTCCACGGGAAACCGTACGCCGCGCCGGGATTTTCGGGCCCGGCGATTCTCATAATAAAATTCCCCATGGGCGCCGATTGCATCTTCTGTCGGATCGTGCGGGGGGAGATCCCCTCCCACCGCGTGGGCGAGACGGCGCGGACCCTCTCCGTGCTCGACGCGTTCCCCGCCGCGGTGGGCCACCTCCTCATCCTCTCCAAGGACCACCACGAGCGGCTGCACGAGGTGCCCGAAGAGACCTTGGCGGAGCTCGGCCGCGAGGCCGGGCGCCTCTCCCGCGCCCTCGTGGAGAAACTCGGCGCGGGCGCCTACAACCTCATCCAGAATAACGGCCGCGACGCCGGGCAGCAGATCGGCCACGTGCATTTCCACCTCGTGCCCAGGTCCCCGGGCGACGGCCTGCTGCCCTTCACCTCCGGCGCGCGGCGGGACGACGCCTACTATAACGAACTCCAAAAGAAGCTCACCCTATGATCCAAATCACCCTCCCCGACGGCTCGGTCCGCCCCCTCGAAGCGGGCCAGAGCGCCCTCGACCTCGCCAAGGCCATCAGCCCCAACCTCGCCCGGGCCACCCTCGCGGCCAAGGTCGACGGCGAGGTGCGCGACGCCACCTTCCCCTTGACCCGGGACTGCGCGGTCAAACTCCTCACCTGGGACGATCCCGACGGGCGCCACGCCTTCTGGCATTCCTCGGCCCACCTCATGGCCGAGGCCCTCGAGGCCCTCTACCCCGGGGCCAAGTTCGGGGTGGGCCCGGCCCTCGAGAACGGCTTCTATTACGACGTCGATTTCGGAGGGCGGGCCTTCTCGGCGGCCGATTTCGAGAAGGTCGAGGCCAAGATGAAGGAGATCGCCCGGGGGGACCACCCCTACCGCCGGGAAGACGTCTCCAAGGCCCAGGCCCTCGATTTCTTCGGCAAGAAAGAAGATCCCTACAAGGTCGACCTCATCCAAGGCTTCGAAGACGGCACCATCACCTTCTACCGCCAGAACGGGTTCACCGACCTCTGCCGCGGCCCGCACCTGCCCCATACCGGCTTCATCCGCGCGGTGAAGCTGCTCTCGGTGGCCGGGGCGTATTGGAAGGGCGACGAGAAGAACGCCCAACTCACCCGCATCTACGGCATCACCTTCCCCAAGCAGAAGGAGCTCGACGAGTGGCTCGTGGCCCAGGAAGAGGCGAAGAAGCGCGACCACCGCAAGATCGGCAAAGACCTGAAACTCTTCCACATCGACGACGAGGTGGGGCAGGGGCTCGTGCTGTGGACCCCCGCCGGCAGCGTGGTGCGCCAGGAACTCCAGACCTACATCTCGGGCGAACTCTCCAAGCAGGGCTATTCCCAGGTCTTTACCCCGCACATCGGGAAACTCTCGCTCTATAAGACCAGCGGGCATTTCCCCTACTATAAAGAATCCCAGTTCCCCCCCATCGTGGCCCCCGAGTCCCTCGCCGCGGCCATGGGCGAGAACTGCTCGTGCTCCGAACTCATCCACCGCATCGAGGCCGTCTCGGCCAAGCTCGCCTCGGGGGTGAACGAGCGCAGCGGTTCCGAGGTCATCGGCGCCGAGCGCGTCCTCCCCGACGACAAACTCCTCGACGGCTTCCTGCTGAAGCCCATGAATTGCCCGCACCACATCAAGATCTTCGCCTCCCAGCCGCGCAGCTACCGCGACCTGCCCGTGCGCCTGGCCGAGTTCGGCACGGTCTACCGCTGGGAGCAGAGCGGCGAACTCACGGGCATGACCCGGGTGCGCGGCTTCACCCAGGACGACGCCCACCTCTTCTGCACCGAGGAGCAGGTACCCGCCGAGATCCTCGGCTGCCTCTCCCTGGTGCGCACCGTGCTCACCACCCTCGGCATGAGCCAGTACCGCGTGCGCGTGGGCCTGCGCGATCCCGACTCCGCCAAGTACACCGGCCTCCCCGAGAATTGGGACAAGGCCGAGCGCGCCTGCCGGGACGCCGCCCAGACCCTGGGCGTGCCCTTCACCGAGGAGCCCGGCGAGGCCGCCTTCTACGGGCCCAAGATCGATTTCGTCGTGAAGGACGTGCTCGGCCGCGAATGGCAACTGGGCACGGTGCAGGTCGACTATAACCTCCCCATCCGCTTCGACCTCTCCTATAACGGCGCCGACAACCAGCCCCACCGCCCGGTGATGATCCACCGCGCCCCCTTCGGCTCCCTCGAGCGCTTCTGCGGCGTGCTCATCGAGCATTTCGCCGGGCGCTTCCCCTTCTGGCTCTCGCCCCAGCAGGTGCGCGTCCTCACGGTCAACGAGGCCTTCGGCGCCTACGGCAAGGCCCTCGTCGCGCGCCTCTCGGCCGCGGGACTGCGCGCCGAACTCGACGAGCGCGGCGAATCCCTCGGCAAGCGCGTGCGCGACGCCCAACTCGACCAGGTGCCCGCCATCCTCACCCTCGGCAAGCGCGAGGAAGACGAGAAGACGGTGAGCGTACGGCTCCTCAGCGGGGAGCAGGTGCACGGCGTGCCCCTGGAATCCTTCATCCAGCAATGCGTGGAACTCCACCGCGGCCGGGCCCTCGAGACCCGGTTCGCCGCTTCCTAGGGGCTTCCCGGCGTTGAAAGCACCGCTCTTCGCCCTGCTTCTTATCGTCTCGGCCGCTTGGTGCGCCCAGCCCGAGACCTTCGACGAGTTCGAGAACAATACGCTGAGGCTCCTGGGAGCCCGGCAGTACACCTACCTGGCCGAGTTCTGGGCCTCGTGGGCGGGGCGCTGGGTGCGCCATCCCCGCATCGCCGAACTCACCCTGTCGACGGCCTCCCGCCTGCCCCGCCTGGAACAGCGCCAGAAGGTCCTCAAGGCCATCTGCGACCCCGAAGGCGACCTCGCGGCGCGGTCCAAGGTCTTCCTTGAATATGGCCAGGGGTTACTCTTAACCGGGGACTTCGACTCGGCGGCGGGGATCCTCTCCAAAAGCCGCGAGCGCGAGGCCCTCTTCCACCGTGGCGAGGCGGTTCTCGCCCTGGGCGATGCCGACCGCGCGCGCGTCTATTTTGAAGCCTATCTCGGCCGGGGGGACCGCCCCGGGGAGTGGGCCACCCGCGCCCGCCTGCGCCTGGCCGAATTGGCCCTGGGGGCCATGCGCCTCGCCGATGCCCGCAAGCTCCTCGCGGCGGCGGGAGGCGACTCGCCCGATGCCCTCATCCTGGCCTGCCGGATCTCCGAGAAGGGCGGCACCCAAGAGGAGCGCGCGCGCGCCCTCGCCGAACTCAAAAAGCGTTTCCCGGGACACGAAAAGACCGAGGCCTATCTGGCCCAGCAGGCGGGGGGGAAGAAGGGTGGCTGAAGCAAGCGGGCTCGTTTCCGAGCGGAAAATCTTGAAACTCGACCTCCATGGCGGCCTCCTCGCCCTGGAGAAGGGCGGGACCCTCCGGGAAGTCCAGGTCGCCTACGAAACCTGGGGCGAACGCCGGGGGAACAACGTCGTCTACGTCTGCCACGCCCTCACCGGCGACAGCCACGTCACCGGCCGCCTCGCCGACGGGAGCCAGGTGGAGGGGTGGTGGGAGAATTACGTGGGGCCGGGCAAGCCCATCGACACCGACCGCTACTTCATCGTGTGCTCCAATATCCTCGGCGGGTGCATGGGCACCACGGGGCCCGCCTCGACGGACCCCGAGACCGGCCGCGCCTACGGGGTCGATTTCCCCGAGATCACCCTGCGCGACATCACCGAGGTGCAGCGGCGCCTCCTCACCCAATTGGGGGTGGACCACGCCTACGCGGTCGTGGGCGGATCCCTGGGGGCGATGAATACCCTGCAATGGGCGGTCTCCCACCCCGGCTTCGTCGACAAGGTGATCTGCATCGCCGGCACCAAGAGCCTCTCCGCCATGAACCTCGCGTTCGACGTCGTCGGGCGCGAGATGATCCTGCGCGACCCGGGCTGGAGCGGGGGGCATTACCACGGCACCGAGCGGCGGCCCGACAACGGGCTGGCGGTCGCCCGCATGCTCGCCCACATCACCTACCTCTCCGAGAAGGCCATGGAGCGCAAGTTCGGCCGGGAGGAGAAGACGGTGGCCCCCGCGACGATCTTCCACACGGCCTTCCAGGTCGAGTCCTACCTGCACCACCAGGGCTCCAAGTTCGTCGACCGCTTCGACGCCAATTCCTACCTCTACATCACCAAGGCGATGGACGAGTTCGACATCACGGCGGGCATCCGGCCGCCGCACCGCGTCTTCGAGCCCTCGACGGCGGACTTCCTCGTCGTCGGCCTCTCCTCCGATTGGCTCTTCCCCCCCGACGAGAGCCGCGAAATCGCCGAGATCCTCCTGCGCGCGGGGAAGAACGTCACCTTCTGCGAGATCGATTGCGAGCACGGCCACGACGCCTTCCTCATGGAGAACCCGCACCTCATGGCGCTGCTCTCCACCTTCCTCGAGGGCCACGACAGCCGCCACCCCGAGCCCGTCGCGACCGTCTCGGGCGACGCCGCCTCCCGCGCCCTGGCCGCGCGCACGGAAGCCGTCATCCAGACCCTGCTCCCCGCCCAGGGGCGCATCATCGATCTCGGCTGCGGGACGGGCGACCTGCTGCACACCTATTCGGAGGCCAGCGATAGCGACGCCCAGGGCATCGACATCGACGTGGCCAACGTGCTGGAATGCAATCGCCGCCAGATCCCCGTGTTCCAGACCGACCTCGACGAGGGGCTCTCCATGATCCCCGACGATTTCTACGACGTGGCGGTGCTCAGCAGCACCCTCCAACAGGTCGTGCGCCCCCACGCCGTGGTGCGCGAGATGCTGCGCGTGGCGAAGCGGGGGATCGTGAGTTTCCCGAACATGGCCCATTGGCATAACCGGCTCCAACTCTTCCTCTTCGGGCGCGTGCCCGTGAGCCCGGCCCTGGCCCACACCTGGTACGACACGCCCAATCTCCACTTCCTCTCCTTGAGCGATTTCACCGCCTTCTGCCGCAGCGAGGGCATCCGGGTGAAGGCGGCCCATGCCCTGGGTTACGGCCTGATCTCCTCCATCCTCACCGCCATCGGGCTTAAGAATATCGGGGGGGATGTGGTGGTGGTGGAAATCGAGCGCCCCTGAGTCCGGGAAGGCTTGGAAGGGGATTTATAGTCGAAATCGCCAAATTTCGGTCGAATTCCTAAAAATATTAGAAAAAAATCCGTTTTTGACCCATAAACCCCTTTACAGCGAGAGAAATATCGAAGTATGATTAGAGATGTTGAATAGTGGGAAAAAATTTTCGAGCCCCGTCAACCTCTTTCCACGTCTTTTCGGCGTCAAATGGCTTTTTCTGGCGGCCCTTTTCTTCGGGTCGCTGACGGCCCCGCTCCTCTCCCAAACCAAGAATCCTGACCCCCGTAAAGTCGAAGCGGGCCGCGCCACGGCCGCCGCGCAGGCGGCCCCCCGCGCGCCCACCAACGCCGACCCCGGCTATATCGATCCCACGGTGTCGCGGCGCAGCGAACCCGGCTACGGCTGGCTTCTCCTGCGCACCATCTTCGTGCTGGCGCTCTTCGGGGGCGCCGCGGCGCTCATCTGGCGCTGGCTGAAGAACCGCAAGCCCATGGGGCGCCAGGAAGAGGGCCCCATCCGCATCCTCCATGATTATCCATTGGCCATCGCCAAGAGCCTGAAGGTCGTCGAGGTGGGGAAGGAAGTCTTCCTCCTCAGCATGACCCAGGACCAGATCGCGCTCATCGCGCGCCTGGAAGACAAAGAGACCATCGATCAATTCCGCCTCGAGGCGTCGCGCGTCAAAAGCGGCGGCAACGCGAGTTTCGGAGAACTGCTTCTCAAGGTCCTCCCGGGGATGGGGGCGAAGGCGCCCAAGGAACCGCTGGACATCACGCGCAATCTGAGGGAAAAACTGAGGCGCATGAAATAGCCTCCGTCAACAGACACCGAAACGATTTGGAACGGGAGGGGGAAGAATCGTGACGAACACATGGCGTGGGAACCGGGGGTTCCTGCTGAAATTGGGCGCGGTCTCGGCCGCGCTGCTGCTGGCGGCCTGGGCGCAGAGCGGGGTGAACATCCCGTACTTCGACCTCGGGGTGCGGCCGGCGCGGGGCGCGGGCGAGGTGGCCCTCTCCCTCCAGCTCCTGCTCCTCCTCACCATCCTCACGCTGGCGCCGTCGATCCTGCTCATGATGACCGCGTTCGTGCGCACGGTCATC
This sequence comes from Spirochaetota bacterium, assembly GCA_017302015.1. GTDB lineage: Bacteria > Spirochaetota > UBA12135 > COTS27 > JAFLEE01 > JAFLEE01. Next base: position 5,382 of record JAFLEE010000085.1, on the reverse strand, counting down.
ATCCTGAAGTTCGTCCAGCGCGCCCTCTCGCTCCAGCAGGAGCCGCCGAACCAGGTGATCATGGGCATGGCGCTCTTCATCACCTTCTTCGTGATGGCGCCGACCTTCACGGAGGTCTACGACAAGGCCTACCTGCCCTTCTCCAAGAGCCAGATCACCAACGACCAGTTCTTCGACCGCGCGCTGAAGCCGCTGCGGGCCTTCATGCTCAAGCAGACCCGGGAGAAGGACATCGACCTCTTCATGTACCTGGGCAAGTACGAGCGCCCCAAGCGCCCCGACGACGTGCCCACGGTCGCGCTCATCCCCGCCTTCCTCATCAGCGAACTCACCACCGCCTTCTCCATCGGGATCGTGATCTTCATCCCGTTCATCGTCATCGACATGGTGGTGGCCTCCATCCTGATGAGCATGGGCATGATCATGGTCCCCCCGGTGATGATCTCCATGCCGCTGAAGATCATCCTCTTCGTGCTGGTGGACGGCTGGCACCTGGTGACCCTGCAGACGGTGAAGAGTTTCCACCTCCTCTGACGCCGAAGAACCCCCATGGAAAACACGGAACATCGGAAGAAAACCCCATGAACGACGCCATGGTCATCGATCTCGTGCGGGGCGCCATCACGGTCACCGTGGTGGTGGCCGCGCCCGTGCTCATCGTGAGCATGATCGTGGGCCTGGTGGTCTCGATCCTCCAGACCACCACCTCGATCCAGGAGCAGACGCTCTCCTTCGTCCCCAAGATCCTCGCGGTGCTCGCCGCCCTCGTCTATTTCGGCTATTTCATGATCAACCACATGGTCGACTACACCATGGGCCTCTTCAGCACGATCCCCAATCTGGTGCGGTAAGGAGAAGCGCGTGGAGGTCATGGACATCCTGGTGAACCACTTCCAGCACTTCCTGCTGGTGTGGGCCCGCATGACCGCGGTCGTGTTCCTGGCCCCGGCCTTCTCGGCCCCCGTGATCCCCGACCGCCTGCGCCTCATCTTCGGCTTCATGGTGTCGCTGTGCGTGTTCCCGTGGGTGGCGAAGATCTCGGTGCCCATCCCGCCGGAGCTCGGCCTCCTCTTCCTCGCCGTCGTGAAGGAGGCCCTCGTCGGCGTGTGCATCGGATTCTTCCTCTCCATCCTCTTCGCCGCCTTCTCCCTCTCCACCCAGTTCTTCACCAGCCAGATCGGCCTCGGCATGTCGCAGGTCTTCGACCCCATCACCCAGGAGGAGACGCCGGTGCTCTCCAGCCTCTTCACCACGGTGGCGCTCCTGGTCTTCATCTCCATCGGGGGGATGCACATGGTGGTGCGCGCCACGGTCGACAGCTACCAGCTGGTGCCCGTGATCGATTTCCTCTCCCAGAAGGAGAACCTCTTGGAACTGGCGGTGCGCTACATGGGGCTCTCGTTCGTGGTGGCCCTGAAGCTCGCCTTCCCGGTCATCGCCGCCTCCACGGTCATCGTGGTGGTGCTGGGCATCGCGGGCAAGGCGGCCCCCACGCTCAACATCATGGTGCTGGGGCTGCCGCTCCAGCTCGGCGTGGGCCTCCTCTTCCTGATCTTCGCCGTGCCGCCCATGCTCACGCTCTTCGGCTCGGTCTTCGAAAACGCCGTCAGCGACGTGCTCCAACTCCTCATCCGCATGAGGGCCGCATGAGCCTGCCGACCGCCCTCCAGATCCTGCGCGAACGCCACCAGGCCGCCGCCCGCTCTCGCGTCTTCCTCGACCTGGCCCTGCACGCCGCCGAGGACGAGGGCCGCACCTACGACCCGACCGAATCGCGCATCCGCAAGGCGCGGGAGGAGGACGGGCGCGTCTTCTTCACCGGCGAGCTCCCCCAGGCCCTCGAGGTGATCCTGGGCTTTTCCGCCCTGGCGATGCTCGCCGCCTATTACTTCAATACGCTGAAGGAACTGGTCGCCCACTACCTCGAGAACCGCGCGGGATGGACCCTCGTCGACGGGAATTTCATGGCGATGTTCACCGAGGGGACCGTCATCTTCATGAAGCTCTTCCTGCCGGTGGCCGGGGTGGCGGTGGTCGCCGTCATCGCCTCGACCATGCTGCAGACCCAATTCCATTTCTCCACCAAGCGCCTCGCCCCGGACCTGGCCAAGATCCTCCCGTCTCCGGAGAACTTCATCAATAAGACCATCTTCTCCCGCTTCCAGTGGTGGAACACGGCGAAGATGATGATCAAGGTGATCCTGGTGCTCGCGGCGGGCTCGCTCTACCTCTTCTTCCGACACGACGAGATGGTGCTCCTCATCCACGCCGACCCCGTCGCGAGCTTCGTGAAGACCTCGTGGATGACCTACGAGCTCATCGCGGTGCTCAGCGTCATCCTCCTGGGGGTCGCGATCCCCGACTGGTTCATGCAGAAGAACCAGTTCATGGAGCAACTCAAGATGTCCTTCCAGGAGATGAAGCAGGAAGTGCGCGAGTACGAGGGCGACCCCCAGATCAAGCAGCGCCAGCAGCAGCGGGCCCGCGACCTCGCCATGCGCAACCTGGTCGAGACGGTCAAGGACGCCGACGTCGTGGTGCGGAACCCGACCCACTTCGCCGTGGCCCTCAAGTACGAGGTCGGCACCCAGTCGGCGCCCAAGGTCACGGCCAAGGGCGAGGACGCCATGGCCCTCCAGATCATCCGCATCGCCGAAGCCAACGAGGTGCCCGTGCACGAAAACCGGATCCTCGCCCGCACCCTCTACGCCCAGGCCGAGATCGGCGACGAGGTGCCGACCGACCTCATCCGCGCCGTCGTCGAGATCTACCAGAACCTCGAGCGCTTCAAGCAGCAATTCGGCCGGCGGACGGCCGCCACCGCCTGAGGGATGAGGACGCGCCATGGCCGCCACCGCTGAACCCTTCCGCCTCACCGGCAACGCGACGCTCAATCGCCTGCTGCGCAACTCCGACCTGCTGCTGGCCGTGGCCGTGGTCGGGGTGCTCGCCGCCATGATCATCCCCATGCCGACGGTCCTCCTCGACCTCAGCATGATCGCGAGCCTCCTCGTGAACGTCGTCATCCTGCTGGTGGTGCTCTACACCAAGAGCCCCATCGAGTTCAGCGTCTTCCCCACGCTGCTCTTCATCACGACGATCTTCCGCCTCTCGATCAACGTCTCCTCCACCAAACTCATCCTCACCCAGGGCCCCTCCTTCGAGGGCAAGATCGTCACGGCCTTCGCCGATTTCGTCGTGGGTGGCAATTTCGTCGTCGGGGTGATCATCTTCGCCATCATCACCATCGTGCAGTTCATGGTGCTCACCAAGGGCCTCACGCGCATCACGGAAGTGGCCGCCCGGTTCAAACTCGATGGCCTGCCGGGGAAGCAGCTGGCCATCGACGCCGAGGTCAACGCCGGGCGCATCGACGAGGCGGAGGCCCAGAAGCGCCGCCAAGAACTCATGGCCGAGGCCGATTTCTTCTCCAATATGGACGGCGCGGGCAAACTGGTCTCCGGCGACGTGCGCGCGGGGCTGGTCATCATCATCGTGAACGTGATCGCCGGATTCGTCATCGGCGTGGTCCAGCGCAGCGAGAGCGCGGGCGACGCCCTCCAGAATTATATCCGCCTGTCCGTGGGCGACGGGCTCGTGGCGGCGATCCCCTCCATCCTCGTCACCGTGGCCGCCGGCATCATCGCCACGCGGGGGGTCAGCCGCGACCGCCTCGGCAACGAGATGGCCGTCCAGGTCCTCACCAATCCCCGCATCCTCTACGTCACCGCGGTCTTCGCGGCCCTCCTCGGGCTCATCCCCGGCTTCCCCACGGTGCTCCTCCTCATCACGGCCCTGGTGCTCTTCCTCCTGGGCCGCGAGGTTTCCAAGCGCGGCGAAGAACCGGCCGCCGCCAAGTCCGCCCTGGACGAGCAGAAGGAAGAGGAGCAGAGCTTCCAGCCCGAGAAGATGGCCGAGAACATGTTCGTCGAGCCCCTGGCCATCGAACTCGGCTACGGCCTCATCCCCCTGGCCGACCCGGCGAGGGGGGGCGACCTCCTCGAGCGGGTGAAGCGCATCCGCGCCGAGATCGCCAAGGAACTCGGCCTCATCGTGCCCCAGGTGAGGATCACCGACAACATGCAGCTCGGGCCCGACGAGTACGCGCTGCATATCTCGGGCGAGCGGGTGGCGGGAAGCAAGATCCGCATGAACAAGCTCCTCGCCATCAATATGAGCGGCGGAGCCGAGAAACTCGAGGGCGAGGCCGCCCGGGAACCCGTGTTCAACCTGCCGGCCGTGTGGATCGAGCCCACCGACCGCGATTTCGCCGAGCGCCGCGGCTACAGCATCTTCGACGGCTCGACGATCATCGCCACCCACCTCACCGAGATCGTGAAGCGCAACGCCGGGGAGATCCTCACCCGCAAAGACACGGCCATGCTCCTCGACGCCCTGGCCAAGCGGAACAAGGCCCTGTACGACGAGATGCAAAGGGCCCAGGTCGGGGTGGGGCAGGTCCAGAAGGTGCTCCAGGAACTGCTCTCCGAGCACGTCTCCATCAAGAACCTCGACGCCATCGTCGAGACCCTCGCCGACCACGCCCGCAACGCCGGCGGCAATACGGAACTCCTCACGGAGGTGGTGCGCCAGTCCATCCGCCGCCAGATCTGCGGCCGTTTCGCGGACGAGGGGCGGAACCTCAACGTGCTCGTCCTCGGCGGGGAATTGGAGGAGGACCTCAAATCGCGCCTGAGCGAGCAGGGGGGCGTGTACCAGCTCAGCCTCACGCCCGAGCAACTCACCCAATTGCGCGATCTGGTCGCCGACCGCGCGAAGAAGCTCCAGGAGAAGGGCTATAAGAACATCCTCCTGACCGACGTGGCCCTCCGCCGCCCCCTCCAGCGCCTCCTGGGCTCGAGCATCCCCGATCTCTCCATCCTCTCCGGGGCGGAGGTCGCCCCCGGCTTCCACGTGCACGTCGTGGAGACGGTGTAAGGGCCCGCCATGGAATACCGAACCTTCACCGCCCCCACCCAAAAGGAAGCCCGGGAGATGGTCCTGCGCGAAATGGGCACGAAGGCCTACATCATCAAGTGGACCAAACGCAACCACCGGAAATGGTTCGGCCTGCGCAACGAGGTGGAATGGGAAGTGCAGGTGGGCTTAAGCGGCGAACGGGCCCCCGAGCGGCGGCCCGCGCCCGAAGCGAAGCCCGCGTCCTTCGAGGCCGACCGCCGGGAGAAGATCGGCGCCCTGACGCGGGCCCTCGACAGCAAGACCCGCGTGAGCCAGCCGAAGCCCCGCGCCCCGGTGCCGTTCCGGCCCCAGAACGAACTCCAGCGCCTGACCTCCGAAATTCTCCGGTTCGCGGAAGAAGAGCCTTCCCCCATGCTCCCCGGCCTCGGCGACGCGGCGACCGCGCCGGCCTCCACGGCCCGG
>JAFLEE010000084.1 GCA_017302015.1 Spirochaetota bacterium | reverse complement strand
AGCGGCGAGGGCGTCGAGGCCGTGCTGGCGCACCTCGCCCGGGCCTCCCGCAAATCGCCGCCCCCGCCGCGGCGGGCCCCGCCGGCCCTCGAGAGCGTGGCCCGCAGCACGGCGCGTCAGAACCAGGCCGGGCGCATCCACGCCTCGGTGACGAAGAGCCGGGTGAACACCCATTCCCTCACCGACCGCCTCGACCGCTTCGTACTCCACCCCGTGGCGGGGCCGCTCCTCTTCCTCGCGGTGGTGCTCGTCGTCTTCCAATCGATCTTCTCCGGGGCCAAGCCCGCCATGGACGGGCTCGAGTGGCTCTTCACCGGCTTCGGCCACCTCCTCCAATCGTGGTTGCCCGACAACCTGCTGCGCAGCTTCCTCATCGACGGGGTCGTCAGCGGGGTGGGCGCCGTGGTGGTCTTCCTCCCCCAGATCCTCGTGCTCTTCTTCTTTATCGCCCTCCTCGAGCACACCGGCTACATGGCGCGGGCCGCCATGGTGATGGACCGCGTCATGTCGGGGGTGGGCCTCCAGGGCAAATCGTTCCTCCCGCTCGTGAGCAGTTTCGCCTGCGCCGTGCCGGGCATCATGGCCACGCGCACCATCGAGAACCGCCGCGACCGCATCGCCACCCTCTTCATCGCGCCCTTCATGACCTGCAGCGCGCGGCTGCCCGTCTACGCGCTCCTCATCGGCGCCTTCGTGCCCGACCGGTATTTCTTCCACGGCCTCCTGGGGTGGAAGGCCCTCACCCTCCTGGGCCTCTATTTCGCGGGCTTCGCCGCGGCCATGGCCACGGCGGCCCTCCTGAAGACCACGATCCTCAAATCCGACCGCATGCCCTTCGTCATGGAGGTGCCCCCCTACCGCGCCCCGGCGATAAAGACGATCCTGCTGCTCATGTGGGACCGCTCGCGCATGTTCCTGCGCCGCGCGGGCACGATCATCCTCGGGGTGAACCTCCTCCTCTGGTTCCTCGTGAGTTTCCCCCAGCCCGAAGCGAAGGCCTCCATCCGCGACAGCTACGCCGGCAAGGTGGGCGTCTACATCGAGCCGGCCATCAAACCCCTGGGCTTCGATTGGAAGATCGGGGTCGGCCTGCTCTCCGCCCAGGCGGCCCGGGAGGTGATCGTGAGCACCCTGGCCACCATCTACCACGTGGAGGAGAGCGACCATTCCCAGGGCCTGCGCGCCGTCCTCCAGAAGGAGATGACCCCGCTCATCGCCCTCTCCCTCATGATCTTCTTCGCCTTCTCCCTCCAATGCACCTCGACCCTCGCCGTCATCCGCCGCGAAACGGGCCATTGGGGCTGGCCCGTGCTCATCTTCGTCTACATGAATCTCCTGGCCTACCTCTCCTCCCTCGCCGTCTTCCAGGCCGGGCGCGCGCTGGGGTTCGGCTAAGCGAAGAACCCGTCGGTCCGGCCGGATCCCGCTCAGGCAATCGGCCCGACCGAGGGGGCGCGCTCCGGCCAGAGCATATAGGCGAGTTTCTCCGCGATCAACGCGTGGCCAGAGGCGCCGAAGTGCATTCCGTCATCGGCGAGGTATGTGCCTCCCCAGCCCTTGCTTTCTCGGTAGAGATCCCAGATTTTCCAGTCGTGCTTGGCGGCCAACGCGCACGCGGCTTCCATGTAGGCCTCGAAAGTCTCTGGGAGAAGCCCACTTCGTTTGAGGTCCGGGAGGAAGGAACTGATGAAAATCTTATTGGAGCATTCTAAGGCGCGGAAGATCTTTTCTAAATTGGCCCCGTACTCGGCGAGTTCGGTCCGATGCGCGGGATTTTTATCGCCGGCGCGGGGGAGATCATTGCAGCCCAATAGAATCACGGTGGTCCGGGCCCGCACGGCCTGGGCGGCCGGGAGCCGGGCGAGCATCTCCCGAGTTGTATTTCCCCCGATGCCTTGGTTATGAAAGGTGGATTTGCCCCCGCTTTTCGGTTGGAGGGCCTCCAGCCGGCGGAAAAAGCCGCCCTCTGGATCGCCGACCCCCTGCATGGAGGAGGCGCCAAACCCTAACAGGGCCCATTCGCTTATGCTGCTTCCCATCGGTTCTTCTCCTGGCGATTGAAACGGGGGTAAAAAATCCCCGCCGTGAACTCCCATGATACATCTTCCGAGAAGGATTTTCTACCTGCCCGCATCCATACAAAATTGAAATGCAAGATCCCATCGAGGATCTTCATGTTTTCGAGTCGACCTATTGGACATGAAGACGATGGCTTCGGGCATGGGTCACCTTCTCCTTTTCCAAAGCCGAGGCATCTCGGAACGAAATAGTCGGCGCGAGGCGGGAGGGCACGGGCCCGATTGTTCTCATGGGAAAGTCCGAGCGGGTTCGGTGGCTCCTGGACCAGAATCGGCGATGGATCACGCGTTGAAGCCCGCGGAACTTTCCACTTCCGGATTCACGCGCCTATCCCAATTGCCAGCAAGGATTCCGCTCGGGCTGCGGCTAGCTCTTGCCGCCGGACATGGCCCGCGCTTCCTCCCGGAACCGCCCCGGGGGCATGCCGTAGCGGCGGCGGAACATCTTATTGAAGTGGATGGGATCGTCGAAACCGCAGCGAAGCGCGAGGCCCGCGAGGCTCCCGTCTTCGGCGCGAAGGAAGCGGGCCGCCTGGTCGAGCCTCGCCTTGAGGAGATATTGGTGGGGCGGCATTCCCGTCAGGATCTTGAAACGCGCCCGAAAATGGCTATAGGACATGCCGAGTTCCCTCGCCCAATCGGGGAAGGGCGCCGGGGTGGATGGATCGAGGTCGATCTGCGCGGGGATGGCTTGGAAGGGATCCATGGGCGCATGCTCCGGCGCCCCTGGCGCGCCGCTTAGGCCGAGTAGGATGCCCTCGAGAAGGTGGACCGCAAGCCCCTGCTCCCCCCGGTGGACGGCCTCGATGAGGGCATCGAATTGGACCGCTAACTGTTCCGGCTGGTCGACCCATTGGAGCTGTCCCGGCACGGGAGGGGGCAGAAAACCCGAATCGAGCCACCGCTGAACCCGGGGACCGCGGAAGGTGACATAGCGATGCTCCCAGGAAGTTTGGTGGGTGAAATCGTGGGAAGGGTCGGCCAGGGATGCGGGGGGCACGCCGTAACGCCAGGGGGCCCCGGGCCCCGTCACCCACAGCACGGGAGGTTTCAGGGGAACGAGCGGCCTCGCGTCGGCCCGGCCTGCTGCAAAATGCCGAAGCTGGCCGGCCCGATCAGGAGATTTCTGGGGGCGCTCCATGGCGAGTTTTCCCCGGTGGGCGTATTGCAAGCCCCAATAATTGGGGAAGACACGGGAGACCCAGGCCCGACAACGGGCGTCTTTTCCGGCGGCGATCCATTGGAGGTCATCAAAAAAGCCCATTTCATCAAATTATACAACACGAAGTCAATTTGCCCATTTTAATTGGATATTTCATAGACCATCATTCATCATATCGAACCGGAGGCCAAGCCCATGCATCCCACCCCATCCCCCCTCCCCGAACTCCTCCACATCGACGCGGCCCAGGAAGACCGCCTGGAAGACCTCTACGCCCGCTACCGGAAATTGTCCGAAGACCCCGAGGGCTGCCGCCCCATGATCATCGTGAACCCGCCGGTCGCCGGCCTGCGCACCTGGGAAGAGCGATTGGCCGACCCCCTGGTCATGCTGGAGGATGAACTGCGCAGCCTGGAACCCCATCTGCGCATCGGGGACGATCGGGTGCCGACGGTGCGCGTCCAATTCGGCACCGCCCAGGTGGCCGCCGCATTCGGTTGCGAAATCGCCATCCCCACCAATAGCCTCCCCGCCGCGTCGACCCACGTCGTGGCCGAGACGGAAGAGATCTACCGTTTGAAAGTACCGGCCCTGGACTCCGGTTGGTACGGGAAACTCGGGGAGTGGACGGAGCTCTGGAAGCGCCACCTCCCGAAGGGCGTGCACCTCCAGCATCCCGACATCCAAAGCGCGTTCAATTCGGCCCACCTGGTGCGCGGCAACGACCTCCTCACCGATTTCTACGACGACCCCGCGGCGGTCGACCGCCTGCTCGACGTGGTGACCGACTTCATGATCGCCATCACGAAGCGCCTCAAGGCCGCCATCAGCGACGACGAGGCGTGGTTCTTCGATTGGGGGTCCCTGTGGCGGGGCGCGGCGCGCATCAGCAATTGCAGCATGCACATGATCAGCCCGGATCTCTACCGCAAGCACGTCTTCGCCCGGGACGTGCGCTTCTTCGAGGCCGTGGGCGGGGGCCGCATGCATTATTGCGGCACCCACGCCGAGGTCATCGACGAGTTCTTCAAGGTCCCGTCCATCCACGGCTTCGATTGCGACCTGGAGCACCATGATTTCCACCGGATCTGCGAGCGGGCCCCCGCCCGGGTGGTCGTGACCCCCACGGGGGGACGGGGCGCCGACTCGCCCTTCGTGCGCCGCCTGCTTTCGGGGGATTGGCCGAGGAAGCGCAATATCATCATCCCGGTCTCCGCAAAGTCGGTGGAAGACGGGAAGGCCCTGATGGCGGCCCTCCAAAAGAGCCTCCCCTACTGACGCGCGGGGAATTTGAAAGCGCCCGGGGAATGGGGTATGCTTGCCCCGATGATTTCCGGGGGGCGCATGGCGCAGCAACGAGAGCAGTGGGGATCGAAGATCGGCGTGATCCTGGCCGTGGCCGGGAGCGCCATCGGGCTCGGCAATTTCCTGCGGTTCCCGGTGAAGGCCGCGAGCTTTGGCGGGGGCGCCTTCCTCATCCCCTACTTCGTGGCGTTCCTGCTGCTGGGCATCCCCTTGGCGTGGATGGAGTGGACCCTCGGCCGCTACGGCGGACGCTATTCCCACGGGTCGGCGCCGGGCATCCTCAACGCGGTGGTGCGCAAGCCGTGGGCGAAGTACCTCGGCAGCCTGGGGATCATCGGGCCGCTGCTCATCAATTTCTACTATATCTATATCGAATCCTGGCTCTTGGGATTCGCCTGGTACGCCCTCACCGGCGACCTCATGGAAGCCGTTTCCGCCAACGCGGTGGGGCCCTTCTTCGAGAATTACATCCTGCTGAAGACCACACTGCTCCACGGCACCGTGCCCGCGGCCCTCGCCTTCTTCCTCGCCACCTTCTTCCTCAACCTCCTGGTCGTCTACGGGGGGATCCGCCGGGGAATCGAGAGGATCAGCGTCCTCGTGATGCCCATCATCCTCGTCCTCGGGCTCATCCTGCTCGCGCGCGTGCTGACGCTGCCGAACATCACCCAGGGGCTCGCCTTCATGTGGAACCCCGATTTCTCGGCCTTGGCCAAGCCGCGGGTATGGCTGGAAGCCTCCGGCCAGATCTTTTTCACCCTCTCCATCGGCATCGGCGCCGTGCTCACCTACGCCTCCTACGTGAAGCGCAAACAGGATGTGGCGCTCTCCTCGCTCTCGGCCAATGCGGCCAACGAGTTCGCCGAGGTGATCCTCGGCGGCACCATCGTCGTGCCCATGGCCGTCGTGGTCTTCGGCGCCGCCAATATCGAGACGATCGCCAAGATGGGCACCTTCGGCCTCGGCTTCCAGACCATGCCCATGATCTTCGGCAAGATGCCGCTCCCCCAATTCTTCCAGTTCATCTGGTTCGCCCTGCTCTTCTTCGCGGGGGTCACCTCCTCCATTTCGCTGCTCCAGCCCCCCATCGCCTTCTTCGAGGACGAGCTCGGCATGAAGCGCCGCTCCTCGATCCTGGTCACCGGGGCGGTGCTGTTGGCGATGGGCCTCCTGGCCGTCTATGGCCTGGGGGCGGGCGCGGTGGATGAGATGGATTTCTGGGGGGGCACGGTAGCCCTCGTGGTCTTCGGCACGGTCGAGGCGATCCTCTTCTCGTGGGTCTTCGGCATCGAGCGCGGCTGGAAGGAACTCAACGAGGGCTCGCAGATCCGTATCCCCCGCTTCTTCAAGTTCGTGCTCCAATGGGTCACCCCGACCTACCTCGTCATCATTTTGGTCACCTGGTTCATCACGGATTTCCGCTCGGTGATCCTCCTCGAGGGCGTCGACCGCGCCGCCCAAGTGCCGTTCCTCGGAATGATGGTGAACAAAGTGCACTTCATCACCGGACTGCGCCTCGTGCTCGTCGGCCTGCTGCTCGCCATCAACGCGGTGATCTTCTTCGCGTGGCGCAAGCGCAAACTCGACGACAAGCTCCTCCATCCCCTCGACTGATCCCCCCGGCCCAGGAGCCCCCCATGCACCCGACCCTCACCCCCGGCGGCTGGATCTTCCTCTCCCTCGCTTGGATCTTCATCCTCGGCCTCAACGCCTATTGCATGGCGAAACTGCTGCGGGAAAAGAAAGAGGAGATCGTCGACCCCCTCACCAACCCCGAGGACGACGCCAAGCCGTAGCCAAATCCACGAGCTTCCCGAGGAACCCCGCCGCTTCCCATCAGGGATCGATGGTGACCGAGGGGCGGGGCTCGCGACGCCACCACACCCTATAGGGTCGTCTCCCTCGAAAGGCCGTTGCCAGCGTGGTATAATCCCCGCCTAAAGGATGCCGCTCGGGCAAGCCGAAGCGCCTTCCGCATTTTCCCAAGGACCTCCCCATGGCGCTCGTCAACGAAAACTACCTGAAGCTCAAGGCCGGCTACCTCTTCCCCGAGATCGGGCGGCGCGTCGCGGCCTACGCCTCGGCCCACCCCGACAAGAAAATCATCCGCCTGGGCATCGGCGATGTCACCCTGCCCCTCACCCCCGCCGTCCTCAAGGCCTTCCACGAGGCGGTGGATGAGATGGCCGACCCCGCCCGCTTCAAGGGCTACGGCCCCGAGCAGGGCTACGCCTTCCTGCGGGAGGCCATCGCCAAGAACGATTACCAATCACGCGGGTGCGACATCACGGCCGACGACATCTTCGTCAGCGACGGCAGCAAGTGCGACACCGGCAATCTCCAGGAGATCTTCAGCCTCGAGAACGTCATTGCCGTGAGCGACCCGGTCTACCCGGTCTACGTCGATACCAACGTGATGGCCGGCCGCACGGGCGCCCAAGACGCCTCGGGCCAGTACGAGGGCATCGTCTACATGCCCTGCACCGAAGCGAGCGGGTTCCTGCCCGAACTCCCCAAGGGCCGGGCCGATCTCGTCTATCTCTGCTTCCCCAATAATCCCACGGGCGCGGTGGCGAGCAAAGAGGTGCTGGCCACTTGGGTCGATTGGGCCCGCAAGAACAAGGCGATCCTCCTCTTCGACGCCGCCTACGAGGCCTTCATCACCGACGACCGCATCCCCCACAGCATCTACGAGATCCCCGGGGCGCGCGAATGCGCCATCGAGTTCCGCAGTTTCTCCAAGACCGCGGGGTTCACCGGCACGCGCTGCGCCTTCACCGTGGTGCCCAAGGGCCTGCTCGCCTACGACCGCAAGGGCAACGGCGTCGACCTCCACCCCATCTGGAACCGGCGGCAGACCACCAAGTTCAACGGCGTCTCCTACCCGGTGCAGAAGGCCGCCGCCGCGGTCTACACCGAGGCCGGCCGCAAGGAAGTCCGAGGCCTCATCGCCGCCTACATGGAAAACGCCCGCATCCTGCGCGAGCGCCTAAGCGCGATGGGCTATACCGTCCACGGGGGCGTCCACGCCCCCTATATCTGGCTCAAGACCAAGGGCCAGGGTTCCTGGGACTTCTTCGACACGCTCCTCAACAAGGTGCAGGTCGTCGGCACCCCCGGCGTCGGCTTCGGCAAGGCCGGCGAAGGCTATTTCCGCTTCTCCGCTTTCGGCGAAAAATCCCAAGTGATCGAGGCGATGGACAGGATGGCGGGAGGCCATTAAATCGGTCGCCGCGCCAGGAGGGCGCAAATCTGGCGACCGACAGGATGGCGGGAGGCCATTAAATCGGTCGCCGCGCCAGGAGGGCGCAAATCTGGCGACCGACAGGATGGCGGGAGGCCATTAAATCGGTCGCCGCGCCACGAGGGCGCGAAGTCGGGGGCCGATCTGCAGTTCGACATCGAATCGTTACCGGTGGAGGGTCCATCGCCCCGAACGCACCGGTTGCCCGCCGTGGACGAGGCGGGGGCTCGCATGCGCCTGGAATTGCTACGGCAACTCGCGGTCCATGTCGCCCGCTGGTTCCATCACATGGAAAAGGAGCAAATGCTCCTCGACCCGCCGGTTCGCACGGCGGACCCTTACCGGCGGAGCAACCAGACCCTCGCGCTCAGCGTGCAGATCCGACAATACCTCAGCGCCCATTTCCACCGGGTGTTCCGGAAGGATTATGGGAAAAGTTCGAGGGTTTTCAGGAACAGGTCCCGAACTGAAATCGGGACCTCGTCGATGGAGGAAACCGCGAACCTGCCTCCCGCGTCGCCGAATCAGAAGGGCTAGCGGTCGATTTATTACCCGGCCGCCCCCATATCCCACGCCTCCAACGCCGCCAGGTTCTCCCGTGAGAGAAGGGCCGCGCCCAGACTGTCCGAGCGCGTGGGATCGAGAGCCTGGGTGAGGCATTGCCTGCCGTTGGATCCGAAATCGAGTCCGCTCAACGTTCCGGTAAACATATCACAGTTTATGCTTCTAAAACCACTTCGGTGATCGTCAATCAATCGCCGGATTCGGTGGAAGTCAGGCTATTTCAGGGAGTGTTACCGATAGGCCCATTCTCGGTGGTCAGCAAGATGAACTGATTTTCTCATCGCCCACCGCAACGCGGGAAAGGACCATCCCCGGTCCTTTCCCCTCGCCCGACCGTGAACGCGCGTCAGCCAAGCCGCGCTTTCCGGCCGACCATCATCTTGTCCAATGGGAGGGGCTTGAACCCCGAGGCCAGGGCCGGCGCATCAGACCGAAGCTGGTAGTCCCCTGCAGGAGCATCCACAAAGCCCGGATCCACGACCTGGCTGTTCAAATCGGTCCCGAAGGACTGGATCGCTTCGAGCACTTCGCGGCTGTGCCCGGGGTTCGAGATGCAGTAGAAGAGATTGTGGTCGCTGTCGGTATCGGCGAGGCGGGCTTTGCGGCCGGTGCCGTGGATTCGCATTTCAGAGATGGCCTTTTGATCCGTCGAGCCGGTCAGGAAAATATTGTACTTGATGACCGCGCCATTGAGCGGGCCTGTTTCCAATGAAAGATGCCCGCGTTTGGGGGTGGCGAGCGGAAGCCCGAAAATATTATTGGTGACCCGGTTGACTCCCTTGAGGGTCACGCCCGTGGCGGTCCCCCCTTGGGCGAAGATCAGGTTTCCGTGGATGATCGTGTGATGCTGGTCATCATCGCAGCGGATGCCCTCGGACATGGTGGGGGAAGGGCAGGGACCGACGACGTTAAAACGGACCACGTTGCCGCCGCCCGCCCCGGAGATATAGATGCCGTTGCCGTCGCCCATCACTTTCATGACATCGTGGAGGTGGTTGTACTCGATGAGGTTTTCCCGCGCGTGCAGCAGGGGCTCGCGCTTCCACCAATCCCCGAGGCCCGAATACCACCAGATGTTGTAGACGTAGCCCTTCCCGCACTGCGCTTCCAGGTCCTCCCAATCGATGGTGCCGCTGCACTCCTGGACGCCGCTTCGGTCGTAGAGGATGCGGCCGGAGCAGACGATCCCGGTGTAGGGGGTGTCGTAGATGTGGTTTTCGGCGATATGGTTGTCGCCGCTTTGCCAGATGAAAATGGCCGGGCAATGCCAATAATGTTCACCGATGTGGTGGATGTGGTTGCCCCGGATTTGGTTGTTTCGGTTCAGGTAATGCCGGCTGGGGCCGTAGCCGCAGAGCAGCACCCCGCACATCCCCAGATGCTGGAAGGTATTCCCCACCACCCGGTTCTCCTGGCAGAACAGATCGAGCCGGACCCCGCCCGAGCCCCCCTGTTCGAAGGTGCAGGCGGTGACCGAACACCTCTGGGCGTGGCGCAGGCGCACCATGCTGGAAGGGGCATCGTGCATCTCCCAGTCGTGTTGGATGCCCTTGCCGGTGAGCCCGTGGAAGGGGAATCGATTGGAGCGCGTGAAGGTGAGATTTTCCAGGTGGATGTTTTCGATGGGAGCCTTCTTCCCCCGGGGATCGCAGACGCCTTCGATCCGGATATATTCCGTCAAACTACCCGCTTCGATCCCCGATTCGGGGCGTTCGCCTTCAGGGCAGTAGTAAAGCCGGGAGGTCCGCGTGTGGTACACCCAGGTGCCCGGCTTCAGGACGCTCAAGCTGTTCTCCAACCAGATGGATCCGTTCGGGGCGCAATGGGGGATCCCGATGGGGTAGGTGCAATTCTCACCCAGCGTCACGTGGCGTTTTTCGAAGTCCACCGATTTGCACGGAAGGATATTCATCGTCCACTGCATTTTGGGGATGATGAGGAACTCGGCTTCCACCAGATCATCGGCTCTTTGGATCGCTTCCTGCAGAAAGACAAAGCCTCCATGGGACAACTCTCCCCGATTTCCCTCGAAACCATTGGGTCCGTAATTGGGAGGGCTGCTTTCTTTCCCTTCCGCTGAAAAGGTTTGGGGTTGGATCGCCTCGCCGCGGGCCCTCGGGATGGGTCCCCGGGGCCCATAGAGGGTGTTGACCCGGGTGCCTTTCGGGATCTCGGTGACCCAGACACGACCGGTGAGCGCGTTCGGCAGGTCTGTTAGTTTCCCTTCGACCTTCGTCCAATGCAGCAGGGGAATCCCGGAGCTGATGACGGTCGCCCCCCGATCGCTGCCGCGGAGGGTGACCTTGACGTCTTTTCCACCGCAATGCTCCGGCCCGAGGATCAGGGTTTCATGGAGCCGATGCACGCCGGGAGACAGATGAAGGATGATTTCCCCGTCTTTCACACCGCTGGAAAGCTGGGCCTTCAGTCCGTCCGCGGCCCGATGCAGGGTTTTCCACGGGCTGTTTTCATTTCCGGCTTGCCGGTCGTCGCCTTCCGGGGCGATGTAGAATTGAATCATGGCCTATTCTAATACCAGATCTCGCACAGGGGAAACCTGCGCTGGATGGCATCCACCCCTACCGGAGCGACGGCGATTTTGCCCAGGTTGACGGCCATGAGCTTGCCGATGGATGCGGCATAGCGCTCGTCGGTAAGCCCCGTTGCCAGAAATACCTGAATACCTACGGCTAGTATTCGAATACGAGGCACGGCCAGAAAGCCACGAAGGGCAAGCCCATAGGCGAGGGTGGCATCTCATCCCCTACGGAGAGTCAGCGAAAGAAATTTGACGTTATCCATTCTCCAGTTTTGACCAGGCAACGTAGGTAAATCTGTCATCGAACGAGCACAACATACTGATCGCAGTCATCCCCCACCGTTCTTAAACCCATTGGCCGAATGTTTTCGCGGCCATAAGATCCTCTTGGGTCAGACAAAACCCCTTTGAAAGGGGCTTGCGGGCACTCCGCCTATCCTACATCGAGTTCGGGGCATTTTTAAGCGGACTCTGTTTTGAACTCCAACCACGCATGAAAGCAATTCACCGGGAGCCTGTAAAAATCTCACCGGGTTGAGGAAACATAAGAGGCGGATAAATCTTCAGAAGGAAATCATCAAGGGTTTTTGGCGAGTGTGTCTGGACGTCCGCCGAGGGTATCTTTCCCTTTTTCAATAAAGAAATGGGCTCATGCAACCAACAAGGACTTGGCCGAAAATGCCCGGGCGATCCACCCGAACGATGGGGGGGGCCGTTCCCGATCGTGATCAAATCCTGGGAGGACTACTGGAATTGTCTCGGTGCCAATTACAAGTATCCCGATGAGGGCGGCATGTTGTGCAGACGGCCAACAACATCGATGGCTTTCACCGGCAAATGCGAAAATCCTCAATACCAAGGGAGCGTTCCCGATTTTGGTGGCCTTCCTAAAATTTCATATCTCACCTTCCAGAATATTCAGGAAAACGGTAGCGATCCATTCACAACTTGGATGAAATCCTCTCAACCCCCTGCACCCTATTCGGCGAAAGGGCTCCCGCGACCCATTTCAAATGCCCCCGACTTCACGGCGAAAGACGGATGGGGGGCGACCGAAATGCCCCTTGAAGACCCTCGAAAAATGAAAGGGATCCGGATAGCCGCACGCATCACCGATCTGAGAGAGGTTCCCCTTGCCGCGCAGCAGAAGTTCGGCAGCCCGTTTCATCCGCAGATCGAGGAGGAACGCGCCCGGAGTTCGGCCGAAGCGCGCGAAGAAGGCGCGATGGAAGGCCACGGCGCTCCATCCGAGTTCCGCGGCCGTCCGGGCCATGTGCCAGGGGCGTTCGGGATGGCGGGCCATTTCGTGGCGGATCGCCTCAAGCGGGGCATCGGGCTTGGCGGTGGACTTGGGCGATCGGCCCCGAACGGCTTCCGCGCACAGGGCGATGAAGAGCCCCCACACCACATGGGGATTGGGGCCACGCGGCGCCTCCATCTCATGGTGGATCGAAAAAAGACGCTGGAGGAAGGCTTTCCCATCCCCGAGCGCCAGCGGGGTGCCGTGCTTCAGGCCCAGTTCGTCCCATAGCGGTCCGATGCCGTACCCCGAAGCCCTCAGGTACGAATTGACCCAAGGCAACTTCGGGTGGCCATAATGAAGCGCTTGCCCGATTTCCACGGGCACCATCGTGTTCGGTGGCAGCTTATAGAGGTGGCCCCGAAGGCCGAGTTCAACGGGCGAGTGGAAGAATTGCAGGTACCAGGCCGGGGCGAGACCTCCTGGGTCCTGGAAACGGTATTGCCGGGGGCCCTTCGCCGAAATCCCGATCACCTGAACGACCAGGCGCTCACCGGGCCGGGCGTTTTTAAGCGTATAGACGAATCGTCCAGGGGGCACGCCGAGCATGGAGCGAGTATGCCATGACCGGCCGTACCTTGAAATATTATCCATGCCCGTGAAATAGCATCTATGGAATACCGCTATTTTTTGAATTATCCTTGAAATATTCGACACAAGGGAGCGTCGGCATGCCCGGAAGTAAACCGAACATTTTATGGGTCTCTTTCGAGGACACCTACCCTTTCTACCCCTGTTACGGCGACCCGACGGCCAAATTGCCCCATGTGGAACGCCTCGCCGCCGAGGGCTGCGTCTATCGCAACGGATTTTCCACCGCCGGCGTCTGCGCCCCTGCCCGAAGCGCCGTCATCACCGGGATGTACCCGGTATCCATCGGCACGCACCATATGCGCACGACACACGTGGTGGACCCGGAGCACCCGATGCCCTACGGGGCGGTCATCCCGCCCCACGTGAAATGCTTCCCCGAATACCTGCGGGCGGCAGGGTACTACTGCACCAATAACGAAAAAACCGACTACCAATTCGAGGCACCGTTCACGGCGTGGGATGAATGCAGCGCGGGGGCCCATTGGCGCAAGCGCCCCACGCCCGAAACCCCCTTCTTCGCGGTGTTCAACCCAGGGATGACCCACGAAAGCGGCATGTGGCCCGAAAAGACGCCCACGCTCACCGTGAATCCGTCACGGGTGCCGGTGCCGCCCACCCTGCCCGACACCCCCGAGGTGCGCCTCGCCCTCGCGCGCATGTACACAAACCTCGAAACGGCGGATGCGGTCCTCGGGCGGCTCCTCAAGGAGTTGGAGGAGGACGGCCTCCTGGAAAACACGGTCCTCTTCCATTGGAGCGACCACGGCCCGCTGCCGCGGGGCAAGCGCTGGCCCTACGACGCCGGCATCCACGTGCCCATGATCGTTCGGTGGCCCCAGGGGCTCAAGGCCGGGAGCCGCTCCGACCGCATGGTGAGCACCGTCGACCTCGGCCCCACGGTGTTGTCGCTTTGCGGCGTGGACATCCCCAACCATATGCAAGGCCGCGCCTTCCTCGGGCCCAGAGAGGCCCCGCCCCGTGACGTTATTTTCGCGGCCCGGGACCGCCACGATGAATCGTTTGACCAGGTGCGGGCCGTGCGCGACAAACGCTACAAGCTCATCCGAAACGGATATACCAACCAAGGGTACCTTCCCTGGGTTCCCTACCTGAACCGGCATCCGATCCTCCAGGAAATGCGCCGCCTGGATCGCCGCGGGGAGTTGAAAGGAAGCGCGGCGCTGCTGATGGCTCCCACGCGTCGGGCCGAAGAACTCTACGACACGGAGACCGACCCATGGGAAACCGTGAATCTCATCGATGACCCGAACCACCAGGGGGCCGCCCGGCGTTTACGGGGCGCCCTCCTGGACTGGCAGAAGGAGGTCAAAGATCTGGGGGACGAGAACGAGACCGACATGGTGCGGCGCTGGGTTCCCGACCTGGAGCAGCCCGTCACCTCACCCCCCGTATTCATCCCCATGGGCGACGCCCTTCCGGGGATGGAATGCGGAACAAAAGAGCGCAGCGAGTGGCATCTCGCGGGCCCCGCCGAGGTGCAGATCCACACGCCCACCCAGGGCGCGAGCATCGGCTATCGCTTCGATGACAAAGAAGGCACGCCCTGGAGGCTCTATGTATCGCCGGTTTCTCTGCCACCCGGCGCGTGCCGCCTGTTCGCCAAGGCTATCCGAATCGGGTATCAGGAAAGCCCGCAGGCAAAAATGGCCTTCATCGTAGGGGAAAAGTCGACATGAGCGAGGCAGACCGCATCGGTTTCGCCCCAAAAGGAGTTGAACGATATGAAGCGCGCTTTGAAAAAATGGGGTCTGATCCTGCTTTTCTCGCCGTGGTTGGGATTCGGGGCGATGCCGCAAACCATCGTTGAAAAGTACGGCAGGCTCACCACGGTCGGCAACCAGGTGTGCGACGTGCTTGGAGAGCCCGTGGTCCTGCGCGGCATGTCCCTGTTCTGGAGCCAATGGATGGGCAAATTCTACACGACCGAGACCGTGCGATGGCTTAGGGATGATTGGAAGTGCACGGTCGTGCGCGCGGCGATGGCCACGAGCCCGAAGGGCGGCTTCAAAGAGTCCCCGGAGAAGACGATGGCGGCGCTGCGGACGGTCGTTCAGGCGTGCCGCGACAACGGGATCTACGTAATCATCGATTTCCATAGCCACAAGGCCCACGAGGAAACCGAGACCGCGTTGTCATTCTTCCAGCAGGTTTCGAAGGAATTCGGCGCCTATCCCAACGTGATCTACGAAATCTTCAACGAACCATTGGACGTGGGTTGGAGTGACGTGATCAAACCCTACGCCGAGACCGTGATCGCGGCGATCCGAAGGAACGATCCCTCCAACCTCGTCATCGTCGGCACGCGGACCTGGTCCCAACGCGTCTCAGAGGCCGCCGCCGATCCGATCGCCGGGCCGAACATCGCCTACACCCTGCACTTCTACGCGGGCACGCACCGGCAATCCCTGCGCGATGAGGCCGCACGGGCCCTGTCCGGCGGAATTCCCATCTTCGTCACCGAGTACGGCACCTGCGCCGCCTCGGGCAACGGCAAGTTCGACCACGCCGAAACGGCCGCGTGGTTCGAGTTCCTGGAAGCAAACCGCATCAGTTATTGCAATTGGTCGGTCGCCGACAAGGCGGAATCGGCATCGATCCTCATCCCCAATCTCAACAAGCTCTCCGGTTGGACGGATGAGGAATTGACCGAATCAGGCAAGCTGGTCAAGGCCCAAGTGTCCCGAATGAACGCGCCGATTTTCGATTCTCTGGGGAAGTGAGCAGGGGTGTTCAGGGATCGGGCGGGTGATGGCAGGAGGCCATTCATCGGTCGCCGCGCCGGGTGGGCGAAATCAGGAGGCCTCACCCCCTGGCCCCCTTTCCAAGGCTGGAGAGGGGGGAGAAGAGACGGGGATTTATAAAACAGGGTTTGTACTTCTCATCCTTTCCTCACCCCCTTCTCCAGCCTTGGGAAAGGGGGTGAGGAAAAGATGAGGCCTCGGCGGATTCCACCGTCCATCACCATCGATAGTAGCGGTGCGGGTCGTCGCCCAGGGGGTAATCGGCGCGGTAATCGCTGTGGTAGAACCCGCGCATGCCCTTGCCCCGCGACTTGGGGCTGAGCACCATATCGGGCCCGGGGCCGAAGATGCCGCCCTGGTTGAAATTATCGAAGATGCGCACCGCGATCACATTCGGCCCGGCCTTCACGAGGCGCCCGGGCACCACATAGCGGCGGCTGAACTTCCACCACTCCTTCTGGCTTTTTCCCACCGAGCCGATCTTCTCCCCGTTCCAAAATGTGTCGTCGAAATCATCGACGACGCCCAGGCCCAGTTCGAGATCCTTCCCGGCCCAGGCCTCGGGCACCTGGACGGTCTTGCGGAAGACGGCCTCGCCTTCGTACTTGGCCCAGGACCCGCCGGTCTCCTCGAAGGCACCCGGAAAGCGAACGTCGGTGGCGCCGGGCCCGTCGGATGCGGCGCCCACCAAGGCCTTGGCCCGATCGCTGATTCCGGGATCGTCCGGGGGCGTCTGGCCCTCCGGGGTCGCGGGGATGGCCAGGGTCTGCCATCCCTTCCAGACGCCCGCGAGGCCGAGTTCGTTCCGATTTTCGCCGGCCGCTTCGGCCGTATTGAGGAACGCGCCGTCCGACTGGAAGCGGGCGCCCAGATTGGCCAGCACTTGGCTTAGGGCGCGGGCTTGCCGCCAGCGCGTGAATCGCAGATAGGTGAGGGTATCCGCCTCCTGAAGTTCGAGGAAGCGGCAGGCGATCAGGCGGCCGCTTCCCAGCGTCTTGGCGGCCAGGAACCCATCCAACCCTTGCTCGAAACCGCCGCTGGCTTGGAACCGGGACACCGGGAAGGGAACGCGCAGCCTCACATCCGAGGGGGAGAGGCCGCGGCATTCGCTCCAAGCGCACGCTTGCGGCACCCCCTCGAATGGCGCTGGGGCGGAGAGGGCCGCGCCGAGGGATACGGCCGCGTCTGCATCGAGGCAAAGCACGTTCGCTCCCCGCTGCACCAAGGCTTCGAGGGCATCCCGCTTCATCGGGGCGTTTTCCCCGAGCACGAGGAGCGGGGCCCCCGTGAGCCCGTCGGATCCGGTGCGGAATTGCAAGCCGAGATTCTTTAGCCGGGCCTCGCCCGAAGGACCCCCGAGGTAGCGGACCTCGCGGCGCGGCGAAAGGGGCGCAAGGCGCGCCCACTCCACGGTGGCCAGGGCTAGGCGAAACGCGGCCGGGTCCACCGCCACGTGGTCTTCGAGGTCGAGTTGGCAGAGGGTCACGCGGCCCTCGCCCAGTTCCAACTCCATGAGGGGCGAGTAAGCCAGGTCGAAATCGCATTCGAGGATGGGCCGCCAGGCGCCGGTATGCGGCTTTTCCACCGGGAGGGAGCAGACACCGCCCCGGTTTCCCCAATGCCATCCCCAGCGCGGATAGGAATTATTATCGCTCTGCTTCACGGAAACATCGCGGTCCGCGACCAGGGTGCTGCGCCCGGCCCAGTCCCGCAGATCTTCCGAGTCGATCCCCGCGAAACCGGGATGCCGCTCGGAGACCGGGAAGACGCGGCGCACCACTTGGTGCCCGACGCGAAGGGCTTGCCCGGTGAGCCAAGCCTCGGTTTGGGAGAGGAGGAGGAGCCGTCCCCCGCCGAGGGCGTGGGCGCGAAGCGCGGCGGGAAGCGGTTCCCCCGGGCGCAGGGCCTCCCGGCCGACGACGAGGAGGCCCTTGCCGGCCTTGCCGTTCCAAACCTCGACCGTATAGCCGAGGTCCCGAAGCATGCCGGCGCTTTTCGACAGCGGGTCGAAGAGCGAGAGGACCCCGCTCGCCTTGGGGGAGCGGGGGTAGACGCGCAGGGCGAAGGCGTCGCGGTGGAGGTTCGTGCCGATGCGGGCCGTGAGGGCGAGGCTCAAATCGGCGACGGCGCGGGATTCTGGTACCTGGAATTGGATCGGCAGGAATCGCGTTTCGCTCACGGCGAGATTTCCCCGTTCGGATCCCGAGGCGATGACTCGGCCATCCTGGATGGCCTGCCAACTCATTTCGAAGGGTTGCGCCTGCCTCGAATCGTTGAGGAGGGCGGCGCGCTTGGCCACGGTCGCGCCGGCGGGCACGTGATGATCCTGGGCGGTGAACGCCATGGGATCCCCCGGGGCCTGGGGGCCGACGATCCACGCCAAGGTTTCACGGCAGGCCTCGTTCCAGTATTGGCCCCCCCGAATCGTGGCGGCGCCGGGAGGCGTGAGATAGTACTGCTCGAGCGGGCTCGCCTCCCGCACGTAAGCCCCGCGGCGCCCGGGCTGGAAAGGGCCGGTGATTTCGCGGCGCTGGCGGTAGATGGCGACCCCATTGGAAAGGGCGTTCGGATCGAATCCGTGGCCGTGCTCCCATTGCAGCACGCCGCCGGTGATCCCCGCGGTGCGCCAAGCGCGGTTGAGCAAGAGGCCCTGCTGGAAGATCTGCTCGTCGAGCAGGGGATCGTGGATAAAATAGGACCCGCCCACGGGTGGGAAGGCGTATTCCTGCCCCTTCACGAAATTCTTCGGGTTCCAGGCGCGCGTGGCGGCGCTCTCCTTCGCGTAGGCCGCGGCGCCGAAGGTCGCGGCGAGGTATTCCGTCTGCTGGAGTTCGGATTTCACCGAACCCTGCCAAGCATTGCGGCCCCGGCGGTAATCGCAGGGCGGGAAGAAGCCGAACTCGATGGAGATGAAGGGGCGATCGCCCCGCTCCAACCAGGCCGAGAGCCACTCGGATTGCTCCTGGAGGGGATGCCAGGAGAGGTAATTATTGACGGTGTGGATATCGCCGACGATGCCGCCCTGGTGGGTGGTCACCGGCCGGGTGGGATCGAGGGAGCGGATGAAGGCGTTGGCCTGGAGGCCGCCGCCGACGCTGGCGAGCCCCGCCTTGTCGTAGACGCCCTCGAGTTCGGCCCGGTTGCCGAGGGCCATGGGGTGCTGGTCTTGGCGGTTGCCGAACCGATTGGGGGAGTGGATCCAGATGAGCACCGAGGGATGGTTGCGCACCCGGCGGAGTTCCTCGGTGGCCAGGCGCTCCCAGACTTGGCGCTCGGGGGGGTTCTGGTCCCACGTCGCGGCGAATCCCGTCATGGAGCCCAGGGCGCCGATCATCCCCCAACCCTTCAGGTCGGCGCGCTCGTACCAGAGTTCGTGGGCGCGCGCCGTGCCCCGCTGCCAATGGTCCCAGGGCCAGAGTTCTTGGATATTTCCGCCCAAGGCCATGAGGCCGTCGATGCTGCCGTCGATGAGTTCGATGGACTGCTTGTTGCGGTCGCCCTCGTTGACCTCGGCGATCCGCGGGCGCAGGCGGATCTCCTTCCCGTTGAGGAAGAACTTTTTCCCCTCGATCCAGAACTCGCGGAACCCGAAGGGCTGGGCGTACTCATCCGACAGGCCCGCCCCTTCCGCCTTCAGGAGGAGGGTGTAGCGGTTGGGCTGGCCGATGTCCCAGAGCCGGGGGTCGGTCCAGGGGAAAGAGAGGGAGAGGGTTTGGCGATCGCTAGCTCGGAGGGAGACATTGGTGGCGAAGGATTTTTCGAGTTTCCCGCGCTCGTCCATGAGGCGGAGGCCCAGGGAAAGCTTGCCGGCACCGGCGCCCTGCAATTCCACATCCACCGCGAGCCGCTGGAGGCGGGTGGAGGGTTTCACGAATACGTCGGCGATGCGGGCGCCCCGGGGACGGCCGACGAGGAAGACATCGCCGGTGATGCCCCGCGCATCCAACTCGATCTTCTTCTTGAACACCTGGTCGGCGGCGGTGCCGGTAAACTCGGTGATCTCGCTCTGGCGGAGGACGGAGACGACCTGGACGTCGAGCGTATGGGTCTTGCCCGGTTTCACGAGAGCGCTGATATCCACCTCGCCCCAGGGCCAATTCACGCGGCCGGCCTTCTGGCCGTCGAGGCTGATCTCGGCGTCGGTGCACACCCGGCGGAAATCCAGGACGATCTGGCGGCCCGCCCACCCGTCGGGGATACGGATCGTACGGCGATACCACGCGCGCCCCAATTGGGCGTAGGCGGCCGCGCGCGACTCGGCGGGGAAACTCTCCCATTCGGGCCCCTTTCCCCAGCCCGCCAAGCCCGGGAAGCGGCCGAGCTTGGTGTGCCACGCGCCGGGAACCCAGATGTAGCCGTACCCCTTCTCGGGGGAGGCATCGGATTGGGCCGGGGAGAATTGCCAAAGCCCGTTGAGGCAAACGCGGCCCCGGGTGGCGCTTTCAGTCTCGACGGGTTCGCGGTCCCAATAGACCTGCTCGCCCGGGGGCACCGGCGCATCGACCGAGTTCGTCGGGGGAAGCACGGGCGTCAGCGAGACGTGGCTGACCTGCATCTCGGCGAGGGCCCCGTAAATTTCGATCTGCAGGGAACCGGAAGTGGCCCCCTCGGGCACCGGGATCTCCTTCTCGATGTTGGTGAAGCCGGCGGTGGGCGCGCGGAACTCCGCCACGGAGGGAAAGCCGGGAAGTTGCTTCCCGCGGGCGTCCCGGAAGACGAGGAAGATCTTGGGCACCTGCCACCCCTGGGCGCCCGGGACGACGGCGCCGACGCGGGCGCGCGCCGAAGCGGCGAGTTTCTTCCACGCGGGTTGGAGGGCGAAATCTTGGCGGAGCCCGAGGCCGCTCTTGGCATCCACCAGGGCCGCGTCGCAGCGAACGGTGAGGACCGCTTTCCCGTCGGGGCCGGGGAGGACGGCGATGCGCCCGCCCTTGGTATCGCCGGCCCAATCGGGGATGCCCGCCGACGCGGTCGTCTCGAACCGGTTATTGCGGATGAGTTCCTGGGCCGGAAGCACGACCGCCGCGGCGATCGGCAAGACGGCGCAAAGCACGAGGCGCCGCAAGAGGGAAGTGTGGACTACTTGAATTGCCATGAGGGAACCCCGTATCCTTAAGCGTATGCCCAAAGCCCGCGGGCGTCAACGGCCGCGCGGGAAGATGATGCTATATTTGCGAACCTTATGGGCAAATTGCGAATTGATGGCCCCCTGCCGTACGTGAACCTCTTCCACATGGCCGCGCCCACCCGGCCCCATGGGCACGAGCATTGGGAGTGGGGCTACGTGCTACGGGGCCGGCTCCGACTCAGCGCAGGCAAAAGATCCATCCCGCTCGAGGCGGGATCGGTCTTCCTCATCCCGCCCGCGCTGCGCCATAGCGAAACGCCCTTAAGCGGCGCGCGCCCCCAAGTGATCTACCTCCACCTCGCGAAATCCGCCGAAGCGCTCACCCGCTCGCGGAAACCCTCCGGAAGGGAGCACGGACCCTGGTCGACGGCGCTGCCCCCGCGCCACCTCGTCGCCACCCTCTTCAAGGAGATCTTCCAGGAATGGCGCCACCCGGGGCCGGGCCACGGGGCGCTCCTCGCGGCGTGGATCTCCGTGCTGGCGCGGCAACTCCTGCGACTCAAGGCGGGTTGGGTCGCAAAGGAGCGGGCCTCTCCCCACGCGTCGCTGGTGAAACGCGCCGCGGATATCGCCGACAATCGCTTCCGCGATCCCGGCTTCCATTCCCGGGCCCTCGCCGCAGAATTGGGCGTAAGCGCCCGATGGCTCGAGAAGGTGCTGGGGAGCGAACTCGGGGAATCCCCCGGCCGGTTCCTGCGCCAGTACCGCATGGGGGCCGCCGAGGACGAACTGCGCGGCGGCGAGGAGACCGTGCGCGCCATCGCCCACCGCTGCGGCTTCCACTCGGAGGGAACCTTTATCCGTGCATTCCGCCTCCAGCACGGCCAAACTCCGGGAAACTGGCGGCGCGCCGCCCAGGCCGTCGTTCCCCACCCCGAACGCGAAGGTGGGGGGGCCCCGGCGGCGCCGGGAGGGCGTCGGTTTTCAAAGGGAAACGCTTCGGGAATATACTGAGGATTTCGCCGAATCGGGGTAGAGGGGGGTATGGATCCTCCGTGGTGATATCCGGTGAGCCTCGTAGGCGCGCCGCTGTGGGCTCTTTCTTCGGTGATTTGGACTATTTTTTAAGGGGGATGGACTGCAGGAGCGGGAGGAATTGGGGGGGGATGGGGATGGGCTATTCTCAGAGATTGTCCGGGGAAGGATGAATTCTCAGAGAATAGCCGAATTCCGGAACATTTTCAGAGAATTGGAAATTTCCCCGTCCCCCATCCTCCCCCGCCCCTCATGTTACCTTTAGCGTCCACGAAATCCCCACCGGACCCGCCGGCGCCCCGAGGCGCGAAGGCGTACGCCCAGGAGCCCTGCATGAGTCTTCGCAAGATCGTCCTCAGCGACCGAGACCTCCCGAAAGAGTGGTATAACATCGTCGCGGACATGCCCAATGCCCCGGCCCCCGCCCTGCACCCCGGGACGAAACAGCCCCTCGGCCCCCAGGATC
>JAFLEE010000083.1 GCA_017302015.1 Spirochaetota bacterium | reverse complement strand
CCTCGCCGGTGGGGAGGAGCGGCTGCGCGGGGTGGCCGAGCAGGCCGGGTTCGAGAACGAATATTATTTTTGCCGCCTCTTCAAGAAAGTGACGGGGATGACGCCGACGGCGTTCCGCAAGCAGGCGGCGGGCGCGGGGAGGGGTGGGCGGGGGTGAGGCTCACCGGGGCGCCAACATGGGCCCCGAGTGCAGATCCCGACTCAAGCATGGGACTGGCGCTGGTAGAGCCGGATGTTCGCGACAATCCGGAGGATCACCGCGGGTTGACGTGTTGCATCCCTTAAAAATCTACCCGTAGCGGCTGATTGACAAAATGGCCCGACCGACCTAATATACAAACCATATGGTTGGAAAAGCCGGGGCGCTCCTTTCGGATTTGGTCGCCGAAAAACTCCATCGACCATCAGAGGAAAAACAGAGCCTCCGATGCCTTCCGGGGGGACGGTGGCCGGGGAATGACTGAGTCGGCTGACCGTACTAGAGAGGATCGACGAACATGAAAACGCAGACGACCCCGCAGGAAGTCGTGAGACGACGGGCGAAGGATGAAGCGTCGAAAGACCGCCTGATCGTTGATTATTACCGCGTTCGGCGGAAATTGGCCTATCCCCTGCCGATCGCGGGCCTCCATGTGGCGGGCTTCCCGCTTCGCAGCTTCCCGAGCGCCGACTATCCCTGGTCGATCTGGCTGACGTGGTCCCTCGAAGAGCGCCTCGCGGCTTTGGGATGGGCCGCGGAATGGGATGGGAACGAAGCCATCTCCACGGCGGCCGCCAGAGATCTGGCCGCCCTCGCCGCCTGGCCTCGTTACCGCCAATTCGAGCGTTTGGATCTCGCGATGGGGCACGCCGGCCGCATGCTTTGGCGCGCCAAGGCGCACTGGCATTGGCCCGCGCCGGCGCTTCGGGATGCCTTGGTTCAGGCCATGGTTCGGCTCGTGGAGGATGCGCTTCCGTTCTCCGAGGGCCTGCACGGGTCGTTCAAGACCGCCGCCCAGATAATCGAAAGCCATGAGCCCCATGCCCATCTCCACAATATCCCCACCATCGCGACGCTAGGAGCGGCCCTCGCCGCCCATGGCGCGGGACACCCTTCTGCGGATCTCCTGGATGCTAGGCTGGAGGTCCTCGTGGGGGCCCTGCTGGAAATACGCATGCGGGGACACAGCGAAGGCGTTGCGTATGACGGCTATCTGTTCGATTTCATCGCCGATTGGCTGAGTTGCCTCCCGGAGGCGCGACGCAGGCCCCTCCTTGGGCATCCGGGATTGGAGAGCGTGTTCGGGGAATCCTGCAGGCTCCATGCGCCGGGGGACGCCGTCGCCGTGGCCGAACTCGGCGATGTGGAACCGGTGCAAATGAATTTCCACCTCAGCGCCCAGGCGAAATTACAGGCCCTCGACCCCACGCCGGGCCGGGCCTGGTTCCTCGGTCAATGCGCGGCGGAAGCGATGCGGAGCGATGGACTCGCCGCGCTCCACCATGCCCCGTCCACCCCGCAAGAGCCCCTGCCGGCGGGGGCCGCGGACGCCCAGTACGCCGCGGTCCTGCGCGGCGGGCACGATGAGGACGACCTCGCCGTCGCGGTTTCGGCTTCGGGGTCGCCCATGGGCCACATCCATTTCGACAGGGGGTCCATCGTCATCGGGACCCGCGGGCGCTGGCTCATCACCGACCCCGGCTATCAACAATATGTCGAGACGACGGAGCGGACCTTCACGATCGGCGCCAAGGCCCATAATGCACCCACGCTGGATGGACGGGCCCAGGACCGGAAAGCGTCGGCCCGACCCGTGCTCTCATCGCCGGGCCGGGGAACCTTTCGGGCGGACTTGGAGCTCGGGGAGTGCTATTCCGAGGCGGCGGCCAAGATTTCGCGCAGCGTTTGGTTGGAGGGGAAACGAAACGTCATCGTTCGGGATCGGTTTACCCTGGGCCGGCGGATGGAACTCGGGTATCATTGGTTGGCGGATGCGGGCGCGGGATGGTGGATCGAGGGGGGATCGGCCTGCCTGGCCTGGGACTCCGCGCCGGGGGATTGCCTCTGGATCCGCACCTCCCACGGACCCTTGTCGGAGCGCCTGGTGGATCGCCTTCCGGGGTCACGAGGGGGGATGACCCTCTCCTATTCATTTACCGAAGAGCCGGGGACCTTTGAAATCGCCTGGTGGTTCCAACTCGCCTCGAGCCTCCCCGAACCTCGCCAGCGCCTGGAGGATCTCGAACCTTGATCCGAATGCGCCGGCCGCGGAGGGGACCGGTCCAGCCAGTGTCCCGTGGAGCGCCGAAGGCGTCGCATCCGTTTCCCATCCCCGCTCACCCGAATATTTCCGATAAATCCGGGGAATTTCCGCTTTCTCCATTCAAGGACCCGCCACGGGAGGCTATGATTCATGGAGGAGCCGAGGTGCGGTTCGCGCCGCCCGAGTACGGCCGGCGATCCTGGAGGATCCAATGAACCCGTTCGGCCCCAATCCCATACGCAAGGCGTTCCTCGATCGCCGCATGACCCTCGGCGCCTGGATCCAAGTCGGCCATCCGGCTTCTGCCGAGATCCTTTCCCGCGCCGGTTATCCCTGGATCGCGGTGGACCTCGAACATACCGACATCACCCTCGAGACCGCGGCCAATTGCTTCCGCGCCATGGAGGCCGGAGGGAGCATCCCCTTCGCCCGGGTGCGCGAGAACGATACCCTCGCCATCCGCTTGGCTTTGGATATCGGCGCCCGCGGGGTGCTCGTGCCCCTCGTGCACGATGCAGCGGGCGCCCAAAAAGCCGTGCGCGCCGCCAAATATCCGCCCAAGGGCGTGCGGGGCTTCGCCTACGGGAGGATGAACGGGTGGGGATCGGATTTCGACGCGTACGCCAAAGCCGCCAATGACGACATCGCCGTGATCGCCATGATCGAATCCCGGGAGGCCGTGGAGAACATCGCCTCCATCCTCGCGGTGGACGGGATCGACGGCGTCTTCCTCGGGCCCTACGATATGAGCGGCTCCTACGGCGTGCCGGGGGAAACGAACCATCCCGCGGTGCGGGAAGCCTGCCGCAAGGTCGTGGAGGCCTGCCGTCTCGCCGGCAAGGCCGCCGGGCTCCACGTCGTGCGGCCCAACGAAGCGAACCTCAAGGCGCTGGTCGAAGACGGCTTCACCTTCGCGGCCCTCGGCACCGATTCGGTGTTCCTGGGCGAAGGGGCGGTGGCGGCGCTGGAGCGGGGGAAGAAAATTACAGGATGAAAGGAGGTCATTGATCGGTCGCGGCGCCAGGAGGGCGCAATCAGGCGACCGAGGGGATGACGGGAGGTCACTAATCGGTCGCCGCGCCAGGAAGGCGCAATCAGGCGACCGACGGATGACAGGCAACCCCAACCGCACACGGCCTCCAGTCGGTCTGGGGATCGTGAGAGGCTCAAACCGGTTAACGCCCCGGTGAGGGCGGGATCGTTTGAGGCGATTTAAGGGGTTCAGGGCCTTCGGAACTCCATGAGCAAATCCATCATCTTGCGGTCGAGTTTATGGCCCCGGTAATCCTCGTAGACCGCGTCGGCGCGGCCGCTATCGAGCACGCCGAACTCGCCCCGCAGGTTCCACATCGCCCAGCCGAATCGGGCGCGGCGGCATTGCTCGAGGAGGCTTCGGGTATAGGAAAGGTAAACGGGGTGCGGAGTCTTATTGTAGGTCCCGAACTCACCGAGGAAGACCGGCGCGCCGCCTTCGGCGAGGGCCTTCCAGGGCGCGAGAAGCCGGGTGATGGGGAACTCGGGGTCGAAATCGGGCGGAGAGACCAGGTTCCCATCCGCGCCCACCTCGTAGCGCTGCTGCTTGAGCCTGGGGGTCTGGTCGGCGGAGATGCGCACTTCCTTCCCGTCGCGCGGGGTGATGATGAGTTCGGTGAAGCGCAGCCAGTCGCCGTCCAAGTTCTCGAGGGCGATTTCCTTCGCGGGCCTGTCCAGGACGAAGCCGAACTCCTTGTGGTAGACGTTCTGGTATCGGTCGTACTCGGGGCGGTAATTCACCTGGAGCCACTCGCCCGGTCCGTCCTTGGGTTCGAAATTCTTGCGCCAGACTTCCCGGCCGTCGGCGCGCGCCTGGAGTTCGCATTTTCGGGAAACGACGTAGACGTTGAGCGCCACGCGGGTGCCCGCCTTGAAAGGGCCCGCGAGGACGAGGGGAATTTTCAGCCCTTCCTTCTCCTTGTCCGTCCCGTAGAGGTTGCCGTAGACCTGGGGCCTCATGGGCCAGAAGGGCGTCGGCATGAGGTCCCGGGACTTGTCGCGGTAACTGGCCTTGTAGAGGGAGATGGGGAAATAGTACCCGCGGCCGCTGTGGATGACGTTGGCCGCGTCCGCGAGTTCGCCGTAGGGTTGGACCCCGCCGTCGCCGCCGTCGAGGAGCACCACCCGTTTGGCATCGATGCGGCGGATGGCCTCGAGGGTCCTCGCATACACCCGGACGACATTCGAGCGGTCGGTGCCCGAGGGTTCGTTCACCAGGTTGAAACTGAGGCGCTCCGGGGGGATGCGCCGGTAGCGGCGCGCGAGATGCTCCCAATGCCCCACGAAGGCCGCGAGGGCCTCGTCGTCGGTCCAGAGACTCTTGGCCTCTGCGGGGGGATTGACGCAGTACCCCGGGGCGCGGTGGTAGCCCAAGGAGATGTGCACCCGGTATTTTTCGCCCCACGCCACGGCGTCGTCGAGGTGCTTGAGGATCTCCTCCCGGAAGGAAAGCCAATGGTCCTTCTCGGTGAGGCAACGGTAATCGATGGGCAGGCGGAGGTAATTGAAGCCGAGGTCCGCCGTCATGGCGAAATCTTCCTCCCGGTAGGGGGCGTTCTTGTGCCAGCCCACGTCGACCTTTTCCATCAGGTTGAAGCCCCACCAATGGGCAGGATCCACCGGCAGGCGCGGGACCGCGGCGAGAAGCGCGCCGAGTGAAGCGGCGAAGCACAGGGGGAGGATGGGATTCTTCATGGCGGGATCCTTTCCGGCGAGGGCGGTGCTTCGAGTATAGGGCGGCCGCGGGGGGAGAACAATAGGATAATATCGATATTAATAGGACAAAACCGTGATTGCCTTTCCTCCGGGGGATCGCCACGCCGGGGTGAACGCGGCCTTCGCCTCGCTTCCCCGCTGGCGGGAATCCTTCCCGATCCAGGGCTTCCAACTGCTGCCCCAATTGGCCCACCTCACCGATTTCCGCCGGGGCCAGCGCAATCGGGTCCACGCGCACCGCGCTTGGGAATGGTCCTACATCCGAAGCGGCCGGCTCTCCTACCTGCTGGAGGGCGGGCCCGTGGTGCGGGCCCAGGCGGGGGATTTGATCGCCCTCCCCCCCGGTCGGCGCCATTCCTGGAAGGCGGAGGCGGAGACCACGGCCTTCGGCCTCATGGTCTTCGTCACCCATCATGGGGAGGGGGCCCGGGGCGCGGTGAAAGACCTGGCAGCGCGGGCTTCGGCGCTGCGCTTCCGCGTCCCCGACTTCGAGGCGATGGGGAGCCTCACGGAGCAACTCCTCGAGGAGGTCTCCTCGGGACGACCGGCCCGGGACGAGGCGATCTCGGCCCTCCTCCGACTGGCCGCGGTCCACATCATGCGCCGACTCATGCCGGCGGGGGCGGGATCCAAGGCGCTTCCCCAACTTAGGCCGCGGCGGGGTGCCGCAGGAGAGACCCTGGTGGAACTGGTGCGCTTCTTCATCCACGACCAGTACGGCCGCTCTCTCGGGCTCTCGGAGCTCGGGTCCCAATTCGGGTATAGCCCGGATCACCTGAACCTGCTCTACAAGCGGAAGACCGGTGAGAGCATCCCGGCCTACCTCGCCGCCTACCGCTTGGAGCGGTCGAAGGAACTTCTTTGCGAAACCGACCGGAGCATCGGCGAAATCGCCGCAGCGGTGGGATTCTCGGATGCGGCGTACTTCGCCCGAAGTTTCCGCCGCGCCTGCGGCGAGACTCCGACCGCGTTTCGGCGGCGCGCCTCCTGAAGAAAACCCGAGGAAGGGCGGGAGGCGATGCCCATTCGCAGGGAATGCGCGGGCGGAGAATCGGAGGAGTCCCTATTCCCCGGGGAAAACGGGGGGATGGGGCCCTGATTTTTGGGTCGCCCGTGCCGCTCCTCGCCCCTTCGGGGGATTTCCAGCCAGCGCCCCCTTTCAAGTTAGAATGATCGCCCATGCACGGTTTCATCCTAAACGGCCAGATAATGAGCGAGAACGGCCAGGGCCGCCTGGAACTCTACGGCGTCCTCGAAGACGGCCGCAGTTTCGTCTGGCTGCCCGCCGATTTCCACCTCGTGGGCATGGTCGCCGGCGAGAGCGAACTCTCGGGGCTCCGTGTGAAATCGGTGAAGCGCGGGAAGTTCCGTTCCCTCGCCGGGAAGCCGTTGGATGCCGTGTTCTTCCACGCGCCCGAGGACATGCGGGCCGCCCAGGGCGCGCTCCCGAAAGAGGCCCTCTTCGAGTGGGATGTGGACCCTGTGCACCGCTTCCTCATGGAGAAGCGGATTCTCGGCGGGGTGGCCTTCGACGGTGACGGCAAACCCCAGGACGATGGCACCGTGCGCTTTTCCGGCGAGAAGTACGCCCCGTCCGATTTCAAACCCGACCTGCGCATCCTCTCCATCGACATCGAGACCGGCGTCGAATCCGGGCGCCTCTACTCCGTGGCCTACCATCTCACGGGGGGCGGGAAGAACGTAAGCCGCGTCGACATGCTGGCGGAGAAGACCGCATCGGCGAGCCCCGTCCTGAATTATTACGCCAGCGAGGTCGAACTCCTGAAAAGCCTCTCCGAGTTCCTGCGCCGCGAGGATCCCCATCTGATCATCGGGTGGAACGTCATCGGGTTCGACCTGGAATACTTGGTGAGCAAATGCCAGGCCCTCGGCGCGGGCATCGACTGGGGCATCGGGGGCCGGGCGCCGGATTTCTACCGGGGCAAGACCGGGCGCGATTTCTTCATTAAGATCCCCGGGCGCGCCGTGCTCGACGGCATCCCCACCATGCGCGCCCTCGGCCATAAGTTCTCCGCCTGGAGCCTGGAGAACGTCTCCCGCGAACTCTTGGGCGAGGGCAAACTCATCGCTCCCACCGAAGACAAGATCGGCGAGATTGAGCACCTTTTCGCCCACGACAAGCCCCAATTGGCCGAGTACAACCTGAAGGATACCGAACTGGTCACGCGTATCTTCGCCCACGCGCGCCTCGTCGAAACCTTCCTCGAACGCCAGAAGCTCTGCGGCGCGCCGTTGGAGAAGCAGCAATACCCGTCGGAGATCCTCGATTTCCTCTATCTGCCCGCCCTCCACCGCGCGGGGTTCGCCGCGGCCACCGCCAATCCGGCCTCGAGCGTGCCCCCCGCCCTCGCCCAGGCGCCGGTGCGCGCCCCGGTGCCTGGGCATTTCCAGGGGGCGGTGGAACTCGCCCCCCCGGGTTTCCTCCCCTCCATCCTCGAGACCTTCCTCATGGATCCCCTCGGCCGCGCGCTTGCCGAAGCGAAGGACGAGGGCAGCCTCAAGATCCCGGGGTCCCTCGTGCCGTTCCACCGCACGCGCCACCTGCTGCCGGGCATCCTGGCGAGGCTCCGCGACGCCGATGCGGTCGCGGGTTCGCTGGGGGCGGGCCTGGGCCTGCGCCTGGCCGTGCGGCAGGCCTTCGAGTCCAGTTCCAGCCGTTTCCATTCGCCGAGCCTGGCCGCCTGCATGCGCGCCGCCGCCCGCCTGGTCACCCAAGAGGCCGTGGGCTTCCTCGAGACCCAGGGGCTCACCGTCGTCGACGCCGACGGCGAGAGCATCCTGGCCTATTCCCGAGAGGGGAAAATCGAGGCGGTGCTCCCCGCCGCGCTCTCCGGCCTCCACGCGCACCTCGAGCACGCCCTGGAGAAGGATTTTCGCCTCGCGCCCCGCTTCCGTTTCGAGGCCCTGGCTCGCTACGCGCGGCTCTTCATCCCCGCCAAGGCCCTCCCCGACCAGCCCGAGACCATCCGCCGCTTCGCCGCGGTCCCAGAAGGCTCCCGCGCCGAGGCCATGGTGCTCGTGCAGATGGAGGGCAATCGCTGGGAAGAGCCCCCTTTGGCGGGGAAATTCCTGCGTGAATTGCTAGGCGCCTTCTTCACCCAACTCAACCCCTCCGAAGTCACGGGCCGGGTGCGAAAAGACCTCCAAGAGGGGAAACTCGACGCCGATCTCGTGATGACGCGGCGCGTGCGGCGCGACCAGATGGACATCGAGAAGAACCCGCCGCCCCATGTGGTGGCCGCGCGCAAGCTCCCCAAACTCCCCCCCAATAACCAGATCGCCTGGCTCATGACCGAAAGCGGCCCCGAACCGAGCCAGAAGCGCACGGCGCGCCCCGATGCGGCGTGGTACCGGGAGCACGTGCTGCTGCCCATCGCCGAACGGGTGCTCACGGGCACGGCCTACGCCAACGCGATCGACGATCTCCGCAAAGCGAGCGACCAACTCTCGTTCTTCTGACCCCGGGGCCCGAACGGGGAGGGGGTGCTCTCAGGGCGAGGCCCGCGCCCCGCCCCGCCTGAAGAAAAACAGGATCGCCAGCGCCACGCAGCCCATGCCCGCCAGGGAGAACGCGTCGGGCTTCTCCCCCGGGAGGAAGGCCCAACTGAGGAGCGCGCCGACGACGGGGATGATGAATTTCCAGAGGTTCAAGTCGGAGACCTTCACCGTGCGCAGCAGGCGGAACCAGATGGAGAAGCCGGCCGCCGAGATGACGGCGAGGCAGACGAGGGCCCCCCAGAAGGCCGGCGCCGTGGGCAGCGGCCGCGCCCCTTCGGTGGGCAGCGCGAGGAGGATGAGGAGCGCGCCGCCGAGGAACATCTGGAGCGCGTTGAGGGCCACGGGGTGCACGGGGGCCTTCTGCCGGGCGATGACGATATTGCCCAGGGCCGAAGCGCTGGTGCTGGCGAAGAGGAGGGCGAGCCCGGCGAGTTCGTGGAGGCCCGCCGCCTTCCAGGGCTTGCTGCCGAGGCTGATGAGCACGACCCCGGCCATCCCCAAGGCGATGAGAGCGAGCTTGCGGGAGGTGAGCCGGTCGCCCGCCATGAGGAAATGGGCCAGCAGCGCCGCGACCAGGGGGGAGGCGCCGACGATGATGGCCGACTGGGCGCCGCGGGCGAGGTTCATGCCCCAGATGAAGAGCCCGTACTGCAGGAAGGTCTGGAACACGGCGGAGAGGGCGACCGTCGCCAGGGCCGCCTTCGTCCATTTCGTCCTGCCGAAGAACGGGAGGGCCAGGGGCGCGAGCAGCAGGCCCGCGAGCAGGAAGCGGACCCCGCCGAGGGAGAACGGCGGGAGGAATTGGAGCGCGGTCTTCACGAAGACGAAAGCGGCGGACCAGAGTAGGCAGGCAACGACGGCGGCGAGGGTGGCTCGGCGGGACATGGGGCATCTTGCCATGGGGGCCGCGCCCCTCCGGAGTTTCCCGGGGTTGCCTCGGCTGCATGGGCCGCTACAGCATGATCGACCCGCCCTTCGCCAGGAGATTCCGCAGGGCCGTGGGATCGACTTCCCCCACGCCCTTCCTTCCTTCGAGTGCGAGGGTGGCGGCCACGCCCGCCGCCTCGCCCATCTGGTTGGTGTTCACCTGGACCCGAAGCGCCCCGTAGGCGCCGCGGTCGGCATCGACCAGGCGCCCGGCGACGAGGAGGTTCTGCGACCCCTTGGGCACGAGGCAGCGGTAGGGGAGTTGGAAATACGGCGCCGTCGGTTCTCCCTCGGGTTTCCAGCGCTTCCACGCGCCGCCGCCGAGGGGAGAGACCACCTCTTCGCGCCCGTCGAGGTAGAGCAGGCTCGTGCCGCCGGGATGGTGGATATCCACCGGGTAGGTTCCATAGGCGATGGCGTCGTGGAAGCGCGCGCCGCCGAGGAGTTCGTCCTGGGTCAGGCGGTGGTGGCAGACGGCGTGCCAGGTTTCGCGCACGCCCAGGGCCTGGGCGACGGAAAGGAGGGCCACCTCGGAGGCGGATTCCCCGAAGCGCTCGCGGATCATATCAAGGAAGGCCCGGGCGATGCGCCGCCCCTCCATCAGGGCCCGGGTGAGTTCCTCGGGGTCGCTCGCATCGACGCCGTTGAGGCGGGCGCCGAAGATATTATGGACGGAAGGCGCCCCGGGCACCACGCCGAGCCAGGGATTGCTGCCGGGGAAGCCGTGGGCCTCGGCCAAGGGGCGGATTTCCTCCCAGAGATTCACCCCCGGATTTTTGCGGTGCCAGGCGTCGATGCCGATGGCCTGGGATTGGTAGGAGACCGGCTGGAGCGCGTCGTGGCGGACCGCCTCGAAGCCGGCGCGGCGCAGCAGGTCGCCGTCGCCCGAGGCGTCGATGAATTGGGCGGCCTTGATGGCGCGCCGACCGCCCTTGTCCTCGATGACGGCGGCGACGATGTGCCCGCCCTCCATCACGGGGGCCGTGAAGCGGGCGCAGAGGAAGGGGCGGATGCCGTGCTCCGTGACGAGGGCATCGAGTTCCACGGCCAATTCGGCGGAATTGAAATTGAACTGGTCGCGGTGGACGGGGGTGATATCGCGGATGGCCCCCCGCTTGCGCAGGCGCGCCACCACTTCGACGAGCAGGCCCCCGATGATCTGGCGCGTGCGGCCGACGTCCTCGATGGAGTGCCAGGCGTTCACCTGGGCGGTCGTGGCCATGCCGCCGAATTGGCTCTGCAGTTCCACCACCGCCACGCGGGCGCCGAGGCGCGCCGCGCGCACCGCGGCGAAGATGCCCGTGCAACTCCCCCCGATGACGCATAGGTCGCACTCGTGGGCGATGGGGATCCGTTCGGCGGGGAGGAGAAGGGTGGGGGACGGGTTCACGGGGAGCTCCTGAAGGTAGCGGGAGGCCATTTATCGGTCGCTGCGCCACGAGGGCGCAATCGGGCGACCGGGCGGGGTCGCAGGGGCCTCACCTTAGTCGACGCGATCCAAATGGGCGCAGGCGTGGAGCCGCTCCATTTCATCAGGCCCCAGGGCGCGGTGGAAGATGGCGAGCCCGCCGACGCGGCCTTTCCAACCCGTCGACGAGGTTTCCCCGAGGGTTAGGCGGGAGGCATCGGTGGCGGGGAGGGCGGCTTCGATCTTGCTCTGGCTTACCTTCCCGTTCAAGTGCCAGGTGACTCGGGCTCCGTCGTGGGTCAGGCCCACGGTGGCCCAGGCGCCCATGGGCAGGCCAAGAGCATCCGTCTCCAGGGCGAAGGAACGCCCGCCTTCCCAACTGAAAGCAAGGAGCCGCCCGGCGCGTTCCTGGCGCACCACGGCGAAGAGCGAACACGAGGGGGCCCCGGCGAGCAGGCCCGACCCGGCGCCGTTAGCGGCCGTCCACTCGAGGACGCGTTCGCCCGTGAGTTCGGCGCAAAAGGATGAATAGGGGCCCCCCGGGAGTCGAGGGACCGGGCCGGCGATTTCGCCCAGGGGAAACGGCGCTCCGGCGATGATGGATTGCCGGGAGAGCCCGGGCTTCTCCCCGAAGGTCCAGAAGCCCGCGAGGGCGGGAAGGGCGAGGACTTTTTCCATCCCCGTTTTCATGAGGGCGTACCGGTCGGCCTGGATGCCGTCGTCGAACGGGAGTTCGCAGCGGACCCCCGCGAGGGTCTCCGTATAGGTGTCGAGTTCCTGGTGGCTGGGCTCCTCGAGGATCTCGATGGGGACCCGAGCGGGTTTGATCTGCCCGTGGGGTTTCGGGGCGCGGCGGGTTCCCCCCTTCCGGGGGACGAGCTCGGCCACGTCGCCATCCCGCACGGCCCAGGCGCAGAGCATGTCGTTCTGGTTGTAGAAGTTCTGGAAGCCGAAGATGAAATCGAACATCCAGCCGTTGCGGTCGAGGTAGGGCTCGGCGGGGGTGGAGGTCCAATAGATATGGGAGACCAGGTTTTTCACCAGGCCCACGTTCACCACATAGCCCATCTTCCCGTTACCGGCTGCGCCCGAATGCGGCTGCTCCTCTCCCGCGGGGGAATAATAGCCGCAGAGGCCGAGGTTCATGTAGAACATCCACGCGAGTTCGGAGTGGGGGGTGGAAAAATTATAGCCCTCGTCCGAGGAGCCATCCAGGCAAAACCTTCCGTTCCAGGCTTGCCCACTGCGGGGGCGCACCCGGGGGAGCCGCCAACCCGTGAGGTCGACCCCCCGCACCTCGTCGCGGTAGACGAGGGACCGCGCCCAGGCATTGGCGTCCTTCCAATTCATCTTGCCGTTGGCTTTATACCCGCTCGTCTGGGCCCAGGAGGCGTCCTGGAGCCAAGTGATGTCTAGGACCTCGTCGTAGAGTAGCCCGCCGCCGCGGTCGACGAGGGAACCTTGGGAAGCATCGGGATGGCTCATGGCGAACTCCATTGATCGAATGCGGACCGTGAAGCGGGCGTCAGATGACATCGCCATCGCGCACCGGCCAAACGAAGAGGTGGTTGGGGCGGGCGAGGCCGTCGCGCTGGTTGCCCTCGGCCGTGGTGAAGACCCACACGGCGGGGGAGGGGAACGGTTCCCCGGGCGAGTGGCACCAGTAGCGATCGGACTGCAGGCGCTTCACCGGGCCCACGTCGGCCTCGCCGCTCCACATGGCCGTCCAGTGCTTGCGCACCCCGAAGGTCTCGGGATGCTCGCCCGTCGGCGTCCACCAGCCGTGGAGGCCGAGGTGGATGTAATACATATGGGAAAACTCGCTCCGCGGGCTTCGGATATTGTAGCCCTCGTCGCTCCGGCCATCCATGCGGAATTGGTGGTTCCACGACTCGCCGATGGGACGCACCTTGGGGAGGCGCCAGCCCGAGAGGTCCACCCCGCGGACCGGATCGCGGTAGACGAGGCTTCCCACCCAAGCCTGGGCCTGGGCCCAACTCATTTTCCCCGTCGGGCTCGCGCCGCAGCTGCGGGCGTAATTGGCGTCTTGGAGCCAGGTCACCCCGAGCGCTTCATCGTAGAGGAGGCCGCCGCCCCGGTCGTGGAGGGCGGGCTTGGCGGGGGCTGGGTTGGGGTCTGGCATGGGGGGCTCCTCGGGGATCGGGGCGGGGCGGCTTCGCACCATGACGTGTAGGATGGTCCAAATGGAGCCCACAATCCATGGTTTCTGGATGCTATTATTTGCACTGAAACGGTGATCTATGAAAAACCCATCGGACCTCGCGGCCGTGGAGGCCCTCCTCGAGATCCTCGAATCGCGCGTCGGGGAGATTTGCGTGAGCATCCACGGCCGCGACCGCATCCGCCCCGATTGGCATACGGGGGAACGGGTGCTTTCCGAGCACACCTTCTATTTCATCCTCGATCGGGAGATGGGGGGGCAAATCAGCGGCGAGAAGGTCCTCCTTCCCGCCGGTTCCTTCGTTTGGATCCCATCCGGGGTTCCCCATTCGCTTCGGGTGCCGCCGGGGCATCGGCCCTTCTCCTTCTATTATTTCCGGGTGGCGTTCCCCGATGCGGCGGCCGCGGGATTCCCCGTTTGGACCCGCGCTTTTCGCGAAGAGCGGTCGTGGGAATTGGAGCCCATCCTCGGCCGGCTTCTCTCCGTGCTGCGCGCCGGCGGGGCGCGACGGGAGCGGCAGGCGCGCCACCACTTCGCGCTCCTCCTTCTATGGATCCTCGAGAGGAAGAACGCGACGCGGGGCGGGGGGCGCCTGCTCACCGCCTTCGATCGGGACCTCCTCGGCAAGCACCTCGAAGGGCGCATGCACCTGCGCCCGACCCCCGCCACGCTCGCCGCGGTGCTCGGCCTCACCCCGGATTATTTCACCCGGGTCTTCACGCGCAGTTTCGGGATCTCGCCAAAACGATGGATGGTAGAGGAGCGCATGCGCGTGGCCGCCGCGCGCCTACGGGAGACGCCCGACAGCGTGGGGCGCATCGCCGAATCGCTCGGGTATCCCGATGTGTTCCTGTTCAGCCGCCAATTCCGCAGCGTGATGGGACGGAGCCCCCGGGCGCTGCGTTCGGGTCGCTGAAGGCAGAGCACGAAATGATTGGGGCGCGGCGAAGTCGCTCCGCGCGGGGGGATGGGAATCCTTCGGGGGCCGCCGTCACGCTTCGGGGCGATGGAGGCCGTTGCTCCAGGCGAGCCTTCCTTGGGCGTCCATGATCTCGAGGCGGGCGAAGCCGTTCCACCCCTTGAGGGAGAACTCGGCCCCCGTGAACGTCGCCTCGGGGTCGGGGGTGATGAGGCGTTTGCCCGCGCTCCCCCGGCCGACGAGGCGGATCTCCCGCACTTCCGAGGTGCGGATCCGGACGGCGTCGCCGTCGAGGTCGATCGACTCGAAGCGCGGGCCCTGGGTGGCGTAAAAATCGCCGCGGCGCAGCGACTCCATGATCGAGGGCTTGTCGAGGGTCCGGGCCTTCGCCATGACCCAAGCGCGACGCCAGAGCGCCGGCTCGTGGGGCTGGTGATGGTCGTCGTCCCCGGCGAAGGCGGTGAGGAAGGGGCGGTCTTGGAGGAGCGTCTCCCAATGGGGCAGGCTGAGGCCCTTGCCGTTGAGCCAATTGGCGGCGTGGTTATAGATCTCGACCCCGTCGATGTCTTGGCCCGCGAAATAGTCGAGGGGCGTCCCCGACCAATAGGGGTGGGCGAACACCGCGAGGCCGCCCTCCCCATGGATCGCCTCGATCTTCTCGGGGAGCGCGAGGGACCTCGGGACTTGGCGGGAGATGCCGTAGGCGAGGAGATGGTAATGGGGTTCCCCCGGCGCCTGGGAGAGTTCGGCGGCGTTGAGGCCCAGGATCGGCCCGCCGAGGGACTCGAGGTCGGAGGTGACGTCGTGGTCGGTGAGGAAGAGGAAATCGTAGCCGGCCTCCCCGTAGAGGCGGTGCATCTCCGCGGGCGGGAGCGCGCCGTCGGAGGCCGTGCTATGGGTATGGGTCGCGCCGCGGAACCAATGGCCGTCCCCCGCATACCTGGCGACCTTCGCGACCTGCTCTTGACTCATGGGGTTTCCTTGGGGGCGCCCTTTTCGGGCGCACGGATCGGGAAAAAGGTAAGCGCCTGCGGGACCCTCGGCAAGCGCCGCGGCCTCGGGCTTATTCGTATCCCTCCGCCGCGTCGGATTGGACGGGCACGGCGGGGCGCGGCTTTCGTTCCCGACCCAGGAGCGCGGCCACTGCGGCGCCCGCGGCGAGATTGGCGGCGAGGAAACTCACCGGCGGGATGAGGTTCCCCGGCAGGTGGAGGGTGAGACAAAGAAACGAACCGATGGCGAGGACCGCCAACAGGCATCCCTGCCCGGTGAGGATGGCCATGGAGTTCTTGAGCCGGGCGGCGCGGCCCTCCTGGTAGGCGCGCAGCGCGATGGCCGCGGGGTGGAAGAAGAGCGCAAGGGCGCTTTCGCGCACCAGGGGGAGCGCGTGCGGGGGGCAATTCTGGAAGCCGACGTAATACCAATGGGCCGCGAAGGGCAGGACAAAAACCAGGGGAAGGAAGCCGAAGGCGACACCGATGGTGAGGGCGAAGCGCGGGACGGTATACGGGTGCCCCTTGATGGCCGGGAAGGAGATGACCACGGCCTGGATGCGGGAGGCGGCGAAGGCCGCGGGACCGGCGAGCCCCGCGGCCATGTAATAGGCCGGCAGCATGGTTTCGGGATCGGCCGCCCGGGAGACGACGGCGCCGATCACCATGCCGGTGAACGAAAGGAAGAACCCGCCGAGGGTGAGCGGCAGGTTGAAGGCGAAGAGTTCACGGATG
Organism: Spirochaetota bacterium; assembly: GCA_017302015.1. Taxonomy (GTDB): domain Bacteria; phylum Spirochaetota; class UBA12135; order COTS27; family JAFLEE01; genus JAFLEE01. The sequence continues at coordinate 6,615 of JAFLEE010000083.1, read as the reverse complement.
CGGGGCACCTTCCCCTTGCCCGGCTTGATCCTCCGCAAATAGGGCGCGGCGAAGGCCCGGGAGAGACCCGTCTCGATGATGAGGGGAAGGCCGAGGGCCACCACCGCCCAGACCGGCCCGACGAGGCCGAAGGCGCAAAAGACGGGGGTGAGAAGCAGGGTGCCGGCGATGCGCAGGAGCGTGGCCAGGCTCGCGAGACCCGTGGCCTTGTTGATGTAGAGGAGCACTTGGGAGGGATTGCGCAGGAAGAAGAGGAATTGCAGGGGGATGGCGGCGGTGAGGGCGAGGCGCGCCGGGGCCTCGATGCCCGGGGGGAGCCCGATGAGCGAGCCGAAGAGGAGGTGGGCGACCGGGGGGAGGCAGCAGAGGGCGTGGAGCACGGTGACGACCACGGCGGTGGCGAAATTGAGGCGCACGTAGGCGCGGTAGCCCCCGGTGGTCTTGGCCCAGATCATGCCCGTGGTGACGAGGCCCGCGCCGAGGGTGCCCAGCAGAAAGAGCACGGAATTGGATTGGGCGAGGCCGGCGAGGTTGAGGGTGCCGCCCTCCCCGCGGGAGGCGATCATGGCGACGAGGGGATAACTGAAGGATTGCGCCGCCGATTGGAAAGCCAAGGGGAGGAAGAATCGCAGGAGCTCGCTCCAACCGGGTTTCCCCCCGGGCGCGCTCGTCATGGGAGCCGCCCGCCCGCGGCCTGGCGCTCCTCGAGGTAGTCCCGCGGGGAGCGGCCGATGTGCTCCTTGAAAGTGCGCGAGAAATGGGCCGCGTCGGCGAAGCCGAAACGGGAGGCGATCTCGCCGACGCGCGCGCCATCCCCGAGGAGCAGGAGGCTCTTTTGGATCTTGCGGCGGAGCAGGTACTGGGGCAGGGTGCATCCGAGCATGCGCTGGAAGCGGCTGGAGAGCGGGCCCACGTCGGTCTTCACGGCGCGCACCACGGCGGCGACGGAAGCCTCGCCCCCGCGGGCGAGGATCGCCTCCACCGCCCCGATGGCGGCGATCACCGCGTCATCGGGCCGGGGATCCTCCCCGCGGCCTTGGCGCGCCAGGTGGCAGCGGGCGACTTGGATGAGCAGCGCCATGAACAGGTGGCGCTTCAGCGGCGCCACGCCGGCGTCGAGGCCGTGCTTCACCCGCGCATGGGCGGCGAGGATCGCCTCGAAGGCGGAACGCTCCTCGGGCGCGAGCACGAAGGCCGTGTGGGCGTTGCCGTCCTTCTTCCCCCGATAGAAGAGGCGCACGAGGGACGTCATGGACCAGAGGCCGACGAGCAGGTCGGGCAGCGCCTCGACGGTGACGAGCAGGTTGTACCAGGCGAGTTCCGTGTGGATCTCCATGGAATGGAAGACGCCGGGGGAAAGCGCGTAGAGGCTCCCCGGCCCGAGGCGGCCGGCGCGGCCCTGGATGCGGTGGGTGGCGGAGCCCGCCACGACATAGGCGATCTCGTGGAAGGTATGGGAATGGCCGGAATAGATCCACGGCTTGGGCCGGATATGGAGGCCGACGCTGAAGGGCTCCTCGGGGCGCAGGCCGCCCATGGGCGGCACCAGGACCCGGGGCGTGCGGTGGATCGGCAGGGGGGATTTGGCCTTGCGGGTTCCTGAGGCCATGATTGAAACCGAGTTTAGCATCGCGGCGCCGACGGGATGTTCGGAAGACATTAAATCGGACGGCAACCGCAGGAGGCGGCGAAAAGCCGTCCGACGGGATGTTAGGAAGACATTAAATCGGACGGCAGCCGCAGGAGGCGGCGAAAAGCCGTCCGACGGGATGACAGGAGGACAGATACTAGGTGATTGAAGCCTGTTGTGACGAATGCTGCCTCGTCAGAACTGGTTAAACCGCATTATAGCGCGGTTATAGGCAGAATTAGGCTCGCAGCGTTCCTTGTCCGATGCTGTTGTTCCAAGTTGTTGTTTCAAGTGTCCAACATTTGTCCAATTGAAAAATACTTGATTTTAGGAGCTTTTGGGCGAAATCCCTATTTTGGGTAGAGCCCTCTAACCAGAATTTGGGGGAGGTACCTCTGAGAAACAAGCGAATTTCTAGGAAAGTGGAATCTTGAAAAACTGGGTAAGGAATATGGGGTGAATTGGATTTTGAATGCACTGACCTCACGGAAAAACCGAGTGGTATTGGTGAGAGATAATCCTCGAAGTAGTAACGGGCGAGATCCAGAAGAGGAAGGAAACCTAGGAATTCTGAGATTACCCAGAACATTGACCCCTGCCCCAGATTCAAAGGGGAAACTACCGAATGTTCAGGAGAAAACTGGAAAATAGAAACTGGGCAAACTGGGATGAAGTTTTAAGGGGGATTGAGGTTATTCACCTCCTGTTAAAAGGATACCGCCTTGGGAGGGCGATTCGAGAGTTAATTCCGTTGTCAGAAAAAATCGATGCCTAGAGACGAGAAATCCCCGAGAGTACGGGAAAAGGGAGTTCGGGGGACGCAGGGGGGGGGGACAGAAAAGTTAACTAGGCAGTTTTAGACGAAGGGGAAATCTTAGAAAACTGGGTTGGTGAATTGGGTGGGTTGGGAGAAAACCAATTTGTAAACACCTGTGCCCCATAGGGAAGGAAGGGAAAAGAGAGAGGGTGCCCAAGAAGAAATTACCCTGACTCAGATTTTTAAGAGAGATTTGGAATACCCAAAGACTCACGAGGAAATAAACCTGAATGGGATTACGGGGAGGATGGGAATTTGGATTCCCTGACTTCCACTGGAAAAGAAGCAAGGGAGAGGCGAGAGGAAACCCAGGGAGATTTGGTGGGCGAAAGCCTGAGAGGACGGAATTCTGGGCTAACCCAGGAGAACTTTCTCTGACCCAGATTTTGATTGAGAACCCTTGGATTTCTTGGGGAAAAGGATAAAAAGGAAATCTGGGTCAACTGGGAGGGGAATTTTGGGGGGGAATGGGGAGAATTGCACTCCAAAGAGCGATAAGGGATTTTGGTGTATATTTAGGTGTATAAAACAACTTCCCGTAGAGGGATGGCATACCCCCAAAATTCCTTCAAACAACGAAGCAGGAACCGGCTTTGGCTCTACTTGGTTGCGATCTGAAAGTGCCACCTTTGCCGGAACACCCCAGACGCCTATGTGGGAAGAACGAGCGCAGAGGAAATGGACACTCGGAGGGGCTTCCGAGGTGACTCAGTTTTTTGGAGGCTGATTCAGTGATAGAGTATATGGGACGGGAAAATTAAATGATTTTGAGAAAGTAGAAAACCGAGTCGACTCGGGTTGTGATTTTTGGGGTTAGTCACTAGTACTGAATACAACTAGGAATTCCCCCCCCCTCCTCATATTAGAATCGATTATCAAAGGCTTTATAACAAAAAATGGAGTCCAATATTAACGGAATGCCCAAGTTGATGTTACAAACAATTAATCCACCAGGCACCTAGATGGAATCATTTAAACTAAAGTTCGTGGTCCGGCAAAGGAATTTTCCTGTGCCGAAAACTGAAAGATCAGTCGCGTTTTTACATGCCGACCATTGGGATGATTGGGGGAAATTTCAAACTTTGTTTCATTTATATTTTTTCGATGATACCGGAATTCGACATGACATTGGGAGTGTGAAAATTGGGCAGTTTGGCTTGAAGGGTGGAGGAAGTATTTCAAATAAACCCGGCGAACGATACCCCCAACTGCCTGAGACTTTTGACATGCTCAACGAGTCTTTTTTTTCACTCGGGCAAGATGAAAATTATTATGAGGCGATAGGAAAATTAAGCGAGAACACTCGTAAGGCGATTTGCCTAGGGATTCGAGATGTAGTATTTGACAAACAACTTTGGGAGAAGTCCTTAGACGAAGAGGTAATGGTGGAATCTCTTTTGCGTTTCGTTGACCGCAAAAATGTTGAGGAGCAATTCCAGCGACTACTCAAAGGTGCAGATCGGCTAATTGGTTTTTCGTTTAAGTATAGATTTCCGAAATCAAGAGCAATGATTGGCAAAATCCCAGAAATGGTATTCAATATTTCCCCCAAGTCATCACCCCCTACGAATATACACGTCTTAATCGGGAAAAATGGCGTTGGGAAAACTCAAACTTTGAATCAAATGGCACGTGCCATTTCAGGGGGGACAGATGATTCAGATGGCTTTGGGGAATTTCGAAATAGTGATTCCACAACAAAAGATCACTCGCTTTTTTCTAGCGTATTGAATGTGTCTTTTAGCGCTTTTGATGATTTTGAAATTCAAATTGATAGCCCAGTCCGTCCCAGGAAAATTAGACATAATTACGTTGGTTTGAAGCAAAAAGGTAAAGACGGAAAAATCTATAAAGCGCCAAAAGGCCCTGAGGCACTCGCAAGTGAATTTTCTAGTAGTTTGGAGATTTGCCAGGTAGGGAACCGTCTGGGTAGGTGGAGAGATTTAATCAAAATTCTTGAATCAGATTCAATAATTAAGGAATCTGGTTTTAGCCATATTGGGGATAGGCTTATTCATGGAGGGGCTTTTGAATTGACTTCTGCTTCTAAAATATTTGGTCAGTTGAGTTCAGGGCACAAGATAGTGCTTTTAGCAATTACCAAAATGGTTGAAATCGTAAACGAAAACACTTTGATACTTTTTGATGAGCCAGAGACACACTTACATCCTCCCTTGCTGTCTGCCTTCATCAGGGCGCTCTCGGAATTGTTGTCGAGTCGAAATGGCGTCGCCATTGTTGCCACTCATTCTCCTGTAGTCCTACAGGAAGTCCCTCAAGAGTGTGTGTGGATCCTGAAAAGGGCTGGTTCTGAAATTGACGTAGAAAGACCCAGAATACAAACTTTCGGTGAGAACGTTGGCACCATAACGAGGGAAGTTTTTGGTTTAGAAGTGTCAAAATCGGGTTTCCATAAAATGTTATTACATGAAGTTGAAGCTCTTAAATCGTATGAAGAAATAATATCACATTTTGAAAACAAACTCGGCGGGGAGGCTCATGCAATACTTTTGGCATTACTCGCCACCAGGCGAGAATCCTGATTTACAACGAAGTGAATCATGTTAAAAATGAGCATCCCACTTGATGGAACTGGAAGTGCGTTGTGTGTAAAGAAAATATTCAGCGAATGCGTTCGAACATTCCGAGATAAAGATTTAGTCACCAGATTGGAATCGGTGATTAATGTCATCCACGAGTTCTCAATTAATTATGCCAACTTTGCTGCAACAGTTGATTTGCACAAGGTTCTTCGGTCCGTCTTGGTTGGCAATTTAGTTACCTCTAAAGAAATGGAAGAGGTATATACCAATAAGTTTGTTCCGGAAAAGAGCCCCGGCAGACCGTACTATAATATAATTCTAAATTCTGCTCCAGCGTCACTTTGCCCTCTCTGTGCAGTTGGCATTGCCACAACATTAGATCATCACTTGCCAAAAACTAAATATCCAGAACTGTCCATTGCGCCATTAAATTTAGTGCCATCTTGCGTTGATTGTCAGACAAATAAAAAATCAAAATATCCAAGAAAAAAAGAAGATCAAACCTTCCATCCGTATTTTGATAACTTTGAAAGTGAAACTTGGTTAAAGGCGGACTTAATTCAAACTTCACCAGTTTCATTTCGATATTTTGTAGATGCGCCTCCAAATTGGAGTTCAGTTCAGATTGAGCGAGCCCGAAACCATATTGAAGTCTTTAGGCTTTGTAGACTTTATGCAATAAATGCTGGACAAGAGGCTTGTGTTATTCGGAAAGCACTTGTTGACCTATATTACAGTGGTGGTGCTGGATTGGTTCGTGATCACCTAAAAAGACAAGCACGATCCTGTGGTGGAATAGCAAAAAATTCATGGAGAACTGCAATGTATTCCGCCTTGCATCTGAGTGATTGGTTCTGTTCAGGTGGTTTTGATGGTCATCGATGATTTTTTTTACAACATTAAGATAAACAAGGTTATGTAACTGGCTATACACTACTTGACCCGAAAAATGGATGCCCCAAGAACATATTTCCTTTCGATAATTCCTGCAAGCGTTCAAGCCACTTGCATTCCGCTCCGTAAGATTCCTCGCTGGCACACCTAAGAATTGCAAGATTTACCGCTCTAATCCAACTTCTAGTTTGGTTTTTCGGCACGGGGAATTCGTAAGAAAAGCCACCACCATTGCCCCTCATAATGAGTGCACGTGTTGAATCAAGTGGAAATAGCATTTGTGTCTCTTCGGAATAAAGTGGACCTTGGTAAGCGATGCAAATAGGAAAATCGGAGGTGATAAAAGATGATTTTGTTCTGGAAACGTCAATCACCTTCCGTGTTTTGTTAAAGAGCAATTCAAGTATTCTATTGTTTTTGTCAAATCTAGTGATGGCTTCTAAGGCAAAAACTTTAATTGTGTTTTGCGTACTTATTCCTTCCTTGAGTTTGAGCCCACTATCATCCATGTATTCTTCAATTCCATTAATGACCGATGAGAGGGTGTTTGGGTTTCGAAAAAGGAAGGCACGAATGAACGAGCTCGGTAGTGTCAATAATCTTTCGCGAGGCTGTTAACCTAAGTGTGTCACCCTCTCTCATCCCTTAATTGTCAGGGGAACCCTTTCGCCGTATAGCGTGCAAAGGGTAGAGAGGATTTGGTTCCAGTTATGAATGGGACGCTCCCATTT
>JAFLEE010000082.1 GCA_017302015.1 Spirochaetota bacterium | reverse complement strand
GGGCAAGGCCCGCAGAAGCCCCCCGCCGATTCCTTCCGCCAGGCGGAGTTCACCGCCCTCCACCGGCGCCAGGGAGACCTCCATGAAGGCCGATCCCGACGCGGGCCGTCCCGGCTTCAAGACGATGGAGGCGATGGGCGTGGACGGCGCGGGCCGCCGCTGGTTCTTCCGCAGGGCCAGCGCGCGGATGCGCACCGGTACGTGCACGCCGAGTACCGCCTCGGCGCCTTGGGCGCCCCGGTCGGGGGCGTAATAGAGATCGGTGGAAAGCGCGGCGGTCTTCCCGTCATCCCCCGCGAGTTCCAAGTTGAGGAGTTTCCGATTCCCTGGGGCGCCCGGTGCGAAGGCGATGGCGATGGAATGCCAACCCGGTTCCAGGGCCGTGGGGAGCGCCCAGCGCGCCTCGGCCCCTTGGGCCGCCTCGGGCGGAAAGACCACGGCGTCGCGGCCGTCGCCGGCCTTTCCCAGGAAGGAACCGCTGGCATCCGCGGGAGCGAGGAGGATCTGAGCGTAGGCCATATTCATTCCACCCGCGAGGATCAGGAAGATCCCGCCTTTCATCCATCCCATCGAACCTCCCGATCCGTCCGATCAAACCCGCGCGCGGAACTCCATGGTGCCGCTCTTCCCGATCCAACCCAAGGCCACCGAAAGCGGCATGAAGAGAGCCTGGAGCGGGAGGAGCGCCAATTTCACCGGCATGGTGAGTCGCCGCAGGCCGAGGGCCGAGAGGGCCGCATAGAGGAGGGCCTGGGGATAATCGAGGGCGGGATGGGAGGCCGCGCGGGAAAAGCCCGCTCGCGCGAGGGCCGCCCGCAGGGAACGGGGGGACCAATGGGCGAGATGGAACGGCCAGTCGAAATGGAACCAGTGGGTCCCCGAGAGGGCGGCCTCGAGGCTGCCCGCATTGGGCACCCGCAAGAGCAGCACGCCCCCGGGCTTCAGGATGCGGCGCGCCTCGGCGAGGAAGGCGGACGGATCTTCCACGTGCTCGAGGACGTGGAAGGACCAGATCACGTCGAAATGCGCGGCCGGGAAGCGCTGGGCCTCGACGACGCCCTCGTGGAAGACGGCCCGCGGCGACCTCTCGGCGGCCAGACGCAGGGCCTCGGGGGATGCATCCATGGCATGGACCTCGCATCCCCGCGCCCCCAGGAGTTCGACGAAGACCCCGCTGCCGCAGCCGATCTCGAGTACGCGAGCGCCGGGCTTCGCCAAGCGGAGCGCGGGCCCGTAGGCGAGGCGGTGGAGGAGCCCCACGACCGGCTTCGGCAGGCCCCCGCCGCGGCGGTAATAGGCCGCGCCGTAGACGGCGCCTTCGGGCGCCACGGCCGAAAACCGCAGGCCGCAAGATAAGCAGGAGAGGAAGGGCTCCCCGAAGCGGCGATCGGGCGAGCCGGGCCCCCCGCAGGACGGGCAATGGTGGGTCATGGTTCTTTGACGATCCCCTTGATGAAATATTCGATGGATTCCCGAGCCAGCACATCCCACGGCTCGCCCTTGGGCATGAAGAGGCCCTGGGCGATGATGCCGAGGGCCAGGGAGATGAGCACCCGGGAGACGAATTTGGCGTTGACCGGCTTGAGGGACCCCTCGTCGATGCCCCTTTGGACGACCCCCTCGAAGAGCGCGAGGAAGCGGGCATAGGGCGCCACCGTCTTCTTCCAGACCACGGGGTCATGGCTCGCCTGGGACCAGAACTCGAGGAAGATGTGGAAGGTTCCGTCGGAATCCTTGAAGATCTTCTTGGTCTTGCTGGCGATGGCCGCGATGGCCTCGGGCACGTTCCGCGAAGACGCCATCGTCTGCCTCAGTTCGGCCTCGAGCTCGGCCACCCAGGTCTCGAGGAGGTCGATGAAGACGTCCTGCTTGGCGCCGTAATGGTGGTAGAAGGAGCCCTTGCTGACCCCGGCCGCCTTGCAGACCTCGGCGACGCCCGTGGCGTCGAAGCCGTTCTTGGCGAAAAGTTTGAGGGCGGCCTTCTGGATGAGCGACCGGGTTTTCTGGCTTCGTTCCTGCATGGGGCCCTCCGATTTTACTATTTGCCCCATTCCTGCAGGGTCGCCTGGAAGACGTTGCTCGCGGCCGTGACTTGGAACGCGCAATCCTCGAAACGGGGCGCGCCGATGAGCACCTTCATGTGGCGATAGAACCCGAAGGGCTCCAGGGGGATGCCGAGGAGGCCCCGATCAGCCCTGCCGTTGCGGTTCACGTCGAGGTAGAGGGCCAGGGCGTACGTCCCGAAAGGCACGTCGTCCCACCCGATCACCGCCGTTTCCAGCGCCCGGGCGTTGGTGGCGGCGCGCAGGAACTCCCCCCCCGCCTTGAGGAACGGGTCGGTCCTGCGGAAGAGGCCCGCGTGGAGGATGCCGTCTTTGCGCACGCCGCTGACGTGGAAGAAGAGGGGCGTCCCGGCCCAGGATCGGTCCTGGATCGCGAAAAGAACGAGCAGCGCGAGCCATCCTAATTTCATTCGGTCCTCCCTTCTCCCGCCGCTCCGTCAGGCCCCGCGCCCCTTCGGCGAGGAGAGCCGGCCGATGAGGGCCGAACTCCATTCCCGCAGGCGATCGATCGGGGAGAAGACCGCCGGGATGACGACGAGGCTCAGCAGGGTGGAACTCACGAGGCCCCCGATGAGGAGGATGCCCATGCTCGTGCGCTGCTTGGAGGCCTCGGTGAGCCCTACGGCCACCGGCACCATGCCCGCGATGAGGGCGATGCTCGTCATGAGGATGGGCCGAAGCCGCGCCAGCCCGGCCTCGCGGATCGCCTCGGCGCGGGATTTCCCCTCGGCGAGGAGTTGGACCGCGCGGTCGACCAGCAATATGGAGTTCTTGGTGGCGACCCCGATGAGGAGGATCCCCCCGATCATCGAGAAGATATCGAGGGACTTGCCGAAGATCCCCAGGGCGAGGAAGCCGCCCGAAACCGCGAGGGGGAGCACGACCATGATGGTGAGCGGGGTGACGAAGGATCGGTAGAGGCTGGAAAGCACCAGGAAGATGAAGAGCACGCCCAGTCCGAGGGCAAGGACCATGCTCGACATGAGTTCCTTATAGTAGGTCGTCTGGCCCGCGAGCGACCAGGTCACCCCGGGATCCGCGCGGTACTTCCCCCCCTCGAGCGAGCCGTCGAGGAGCCCAATGGCCTCGGAACTCGCCACGCCCAGGCCGGGCCCGTCGGCGGCGAGATCGGACATGACCATGACATAGCGCGTGCGGTTCTCCCGGTGGATGGTGGCCACGCCCTGGCCCGCTACCGGGGAGGCGATGCGCGACAGGGGCACGAGCGTGCCGTTCATATTGGGGATTCGGATGCGCGAAAAATCCGCGCCGAGGTCGCGCTGGTCCTCCCGCACGCGCACGCGGATATCGTATTCCTTCCCCTCCGACCGGAAGACGGCGGGGACGGCGCCCTCGATCTGGGCGCGCAATTCCATCCCCACCACGTCGCTGGAGACGCCGAGGGCCCGGGTCATCGCCTTGTCGAGCACCACCTGGTATTCGGGGCTCCCGTCGCTGATGCCCGCGTCCACGTCCTTCAGGGCGGGGTGGGTGCGCAGCCGGTCGCGAAGGCGCAGCGCGGAGGCGCGCACCTTGGCGTAATCCTCGCCCATGACGCTGATGAGGAAGGGGTGCTGGCCGCTGCCCAGGGGGTCTTCGTCGCGCACTTGGAGGCGCGCCCAGGCGTAGGGCCTGAGTTCCTGGCGCAGGATCTCTTTGAAAGCCCCAGTGGCCATAGTCCGCCCCTTGCGCGGCACGAGGGAGACGAAGAAATGGCCCTTATTGGCCTCGCCATGGACGTTCCCCACGGTGAGCACCGTCATGGACACCTCGGGGTGGGCGCGGATCTTCCGGTCGATCTCCGCGCATAGGCGCCCGGTGGCGTCGAGGCTCGCCCGTTCGGGGAGTTCGACGGTCACCGGAAACTCCCCGCTGTCCTGGGCGGGGATGAAGGTCTTGGGCACCCAAGCCCAGGCGACATAGAGGCTGAGGATGAAAATGAGCACCGAGGCTCCGATGATGGCCCCCGGCATGCGCACCGCGAAATCGAGCACGCGGGCGTAGCCGCGCTCCAGGGCCGCCTGGGAGGCCTCGGAGAACCGGGCGATGGCCCGGCCGAGGAGGCGCACCGGGTTGCGGGTGGCGAGGGCCTCCTTGGCGGGGCCGATGAGGAAGGCCGACAGCATGGGGGCGATGGTGAGGGAATCGAAGAGGCTGATGGCCATGGCGAAGCAGATGGTGAGGCCGAACTCCTTGAAATAGCGCCCCACGAGCCCCTGCATGAAGGCGATGGGGCCGAAGACCGCGAGCACCGTGAGGGTCGTGGCCGTCACGGCGAGGGTGACCTGCTTGGTGCCCAGGAGCGAGGCCTCCCGCGGCGGGTGGCCCAGTTCCACGTGGCGGAAGATGTTCTCGCGCACCACGATGGCGTCGTCGATGAGGAGCCCGACGGTGAGGGAGAGGGCGAGCATGGTGAGCATGTTCACCGAGAACCCCATGGCGTACATCAGGATGAACGCGCCCAAGAGCGAGGTCGGCAGCGCCAGGCCGGTGATGAAGGTCGCGCGCGCGCTGCCGAGGAAGAACCACACGACGAGCACGGTGAGCACGATGCCGAAGAAGATCGACTCGTTGACGTCGGCCACGTTGGCGCGGATCGGGCGCCCCCCGTCGCGCACCAGGGTGAGCTGGGGCGAGCCGGGGCGGCCCTTAAGCGCGTCGTTCACCTCGGCTAGGCGCCGGGTGACGCTATGGGCGACCTCCACGGTGTTCGCCCCGCTCTGGCGGTAGATGGAGAAGAGGAGCGCCGGCTCCCCGCTGACGAAGGAGCGGTTCTTCTCCTCCTCCAGCGTGTCGACGACTCGGCCGACCTGGCCGAGGGTGAGGGGGATCTCGTTGCCCGCCAGGCGCACGACCGTGTTCTGGATGTCGGCGAGGGTGCGGAACTCGCCCAGGGCCCGGTAGACCGTCTTCTCCTCCCGGTCGGTCTTCTTCCCGACGGGGATGTTCTTCCCCACGTTGTGGAGTTGGCGCGAGACCTCCAGGGCCGAGACCTCCCGTTCGCCGAGTTTCTCCCGGTCGAGTTCCACGAGGATCTCCCGCTTGCGCCCCCCGAGGATGTCGATCTGGGCGACCTGCTTGACCTGCTCGAGGCGGGGCTTCACCACCTCGTTGGCGAGGTCGAAGAGTTCGCTCTGGGGCAGGGCCCCCCGCAGGGCGATGAGCAGGATCGGCGTGTCCCCCGGGTTATAGGCCTGGATCGTGGGCTCCCGGACCTCCGTGGGGAGTTTGGGGCGCACGAGGCCCACCCGGTCGCGCACGAGTTGGAGGTCGTACTTGAGGTCCGAATCCATATCGAACTCGATGACGAGGAGCGAGAAGCCCTCGTGGCTCTCGCTGCGCAGCTTGCGCACGCCCTGGATCCCGCTGATCTCGTCCTCGAGGATCTGCGTCACCTGGCTCTCCACTTCCTTGGGCCCCGCCCCGGGATAGATCGTGCGCACCATGACGAAGGGGAAATTGACGTTGGGCATGAGGTCGACGCCGAGCTTGCGTGAGAAGAAGGCCCCTGTGGCCAGGAGCAGCACCGTGATGCACAGGATGAACACGGGTTGTTTGATGGAGAGGTCGGCGAGATGCACGAAGGGGCCTCCGGGTTCGAAGAGCAGACCCCAACAGTATAACACAATTCCGACCGGTCGGTATGTATTTTCGAGTCTAAAATCCCCTGAAACTCAATAATATATGCAGGAGAAATTCGATTCTCCCACCCCCCACCCCCCGCAAAAGGCGAAGCCTTTTACCTGACCCTCGCCGGTGGAAGCCATATCCAAAGCGGCAGGTGGGAGTCCCTGGAGGAGCGCCTCAGCGCCACCTATAAAACCGCGTTCGAGCCCGCCCGCTGGCGCTGCGGCGCGACGGAAGGGATTCCCACCTGCCGTTGGAAGAAGGCAAGCCCCGGCGAGGCCAGGGTTTCAAAACCCCCCTCCTCCGGCCCGAAGGGCCGCTATCGCTGCTCCTCCCCTCCCCGTACGTGGCGCTTGCGCCAATCCGTGGGCGGCATGCCGGCGACCTGGCGGAAGAGACGGCTGAAATAGAACTCGTTCTCGAAGCCGCAGCGCTCGGCGATCTCCCGGGATTTAAGCGGGGAGGTATCGAGGAGCACCTTGGCCACGTCGATGCGCTTGCGGATGAGGTACTGCATCGGACTTAAGCCGTATTCCTTCTTGAAGGCGTGTCGCAGGTAATCTTTGCTCAGGAGGAGTTCGCCGGAGAGCGTGCCGAGATCGATGCGCTCGCCCACGGCGTCTTCTAGGCGCCGGCGCACGGCCTCCAGTTTCGGGGAACCGCCCATGGTCTGGAGCGACAGGGTTCCCTTCAGGGGGGATTCATCCGCCGGAAGCTTCTTCTCCAGGGGCTGGGCGACCTCCTCTTGGAGGCGGAGCACGCGGTGGAGGGCCTCCTGGGCCATGGCTTCGATGATGGGCCGGAACTGGGGGCGGCGCGCGGCCAATTCTTCCGACATGCCGCGGAAGAGCCGCAAGAGGCCGGGCCCGCCGTGGACGATGCCCTCCCCCAGCCCCGAGAGTTCGGGTCCCTTGAGCCCCAGGCAATGATGGCGCCCGGCCTGGCGATTGGAGGCCCGATGGCGGCTGCGCGCCGGGTGCACGAGGAGATCGCCCTCGCGATAGGCCCGCTTGCGGTCGCCGAACCAGACGTAGCCGTCGCAGCCGTCGATGCACACGAGTTCGGTGGCGTCATGGGCGTGGTCGCCGCTGGCCTTCCCGGCCGTCAGGTGCACCGTGAGGAATGAGGAGAGGATCATCGCGTCACGATCCCAAAGGCGCGGGTGAAGCGCCGCCGAGGGTCCGAACCCCGCGCGGGGTCGCGGGGCACCCGGACGGGCTTCGGCGGCAAGGGCCCATTCGTTCCATTCCCCGCGAGCTCAGGCGAGTTCGTAGACCCGGGTGCTGTGGGGCGCGAGGGGCACGGCGGAGGCCACGCCTTCCTCGCCGGTGAAGATCTCCTTCCCCAAGCGCACCCCGGCCGGAACGGAGAGTTTCAGATGCGTCTCGTAGGGGTTGAGGAAGGCCACCAATCGGTCATTTTTCCAGATGCAGGGAAGGCTGCGCCGTCCGTCGAGATCCAGCGGCGCGGCGGGCTCGCCGCCGCCGTATTTCAGGGCCAATTTGAGGTACGCATCGCCCTGGGCGTTGAGCTGGGGCAGATGGTCCCCCAAGATGATGCTCCCGCCGGAGAGCAGGTCGAGGACGAAGGCGACCTTCATCTCGGATTCGGTCCAGAATTTACCGCGCCGCCAGCCCTTATTCTCCTGGTTGCGGTTCCAGGCGACCTCGCAGTGGAAGGGGTGGGGACCCGCATCCCAAGTCGCGCCGGGGACGCGCACCACGGTGAAATCGGGGTCGGCCAAGAGCCAGCGGCGCGCCATGAAGAAGCGCGCGGCGTGGGCGTTGAGGCAGAGCATCGCGTTCTCCCAGAACGAGGCAATATCGTTGGTGAGGCGGGCTTCCTGGATGTCCTTGCCGCCGAGCTCATAGAGCGGGTTGCAGGCCACCACGAAGGTCTTGGGCCCGCAGACCTCGCGCACGAGGGCGAGCAGGCGCCGCACGTGCTCGTTGGTGCTCCACGATTTTTCCGCGGCGAACCCGTCGCCGTTCTCCAGGCACTCCGCCTGATTATAGAGGAAATCCAGTTTGAGGTACTCGTAGCCCCAATCCGCGACCCGCTTGAACGTCTCCCGCAGGAAGGCCTCGGACTTCTTCACCGAGAGATCGAGGGCGTAGAAGGTGCGGGTGTGGCCCAGGTTCACGAGGTAGGGATGGCCCTTGGTGTCTTTCAGCAGGCATTCCGAATGCCGCTGGTAGAGGGGCGTCGCCGGCTCGACCATGAGGGGCGCCAACCAGAGCCCCGGGGTGAAGCCGCGGCGGCGGATCTCCTTGGCCAGCCAGTCCATGCCCCGGGGGAATTTCCCGTTGACCGTCCACTCGCCCCAATTCGTCTGCCAGCCGTCGTCGATGATGATATGGGTGAGTTTTTCCTTGAGCCACGGGCGCTTCTCGATGGCATCCATGTTCGCGAGGATATCGGCCTCGGTCACGGAGGCGTTGAAATTGTCCCAGGAGTTCCAGCCGAAGACCGGCGCGGGGATGGACGGGCTTTTGTGGCGCTCGCCATAGGCGAGGAGGAGCGCCGCGAGGCCCTCTTTGGACGCTTCGGCCTTCACCGCCACCGGGGACTCGACGCGCACCGTGTCGCCGGAGATGGTGAAGCGGGCGTACTCGGGCAGGGGCACCGGGGTGGAGAGAAGCAGGCCGCCCAGGTCGCTGGCGAGCCCGAGGAAGGTGTAACTCGACCCGCTTTCCCCGAAGGGGATCGTCGCCCGAAGGTTCCCCATGCCGCGGCCCGAGGCCACAAAGCGAAGATGTTCGGTCTTCGGCGTGAACTTCAGCAGGCACTTTCCGGAGGCCAGGGAGCCCTCGACTTCGGTCACTTCGATGAAATCGCTTTGGATCACGGCGGCACCTCGCGCAATGGGAAGGATCGGTAATGATACCCGATAAGGGGAAACCCCGGAAGATCCTCGAAATTCGCGGTGGAAAGCAAGCTCCCCGAATCGAAACGGGACTCACCTCACCGATGAATCCCCGCAGGCGCCACGTCGGTGCAGGCAGGTTCGCCCCCTCCCCTTACCTCCCGTAGGAAATTTTTCGGTCCAGGGCCCCCAGGCGCCTTAGTTCATCGAAGGCCCGGGAGATCCCCCGGATGGCATCGGCGTCCGCGGTATCCGCGGCTCCCTGGCCGTCGTGGACCTCCTGCCCCGAAAGCACCTTGGGATGGTTGCCCAGGAGGTAGATCTTCCCGGCGCCTTCCGCCGTAAGTTGGGGGAGGGTCCCGTAGAACATGCTTCCCAAGAGGGTCAGGGTGGAGGGCTCCTTGGAGGAGACGCGAAAGACCATGGGGTTGGGTTTGTTATAGTACTGGTGATGGCCGAGGAAGACCTCCCCGCGATAGCCTTCCATCGTCACCGGTCCCGCTTCCGTGCCCATCTTGGCGCCCTGGATGACGATACGCCCCGGGGCATCCCCGGGGTTCCCGGTGAAGAGGAAGCCGTTGTCTGCCTGTTCGATGTAGAAATCGCTCATCACCACGCTCTGGCTATCGCGCACCACGAGGTCGTACTCACCCTTGGTGCCGAGGCGGGTGAGGAAGCCGAGCATCCCCCCGCGGTCCTTCTCCTTCCCCTCGATGGTCACGATGCCCTCATAGCTCGTGCGGGCCAGGATCGCCGCCCGGGCGCAATCGCGGATGCGCAGGTTCCCCTGCAGGTGGCGGATCTCCACTTGGGCGCCCGAAGCGAGGCCCACGAGGGCGAGCCCGCCGCGTTCCGCCATTTTCCGGTACAGCCCGAACACCGACACCATGTCATAACTCATCGAGCCGGTGCCGCCCCCCGATTGCACGATATCGAATCCCTCCCGGGGCTCGTCGTCCGAACCCACGCTCAGGTTCTCGAGGACGAGGTTCTGGGGATCCTGGACCGCGAGCAGCGGGCCCTTGGGGTCGCCGGTCCAACTCAGGAGCGACCGGAATCCGCCGCCGCCCACGGAATAATCCTTCCCCTCCATTTTCAGGGTACGGCTGACGGCGTATTTCCCCGCGGGAAGATAGGCCAGGGCGCGCTTTCCTTCCGCCCGGGCGGCGTCGATGGTTTTTTGGATGGCGACGGTATCATCGGTCTTGCCGTCGCCCTTGGCGCCGAAATCCCGCCGGGCATCGAAGATCTTCCCGGGAACCGGGCGACTGGCGCCGAGGAAGCTTTCCTCCAGGGAGGGACGGGGCGACTTCGCGGTCCCCGCGGGAATCTCATACACGCGGGCTTCCTGGGGGTTGCGCACGAGGCCCCCACCGCCCTCCACCCGGTTCCCGCTGGAAAGGATGCGCTGATCCCGCAGGGCCACCTGGATCGGGGCGCCGCCATCCGGAGCCTTCTGGAACACCGTATCGAGGACGATGAGCGGCGCCCCGCCCACCTTCACGGCCCCGTCGGCCCCGGTCCAGCCGCTGACGAGGCAGCTTTCGATGGTCATGGGGGAGACGCTGGCGTGGTGGTCGACGAAGCGTTTCGACCCCACCGAGACGCAGCGGCGCACGGAACTAGAATGCTCGCTCTGCATGCGGATGTCCGCGAGGCGGCTGGCCTCGAAACGCGAATTGCGGGCGTAGAAATTGCCGTGCACGTCCTCGATGGCCACGGCGCAACGGATGAACTCGCAGCCGTCCACCGTATTGTCGTAGTCGTTGAAACTGTAGAACGAGAGGCCGCGATCGCAATCCTCGAAGAGGCAGCCCTGGTAGAGCAGTTCGGCGCTGGCCTCCTTGTGCTTCGGGGCGATCTGGAGCCCGCTCATCGTGAAGCCGAGGAAGGCCTCCATCTCGTGGGTCACCTGGGTTTCGAAGCGGATGGCGTCATGGCAAACCCCGATGCCGGCGAGGCCCCGCCCATCCCACACGATCCCCGTGATACGGGAGCGGTGCAGGCCGCGGATGGTGAGCATGCGCCCGTCCTTCGGGCCGTCCCAAACGATGCGCGTCGAGCGTCCATGGCCGATGAGGCGCACGCCGTGGAGCCCGGCCGCCGGCACGCGGAGTTCCAAGCCCGTGGTGATGCGGTAGACACCGGGGGGAAGATAGACCGTCGTTCCATTGCCCGCCGCGTCCAAGGCCGCCTGGAGCGCGGGGGCGTCATCGGCCTTCCCATCGCCCAGCGCCTTCGCCGGAAAATCCTCCTTCACGCTCTTCCAATCGGACCGCTTCTGCCAGGGGAGTTCGGGGAACCGGCGCAGGTTTTCGCTCTTCGTCATGGCGACGCACTCCTTGAGTGCCGGCGCGGCGGAAGCGGCCGCCGGCGCGGAAAAATCGGCCCCCGTGGCGCGTTCCACCCGCAGATTGTCGAGGGATAGATCGGCCTCGGCCTCGGGGCCGAAGCCGGTATTCCAGGCGAGGCGGAAATAGCCGCCGGGGAACGGGGCCTCCCGCTTGGCGCGGATGAAATCTTCCTTGCGGCCCCCCGGCGTCCCATCCTCCAAGCCCAATTTCCAATCTCCCGAAGCGGCCGAGGCCGGCGGGAGCGTGAGGCTGACGCGATACCAACGTCCGGGAACGAGAACCCGGCTCGCCTGCTTCCCCTCCCCGTCCAAGAGCACCGCCTCTTTTCCGTCGCCTTTCAGGCGCAACCCCGCGGCGGCGCCCCCCTCGGCGAAGAGCCGCACGATGAGGAAGTCTCCCTGGCTTCGGACCTCATTCACCCGCAGGTCGAAACGTACCGTGATCGGCGCGTCCTTCTCCGGGGGGAAGACGGTCCAGCCGTCGTGCCGTGCGCCCTTGCGGCTCGCATCGTAGAGCAGGAGAGATTTCTCCCCTCCCCCGAAGGAGGATCCCCCGGGAACCACGCACGCATCCACCAGGCCATCGGGGTGGACCGCCTTGCCGGTGAGTTTGATCCCCTTGGGATCGGCGCCGAGTTCCTTTCGCTGGGAGGCGTTCACCGCTTCGCCCTCGAAATCCAGGAGCACGATGGGCGACTCGGCCCCTTGGATCCAAAGCCCCCCGGCCAACAGGAAGGCGGGAATGGAGGAAAGCCGTCGAGAAGATTTAGAAATAATCATGGGGAACTCTCCTTGGGTTCGTAAAAACAATCATCATGGTTTCGTGAAACGCGGCCGGTCGACGCCGGTCTTCGCCCGATCGCCGACCCCGCCTTGACGCGAGGTCCAAACGGTCTGGAAGCGCGACCAGGGGATCCCGATGGGCGAAGGGGAAACCCGCCCTCCGAGAAAAGGCAGGGAAGCATTGGGGATCCCCTGGATCGACAGCGGCGTCACAGTGTCGACTACCTTCCCATCCACCGCCGCGAAACGGGCCAGCGGGGCACCGGCACTCGCCGAGAGTTCGAGATCCAGGGCGGGGCGCTTCCCCGAGGCCGGCCTCGCGATGCGAACCCACCGGGTGCTCCACATGGAATCGCAGATCGTGGCGGTGGCGCACCAGGCCGAAAAGGCGGCGAGCGACGGGAAATCATCCACGCCCGCATGCTCGGCGAGGAAACCGCCGTGCATTCCCCGCAGCGCCTCCCGGGTGAAGCGGCGGCGGCGCCCCTCGTAGAAGACGCTCTCGATCCATTCATATCCGCCCTCCGCCACGAGGCGATGGGCGATGGCGCGCCGCGGAATCGACCACACGAGGGCCCGGATGCCGATGTACATCCGTCCGCGCCGCGAGCACACCCACTCGCCGACCGAGAAGGGGCCCGACCACGAGGCGCGTTTTTTCCCGCCCACGAGGAGCGCATCCCCACCGCCGAAATGGGACGGGAACACCACGAGCTCCCGCAGACGCGCCACCGAACGTCCCGGGAGCCCCTCCCCTCCCCCCAGGCGGAGTTGGGGATGGGTCGCCACCAGGACGCTGCGGCCGCTCTGGATCGTGCGCACGAGCGACTGGGATGGCACGAGATCCGCTTCGCCGCGCCCGAATACGCCGGCGTCGCGGCAGAAGCCGGGCCGGTCATCGTCCACGAGGATTTTCGTGTAGACCGTGCCCCGGTTTTCCACCCGGCCCGCCCCGTTCGTTTTGCGGTAATTCACGAAATAGGGCATGGCCTGTTCCCCGCCGAGCCAATTGGAATCGGCGGTGCCCACCGCGAAGTCGCGTTCGAGCAGGGTTTCGATGCGGCACGGATGGGCCGGAAGGTCGGGGCCCCAATCGCCGATCTCCGTGGTGGCCACGGCGCGGAACGGAAAGGTCTTTTTCCGGAACAGGTCGGCCGCCGGCGCCGGCAGGTGGAAGTTCCCCGAGGTGAACCAGCAGAGTTGGGCGATATTGAACGGAAGATCGTTCTGGTGGTGGTAGACGCGCTTCGGGGATGGGCGGAAGAGTTCCATGGGCGACGGGTCTACCCGCTCGCCGAGGAGGAACCAAAGCACGCCGCCCAAGACCGTGGCTTGACCGAGGGTATCCACCGTGTAGGCCCGTGAATGGGGCCCGACGGCCAGGCCCAACCCGGGGTGGAAGCGGGCGGCCACGTCCATCCACAGGCGCGCTTCGATGGCGCGGGAGAGCGCACGGATCCCGGGATCGTTGGCGTGCTCCGCGAGTTCGGCCATGGCGTGGATCGTCAGCGGGGTGTAGGTCGGCGATTGGTATTCGCTATGAATCCCGCGGCGCGTGAGCAGGCCGCGAAACTGCTCGAGGTTCCAACGACCGTGGGCCACGGCGCCCTGATGGCCCAGGCGTTCCCCGCCCAGGATGAGCCCGAGAGTCGCCTTGGCGGGCATATTGTCGTTATAGCCGTGGAACTGGAAATCGATCTGACGATTGCCGGGAAAATCATGGAACCCATCTTCCACGAGCGACTCCAGTTTTTCCCGCACATCGTCCGCCATGGCTTCCCCGTGGAGTTTCAGGAGCAAGGCGGCGATATTGGTTTCGAAGATATCGAAACGCCGGGCGCCGTAGGCCTTCGTTTTTCCCTTTCGAATGATGGCATCCGCGAACGCGTGCCGGCCCGATCGGTAGAGGGGGAACGCGAGCCAGAACCGCTCCCGCGTGACCGGCGGGGTGGAATCCAGGAGCCAATTTCCCTTCGCGTCGTACCAAGTCGCCGCGGCCTGGGCCGCCTCCCGGCGAAAACCTTCCACCCGACTCGCCACCGAAGGGCTTGCGGCGCTCATCTTTGGACCCCCGCGCCGCCGCAGGATGCGCGCACGATGAGCCGCGGTGCGACGTCGATGCGCCCCGCGGACCCGTCCCCGCCCAGCACGCCTTCGACCAGGAGCCGCGCCATCTCTTCTTCTTGGATGGAGACGCTCGTGAACGGCACCTCGAAACCCGTGCTCCACGGCGTATTCTCGTAGCCCACCAGGGCCAGATCGCGGGGCACCGAGAGCCCGGCGGCCCGGATGAGGGGCCAGGCCCTCACCAGGCGCCAATCCCCCAAGGCGAAGATCGCGGTGGGACGACTCCGGCCCGATAAAAGCGCCCGCCAGGCCATGTGGCGCTGACCCTCGTCTCCGGTCTCCTCGACGACGATCGGCGAAAGTCCGGCGGCGTCGAGGGCGGCCCGGTACCCCTCGAGCGTGGCCCGGTGGAGGGTCGCCCCGTAGCCCGCCTTGCCATGGACCCAGGCATGGGTGACGAAGGCGATCCTCTGGTGGCCCAAGGAGGCCAAATGCGCCGTGGCCAGGAAAGCCCCCTGGCGGTAATCGCTCAGCACCCGCAGCGCGCGGAAATCGAAGTCGGTCTCGTAGAGGCGGATGAACGCCAGGCGCTCCACGCCCGAGAGGAGTTTGCGCACCTTGGGCCGGTTGACGAGGAGGTGCTCGCCCTCGAGGATGAGGGTCTGGGCGCCGTGGGCGAGCACCCGCGCCAGATGCGCGGCGGGATTGTCTTGGAAGCCCGAATCCTGGGTGTCCTGCACGATGGGAAGCAGGCCGCCCTTCTGGAGCGCCCCGATCATCACCCGGGTCATGGGCTCGAAGATGTGCCCCGTGGTGCGCAGCACCAGCCCCACCAGGGGCCCGCGGGCCGGGGCAGCCTTCCGCGGCACCGCGCCCTTGCCCCGCACGTATTCCACGAGCCCCTCGTCGACGAGCACGCCGATGGCCTTATTGGCCGTCTTGAAATTGATCTTGAATCGTTGGGCCACCGCGCGCTCGCCCGGCAGACGCGGGCGGTGGAGGCCCCGGGATAATTCCCGGCGCAAGACCGCGGCGACGTCGCCATATTTCATGAGGGGGGCCGGGCGGGGAGTCATGATTGATTGGTGCACCATCATCGTGCACCATAGCAATGATTTTGCTCCCCGGATCTCGATTTGTCAAATTTCGTCCAACGCCCCGGATCATGCGAGCGGGCTTAGGGGGAAGGCGCTTTGCCCGTTTCCACCGGGGGTTTGGGCGGCGCGCAACTAGGGGCGCTTCCCGAAAAGCAGTTCCTGCACCCGCCGCCGCCCCCCGCCCAACCAAGCCGGAAGCGGGTTTTTTCGTCCCGGCCCCTCCTCCATCGTGGCGAGGAGGAAGGCCGCCGTGAGATTGCACCCGAGGGAGATGGCGAAGATCCAGTCGTAGCTTGCCAGGCCGCGGTGGGCCAGGAAGGTGCCCAGCACCGCGTAGCCGAGGACGAAGGGCGACGAGAACGTATTGATGAGGCCCATATAGGCCGGCACCCGGTCGGGCCCGGCGAGGTCGAAGATCATGTTCTCCGAACTGATATTGAAGCTCGATTGGTGGATGGCCAGGAGCAGGAAGGCCGGGGCCAGGATCCACATCGAGGGCGCGACCAGGGCGAGCGCCATGGCCGAGGCCGCCGCCGCGGTGGACACCATGAGGTTGATGCGGTGCCCCCACCGGTCGGCCAGGCGCCCGAGGACGAGGGCCGTGAGTCCCGTGCCCAGGGTCATGGTGAGGGAGAGCGCGCCGGCGTTCCCCTCCCCCGCGCGGAAGCGCTTCACCGCATACACCATAAAATGGGCCAGGCCCATGCTGGTGGAGAGGGCGAGGATCTGCACCCCCGCGAGCCGCAGCAAGTTGCGGTCGCCCTTCACGATCGCCCACATGGAGCGCACATAGCCGGGGAAGGTCGGGGGCAGGTCGGCCGGGGGCCGCCGCGGCTTCTCCCGGTTGCGCATGAAGAACCACCACGACACGAAGATGCACAGGCTGGCGATGGCGAACAGGAAGCCCCACTCGTTGCGTCCGGCTCCCTCGGGTTTCCCGAGCACCCGGGCGAGGATGACGCCGGCGCCCACGGCCATGAGGCTCCCCCAGAATTGGAAGGCGGCTCGGAAGCGCCCCCGCTGGGACTCGGGGATGGCGGTGGAGATCACCCGCGCCCAGGCGCCCTTGCCGACGCCGAGCATGGCCCAGCTGATGCCGTAGAGGAGCGGGAACATCCATCCCAGCACGCCGGGGGTCTCCCAAAACACGAAGATGGAGAGGGTGAGGATGGCCCAGGGCAATCGCTGGAAGAGCCCGGTCCAGAATAGGTACGGCAGGCAACGCGGCATGCGCTGGATCCAATACGCCGCGGCGAATTGCGGGAGATTGATGCCGAGGATGGCGATGGCGGGGAGCGAACCGAGCACCCATTCGGGGGCGCCCACCTTGAGGGCGAAGAGCGGCAGCACCACCGGCATCGACAGGAGGCTCAGGCCGAAGTGGTAGAACCCCACATCGGCCACATTGGTGCGGTAATTATGGGGGGCATCGCCGTCGGGGGGCGCGTACTTCTCCGGGGGCCGGCCGTGGTGGTGGGCTCCCTTCCCCCGGGACGCCTTCGCCCCGCCGCCGCTCAAGGCACGCCCGAGAGCCGAAGGACGTTCTCCATGAGCGTGGCGACGGTCATGAGGCCGACGCCGCCGGGAACCGGCGTGATCCAGGAGCACCGGGGCGCCACGTCGTCATAGGCCACGTCGCCGGCGATGCGGTAGCCCTTGGCCTGCCCGCCGTCGGCGACCCGATTGATCCCCACATCCACCACGATGGCGCCCTCTTTCACCAGGTTCGCGGTCACGAAGCCCGGGCGCCCGATGGCGACGACGAGGAGCTCCGCCTGGCGCGTGAAGGCGGGAAGATCGCGGGTGCGAGAATGGCAGAGGGTGACCGTGGCGTTGGCGTGGAGCAGCAGCATGGCCATGGGCTTGCCGACGATATTGCTGCGGCCGAGCACCACGGCGTGCTTGCCGGCGGCCTCGAGGCCGTGGTGGGCGAGGAGCGCCATGATGCCCCCGGGCGTGCACGGCAGCACGCGGGGGTGCCCCTCGACCAGGCGGCCCAGGTTCTCGGGGTGCAGGCAATCGACGTCTTTGGCGGGGTCGATGGCGCGCAGGATCTCGGCCTCGGGGATCTGGGCGGGCATGGGGAGTTGGCAGAGGATGCCGTGGACGGCCGGGTCGCGGTTGAGGCGCTCGATGACCGCGAGCACCTGCTCCCGGGTGGAGGAGGCCCCCAGGCGGATGACCTCGCCCTGCATGCCGCAGGCGGCGCAGGCCTTCTCTTTGCTGGCCACGTAGGAGGCGCTCGCCGGGTCATCCCCCACGAGGATCACGGAGAGTTTGAGGGCGCGGCCGCTCGCGGCGACCCGGGATCGCACCCGGTCGAGCACGACGGCGCGCGCGGATTTTCCGTCGAGGATCTTCGCCATGCTCACTCCCCGGCTCCCTCGGCCGTCACGCCGCCCCGCTCCGGCCCCGACACGATGCCCCGGCGGCTCGCCTTCACGAAGGAGACGAGTTCCCGGCCGTACTCGCAGAGTTCGCCCGCCTCCAATTCGGAAAGCGCCGCGGCCCGGCTGGCGTGGCGCAGGTAGAGCGTGCGGTAATAATGCTTGATGCGGTCGCGGTCGGCTCCGGGGACGCCGCCGCGCTTCAGGCCCACGCTATTGATGGTGCGATAGCGGCCGGGGGTGCCCTCGATGAGGGAGAAGGGCGGCGCGTCTTGGGGCAGCTTGGTGATGCCGGCGACCATGACGAAGCGGCCGATGCGCACGAATTGGTGGATGGCGCAATTGCCCGAGATGAAGGCGTGGTCCATCACCTCGACGAAGCCGGCGCAGAGGGAGTAATTGGCGATGATGACGTGGTGGTGGACCTTCACGTCGTGCCCCAGGTGGCAGCCGACCATGAGGTAATTGTCGTCGCCGACCTCGGTGAACGCCCCGGCGCGGGTCGAACGGTGGATATTGGCCAATTCTCGGATGACGTTGCGGTCGCCGATGCGCACGCCGCTCTCGGTTTTCGGGTCGAAATGCAGGTCTTGGGGGAGCCCCCCCAGCACGGCGTGCTCGCCGATCCGGTTGTCGGCCCCGATGAGGGTCCCCCTTTTGAGGATCGCCCCGGCCCCGACCACGGTGCCGCTTCCGATCTGCACGCCCTCTTCGATGACGGCGAAGGGCCCCACCGTCACCCCCTCGAGTTGGGCCCCGGAGGAGACCTGGGCCATTGGGTGGATCGTGTTACCGCTCATGGGCCATTATACAACGCCCCCTTTGGCGCCCTCATTTGACAGAAAACGCCACTCCATCGGAGAATTCCAGGTCATGTCAAACGAAGAATCCCCCATCACCGACGCTGAGATCACCGACGACAAGATCTTCTGCGCCAACTGCAAGCACTGCGTGGTCATCCAAAAGCCCGCCCTGGTCAGCGACCAGTTCGTCCTGCGCATCAATTGCGTCAAAGACAAGTGGAAGAAGAAGATCGGCGAGGTGAAATACTACAAGTACTTCACGGCCGCCCGGCGCACCATGGAAATCTGCGATGATTTCACCACCATGGGCACCGATACGAAAGAGTACATCAAAGACCTCCGCAAGAACCTGCCGATCAAAGACGAAGTCTACTCCTACAACGCCTAACGCCATGCACACGGGCCCGGGGCGCCTGCGCGTCCCGCTCCTCCTCTCCTTCCTGCTCCTCGTTTCCCTCGGCCTTGGCGCCCCCAAAAAAGACGCGCCGCCCCCCAAGTCCCGCACCCCGCGGGAATTGGCCGAAGCCGCCCAATCCTTCTACGAGTTCCGCGAGTACGGCCGGGCGCTGCGGGAATACCAGGCGCTCATCGAGACCTACGCCGCCGAGCGCGAGAAATTCGAGACCGACCTCGCCTGGGCCTATTACGAGATGGGCTTCTGCCACCTCCAACTCCGCCAGTACCCCAAGGCCGCCGAGGCCTTCCGGAAGGTCATCGCCGACTTCTCCGTCCTGGCCGCCCGCACCCTGGCGGAACAGCGCCTGGACGACATGAAGACCCGGGGCTGGATCAAGTAGGGGTGGGCCCCGTCGCCTATTGGGCCCTCACGGCCCTCTTCCTCGTCGCCGTCCCGCCCTCGCTCCACCTCCTCCTCTTCGTGCTCCAGGGCCTCCCCTGGTCGATCTCCGGCTTCGTCCTGGCCGCCCTCGGCGCGGTGGCCGCCGCCGCCCTCATCGCGTTCACCCGGATCCTCCAGGCGGCCTATATCTTCTTCCACGAATTGGCCCATGCGGCCGCCGTGCTCCTCTCCTCGGGAACGATCCACCATATCCGTTTCGGGATCGACCTCGGCTGGGTCCAGTCGGACAAGAGCAGTTTCTTCATCCGACTCGCCCCCTATTTCCTGCCGCTCTTCCCCCTCGCCGTGCTCGCCCTCTATTATCCCGCCGCCCTGTTGCTGCGGCACCAGGCCCCCGCGGCCCTGCCCCTCGCGACGGCCGGCCTTTCCTTCCTCTTCACCCTCGCCTGGTGCGCCCAATGGGCCTATAACGTGAAGCTCTTCGCCCTCGAAAGTTCCGATCTCGACCGCGACCGCATCCTGCTCTCCGTCATCGCCGTGACCGCGGCCTTCCTCGCCTCCACCGCCGGGCTTTTTTATCTTGCCTACGCCCCATTGCGCGTGCTCGCCCTCCTCGACGTGGGCTGAGGGGGGGGATCCGCCCGATTCGCGCTACCGGTGGCGCGAAAGGATGACATTCACCTTCTCTTCGTGGTGGCAATGCACGCAGCGGCGATGGTCGATCCCCTCGCCATCGGCGTGTTGGGAGGCGGGGCGCACCGCTTCGATGGTGGAACGCCAGGTCTTGAAGCCGCATTTGGGGCAATCGGAAAGGGGCTTCCCCCCGCCGTACCCATCGACCCGCACCGCACCGCAAACGCAATTCCATTCGTCGAAATCGACGGCGGACGCGGCCTGGGGGGCCCCGCCCCCTTCGGGCGGGCGCAACGACAGGGTCTTGCCGCAATGGGCGCAGCGGCGCGGCGCGCGGCGCAGGGCCCCCTGCCAGGGATCGATGAGGAAGCCGTAGACGATGTCGGCGAGGAAACCGAAGGGGAGGAACACGGCGATGAGCACCACCACCGGCATCACCTGCCCCGGGAAGCCGAGGAGGCGGCAGAGCCCGATGGAAATCAAGCCGATCAACCCGTGGCTGAGCAGGCGGAAGAGAGCGCGCGCCCGGGAGCCCTCCAACCAGTCATGGCGGCGCTTGGGGTCGCGCTGGAGGAACGCGGCGACGAGATACAGCGCCAAGAGGAGGCCCACCGAGGCGAGGCAGGCCGCGACCGAGGCGGAGAGGAATTGGCGGCCGCTTAAATCGGAGACGAGGTAGTCCCCGAGGCGATCCCAGGCGGATTCGGTGCTCACCCATCTTTTTTATCATAAAATCCCGAAAATCGCGGCCGCCGCCCGGGGTTTCCCCCGGGCCGTCCGTGGGCTACATTCTCTCCAATGGAAATCCTTCTCGCCCAGCCCCGGGGCTTCTGCGCGGGGGTCGAACGCGCCATCACCATCGTCGAGCGGGCCCTGGCGCGCTACGGCACCCCGGTCTATGTCCGCCATGAGATCGTCCACAATAAAACCGTGGTGGCCAACCTGAAGGCCAAGGGCGCCCGCTTCGTGGAGGACCTCGAAGAAGTCCCCGACGGCTGCGTCGTCATCTTCTCGGCCCATGGGGTGCCCCGCGCCGTCGTCGAAGAGGCCGGCAGGAGGTCCCTGCGCTCGGTGGATGCTACCTGTCCGCTCGTGAAGAAAGTCCACACCGCCGTGGCGCGGCACGAACGCCAGCAAGAAGAGATCATCCTCATCGGCCACCGCGGCCATCCCGAGGTGGTGGGGACGATGGGGCAACTTCCCGAGGGCCGGGTGAAACTCGTGGGGAGCGTGGCGGATGTGGCGGCGCTCCAGGTGGCCGACCCCGCCCGCCTCGCCTACACGACCCAGACCACCCTCTCGGTGCAGGAGACCCGCGACATCATCGAGGCCCTGCGCGGGCGGTTCCCGGAGATCCGCGGCCCTTCCCAGGGAGACCTCTGCTACGCCACCACCAATCGGCAGCAGGCCGTGCTGGAACTCACCGCCCAGATCGACCTTCTCCTTGTTATCGGCAGCGCCAATTCCAGCAACTCGAGCCGACTCCGGGAACTCGGCGCCTCGAAGTCCATCCCCTCCCACCTCATCGACAGCCACCTCGACCTGAGGGACGAGTGGTTCCGCGGCGTGGATCGGGTGGGCATCTCTTCCGGGGCCTCGGCGCCCGAATCCCTCGTCCTCGAGGTCGTCGGCGCCCTCCTGGCCAAATTCCCCGGGAGTACCTCGCGCAATTTGCGCCTGCTCGAAGAGAACGTGCACTTCCCGCTGCCCCCTGAATTGTCCTAAATCGCCCCTGCCCGGGGAATCCGGGCAAAGAATGTCCATGGAGCGGCGCGGTTCTTCCATGGCCTCCGCCCTCCGCTGGACCTAAGCTCTTGGGGTCAAGCCTTGGAGGCCCCATGAGTCGTCAAATCGCCCGAGACCTGCTCTCCCTGCGCCCCACGCCCCGGGTCGGTCACACCGAATACTCCATGGAATACCACCATGGTTTCGCCCGAAGGGCCGCGGGGGGCGATCCCGAAAAATGCGGCCCCTTGAGCGTCGCGGAAAAACGGGCCTTCTATGACGCCTGGGATTTCGATCTGCTCTGGGGCACCCAAGACGGCCTCATCGACTGGTTCAAGGCGGGCCGGGCTACCGATATGGGGCACGCCGTCTACGCCGCCGACGGCAGCGACCGGAAGCAGCCCAAACGCTGCCCCTTCGAAGACCCGGAAGAGGTGCTGGAGTTCGACCCCGCGAGAGAGTACGGCTTCCCCGGCTTCTCCGAGCAGGTGAAGGCCTACCAGGCGCTCCACGAAACGCGCCTCATCGATTACCCGAACCAATTGGTCAGCGGCGGCTATTATAAGACGGTGATCTCGGGGGCCATCCAGACCTTCGGGTGGGATCTCCTCCTGGAGGCCGCCGCCGAGGAGGCCCGCTTCGCCGCGCTCCTGGAACGCTATGCCCATTATTCACTTTTTTACGCCGAGGCCTGGGCGAAGACAGACATCGAAGTCTATATCCAGCACGACGATTTCGTATGGACGGCGGGCCCCTTCCTCCACCCCGATTTCTACCGCCGCCACATCATCCCGCTCTACCGGCGACTTTGGGAACCCCTGCGGCGCGCCGGGAAGAAGGTGCTCTTCTGTTCCGACGGCACCTGGGACATGTTCATCCCCGACATCGCCGCCTGCGGGGCCGACGGGTTCATCTTCGAGCCCAGCAATGATTTCGACCGGTTCGCCCGGGATTGGGGGAAGACCCATGCCATCATCGGCAGCAAGGTCGATTGCCGCACCCTCACCTTCGGCGCCTGGGAAGCTGTGCGCGGCGAGATCGACGCCACCCTGGCCGCCGCCCGGGGCCTCCCCGGGCATTTCATGGCCGTCGGGAACCATATCCCCGCCAATGTCCCCGACGAGATGTGCCAGCGCTACATGGATTACCTCCGGGCCCATTGGGCCCGGGAGACCGCCGCGGCCAAAGAAGGGCCCCTCGCCATGGGGCGATAAACTTCCCGGGCGCGGTTCCCGGGGTGGTCGCAGCCGTTCCAAAAAAAAACCCGGCGTGGGTCGCCGGGTTTTTCGTCGGGGGGAATGAGGCCGCTATTTCGTTTCGATCTTGCGCGTGCGTTCCTTGGCCTGCTGGAGCTTGCGCTCGAGCAGGTCGAGGAGTTTTTCCGTGTCCCGGAGTTCGCGCAGGATGGCTTTCACGGGCGCGTCCTTCAGTGGGGCGTCACGGTCTCGGCATCGGCGGCATCCCGGGCGTTCCGGCCCGTGGCGGTGAGGGAATTCGTGGCGCCATTGGCCGGAGAGGCGCTGCCGCTTCCGGGAGCGACGTTGCTGCGGGTCTCCATCGGCGTGCCCAGGATCTCCCGGTGGATGCGCTCGACCTTGTCGAGGAACGCGTCGCGGGTGGAGTCGGCGCCCTGGGGCCGGTAGACCGGCGAGGGCCGATCGATGGCGGGGGCCGCGGCCGGGGAGGCTTCGGCGGCGGGGCGGGGCTCGGCGGC
>JAFLEE010000081.1 GCA_017302015.1 Spirochaetota bacterium | reverse complement strand
GTCGGCGGGGCCGCCTGCCTTGCGTTCATCGCGGTCGCCCGGTTCCTTTTTCCCTTCGCCCTTCCCGTCGGAGCGGGCCTCCCCGAATTTTTCCTTCCATTCGAGCCGCTGGCTCTCCATCTCTTTGGCCGCGTTTCGCCGGCGCTCTTCGATCCCCTTGAGGGCGCCTTCGGCGTTCTTGCGGAAACCCTCCATGCGTTGGCGCACCCGGGGGTCGTCCTTCCCTAATTGATAGATTTTCGCCAGCACGGGCCCGTAGGCCTGGAGGCGCGCGCCCATGAGCTTATGGAAGGCGCCGACCTTGGCCACGCGCAGGAACATCTTCTTCCTGAGTTCCAGGTCGTCGTTCCCCACCGAGGGCCCGCCTTTTTTCGAGGCCTCGATGCGGGCGTGGAGGAGGAGGAGGGCCTTCCCATCCCGGCGGAGGAGTTCTTCGCCGATCGCCACGGCTTTGGCGGTGAGGAGGAAGCGCTTCTCCAGGGCGTCGAGCACCCCCGGCAGGTTCGCGAGGAGCTGCTTCTGCCGTTCGGCGTTCCAGCGTTCGTAGGAATGCTTCCCCAATTCGAAGCCGGAGCCCTTCTGGGGGTTCCCGGCGAGGCCGATCTGGGCGGATTCCTTGGCCGCGAGGGTGAGGGGTTGGCCCCCCGTTTCCTCCACCGCATCCGCATCCTCCACCTCCACCGTGCCCTCCTGGACGCCGATGAGCGCATCGCCGCTTTCGGCGACGGAGACGGAGAAGACGGTACCCCGAACCCCGGCGATGGCCGTGGGGGTCGCGATTTGGAAGGTATCGCTGGCGGAGAGTTTCTTGACCCGTGCGACGACCTGGCCGGTGAGCAGCGTAAAGAAGGTCTTGGTGGCCCCGTCGTTCTCGCGCCCGCCGAGGGAGAGGCGGCTTCCCTTGGCGAGTTCGAGGAGGCTGCCGTCGTCGAGTTCAAGGACGGCCCTCCCGTCGGGTCCGGCGGAGAGCACTTGCCCGGCCGCGATGACTTGGGCGGCGCGAACCGGCGAACTCCTGAGCGTCGAGCCGTCATCCCCCGCCACGCTCACCGTGACCTGGCCGCTGCATTCCTTCACCCGGGCCCATTCGGCGGCGGGCAGGGGCAAGAGCAGGGCGAGGAGGAGCGGGATGGCTTGGCGATTCATGGCGGACTCCGTGGGTCGAGGCAGGAAGTGAATATAGCACGAGACAGGGGGGCCGAAAAGACGGCGGCGCCCCTGGGTGAGACGTACAAGCCCCCCCGTTCGACCTGCGGCGGACTTTCTTTTATAATGTCCCATCCAATCGCGCCGGCCCGCACCCCGGGAACCGGCCACCCGGGGTTTCCCATGTCTCGCAAATCGGCGGTCCGCTTCCTCTCCAAGAACGGCATGTACTGGGGCGATCTCAAGCCGAAGGCCCTCGTCGCGCGCTTCCTCAAAGAGATGGACCAGGGCCTGGCCGGAAAGGCCAGCACCCTCAAGATGATCCCGGCCTATATCGAAGTCGACGCGGGGAAGGCCGTGCCCCGCAAGCCGGTGACCGTCATCGACGCGGGGGGGACCAATTTCCGCGTCGCCGTCGTCGAGCCCGCCGCCGGCGGGGTGAAGGTGCTGCGGATGGACCACCATCCCATGCCCGGCGTCGAGCGCGAACTCTCGAAGGCCGAGTTCTTCGAGACGGTGGCCGGCTACGTCGCCCCGTTCGCCGACGTTTCCGAGACGATCGGCTTCTGCTTTTCCTATCCGTCCGAGATCTTCCCGGACCGCGACGGAAGGCTCATCCATTTCGTGAAGGAAGTGAAGGCGAAGGAAGTGGAGGGGGAGAAGATCGGCGCAGGCCTCCACGCCGCGCTGGCCAAGAAGGGCGCCTTCGCCGCCAAGCGCTCGGTGATCCTCAACGATACCGTGGCCACCCTCCTCGCCGGGTTCTTCGCCGGCGCGAGCAAGGCCTACGGGTCGTACATCGGTTTCATCCTGGGCACGGGCACCAATACCGCCTATGTGGAACGCAATGCGGCCATCTTGAAGGTGCCGGGGTTCGACCCGGGGAAGAGCCAAGCCATCAATATCGAATCAGGGGCCTGGGGCGGCATGCCCCGCGGCCGCCTCGACCTCGCCTTCGACGCGACCCTCCAGGACCCCGGCAGCCACCCGTTCGAGAAGATGATCTCGGGCGCCTACCTCGGGCCCTTGGCCTTAAGCGTCTTTAAAGCCGCCGCCAAGGGCGGCTTGGTGTCCGGGGCGGCCGCCTCGAAATTGGGAGCGCTCACGAACCTCGAGACCCGGGACTTGGGCGTCTTCCTCGCCGATCCCGCTGCGCCGGGCCCGCTCACCGGCGCCGTCCCCGGGGAAGACGTCGATACGCTCTGGTACCTCGCCGACGCGCTCCTCGACCGCGCGGCCCTCTTGGCCTCCGTGAACCTGGCGTCGGTCGTGATCCAATCGGGTTCGGGAACGGATCCCCGCCACCCGGTGGGCATCGTGGCCGAGGGCTCCACCATCCACAAGCTCCATTCCTTCCGCTCCAAGATCGATTTCCACCTGAAGGGCCTCCTCGATGCCTACGGGCGCCACGCCGAACTCCTCGTCGTCGAGAACGCCACCCTCACCGGGAGCGCGGTGGCCGGCCTGCTCGGTTAAGCCGCGGCGTGCCACTCATTCCCCGGCCCATGATAGGGGAGTCCCGGGTGCTTTTGCTTGAAAATTGGGGGGGAATCGGGTATTCTAGCGGCATGCGAGGATCCCGCGTCACGAATCCCGGTTCGCTGGAATTGCCAGATAGAACCCGCGAAGCCGGGCTCTGGGTGCAATCGATCGCCTCCCGCCCGGGCCCGTCCCGCGATCACGACGCCACCCTAGACGATCTCGTAAAGACGCCTCGAACTCGGTCGTTTCCTTACGCAGGGCCCCGAAGGCATTAGGATTTCCCATGGATGAAAACGTCGAAGAAGAAGTCCTGATCCGCCAAACGGCCAAGCGGCTATTGCGATGGTGCTGGATCCCCATTTTTTTGACGCTGGGCACCTATCTCGTCATCCTGCGCACGATCCTTTCGGGGGCGAGGCCGCCCTCGATCGTCTACGGGTTCCTGGCGCTCGGGGTCGCCGGCCTCTTCGTCCTCCTCGCCCGCACCGTCCACCGATGGGAGAAAACCCGCGATTTCTCCCTCGGCCTCCGCTACACGACGATCCCCCCCTTGGCCACCCTGGCCGTCGCCATCATGATCGTCTCCTCGATTTTGACGGTAAAAAACGTCAATCTGACCTATCTTTTCACGATCCGCATTTTTTGGACCATCACCATCCCCTTCCTCACCTGGGTGAGCGCGGCCATGGTATTCGAGCGCCTGACCGCCCGCTTGCCCCAAGAACTCCGGGTACGGCATTTCCACCTGCCCATGCGGGTCAAATTGGCCTCGACGCTCCTGCTGCTCACCTTGTTTACCCCCACCCTCATCACCACCGTCCACTACAATAAGGAATCCCAGATCCTGCGGCGCGTGAACCACCAGGCCTTCTTCCAGGCCGGGCAGAAACTCGCCCTCGAGTTCGAGGCCTCTCCCGCCTCCAACGAGGCTGCCCTCCTCCACTTGGCGCAGGAAGCTTCCGCGAGGTCCATGTGGGTCACGACGCTTACGGGCGGATCCACCGAAGCCGGCGAGGGCAGCAGCCCCGGCCGACCGGCGGAACTCGTCGCCGACATCGCCAAACGCGCGCCCAGCGACGGTTCCCGCCCCGAGACAAACCTGGTCACCGAGCGCTATATCCATCTGGCCGTGCATTCCCACCGGGTCGATGGCGTGATCCTCCTGAGCCAGGACCTCCGCACCTGCGAGTCCCTCGAGGAACTCAACCGCACGACGCTCACGACCGCGCTGATGCTCTACGGGGCGATGGCCCTCACCATCGTGATCTCGCTCTTCTTCACGCAGAGCCTCACCGCCCCCGTCGCCCGTACCCGGGACATGGCGCGCGAGATGGCCGAGGGGCGGGGCGACCTCACCCGACGCCTCTCGGTGGAGGCCGGCGACGAGATCGGGCAGCTCGTGGTGCACTTCAACCAGTTCCTCGGGAAGATCCAGGCCCTCATCCGCGATATCCGGCGGAGCATCGGGAGCACCGACGCCAACGCTTCGGATCTCCTGCGGGCGATGGAGCGCACCGACGGGGCCGTGCGCGCCCTGCGCGATTCGGCGGCCGAACTCACCTCGGTCACCGGCGTCCTCTCCAAGGGCGTCGCGGGGACCATGCAGAGCGCGCGCCAGGTGCGCCAGGTGCAGCAGGTCTTCACCAAATCCCTGGGGAACGTCTCGGGCCTCATGGCCGAACTCGGGCGCCACCTCGAGGAGCAGACGAAGTCCATCTCCGACGGCGCCGCGGTGGTCGAGGAGATGTCCGCCAGCATCGCCAGCGTCGCCACGGCCACAGGGCACGCCGATGCCGCCGCGCGGAAACTCGAGAAGGCCACCGAGGGCGGGGAATCCATGGTGGTGCGCACCTCCCAGAGCATGCGCAAATCCCTCGAATCCGTGGAGCGCATCAACGAGTTCGTCTCCCTCATCGTGACCATCGCCTCCCAGACGAACCTGCTGGCCATGAACGCCGCCATCGAGGCCGCCCACGCCGGGCAGTACGGCCAGGGCTTCGCCGTGGTCGCCGACGAGATCCGCAAACTCGCCGACATGTCGAACCAGCACGCCGGCGAGGCGCGGCAGGCCCTCGACTCGGTGGCCGCCGACATCCAACAGACCTCCAACGGCCTCAGCGAGGTGGTTTCGGCCTTCAAGGCCATCCGCGGCGAGGCCGCGACGATGGCCGAAGTGTCGCGGCAGGTGAACGGCTCCATGCAGGAGCAGCGGCAGGCTTCCGAGGGCATGGTCGCCTCCATGGGCCGCATCACCGAGCTCAACCACGAGATCGACGGCAAGGCCAAGAGCACCCAAAGTTCGGTGCGCGTGCTCGAGGGAGAGACGAACGAGCTCGGCCGGAGCATGTCGGCCCTCGAGGGCGAACTGGCCGTCCTCGAAGAAACCACGGGCAAGGTTTCGGCGAGCGCCCGCATCATCGCCCAGGGCGCGGACAGCATCGCCGCCGATTCCGCCAAAGCGGTTTCCCTGACCCAAGCCTCCGCCCAGGAGGTCCACTTCCTCGCCGATCAGGTCTCCCAATACAAGGAAGAGGGCGACGCGTCGGCCACGGGGCTCACCCCGGCGCCGGAAGCCGCCCTCATCCCAGAAAAATAGCGCCCCGTTCGGCCAGCCGGCGGCGCAATTCGGCGCCGTCGAGGGTCCCCACCGAACGGCCTTCCTTGGCCGCCCAGGCGGCCGCGAGTCCCGCGCCCTGGCCCATGCCCATGGCGGTTCCCGTCACGCGGTAACTGGCGTGGGCTTCGTGGCTGCCGCTGATGCAGCGCCCGGCGGTCAAAAGCCCATCGACTCCGGATGGGACCAGGCAGCGATAGGGGATCTCATAGGCCTTCATCGGGGCGTGGTGCCCGCTGGGCACCCCGGCCCCCGGCGCGGGCTCGTGGATATCCACCCCGAAGCCCCCGGTGGTGACCGCATCGTCGAAGCGCCGACCGGCCTGGAGGTCTTCCATCGAGAGCCGGTAGGCCCCCGCGATCCGGCGGGCCTCCCGGATGCCCATGGCGGCGGCGGTCTGGACGAGGCGGACCTTCTCGAGGCCGGGAATCCCCCGCATGATCTCCACGGCCTCCGCGGCGAGGCGGCGGCCCTCCATCATGGCGAGGCTCGTGGCCGCCGTATCCAGGGCGCCGACGCGGTAATGGTGGGTGTGCTGGACGGCGGCGGCGCCGGCGCGCGGGAGATTGATGATCCAGGGGGCGTAATTTACCCGGCCGAAGGGCAGCGCGTAGGGCAAGCGGAGCTCGCGCAGGCTCTTGGCCAGGGCGTCATGGAGCCATTCCGAAGTCTCCTGGTTGAACGCGGGCGGGAGGCCGTCGATCTCGAACATGAGGGTCATGGGCTGGCAGAGGCCGTCGACCTCGCGGCCGAGATCGAAGGCCGCCCCGGCGAAGGCGGCGAGATCGCCGTCGCCCGAGGCGTCGATGGAGACCTTCGCCAAGAGGGCCTCCCGGCCCGCCTTGCTCTCGATGACGGCGCCCTGCACGCGGCCCCCGTCGGTGATCGCATCGACCACGGGGGCGTGGAAGAGGACCTCGATGCCCGATTCCAGGAACCACTGGTCGAGGACGTTCTTCATGACCTCGGTATCGAAGCACCACCAATCGCGCTCGGGCTTCCAGGCCGTCCAAGCGCCCCGGGCCTTGAGGCGGGTAACGAGTTCGTCCACCAGCCAGCCCTTCTTTTGCCAATCGAAGAGGGGATTGAGGAGGCCGGCGGTCCAGACCCCGCCGAGCATGCCATGGCGTTCGAGGAGGACGGTCTTGGCGCCGCTTCGGGCCGCCGCGAGGGCCGCGCCGATCCCGGCGGCGCCCCCTCCGGCGACGAGCACGTCGTATTCGCCCCGCACCCTCGTCTGGCGCGGGGATTCGACCACGGTATGCCGGGAGGGATCGATCTTCATGGGATGGGCGGGGACTTGTTGGCGGATCTTCATGGTTTCCTCGTGGGGGTGGGTTCTTTAAGGATTGGATTTTCAGGGGATCGGCTTCACGGAGATCTCGGCGACATAAACGTCGCTATCCCGGTTCCCTTCGAGGACTTCCGCGCTCCCGAAGCTGAGGCGGGAGAGGCCCTTGCCGAGTTCCTGGCGCATGGGGACTCCGTCGAGGGCGAGGACCCCGTCGTACCACAGCGAGACGCGGCCGTCACGGCCCCACTTGGCGCGCAGGGTATGCCAACTCGAGCCGAGGGCGCCGAGTTTGACCGTCCGGTAACCGCCGAAGGGTTCCTGGTCGCCGTAGGCGGCGCTGACGCGGTCGAGGTATTCCATGAAGTCGCCATGGAAATGGGAGCCGCCGGCGTTTCCCATCGACCACGTGGCGTAACCATAGGGCGGGCCGTTCCCTCCCCGCCGCGGTGAATAGACCTTGAACGAGAGTTCCCCGTCGGTCATGGGGGCGAAACGGATGGTCAAGCGCCCCCCCTCGGTATTCACCTCCGAGCGGATGCGCAGGCATTTAGAGAACCTGTGGGCGCCTTCGGGTTTCGGGTTATCGGCGAGTTCGAACTCGGGGGCTCCGGAGAGGTTCCAGCCGCCGCGGCCCTGGGCTTGCCACGCCGCGTCGCTGGGCCAGGCGGAAAAATCCTCTTGGATGGAAGTCGTGGCGGCGACGACCGCTTTCACGGAAGGGGCCGGGGGCCGCGCCAAGTCGACGAATTGGAAACGGGGATTCTCCGCTCCGCCTTTCGGGGCCACCTCGGGTAAAGCCAGGGTTTTCCCGTTCCAACGGGCGCTCACGGGACCCGCCTGGATGGGGCCCAGGGATCCCATGGACACTCCTGGGGGGAGTTCCACGGCGCCCACGCCCTCCACGGCCACGCGCTGCGTGGTTTTCAAATTGGCCCAATAGAAGACCTTGGGCGCATACTCCGGGGCCTTCCACCGCTCTCCGGTGGCCGCCGCGCCATCGCGGGCCGCCCAATCGGGGGATCGGGTCGCCAAGGCGGCTTGGAGGGCCAAGGGGTAGGCGAGGATGACGCTCTCCTCCTTCGCGGGGGG
This sequence comes from Spirochaetota bacterium, assembly GCA_017302015.1. GTDB lineage: Bacteria > Spirochaetota > UBA12135 > COTS27 > JAFLEE01 > JAFLEE01. Next base: position 15,333 of record JAFLEE010000081.1, on the reverse strand, counting down.
CTCCTTCCCCGTGTGGAACCAGGCGTTATAGTGGCGCATCACGGTGAGGAGTTGCTCCCCCTTGTGGAGCGACGGCACGATGTCGGTATCCTCCCCGAAATCGTTCCAGGTGAGGGTGTAGAGGAAGGGCGCCTTCGCCTCCACCGCGGCCTTGACGCATTGGTGGAAGCGGGCGAAATCGGGCTCGGTATAGGCGACCCGGGGCAGGTAGTACCCGGGGCTCAGCGTCCAAACCAGGGGCACCGTGAGGGCCCGGGAAAGATCGCGCTGGTATTCGGAGAGGAAGGGCAGGGGAGCGGCCGGGGCGAAGAGGTGGACGGCATCGGCCCAATTCGTCCATTGGAGCACGAGGTCGTGGGGCCGTACGTCGGCGATGAAATAGCAGGAGGCCTTGCGCGCGTGGAGCGCGGCGATCACCTCGCGCCAGCCGCCGTCGGGCTTGGGGGCCCCGGCCACGGGGGAGGGGCCCCCGTAATAGACGTCGGTCCCGAAATGGATCACGGTGGGCTTCCCGTCTAGCCTGCAGAGGGCGGGGTGGTTCTCCACCCGGTCGAGGGCGGCCCCGAGTACCTTCACCCATTCGTCCCGGCTGAGGGTGCGGCCCTTGGGGTAGTCCCCGGATTTATTCTGTACATCGGGCATCAGCGCGATCTTCATCCCCGTATCCCGGGCCGCTTCCAGCCATTCGAGGAAGACGAGCCAATGGGCGAAGGGCGTGTTCGAGACGGCGAGGGGCGCCTTCGGGTCGTAATCGGGCATGGGGAGCATGTCGAAGGCGACGACATCGAAGCCCGCCTCCTTCATCCGCCGCTGGACGAGGCGCGCATTCTCTCGGTTGAGCCGGGCGAAGGCCTCGCTGCCGACGGGGGGCGGGTTCACCGGCAGGGACGCGGGCCGCAGGGTGGGATGGTTGGCCCCTTCTTCGGCCAGCCGTTCGTACTGCCAACCGCCGGATTTCCAGGCCCGGGTGCCGTTGAAGGCGCCGAGCTCGTTGTACCAGGAGATGTAGCAGACGAGGCTTAAGCGTTGGCCGGGATCGATGGCCGCCAGGGTCGAATAAAGTACCGCGAGGGAAATGAGGATGGGGCGCAGCATCGTGTCTCCGTTTTAGGCTCGATCGAAGGAAGGCATCATCGGGCCGAGGGCGCGGCGCCCAGGCTTTCTCCCGCCACCAGGCGGCTCTCCACCCAAAAATGCCGCGAAGCATCTTCGCCCCGGATCATGGAGAAGGCGACCGGCATGGCGGCCTCCCAATCGCCGCGGGTGTGGGCGATAGTGGGCGTGGTGTAGGAGAGGAGGGGATGGTGGGTGGAGCCGATGACCGAGAGGTCTTCGGGAATCTGAAAGCCCGCGGCGAGGAGCGCGCGGCTTCCCGCCAGGGCGCCCAAGGAGGTCGAGTAGAGGATGCCCGTCACCCCTTCCAAGCCCCTTTGGATCTGGGCCTCGGTGAGGCGCTGGGCTTCGGCCATGGAATCTTTCCAATCGGGGATGACTTCGCCCCAGAGCCTGAGGGCGCTGGCGTCCAAGCCCCGGGCGTCGAGGGCTTGCCGCATGCCGCGTTCCCAACCCCGCTGCACTTCGATCGAGGGTTGGTGGCGGAGGAAGGCCAAGCGGCGATGCCCTTTGTCGAGGAGCGCCTCGGCCATGAGGCGCCCGGTTTGTTCGGCTTCTCCGCTGACGCTGCGCAGATTCGGCCATGTTCTAAGGAGCGGGAGCAGGGACACCACGGGGACGGGGAGGGAATCCAGGAAGGCCTGGTCGTTCTCGTTGAAGAGGCTCGCGGGCGGCAGGACGAGGGCGCCGCGTAGTGATTTCTCTTCGCTCATATAGGCCCGCAGTTCTTCCCAGGTCGATCCCGGGTCGAGGCGGAAGGTCACGAGGCCATGCCCCCCGCGAACGGCTTGGACCTCGGCGAGGTGGAGAAGGCTCCATGCCCAATGGCTCTCAAATTCCGGCAAGGCGAAGATGACCGTGCCATGGGGGCAACGCGACGGGTGGGCCGGCCTGAGGGTTTTTTCCCGGTGGGCGACGAAGGCCCCTTTTCCGACCTGGAGGTCGACGTAGCCTTCCCGCTCCAAGGCTTCCATGGCTCGAACCACCGTCTGGTGGGAAAGCCCCGTGCGACGGATAAGATCACGGATGGAGGGGAGGGGATCCCCGGGGGCCTTGCCACCGATTTCGGTGATGAGAATTTCCATCAGCTGGCGAAAGAGCGGTTTTTCGCTGCTTTTATCAAGAAATAAAGTGTTATGCAACACCATAACATATTATGGGCCATGTAAGTTCTGATGTCAAATTTTTAGTTGTGGGGATGCTTTTTGCGATACAGACGGTGGTCCACACGCCTAGTCATTTTGTCACCTTGTCGGTCGCCTAATTGCGCCCTCCTGGCGCGGCGACCGATACATGACTTCGTGTCACCTTGTCGGTCGCCTAATTGCGCCCTCCTGGCGCGGCGACCGATTCATGACTTCGTGTCACCTTGTCGGTCGCCTGATTGCGCCTTCCTGGCGCGGCGACCGATTCATGACTTCGTGTCACCTTGTCGGTCGCCTAATTGCGCCCTCCTAGCGCGGCGACCGATTCATGACTTCGTGTCACCTTGTCGGTCGCCTGATTGCGCCCTTCTGGCGCGGCGACCGACTCATGACGTCGTGTCACCCTGTCGGTCAAACCAATTGAAGGAACGGTTGGCTTGGCGTTTCCCTGCGGTTTCGTTTCTATAGGTCGCGGCCAAGGCTTTGGGACAAGAGGACCGGAGTGGAGTCGGGTCACCAATGGTCGCGCCTTGAGTTATAATCCCTGGATGAATCGCAGCATCCGCCGTATTCCCGGCATCCTCACGCTCGTCCTCTCCGTGGGAGGTTTTGCCCAGAACCTCCAGAGGGAACTTCCCCTACCCGACATCGTCAAAAAAGGCATTCCGGTATTCCCCGAGAATCCGGTCTTGACCCTCAAGCCATCGGGCGAAGAGGCAGCGCTCCTGGCCGTCGCGGTCCACGCGGTCAAGGAAGGCAAAGAAGGCAAGGAAGCGAAAGAAAACAAGGAGGGCAAGGGCCGGAGTTTCCTGCGGGTGAGTCTCGCCCAGGCGCCCAAGAAGGCGGGGGCCGCGGTGCTCGCCCAAGTAGCGCCCGGGCCGCTTGCGCTCGGCGAAAAAATTCTGGTCATGGTCGTGGCGCGAAATGGCGGTACGGCCACGGAAACGGGGGAGGTCGATCTCGATCTCCAGGTGCTCGCCACCGCGCCGAAGGCCCTCAGTCTAAGCCGGTCGACGATCACCGCCGGAAGGGCCTGGAAACGGTTCTTCTTTTTCTTCGAGGCGCCGTTGGCGGTGCGGGAAGGCGCACTCCAATTGCGTTTCATCCCCGGCGGTCGCGCCATGGCGGTGGACCTCTATGAACTCCAAGTCTACCGTTTCCCCCCGGAGACCCAGGTCGATAGCCTGCCCGTCACGCGCCTGACCTGGGCCGGCCGGGATGAGAACGCCACCTGGCGGAAAGAGGCCCTCGCGCGCATCGAGGGGCTGCGCCGGGGCGCCCTCGAGGTGCAGGTGGTCAACGCCCGCGGCAAAGCCCTAAGCGGCGTGCCCGTCAAACTCGAGATGAAGCGCCACGGATTCCCTTTCGGCACCGCGGTCGACGGCGAGTGGACGGTCGGCGCGAAGGCATCGGATCCTCTGGCGGAGAAGCATGAAGAGGTGCTGACGACCTGGTTCCGTCGGGGCGTGGAGTGCGGCCTCACGGGTCGGTCCTATCGGCAGGCCGATGCCGTCACCCAGGCCAAACGCGCGGCGGATTGGATCCAACGAAAGGGCCTCTCCAACGCCGGCGGCCTCGTCTACACGGCAGGGCGCTGGGACGGTCTAGAGCCATCGGCAGAAACCCGCTACCGCGAGGTGGCGCGCACCAATCGCGCCAAGGCGATGGAGGTCCTGAAGAAAAATATCCGGGAATCGATGAAGGATGGCCTCGGTCGCCTCAAAGATTCCTTGGGGGAATGGCACCTCGTCTCCGATCCCAACTCGGATCTCGTCTATACCGATCTTTTTCCGCCGGAGGAAATTTGCGACTGGTTCAAGCTGGTCCAGACCGCCGCGCCCCGGGCGACGAGGGTCTTAAGCGCCGCCGGGATGTTCACCGGCGGGGGCCTCGCCACCAATCGCCTCGAGCCATGGCTGCGCATGGCCATGGTGCTCAACGGCCTCGACGCCCCGGTGGACGCCATCGCCCTGCCGGCCCGCTTCGGCAGCGCCCTTCCTCCCCCCGAAAAACTCTATGATCTCCTGGGCCGATTCGCCGCCTTGGGGAAGCCCCTGGAACTCATCGACCTCGCGGTGGAGGCAAAGGACGAGGTCGTGCAGGCGGAATACTTGAAGGAGATTTTGATCGTCGGGTTCAGCCACGCGTCCGTCCGTTCCATCGACCTCGCGGGTTTTTGGGAGGGGAGCCTGTGGAAAGCCGGGGCCCCGCGGCAGGCCGGCAATGCCTACACCCAACTCCTCGGCCACGACTTCTGGACCACCGCAGAGGGCCTGACCGATGAGCAGGGCTTCTTTCGCGTGCGCGGTTACGTGGGCGATTACACCCTGGCGATGAAGCGGGGCGATCTCACCGAAACGATGAAAATAGCCATCATCCCCGGGTCGACATCCTTCACCGAAACCGTGCGGTAGGGTTCTTCAGCCCAATTCCCCCATCTTCTCCCGCAGGAAGGAGATGGCCGCCGAGATATCCCGGGCGGGATCCGCGCCCACTTCGCGCTCGATGGTGAGGGCGCCGCGGTAGCCGATGCCGGAGAGGGCCCGCAGGTAGCGGGGCCAGTCCACCGCCCCCTGCCCGAGGGGGGTTTCGTTGAAGAGTTTGCCGAAATCGAAGCCCTCGATGCCGCCCCGGGCGAAGGCGTCGTAGACCTGCTCCGGATCGCAGGGGCCCAGTTTCACCCCGTCCTTGGCGTGCGTGTGGACGATATAGGAACGGAGGCGGGTGACAGCGGCCACGGGGTCGTCGCCGGTGACCATGGCCAGATTCGCCGGATCGAGGTTCACCCCGATGCCCGGCGTGGCGACCTCATCGAGGAAGGCGCCGGGCACCGCGGCCGTCTCGGGCCCGGTCTCGATGGCGAAGGAGACCCCGCGCTTTCCGGCGTAGGCCCCCAGTTCCCGGCAGGCCGCTAATAGCACCTGGTAACGGGGGAGGCGCCGATCCTCTGGCACCACGCCGATATGCGTGGTGACCACGCGGGTGCCCAGATCGACCGCGAGGTCGACGATGCGCTTGGACGCCTCGATCTTCCCAGGGTTCTCCTCGGGAATCGCGAAACCGTGGCCCCCCAGATCGCCGCAAAGGGCGGTGATCTCCAGGCCCTGGGCCGCCACGAAGGCGCGCAGGGCGCCGCGGGCGGCCCCGTCCAGTCCTTCGGGGCTGATCTCGCCCTTGACGGCGTAGATCTGGAAACCGTCGACCCCCATGGCTTTCGCCTTGAGGATCGCCTCGCGCCACGGGAGGCGCAGGGAGTCGGTGATGAGGGCGATCTGAAAGGGGGCGGCTTGCTTGCTCATGGGACTATTTTCCCCTGAGGTCGATTTCCCGGCCCTCGGCGGCGGAACGGTAGACCCCGTCGAGGATCCGCTGGCTGACGAGCACCTCGTCGATGTGGGCGCGGTCCTTCTTCCCGCTCAGGAAGGAATCGACGAACCCGGAGATCTCCGCGTGGTAGTCGTTCTTCGGCGCGAGTTTCGGGGTGAGTTCGTAGAGGTGGCCGTCCCGGGTTCCGTAGACCGTGAAGGCGCCGCGGTATTCCATGCGCAGCCCGGCCTTGTCCCCGAGGAAATCCAGGTGCATGGCGCCCTTGTCGAGGTTCTGGGCCCAGGCGCCCTCGAGGGCGATGCTCGGCCCCGAGGTCCGGATCATGGCGGAGACGTATTCTTCCACATCGGAGGTGCCCTTGTAATCCGGCGGACCGGCCCACATGTTCAGGTATTTATAGTCCTCCATCTTTTTCGCCAGGCGCGCGTGGGTGACGCCGCTGACGGTCCGGGGTTCGGGCAGGCCGAGGGCATAGAGGGCGAGATCGATGAAGTGGACCCCCCAATCGATGAGCACCCCGCCGCCGGAGCGTTTCTTGTCGGTGAACCAGCCGCCGAGGCCGGGGATGGAGCGGAAGGCCCGGAAGGAGAGCGAGACGTGGTAGACCTCGCCCAGTTCGCCCTTGGCGATCATGTCCTTGATGAGGTTCACCGAGGCGTGCCAACGGTTGACCACCCCGATATTGAGGATCTTCCCGGCCCGGGCCGCCTCGGCCTGCATGGAGAGGGCCTCGGCCAGGTTGAGGGCGATGGGCTTCTCGCACAGCACGTGCTTCCCGGCCCGCAGCGCGTCGAGGGTGACGGGGCAGTGGAGGTGGTTGGGAAGGCACACGCTCACCGCGGTGATGCTGGGGTCGGCGAGCATCCGGCGGTAATCGGTCTCGACGGCCGCCCCCGGGCAGAGGGGGAGGAGGGCCTGGGCCTTCTCCGGGAGGAGGTCGACGAGGCAGGCGATGTGGGCGCGCGGTTCGTGGCTCCACGCGTCGACGTGGACTTTTCCGATGGCGCCGCATCCGATGATGGCGATCTTCTGGGAAGGCATGGGGGTCTCCTGCGGGGGATAGGGGGACGGAGTGTATGATAACCCCGGCCACCGCCGGAAACCATGGGAATCGTCGGGCCCGACCCGGGCAAAAGAAACCAGATGGAAATCTTCTCCCACCGCAATAAGGTCCCGCCGTTCGCGGTCCGAAAGACCGACCTGATGGAATCCTTCCCCCCCCACGGCCACGATTTCATCGAATTGACCTATATTTTCGAGGGTACGGGCACGCAAAAAGCCGACGGCGAACTCACTCGGGTGACGGCCCGCCAGATGCTCCTCCTCCCCCCCGGCTCCTCCCACGAGTTCGTCGCGGTTCGCGGCCGCCGCCACCGCCAAGCGAGCATCGCCATCTACCCCGAATTCTTCTCCGCCCACGGCACCCCCCGGGCCATGGAACTCATCGACGGCATGCTCGACGGGGGCTCGCGCCTCATCACCCTCCCGGCCGACCTGGCCTCCGACGTCGAGGAGTCCATCGACACGGTGCTGCGCGAGTTCATCTTCCGCATCGGGCGCTACGAGCGCGTCATCGCCCTCGAGATGGAGCGCCTCTTCATCAACCTCGAGCGCGCCCGGGGGGAGGCTCCCGCCGTCCTCGAGCGCTACCACCAGACCCCGCCCGTCGTCTACGCGGCCCTCACGCGCATCGAATCCTTGTTCTACAGCATCGAAAGTCTGGAAGACCTGGTGCCCGCGGGCGAACTCAGCAAGAAGCATTTCATCGCGCTGTTCAAGCGGCACCTCGGCCTCACCCCCATCCAATACCTCATCCGCGTGCGCCTCGAGAAATGCTGCGGGGCCCTAGCCACCAGCGGCGTGCCCATCACCGAGGCGGCCCACCAGTGCGGGTTCAACGATCTGGGGTATTTCAACCTCCAGTTCAAGGCCCATACCGGCATGAGCCCCCGGGAGTTCCGCAAGAGGTCGGCCGCCGGCCTCCTGCGCGCCGGGGAAGTTACCCGCTTCGCCTTTCCGCTCGGCGGGAGAAAAGCGTGAACGGGGCGGGCGCGTTGCGCGCGGCGGTCCGCCGCCCCCTTTCCCTCGCGGGCGGGATCGGGGCGCTCGCCCTCACGGCCTATGCCCTCGGCCTCATGCTGCGGGGCAGCCGCTACGCGGGCGCCCTCCATTACGTGGACGCGTCCACGCTCCTCATGCTCGGGCTCCTGGGCCTGCGGGGCGCCCTCGCCCTGCGCCACCGCAGCGACCTCCAAGCCGCGTCCACCTCCCTCGTGGTCGCCCTCTCCTTCGTCTTCGCCTACGAGGCGCTCTACAAATGGTCGTTCTACCTCGCCCCGTTCGGCCCGCCCATGCCCCCGAGCGAACTGCGCGAGTTGGCGATCCAGGGGGCGACGGCCCTGACGGTGCTGACCGGCTTCGCCGACGGCAGGCTTCGGCTCGGGCGCGCCGCGGGGGGCTTCCTCATCCTCTTCGCGGCGGGTTGGCTCTTTTGGATGCTCGCCGGCTACGGGCAGATCTTCCAAAAAAGCGGCGAAACGATCTTCGCGCCGGTGCTCCCGGTCAAACTTCCCTCCGAGGCGGTCTATTTCATCAATCGCCTCACCAAGATCCTCCTCTGCCTGGCCTATTTCTCCTTTTTCAACCCCGCGAGGCCGGAGCACGGACAAACCCGCTGATGGAAGGCGGAATTTCACCTGCAGGGACAAATACGTAGGTCCGGCGCCTCGGGGGGTTCCGTGCTAAACTGCCGCCATGAAGCGACTCTTGGAACTCCTCGTTTTTTACGTCCGGGTCACCCTGATGGCGGGGTGGGTCGTGCCCTCCAGCGCGGCGTCGTTCTTCGTCGGCCTGGTCCGGTGGAAGAATACCAGCAATAACCGGGTTTTCAGCCGCCTCTACGGCTACCTCGCCCGGTGGTTCCTCGGTCTTCGCGTCGAGGTCTCCGGGGAAGAGCGCCTGACCGAGTGCCAGCCCTGCATCTACGTGGCCAACCACCAGAGCAGCCTCGACCTCACCACCTTCGCCCGCGTCTACCCCCGCAAGACCGTGCTCATCGGGAAAAAAGAACTCGCCTATATCCCGTTCATCGGGCAACTCTACGCCCTCTTCGGGAATATCTTCATCGACCGCAAGAGCACGGGCAGCGGCGTGATGGGCATCGACCAGGCGGTGAACGCGCTCACCGTGCGGGGCGACTCGATCTTCATGTTCCCCGAGGGCACCCGCAACCTGGCCGGCCGCGGCCTGCTCCCGTTCAAGAAGGGGGCCTTCTACATGGCCATCGAGGCCCAGGTGCCCATCATTCCCGTGGTCTGCTCGTCCCTCAACCCGCTCATCAATTTCAAGAAGCGCTACGCGCGAAGCGGCCGCCTCATGATCCGCGTGCTCCCGCCCATCCACACCCGCGGCAAATCCATGCGCCATCTCATGGAAATCGTCGACGAGACCCGCAACGCCATGCTCGCCGCCCTCAGCGACATGGACCGCGCGCTGGCGATCCCCTGACGGAAGCGCCCCCGGGGGCCCGCGTCGGGTTCTAGGCTGGGCCGCGGCCTAGAGGTGTTGCCCGCTATCCGCGTAGAGCACCTGGCCGGTGAGGAATTCGTTGTCGAGGAGGATATCCAGGCAGCGAAGGATGGAGTCGAGACCCGGGGCCTTCTTGAGCGGCGTGCGCGCCACCGTCTCCTCGAAGCGCTCCCCATTGTCGCCCTCGGCCGGCAGGATGGGCCCGGGGGCGATGGCGTTGACGCGCACCGAGGGGGCGAAACGCAGCGCGCTCTGGCGCGTGAGTTCCTCGAGGAAGAGTTTGGAGATGCGGTAATTCTGGAACGCCGGCGCGTAACTCCTGAGTTGGGCGTCGATGAGGTTCACCACCTGGCCGCCCCCGGCGAGCCGGTGGAAATCGGAACTGAGGCGGGCCACCGCGAGGCCGTGGATGCGCACCATCGCTTCCAGGTGGTCGATGTCGCCCAGATCGCCCTTGGTGAACACGCTGGCGTTATTGACCAGCAGCCGGAGGCCCGGCAGGCGTTCGTGGGCCTCGGCCACGAGGCCCCGGGCCCCGTGTTCGCCGGCGAGGTCGCGCTGGAGCAGGTGCACTTTCCGGCCTAACGCTTCGGCATCCCGCTGGACGGCTTCCACCTCTTCGCGGGAGGAATGGTAGTGAAGGATGAGGTTCCAACCCCGGCGGGCCAGGTGGCGGGCCATGGCGGCGCCCACGCGCCGGGCGGCGCCGGTGAGGAGGGCGGCGTTTTCGGCGCTCAGGGGAGCCTCTTGAAGTCCAATTCGGCGGCCTGGTTCTGGGGATCTTCTTCGAGGGCCTGCCGCAGGGATTCCCGGGCGGCCTGACGGCGGCCCTCCTCCAAGAGAAGGAGCCCCTTTTCGTGGCGGACCCGGGAGCGGAGTTTTTTATCCTGGGTGAGGTCGAGGTGGGCGAGGGCCTTCTCCATCCGGTCGGCGAAGACGTCGTTCTGGCCCGACGCCCGGGCGAACACGCCGCTATTGAAGAGGAAGCCCGGATCGTCGGGCTCCTGGCGCAGGGCGTCTTCGAGGGTGGCGCGGGCTTCCTCGGCCTGCCGGGTGCGCGCTTCCAGGGTATTGGGCGCCACGGGCTTCCACCAGCGGACCCACGCCAGGTTATTGAGGATGCGGCGCTTCTCGGCGTCGTCGGTGCTCAGGCCGAGGGCGTCGAGGTAGGCCTCCTCGGCGTGGCGGAAATCCTTCAGCCGGCCGTAGAGGTCGCCCGCGATCTTGGTCACCCGGGGCAGGGGCCGGTTCTTCTGCAGATACTCGTTCACCGCGGCGAGGGCCTGGGCCGTGCGCCCGTCCTGGAGGTGGTAGTCCGCCAGAAGCAGGGCGAGTTGGGGGTAGCCGGGGCGGCCCAGCCAGGGCTGGAGCTTCTCCATGAACTTCTTCTGCTTATGGAAGAGGGTGATATAGGCGAGGGTGTAGACCGCGCGCACGTCGTCGCGCCATACGTCGAGGGCCTCATCCACCAGGCTCTGGCTCTGCTCCTCGCGGCCGAGGCGCGCCTGGCAGATCGCGGCGAGGAGGGTAGCGGAGAGGGAGTACTCGTCGGCCCGCTTTCGGGCCCGGATGAGTTCGAAGCAGGCGAGGGCCTCGTTCAGGCGGCCGAGCTTATAGAGCGCCACCCCGTAGTAGTAGAGATCGGGCTGCTCCGAGGCGAAGCGCCGGTTGCGGTCGAGGTAGAGGAGGCTCTGCTCCCAATTCTGGTTGCGGAAATAGAGGAGCCCGAGGGCGAAATGGGCGGCGGGGTTGCGTTCGCCGGCGATGAAGGTTATCTGACCCAGCATCTCCACGGCCTGGGGATACTGCTTCTGGCGGATGAGGAAGAGCGCGTAATAGTACTTGTAGAAATGCTTGTCGCCGAGGGAGGCGAGGCCGGTGGCCTTCTGGAAGGCCTCGTCGGCGTCCCGGGGCCGGTCGAGGGCGGCGGCGGCGATGGCCTTCAGGAGCCAGGCGAGTTCGGCGTCGCGGGCCGACTTGGACTTCTCGAGGTACCATTCGGCGAGCTTGAGGGTTTCCCCGTCCTCCCCGAGGAGGTAATGGGCCGCGGCGCGCTTGAGCACCGCGGGTTCCGACACCGCCCCGCCGGGGCCCTTGCCCTTGCGGTAATAATCCATGGCGCGCCGGTAGTCCTTGCGGAAGAAGGCGGCGTCGCCCAGACGCTCCCGGGCGGGGGCGTAGTCGCCGTCAAGGCGCAGGGCTTCCTGCCAGGAGGCCGCGGCCGCGTCGAGCTGGCCCCCGCCCTCCTGGATGAGCCCCTTGAGGAAATAGCCGAAGGGGGTCGCCTCGATGCGCAGGGCGCGGTCGCCAAACTCGATGGCGGTGGCGTAGAGGCCGAGGGCCCGGGCCGCGGAGGCCTGGAGGAGGAGGACCGTTTGGCGCTGGCGGGGCTTCAGTTCGTCCACCGGGAAGCCGGCCAAGAGGCGCAGCGCCTGCTCGTACTGCTGGTTCTTGTAGAAGGTATTGGCGTTATTGATCTCGAGGCGCCACGAGAAGGCCCGGGCCTGGGATTCGGACCCCCCGAAGGGGCGGCCGAAATGCATGCCGCGCAGGAGGAACCAGCCGAGGAGCAGGACCCCTAAGGCGAACAGGACGAAGGCGTAGAGGAGGAAGGAGCGTCGGGGGCTCACGACGGGGTGGCGGGGGGGGCGCCGGGCGGGAGTTCGGGTTTCGCCCGGTCGCGCCGCACCCGGTCGAGCAGGGCGTTGATGAACTTGAAGTCGTCGGTCTCGGAGAACATCTTGGCGAGGTCGACGGCCTCGTTGAGGGTGACCTTGGGCGGGATGTCGGGGTGGTAGAGGAGCGAGAAGAGCGAGAGTCGCAGGATCGCTTTGTTCACCGGGGAGATGCGGGAGAACTCCCAATTGACCAGGCGGGGGATGATGAGCGCGTCGAGTTCGGCCAGGTGGCCCCGCACCCCGTCGACGAGGAGGGCCGCGAAGGCCAGCGCTTTTTTATCGGGCTTCCCGTCCACGACGAAACTGAGGAGTTCCTCGGTGCTGAGGCCGGGTTGGCTCTCGCTGGCGTAGAGCGCCTGGAGCGCGAGCATGCGGCCGAGGCGCCGCTCGTTCATGCGCCCGCCGACGACCGTGGGCACCTCGACGGACAGGATCTTCTTCAGGACCTTGGTCTTCTCGGGCGGCTTGGTCCCCGGCGGCGGCGGCGGCCGCAGCAATTTGATGCGGATCTTCGGCTTCCCGGGAACCGGGGGTTCCGGGGTCTCCATGGTCATTTCTTGAGTTTAGCGGCGAGGCGGGCCATCTCGACGGCGACCGAAGCGGCCTCGGCGCCCTTATTGCCGTGCTTGCCGCCGCAGCGGTCGAGGGCTTGCTCGAGGGTGTCGACGGTGAGCACGCCGAAGGCCACGGGCACGCCGCCCTCGTTCATCGCCCGGGAAATCCCGGAGGCGGCCTCGCCGGCGACGTAGTCGAAATGGGCGGTATCGCCCTTGATGACGCAGCCCAGGGCGATGATCGCCTGCCACCGGCCGCTTTTCGCGGCGGTCGAGGCGGCGAAGGGGAGTTCGTAGGCCCCCGGGGTGAACGCGGTATCGACATCGGCCTCGGCGGCGCCCATGCGGCGCAGCCCGTCGCGGGCCCCGTCGAGGAGCTTGCGGGTGATGAGGTCGTTGAACCGGCTGACGAGGATGAGGACCTTGAGCCCCCGGGCGTCGCTTTCGCCTTCGTAGATCATGTGTCCTCCAGGGCGTGGATTTTCTTGACGCGGTCCCCGTGGCGACCGCCTTCATGCTTGGCGGCGAGGAAGGCGTCGACGAGGGCGGCGACCGGTACGGGGTATTCGACCCGGCCCCCGAAGGCGAGGAAATTGGCGTTATTATGGGCGCGGGCCATCTCCGCCATGAAGGGGGTGAAGGGGAGGGCGCAGCGGATGCCGTTCATCTTGTTCGCGGCGATGGAGATGCCGATGCCCGTGCCGCAGAAGAGGAGGCCGAACTCGAAGCCCCCCCCGCGGTAGGTTTCGACGGCGCGCCGGGCGAGGTCGGGATAGTCGACGGAGGCCCCGTCGTTCACGCCCAGATCGACGAGGTCGAAGCCCCGGCCCCGCAGGTGCGCGACGATGAGGTTCTTGAGTTCGAAGCCGCCGTGGTCGGCCGCCGCCAGGATGCGCATGGGGACCTCAGGAGGCCGTTTTCTTCAGCAGGGCGTCGACCTGCTCCGCCGTCTTGCACGCGAGGAGGTTTTTGCGCACCTTCTCCTCTTTCAGTTGGTTGCAGATGGTGGCCATGAACTGGAGGTGGGGGCCGGTGGCCTTCTTGGAGGAGAGGGTGAGGATGCAGATGCGCACCGGCTTGCCGTCGTTGGTATTATAGGGGATTCCCGCGCGGTGGAGGCCGAGGGCCACGGCGATCTCGGCTACCTGGTCGGTCTTGGCGTGGGGGATGGCGATCTCGAAGCCGATGGCCGTGGAGCCCTTATTCTCGCGTTCCAGGAGTTCGTGGAGGATCTCTTCGCGGTGCTGGGGCGAGACGGTCTCCGTGGCGATCAGTCGGTCGAGGAGTTCCTCGATGACTTCACGTTTGCCGCCCCCCTGGAGGTCGGGGACGATATTTTTCGGGTCGATGAAACGCGCGGGATCCATTCGGGCTTCGGAGATTATACACTGATGGCCGGGGGATCGAAGCGGGCCACCACGATGGTCAAATCGTCGGTCACCTCGCGCTCCCCCCTGAATTCGTCATGGTGGCGCAGGATGCCCTCTACCAATTCGGGGGCGCCCGCGTCCCGGTGGGCGCGCAGATAGGCCGAAAGGCGGCCCCAGCCGTAGCGGTCCCCCGAGGCGTCGCGGCATTCCGTGAGCCCGTCGGTGTAGAAACAGATGAAATCGCCCGGGGAGAGGCGGAAGGATTCTTGGTTGAAGGCGGTCTCGGATGACATGCCGAGGGGGATCGCCGGAACCAGGTGCTCCTCGAAGAGATCCTCACTACGGCGGTAGATGCGCAGCACCCCGTGGCCGGCGTTGGTGAAGACCGCCTCGCCGCTCTCCCCGTCGATGACCGCGATGTGGAGGGTGGCGTACTTATCGGGGGAGGTCTGGCGGTGGAGCAGGCGATTGGTGAGGGCGCAGAGGCGGGCCGGGTCGCGGGTGCCGGAGGCCACGGCGGTCTGGAGGGCAGACTTCAGCATCACCATGATGAGGGCGGCGCTCACGCCCTTGCCCGAGACGTCGCTGACCACCACGGCGGTGCGCTTGGCGTCGATTTCCATCACGTCGAAATAATCCCCGCCCATCTCCCGGGCCGGGATGCTGCGCCCGGCTACGCTGAGGCCGCCCCGGCGGATCGTGCCCGAAGGGATGAGGGAGGCCTGGATCTGGGCGGCGAGTTCCAGGTCGCGCTGCACCAGCGCCCGGGCCACCAGGGCTTTCTGGGCCTGGGAGAGCGCGGTGGTCATCAGATTGAACTCGGAGGCGAGCAGGCCGATCTCATCCCGGCTGCTGACCTGGATGCGGTGGCTGAGGTCGCCCGCGGCGACGGTTTGGACATCCCGGGCCAGGCGGAGGATGGGCACCGTGATCTGGCGCGAGAGGAGGAAGGTGCCGGCGAGGGCGAGGACGAGCAGGCCTCCGAGGCCGTACCCCATGCGCCGACGGGTTCGTTCGAGGGATTCGAAGACCCGGCGGGTGGAAAAGGAGACGCGCAAGGTACCGAGTTGCTTCTGGATGGCCGCGCTGGCGTGGGTGATGGGGAGGGAGTAATCGTAGAGGAGGCCGGTGCGCCCCGTGGCGGGGGCGGTCTCGACGCATTTCATGGGTTTGAGGGGCTGGTTGAAATAGCGGTGTCCCCGCCAGAGGGCGCGGTTGGAGGCGAACACGGCCGCCGCCACGGGGCTCTCCAGGAGCCGGGCGGCGAGGGACGGGTTCTGGAGGACGGCGGCGTGGGTGAGCACCGCTTCCCCGTCGGCATAGAAGAGGACGCGGTTATTGTCGTCGAAGACCGAGATGTTCTGGATATCGTCGAGGACGATGTAGCGCTGGATGGCGTCGTTGAGCGCCAGGGGGTCTTCCTGCACGATGGCGTCGGCGGCCACCCCGACGAGCGCGTCCAGGAGCAGCGCGGCGCGCTGGTCCATCTCTTCGAGCAGCCGTTTCTGGGTGAAATCGAGGAGCGCCAGGCTCGGCACCCCGGCGAGCACCACGGTGAACAGCGACACCATGAGCAGGAACTGCCATTGGAGGCTGAAACGCACCTGGAATTGGGCCA
>JAFLEE010000080.1 GCA_017302015.1 Spirochaetota bacterium | reverse complement strand
ACCCAGAATTGAACTGGGGACACGTGGATTTTCAGTCCACTGCTCTACCAACTGAGCTATCCTGCCGGCGGGCGGCGTCCCGAAAACCGGACTCGCCGCTTGCCTGATGGAATCCGCAGGAAGAACCCCGCCGGAAACCGAGGCCAATCTTAACCTCCCCCGGGGGGTGGATGCAAACTCACCCGCAGAGGAGTTTTTCCCAGAGGATCCATGGGCCGCCGCACCCCGCCTGGACGTATTCCTTGTGGTATTTCCCGCAGCCGCCGCTCAGGTTGAGGGGGTCGGGGGCGCTTTCCGGCCCGGGACCGCTTTTCCCGAGG
Source organism: Spirochaetota bacterium (assembly GCA_017302015.1). GTDB lineage: Bacteria > Spirochaetota > UBA12135 > COTS27 > JAFLEE01 > JAFLEE01. Next base: position 22,906 of record JAFLEE010000080.1, on the reverse strand, counting down.
ATTCCCTGGAGCATTTCGGGGACGTATCCGGATAATTCCACATGGCCGCCCTGGGGCCCGACGAAAAGGCGTCCGGTGAGGCGCCCATCCACGATCTCCTCGAGGTATTCGGCGCCCGCGGTGAGGTTGGCGCCTTTGGGGTCTTCCATCCCCCCGTGGGACCAGCGCGCGAGGAAGCCGGTGCCACGGACCTTCCCGATGAGGTCTTCCACCGACTCGGTACCCCAGGTGAAGTAGGTATTCGTCTGCCGCACCAGGGTCGGTCGCCGCCACGATTCCCGCTTTCCGTTGCCGGTGGCGGGCAGGCCCAGGTGCTGGCTCGAAAGAAGGTCGGTCATGGGATCGCCCAAAACCCCGGCGTGGAGGAGGGAATGCTTGCGCGAGAATTGGCCCTCGTGGTCGAAGAAGGCGCTGGCGTTGGTGCCGTGGGCATGCTCGCCGGATTGGAAGAGGGCGCCGTGGCTGAGGATGCTCGCGTGGGTATTACCGATCTGGCGCCCCCGTAATTGGGGCGAGATGGAGCGGCCTTGGCGCACCGTGTCGCCCTCTTGGGTGTGGCCGAAGGCCTCGTGGGCGATGACCCCCGTGACGTCCGCCGCGGTGAGCACGGGCCAGGACCCGGGGGTCAGGCGCTCGGCCCGGTCGAGGCGATGGGGGACGCCGAGGGCGAGGGCGAAGTCTTCCTCGGAGAAGGCGCCGATGCGCCTGCCGCCCATACCGCCCGACAGGGCGCGCATGCTCCGGCCGCCCCGGGTTTGGCCGCGAAGCGTCGAGAGGGTGATGGGGAGGGTTTGGGATTGGTTGCGCTCCCGATCGACGAATACCTGGATGACCGTGCGGGAGCGGAGTTGGACCATCACCGAAGAAAGGGGTTCGGTAAAACCGTTTGAGGCGATGAATCCCTGGTCCCAAGCCAGGGCCTTCTCCCGCCGGGCCCGTCCGTCGGCGAGAAGGGATTCAAGGGTCGCCGGGGGCTCCTCATCGACTTCAGGGGAAAAGTGCGCTTCCGTCTGCGGGGTAGGGTTTTCGGGCCATTGTTTGGCGACCATTTCCTCCAATTCGGAGGCTTTCCAGTGGGACCAGGGAAACGCGGCGACCGGGGCCACCGGCAGGGCGGGGAGGGCCTCGGCCCGCAGGCGCAGGGCCCGGGCGGCTTCCAAGAGCGGGTCGGGGTCTAAATCATTGGAGGCGGTTTCCAGGTTCCTTCCCCCCGCCATGAGGCGCAGCACCAGGCCGCGGTCCACATGATCCTGGGCCGATTCGGTCTGGTGGATGGTGGCGCTGAGGGTTCGGCTCTCCTCCAAGAAAGCGAAGCCGTACCAGTCGGGATGCCCCATTTCCATCTCTTGGACGAGGCGGGGCATGAGGTGACGCAGGGAGAGGAGGCGATCGGGGAAGGGGTGTCGGAACATGGACGGAATTATCGCCTTATCCCCCGCAAGATACGGCCTTTGGAGCCCTAGGCAAGCGGAAATGGCCGACGCGGCCCCATTTGAATTTGTTCCCTGCGGGTAATATAATGAAGGGATGCGAAAGCAAGGTTGGAAGCTTTTCCTGGCTCTGGGCCTCGTCCTGTCAGCCATCTCGTGCACGGACGGCCGCAAAGTCTGGTCCAGTGGCGAAAAACTTGACAGCCTGCGCCAGGCCCGCTCCCTCTACCGGGCGAAAGACTACTCGAACGCGGCCATCGCCCTGCGCGAACTCCTCCAAGGCGGCCTCGCCACCGGTGATGTGCTCTTCTACTACGCCAAGTCCCTCGATGTGCTCGAAGGCGGCGCGGCCGCCTCGGCGGAACTCATCGGCTATTACGAGCAGGCCACCAATTGGTTCGGCACCTATAAGTCCGAGTTCGCCGAAGACGAAAATCGCGAGAAGGCCTACTACAACCTGGGCGTCATGTACTACCGCCGCACGCCCGCCCAAGACCTCCACCGCACCAAGGCCATCTGGGATGCCGCCCGCAAGGCGGGCGCCGATTCCGTCCTCGTGAAGCAGAAGCAGTATGACCTCCTGGTCTTCCAATTGCCGCTCTTCGACGCCGAGATGGCCGCCCGTTCGCTGCGCGACCGGCTCACCGCCGCCCGCACCGCCGAAGAACTCGCCGAGGCCGACCGCGAGTACCAGAAGGCGCTCAAGGCCTTCGACGTGAAGCCCTTCCTGGGCCGCGAAGACAACCAGATCCAGCCCTCCGACCTCCTCCTCCATCTCCTGCGCCGTTGGGATACGGTGCTCGCCGAACGACGACAGGAACTCGGTCTCCGTTGATCCAGCGCGCCATCGCTCCCCTTTTGTTCTTTCACCAGGTCCATCGGCCATGCGCGAGGAAAACCAGCTCACCTTCGAGGATGATCCCCTCGGTCGGAAATACCAGCAGACCTTCGAACTGATCCATCGCGGCGCCTTCGAGGAGGCCTGGACCGCCCTCGAGGAGATCCACGCCCAGGGCGTCTCCTTGCCCGACCTCTACGACGTGATGAAATGCGTCAAGTTCTGGACCAACCGCCGGGCGCGGATGGACCAGACCGACGAGGGCCTGCCCATGTCCGCCTGGCTCGAGGGCGAGTGGAAGGCCTTCGAGCAATTCCTGCTGTCCAAGTCCCTCGCCGACCTCCCGGTGATCTCCCATTTCCGCGAGGCGATCTGGGGCCGCATCATCGACCATTATGTCACGGCCTTCCAGAAATCCGACCTGCCCGACCCCGACCTGCTCCTGCGCCTAAGCGAGGCGCTCCTCGTCACCGGGCAGTACGCCCGGGCCAAGGAGACCCTCCTCTATGCCCGGAAGTTCAAGCCGCGCGACGCCTGGCTCCACGCCCTATTGGGAGACGCCTCCCACGGCCTCGGCGAGAACGACCGCAGCGTGGCCGCCTTCCGCGACGCCTTCTACTACAATCCCCGGGCCGTCGACCTGGCGCGGGTGCGCAGCCCCTTCGTCCACGACCTGGCCGCCAAGGTCGCCGAGCAGGGCTTCGTGGGGTCCGAAATCAACCTGTGGCTGCCCATCTACGCCGAACTCCAGAACGCCTTCTACGCCAAGCGCAGCCTCGGCGAAGAGGAGGCCCGGCGCCTCGAGCGGGCGATGTACGAGATGGAGATCGAGTTCGAGATCCGCCGCAGCGACCGCGGGGAACTCGAGCCCCTGCTGCTCAACCATTATTTCCGCCTCCTCGACCATTGGGGCGGCAAGGCCCGCGGGGGCACCGACGAAGAGGCGCGCCTGGCGGCCCAGAAGGTCCCGGCCCTCCTCAAGAAGATCAAAGACGTCAACGAGAATATCTACCGCGAATTCAGGAGCCGTTATGCATGAAGCGCTGAAACCCCTGGGCGACCTCTTGGACGAGGACATCCTCATCCGCCAGCCCCTCTCCTCCTTCGCCGTGAAGCACCTCGCCGAGAAGGGCGAGTGGGTCGAACCCTGGGTCGAGGCGGGCGCGGCCGATGAGGCCATCCAGCGCTGCGTCTCCCACCTCGAGCGCAGCCCCCAGGCCGTCTACGCCCTCTATTTCCTCGTGCTGCTCCTGGCGCGCACGGGGCGCAATTTCCAGGGCCCCATGGAGAAGCTCTTCGCCCTCTTCGCCGCCCAGAAGAAGACCGCCCTCACGGTCTACGTGGCCAACGAGGTGCTGCGCATCGCCGATAGCGCCCCCGCCCTGTGGACCCTCGCCCAGATCCACCAGCACGACAATAATACCGAGGAGCTCCTGGAGGCCTGGGAGCGCCTGCTGCGCCTCGAGCCCGACGACCACGTCCTCCCCCTCAAGATCGGCGCGATCAAGGAGAAGCTCGGGCAAAGGGCCGACGCGGTGCGCTACACGCGCATGGCGTTCTTCCGCGCCCTCGAGCGGAAAGAATTGGCCGAGGCCCACGACGCCTTCAAGAAGCTCGTCGCCCTCGCCCCCGATGATCTCGGCTTCGCCATCGAGAGCGGGCGCAAATTGGCCCCGCTGCTCTCCGGGGAGCGCCAGAAGGGCTTCTGGAGCGAGCTCATCCAGTACGCCCTCAAGCAGGGCGAGGCCCAGGTCGACCGCCTCATCGCCCTCTACAAGGAGGCCCTGCGCCTCGATCCGGAGCATCCGGCCATGCGCGACGGGCTCATCTCCGCCTGGCGCCTGAAGTACAAGAACCATTCCCAACTCGAGAATTACCTGGCGCTCTCCGGCCTGCTGCGCCCCTGGAAGAACCCCGCGGCCCAGATGGAACTCTTCGAGAAGCCCATCCGCTTCGACCGCGGTTCGTGGGTCTGCCACAAATCCTTCGGCTACGGCGAGATCCGCGAGATCCAGCACGGCGGCGGCCGGGGCGAAGAGGCCCTCAATACCGCCCGCCTCACCATCGATTTCACCTCCAAGAAGGCCCACGCGATGACGCTGCGCATCGCCCTGGGTTCCTTGGCCCTCTGCGCCCCCGATGACCTCCAGGCCCAGAAGCACCTGGCGCCCGAGAAATTCCGCGAGCGCCTCTCGGGCCCGCGGGAAGACTTGGCCCAGGCGGCCCTGGCCACCCTCGGGAAACCGGCCTCCACCGCCGACCTGAAGGGGCTTTTCGTCCCCCCGCTGAGCGAGGAGGAGTGGACCGCCCTGTGGAAAGAACTGAAGGCCGTCCTCGAGCGCGATACCCGCTTCGAGATCCGCAATAAACTCTACGCCCTCAGCGCCGCCGGCACGGGGACCCGCGAAGAACTCCTGGGCCAATTCAAGGGGGCCAAGGATCTCGACGTGCGCCTGAAGGTCTTCGACCTCTACCTCGCCCATTTCCGAAAGGGCGAGGGCGCCGAACCCATGGTGGAAGATCTGAAGAAGCGCCTCTCCCCCGCGGGCCCCGAAACCCTGCGGGTTTTGGCCGTGCTCAAGAACGCCGAGAGGTCCTGCGGCCTGAAGGCGGGGGTCGATCTCGACGCGATCCTCGTCGAGGCCACCGCCGCCCCGGGTTTCGTCGAGGCCTTCGACGCCGTGAAGACCCCGGCCCATCGCCTCTGGCTCCTGGAGCAGATCCCCCGAAAATGCCCGGAGACCTTCGCCGCCAAGTACGTCGAACTCTTCCTCTCGCCGTCCGCCGTCGCCAAGGGGAAGATCCTCGAGATCCTCAGCGCGCGAAAGCGCGAGGCGGAACTGAAGGCCCTCGTGCAGAAAGTCGATGGGAGCCGGCTGCAATATCCCGAGCAGTATCTGCTCCTGGCGCGGCACGCCCTGTTCCACCCGGCCGGGAAGAACCTGGGCCTGGAGAAGGGCGTGCTATTCCTGCGCTTGGTGGAGCATATGCGCTACGCCTACGGGCAGGCGGCAAAAGACCCCGCCGCCACGGCCTGGAAACGCACCCTCAGCGGCTGCCAGACCCTCCTCTTCACCGAGGGGAATCTCTTCGAATACCTTCGCGGCAACGAGGCGGCGCCCCATCGCAAGGCGATTTTCGACCAATTGGGAGAACTCCAATTCCTCGAAAATTACCTGCGCCTCGAGATCAAGGAACTCTCCACGAAGCTGGTGGGATAAGACCCGCCACGGGGCGCCTTCCGCTCGGCCATCCGCTTAATAAGCGGGGCGCCCCCGGTCTTAAACCGCGGGGGCGCGGGTTTCCGCCCCGAAGCCGAAGGCCTCGCCCATGGAGCCCAGGGCCCGGCGGATGCACACGACATTGAGTTCCGCTACTTCCGCCATCTCGCGGTAGAGGTCGCAGGAGTCCGCCAGGGGGCCTTCCTCGGGTTTCCCCTTGCGTTCGGTCGGGGCGTTGGACCCGGCCTCGATGCGGTGGATCACTTTTTGCACGGCGATATTCACCAGCGCCTTCCCATGGAAATCCGCCCCGAGTTCGCGGTCGAGGCGCTCCAGGCGTCGCAGGGCCCCCGTGGGATCGCCGCCGCGGCGAAGGCGTCGCAGCCCCTCCTCCGATTCCCGGAGGGCTTCCCGGGCGGTCTTGGTGAAGCGATCCAGATGGAGGAGGATTTCGCGGGTGCTTTCGACGAAGCGGTCCCAGGCTTCGCGCCCTGGCGCGCCCTGGCGGCGGCAGGCCTCCAAGGCGGCGTTTCGGAAGGCGGCCTTTCCCTCGGGCGAGGGGGGCCGGGCCGCAAGCCACGCCTCGGTCTCCACGTATTCGAGGCCGGCGAGCCTCGCCACGCCCTTCATGCCCCCGCGGAAGCGCGCGGAAAGTTCGGGGACTCCGAGGCGCTGTTCGAACCAATTGCGGTAGAGGGTGAAGCGCGAATCGAGGAACACCCGTTCCCCGCGTTCGTTCTCCGCCGGGGTGCAGGCCCCGTAATCGAGGAGTTTGAACGTGAGCATCTCCCAGGTCTTCTTGCGGTGCACCGAGGCGAACCATTGGGATTCGTAATGGGTCCCGGGCACGTGGTAGGTATCGCGGGAGAAGCACAGGTCGAGTCCCAGGATGAGCGTCTCGTCGAAACCGGCGCGGCGGCAGAAATCGAAGGCGCTGGTGGCCACCGAGCCGCCGAGGTCGAGTTCCCCCTTGTCGCCGAAGGCCGAGGCGAGGTGGTGGAACCAGGGGAAGATGGTATTGAACATGAGGACGCGACCGCGTCGGCCGCGCAGGCCCATGGGGCAGATGGCGGGTTCGGCGATGAAGATCGTCTCGCCATCTTCATCGGCCCCCATGCCCTCGACGTAGCGCGAGTTCACCTTCTGGGGATCGACCACGACCACCCCGTCGGGCTGGATGCCGTGGCGAAGCAGGGTTTTATAGGCGGTGTCGACGGCCAGGATGACCGCGCGGTCCTGCAGGCGCCGGAGTACTGGCAGGTCCGCGGCCAGGGAGGGGCCGGCGGCCACGAGCACGGCGCGGGCGCCCCGGCCGAGGTCCCCCACCGCGCCCATGCCCCCGGCGTAGACGATCTCGGGGCTATTGCGCGTCAGATTGCGGAGCCAAAGCCGCTCGAAGCGGCCGAGGGTGTTCACGTTGATGGATTTCCGGTCATGGAGGCGGATGATTTCCTGGCGCACCTCCTCGAAGAAGGCGGGGAAGAGGCGGGCCTCGGTGCGGTTGTAGAGGAAGCGCACGGACCGCGCCGCGCCCTCGAGGAAGAGGGGGGGCAACTCTTGGCGGAATTGGACGGTGACCCAGGCGAGGCGGCCCGCGAGGGCGGGGGAGAGAGACCTCGACACCTCAAGCCGAAGCGCCTCCTCCGGTTCCACCACGGCTAGGCGGGCCCCGGGATGGCGCAGGGCTGCTTGTTCGATGAGTGGTACGTGGCCCGCCCCGAAGACGATGATGATGTGGACCTCGAGGTCGGGCTCCTCGGCGAGCATGCGCCGCGCCTCCTCGATGGGGGCGATTCGGCTGGAGAGGAAGAAGCGGCCCTCGCCGACCTCCAATTCGAAGACCGGGGCGCCGTCCCTTGCCCGGTGCACGTTTACGGCGCTCACGGCGCCCCTAAAAAGACCCGGATCTCGTTGGAGACGGCGGAGGGCGTTCCGGGGGAAGGTTGCTGGCGCCGCACGTACCCGATGCCCTCGTATTGGGCCCCGACGTGTTTCCCCAATGGCCCGAGTTGCCTCCTCCAGGCATCGAGGGCCGTTCTCGCTTCCCGGGCGGAAAGACCCAGGAGGTCGGGGACCCGCTCGGGGGAAGGGGGCGGGGTCGATCGCGCCAGGGTGAGGATGCGGTTCTTGAGTTCCGCGGCGTCCCGGGGGAGCGGAAGGTCGAGGGTGCGCACCATATCGGGGAGGAGTTCGGCGAAGATGGGCGCCGCGGCGAGCCTCCCCGTGTGGCCTTCGCGCGGATTGAAGAGGATCACCAGGGCCGTGACGCGGGGGTCGCGCTCGGGGAACGCGGCGATGAAGAGCGCCGTGTAGCGGTTGCTGTAATAGCCGCCGCGCTCCAGATTGACCATCTGGCTGGTGCCGGTCTTGGCGGGGATGGCGTCGTAGCCGCTCTGGCGCGCCAATTCCCCCGAACTCCCCGGCGAGGTGCCCCAGGTGAGCAGCGAGAGCGTGCGGGCGGAACTCGTGGCGCCGACGATGCGGTTGCCGGGCTCGACGACCGTCTCCTGGGTATGCATCCCCCGGTCGTCGCGCCAGGAGGTCCGCTCCACGAGGGTCGGGCGGATCCACACGCCCCCGTTGACCAGGGCGGAGAAGGAGGTGATGAGTTGGACGGGCGTCACGGCGATGCCCTGCCCGATGAGGATGGTGGCCGTGGTGCGCACGCCCCATTCCCGGGTGGGCCGCAGGATGCCCGGGTGCTCGCCGGGCAGGTCGATCCCGGTTCGCGCGCCGAACCCGGCGCGCACGAGGAACTGGTAGCGGTCCTTCTGGGTCAGTTCCCGGCAGGCCTGGATGATGCCGGCATTGATCGAATACTTCACCACGTCCCGGAAACTCACCCACCCGTAGGCCTTCGCGTCGTTGATGACTTCGCCGTTTTCCAGGATGTACTTCCGGTCGGAATAGAAGAGGGGCTTATCCAGGTCCACCTGGTAGCGGTCGAGGAGGGTGCCGATGAAGAACGCCTTGAAGATCGAACCCGGTTCCACCGGATCGCTCACGTTCGGATTGCGGCGTACGGCCTCTTCCACCTCGTCGTAGCGGTTGGGGTCGAAATTGGGGGCCGCCGCCATGGCGAGGATGCGGCCACTGCGCGGGTCTTGGACCAGCACGCAGCCGCCGTCGGCCTGGTGCCGCGCGACGCCCCGCTCCAGGGCCCGCTCGGCGGCGTATTGGAGTTCATTGTCCACGGAAAGGAAAAGGTCGCTGCGCCGCCCATCGGCCCCCTTCCCGGAGAGCGTGCGGTTATACTGGCGTTCCAAGCCGGCGAAGCCGTCGCCGTCGAAACCGGTGTAGCCCAGGGCATGGGCGAGCAGCCTCCCTTGGGGGTATTGCCGCTGCCACACGCGCTCCACCAGCACCGCGTCCGACCTCACTTTGCGCAGGCGCTCCGCGCTCTCCCGGTCGATGAATTTCCGCAGCAGCCAGGTCTTGGGTTGGGATTGGAGGCGGGCGAGATCCTCCGCGCCGATGCCCAGCACGGCCATGAGGTTGGAACGGCCGCGCTCCCCCACCGGCTTGCGCGTGTTCAGGTAGACGTGGTAGCGCTCCAGGGAAAGCGCCAGCGGCCGCCCGCGGCGGTCGTAGATGGAGGCGCGCTCTTCCCGGGGCGTCCCCATGGAGGGAACGGAGCGGCCGAGGCCGAGGGAGAGCCAGGCCTGACGCAGCACCGCGGCGCCGAAGAGGGCCATGGTGAGGGCCAGGAACACGTAGACGCGATTGTGGTTTCGGCGCTCGTCCATGGGAGCTCAGGGGGGCGGGGGGGAAACCAGAACCGCGCGGCGCCCGGTGAACGTGAAGAAAAGCGCGACCGAGACGAGGAGGCCGCTGGCGCTGAAGGCGTAGGTCGGCGCCTGATTGAAGCCCGCGAAGCCCTTCCCGGTCCAGATCCCCTCGCGGAAGGGGAGGGTTTCGGTCGCCAGGGAATATTCGAGGGTGAACCGCAGCCCCGCGGCATGGGGACGGATGGGTTTATCGATGAGATAGATCCGCAGGCCCGCTAGGAGCGAGACGCAGAGCCCCGGCGAAAAATCGGCGGTGGGGATACGGTCGAAGAACTTAGCGCTCGTTTCGGGGATAAAAAAATGGTAGCCGAACCACTCGGCCACGCCCCCGCCGGTGAGGAGGATCCCGGCCTTCGCCCCGAAGAACACCGACGAGAGATGCTCTGCTTTGAGGTGCCAGAGAAACTTCGCGTGGAGCCCCCAGGTCATGATGCGCGCGTCGAAACTGCTGTCGGAAAAGGCGGACAGATTCGTGGCCAAATTGGAGTTCACGGCGTAGAAGCCGTTAAAGACGTCCACCCCGGCGCCGAAAGAAAATTTATTGCGGTTCCACAGGAACTCGACGCCCAAGCCATCGCTGAGGCCGGGGAAGGCGGTGGAGTCCCGGCGCCACAGGGCGGCCTGGTTCACGTGGACGACGTCGCCCTTGCGGGCGGCGATCGTCGGCTGGGCCAAGGGCACATAATTTCGGAAGGCGATTTCCGCGGAGAAATCGGCCTGCGCGCACAGCGGGGCGAAGCCCCCGACGAGGGCCAAGATCGCGGTTACAAAAACGTTGCGAAGGAGGGGCATCGGCTGACGAAGGTCGGGTTCTCCGCCCTTCGCCGCTATTTTACCCCGATTTCCCCGGTCAATGGGCCCGTCGAACCGGTCGTCGCGGGTCTTACGGGGTGATGCAAGCGCCGTTTAAAAGCCCCATCGCCACGGACACCACGCCCAAAAAAATGCCATGGGAGGTCTTGCCCTCCGTGATGCCCACGACGAGCCCGGGGATGAGGAGGCGCACGATCAGGAACGCGAGGAGTTGGATCACCAGGGCGATCATGCCCCAGACCAGGAGATCGAGGGGGCTGACGCAGGAGCGGACGACCGCGGTCAAGGGGATGACGAAGCCGAGGAGGGCGCCCCCGAGGCTCAGCGCGGGGGCCGCCTGGCCCTGGCGGATGAGGCGGATCTCGTTGTACGGCGTGACGAGGGTGTAGAGGAGCAGGAAAAGGGCGGTCAGGCCGAGGGAGAGGCCGAGATAGGCGCCGAAACTGGGCAGGGTCGAGAGGGATTCGAAGACGTCGTGCTTGAACATGGGGGCTCCTTGGTTTTAATGCTGGAAATAATGGGGAACGAAGCGGCTGGTATTGCGCGTGACGGCGGTGCTGTCCTCGCGGATGCCGATGCCCGCGCTCTGGTCGCCGACGATCCAGGACCCGACGACGGCATGGTGCTCTCCGTCGAAGACGGGCAGGGGGGCGAGGGCCTGGTAGATGTAGCCCTCCTTCCCGTAGGGCCCTTCGACCTCGGTCTGCTGGATGCCGTCGACGAGGGTGACGTTGGCGCCCTCCCGGGAGTAAAGGGGCTTGCGCGCGTGGCGCGGCCCCAGGGGCTCGGGGCTGAAGAACGCGGGGAGCAGGTTGGGATGGTTGGGGAACAGTTCCCAAAGGATGGGCAGCAGGCCCTTATTGGACAGGAGCATTTTCCACGGAGGCTCGAGGAAGCGGGCCGGGTCCTTCACCAGGTGCACCCCGAAGGCCTCCCGGAGGAACCACTCCCAGGGGTAGAGCTTGAAGAGGTTCTCGATGGGTTTCTCCTCGAGGTCGACGAAGCGGCCCAGCCCGTCGCTCCAGCCGAGGTCTTCCACGGCGACCCAGAGGCCCTCGATGCCCGCCTGGAGCGCGGTGTCGCGCAGGTATTCCACCGTGCGGAAATCCTCCTCGCTCTCGTGCACCGAGGCGAAATGGATCCCCGCCGAAAGCGGCCCCTTGAACTCCGCCCAGCGTTCGATGAGTTTCTCGTGGATGGAATTGAATTGGTCGGCGCCGGGCTTGGCTTCCTCGAGCCAGAACCATTGGGCGATGCTGGATTCCACCAGCGAGGTCGGGGTATCGGCGTTGTACTCCAGGAGCTTCGGGGGCTTGCCCGGCTGGACGGTGAAATCGAAGCGACCGTAGATGGACGGGTCTTTACGCACCCAGGAATCGCGGATCCATTGCCGAAACGGCATGGGCACGACCAGACGCTCGAAGAGGTCTTTGGCGAGGATATGCTCCACCGCCTGGAGGCACATGCCGTGGAGTTCCTGGCTGGCCTTTTCGAGGGCGTCGATTTCGGAGGAAAGCATGGAATAGCACACCGATTCGTCCCAATAGACCCCGTCGATGCTATGGAAGGTGAAGCCCACCTCCTCGAGTTTCTGCTTCCACCCTTCGCGGGGCGTCAGGCGCTCCCGGTTCATGAGGAGGAGCCGGAGGAAAGGTGGCTCCCGGTGGAGCCGAACCCTCCCCGGGTCACGGAGCCCGCGGAAGAGGGGCTGCCGGTGGAGGAAGAACCACGGAACCAGGATCCTCCGCGCGAGCCGCCGAAAAACGAGGATCGGCCGAGGTAGGGGAGGGCCCAGATGCCCATGCCGTGGTAACGCCCGGTGGACGGGTTATAGGCGCAATTGGTGGCGCTCCCTGTCTCCGCGACACAATCGCTCTCGGTTTTCCAGGCGCGGGGTGCCTGGGTTTGTTGGCAACCCGCCGCCACGACGGCCGCGGCGCCCGCGAGAAGCAGGGTGATTTGGGCCGATCGTTTGCCTTTCATGGGACCTTCCAGGATGGGGTTGCGAAATTATATGAAGGTCTTACTGGGCTTGCAAGCCTCGGCCAATGCCTCAAATCAATGGCGGCTGGAAGCGCATCGCGAAACGATAGGAGGCCTGCCAAGGCTCCACCTATGATGACTTGCTGCGGGATTTGAATAGCTATTTACGGTGTAAAAAAGTGATTTTTCGGACCCTCCTTGGCGCTGCAGCGCTTTTCGCCATCCTAGGAGTGAATCCGGCTGAGAATTCCGACTCCTTCCGAGGTCTCTTCAACGAGACTATTTCGCGCCCAGCGGTTTGTAATTAGGTCCGTCGCACCTTTATCATCCTGTGAAGGCGCATCCTGTTTTCTGCCGGCATCTCCCATTTCCACTCCAGCCAGGCTTTTTTCCTGCCGAGTGTTTTAAACGCCGAACGTCCATGATTTCATTAGTGTAAATACGGATTCTCCTCACCCCCCCTTCAAAAGGCGAAGCCTTTTACCTGGCGTCGTCGGTATTGGCCTTCTCTAAAGCGGGAGGTGAGAGTCCCTGGAGGAGCGCCTCAGCGCCACCAGTAAAACCGCACCCGAGCCCATCGGCTGGCGCTGCGGCGCGACGGAAGGGATTCCCACCTCCCGCGGGAGAAACGCATGTCCCGGCGAGGCCAGGGTTTTAAAAATCCCCTGTTTCAGCCCGACGGGCTCCTAATGGCGACTAAGTTGATTCAGTTCCATCTGGATTTGGAGTTCGGCTTGGTTGAAGAGGCGAGATTTGCGCAGGTTCTCTTCGAGGTAGTTCTTATCTTGGCGCACGGGCATCTCCTCGGGTTGGAGGATATGCTCCCGCACCGCCGGGTCGGCGATGGGCGCATCTTGATAGAGATGGTAATTCTTAAGCGGCGTGGCGCCGAGGGTGGGTTGGGGTCGTCGGGCGAGGGTCTTGGGCCCCGAGGTGCTCATGGCGATGGACAGCACGAGGATAAAGACGATGAGCAGGAGAGCGGCGGCGCCGAGGGCGACGGGCACGGCGTGGGAGCGCAGGCTATCGGGAAGGAGGCTTTTGAACTTCTCCCAGGCCGCCTGGGCGAGGTCACGGGCCGGGAGTCCGCGGATCGCCCCCAGGAGCGGGGAGAAGATCTGTTTCAGGCGTTCCAACATGGCTCCCGATTATAAAATCAATCCATGAACGATTGGGCCTCCGTGGCGACCTATGATTACCCCTTCGATGAGAGCCTCATCGCCCAGGAGCCCTTGGCCGACCGCAGCGCGAGCCGGCTCCTGCGCCTCGACCGCGCCACGGGCGGCTGCCAGGAGGCCCGCTTCACCGATTTTCCCGGCTTCCTGAATCCGGGGGACCTGCTCGTCTTCAACGATACCCGCGTGTGGAACGCCCGGATCCACGGCAGGCGCCAAAGCGGCGGGAAGGTCGAGATCCTGGTGACCCGGCTGCGGGAAGGGGGCGAGGTGGATTGCCTGCTCAAGCCCGCCAAACGCCTGCCTCCCGGCGAAGCCATCGCCTTGGACGGCGCCGCGTTCCTCGTCGGCCCGCGAACCCCGGACGGCGCGACGGGGCGCTTGACCGCCCCCGACGGCGCGCCCATGGCGCGCGAAGCGGTGCTCGCCTGGCTTTCGGCCCATGGGGAATTGCCGATCCCCCCCTATATCCACCATCAACCGGAAAACCCTGAGCGTTACCAAACCGTGTACGCGGCCCGCCTGGGATCCGCCGCGGCGCCCACCGCCGGCCTGCATTTCACCCGGCCCGTATTCGAAGCGCTGGCCGAACGGGGGATCGAACAGGCCTTCCTGACCCTGCATGTGGGGCCGGGCACCTTCCTCCCCGTCTACGGGAGCCGCCTCGAAAACCATCTCCTCCACGAGGAGGAGTACGCCCTCGAAACATCGGTGGCCGAGCGCCTCGAGGCGGCCCGGCGGTCGGGGCGGCGCATCGTCGCCGTGGGAACGACCGCGCTGCGCGCCCTGGAGGATAATTTCCGCCGCCATGGCGCGACCTTCGCCCCCGGCCGATTCGCCACCCGCATCTTCATCCGGCCCCCCGATCGACCCGGGGCCGTCGGGGCGCTCCTGACCAATTTCCACCTCCCCCAGTCCACCCTCTTCATGCTCGTCTGCGCCTTCGGGGGGTACGAGGCCGTGAAAAAGGCCTACGCCCGCGCGGTGCGGGAGCGTTTCCGCTTCTTCTCCTTCGGCGACGCGATGTTCATCGCGTGAAGGGTCGCCCCGACCGGGGATCCTGGGCTTAGAACTCGAAGGCGCCGGAGAGGAGTTGGTGGACCTTGTCGCCGGGGATGAGGACCACCGACATGGGCTTCACGTAGATCTGGCATTCCTGGGTGAAGTCGAACGGGGTGATGGCGATGAGGGTCCGCACCTGGTCCTGCTTCATCGTCTTGGTCCATTCGAGCATCTGGGCCTTCCCCACCAGTTCCGGGAGCAGGCTGATATAGAAGATTTCGTGCTGCTTCTGGAAGCCCTTCTGCTGCTTGATCATGCGCAGGTAGATGAGGTTGTCGGAGAGGATCTTCTGCTCTTCGAGGGCGTAATTGTGCTGCTCGAAGAATTGGCGCATGCGCCGCAGGATGTCGGCGTTGGTGCCGCTGAAGAGTTCCCGCACGTCGGGGTTCACCAGGATGTGCCGGAAGAGTTCGCGCTTCTGGTTCGCCCAGGCCTCCTGGGGGAACGCCTGGGAGTGGCGGCGGATGGGGTCTTCGAGGTTCTCGAACTTCCTCAGGGAGACGTAGAGGCGCACCTGCTCCTCCAGGGCCTCGTGCAGGAGGGCCTGGCCATCGGGGAGGTTCGGGCAGGCGGATTCCAGGAGCGCCAGCGCGGTCTCGGAATTCCCGAGGTGGATCTCGCAGAAGGCCTCCCGCACCATCGCCTCCGCCGCCCATTCGCCGTCGAGGGCCTGGGCGGAGCGGAAGAGGTCGCGGGCCGATTCGACCTCCCGGCGGTCGAGGAGCACCAGCCCCTGGCGGTAGAGGGCCTCTTCGTGCTGGGGTTGCCGCTGCAGGATCGACTTCAGGTACAACTCCGCCTGGGGGGTCCGCCCGGTCTCCTGGTAGAGGCGGGCGAGGGCCATGGAGGGCTCCTCGGCCTCGCGGTTGGCGAGGTGGGCCTGCTTGAGGAAGCGCTCGGCCTCGGGGTAGCTCTTCTTCTCGAGGTGGAAACGGCCCACCTTGAGGTTGCCCTCGTAGTAGCCGGGGTCCTTCTCGGTGAGGAGGAAATATTCGGTGAGGGCTTCGCGTTTGCGGCCGCTGCGCTCGTAGAGGGCGGCGAGTTCCCGGCGCACCATCTCCTCCGTCAAGTTCTCCGAAAAATGCTCCCCGCGCAGCAGGTCGTTGAGCGTGACGATGGCGAGGAGGTACTGGTTCTGCCGGGCCTCGCAGCGGCCCTTGATCCACAGCAGGGCGGGCGAGTTCTTGTAGCGGGCTTCGAGGGGCTTGAGGATGGCGAGGGCCGACTCGATCTGCCCCTCGTGGAAGAGTTTCTCGGCGCGCTTGATCCGCGTCGGAAAATAATAGCGCTCGCGCACTTCCCGCCAGGCGAGGAACCCCAGGAGGGCGCAGAAGATGACGACGGCGGCGAGGATCATCGGCGCCGGGGGGAGGGGATCAGTAGCCGATGCTTTCCGGCCAGCCGAGGCCCTTGAGGGCTTCCCGGGCGGTCACGCGGGCGCTGTAGAGGTACGGCCCGCGCATGATGTCGAGGAGCGGGGGGATGGCGCGGTCGTCCTTGAAGCGCGAGATGGCGACGACGCATTCGTAGGAGACCCCGTGGTCGTTGGATTCCTCGAGGAAACGCGTCAGCCAGGGGAGCGTGTTGATGTCGTTATAGAGGCCGATGGAGCACACGATCTCGCGCTTCACCCGGGCCAGGGGCTCCTGCTGCATCATGAAGATGAGGAGCGGGAGGCTCTTGGGATCTTTGAGGAGCCCGAGGCCCTTGGCGCAGAGTTCGCGGATCTCGGGGGTCAGGTCGACCATGGTGGGGATGACGAAGGACTTGTTCCGCCCGTAGCCGATATATTCCATGAAAAGCGGGGCGGCCTCGGGCGTCTTCTGCTGCGTCAGGAAGGTCAGGATATTGATCTTGGACTGATCGCTGGCGTAGGGAAATTGCTTGATCAGGCCGGCGGCGGCGGGCTGGGCGAACGCGCTCGAGACGAGGAGAAGGAGCACGGGAAGGATCCGGGTGGTGCGCATGGGCAACTCCTAGGCTAATTTAGAATGAATTGGTCGAGCGGGTCAATTTAGGTTTCTCCCCAGCCTTCGAAGCACCTGGGCGCGGGTGAGGAAGGGCAGGACCTTCTCCAATTCCAGCCCGTGCTCGGCCCCGAGGAGCATGACGCGAAGCGGCTTGAAGAAATGCTTCCCCCCCAGATTGAGCAGGGTTTTGGCGTCTTTTTGGAGCTGCTGGATCTCGCCGTAGGCGACCGTGGGCGCGTCAAGGGCGGAGAGCCGTTCGGAGGCCAATTTGGCCAGGGCCCGGGCCCCGTCGGTCAGAAGCCACTCTTTGCGGACCTCCTCCGGAGGGGTCAGTTCATCGACGAAGAGCACCCGCAGTTCCCGTCCCAGGTCTGAGAGGCGGTGGCAATGGGAGCGGACGAGTTCCACCATCGCCTCCATGCGGGGGCGGTCGCTGCGGATTTGCGCGGGGATAAAATCGAGTTTCGCGAGGAAGGGTTGGAAGGCCTCCCATGCGGATTCCGGCGTCAGGCCACGGATGGCGGTGCCGTTCAGGAAGTCGAGTTTGGCGTAGTCAAAAACGGCCGGCGCGGCATGGAAATGGGGGCTCACGAACGCCTTCTTCAATTTTTCGCGAGGGATGACCTCGATGCCGTCTTCCGGCGCCCAGCCGAGCAGCGCGAGGTGGTTGATGAGCGCGTCGGGGAGGTACCCGTTTTCGCGGAATTCCATCACGCCCGTGGCGCCGTGGCGTTTGGAGAGTTTCTCCCGGTTCTCGCCCAGGATCATGGAGAGATGGCCGAACCGGGGGACCGGGAGGCCAAGGGCCTGGTAGAGGAACAATTGCCGGGGCGTATTGGAGACGTGGTCTTCTCCTCGCAGCACATGGGTGATGCCCATGAGGCCGTCGTCGACCACCACGGCGAAATTATAGGTGGGGAACCCGTCGCTGCGCACGATGATGAAGTCGCCCAGGAGCGCGCCGTCGAAAGAGATCGGGCCGCGCACGAGATCGTCCCAGGCGAGGGTCTTCGCCTCGGTGCGGAACCGCCACGAGAAGGCGGCCCCCGCCCCCAGTTTCGACTTGATCTCCGCCTCGCCCAGGGATCGGCAGCGCCCATCATAGAGGAAGGTGCCCCCCGCGTCCTCGACGGCCTTGCGGCGCTCCTGGAGTTCCGCGTCGGTGCAGAAGCAACGGTAGGCAAGGCCCTGCCCAGCCAAGTTCTCCAGTTGGGCGCGGTAGAGATCCAAGCGTTGGGCTTGGAAGTAAGGTGCGTGGGGACCGCCGCACTCGGGACCCTCGTCCCAATCGATCCCTAGCCAACGCATGGAATCGAGGACGGCCTGGGTGGCTTCCGGCGTCGAGCGGACCTGGTCGGTGTCTTCGATGCGCAGGATGAACTTCCCGCCCAGGCTGCGCGCGTAGAGCCAGTTGAACAGGGCCGTGCGGGCGTTCCCGATGTGCAGCGTGCCCGTGGGCGACGGGGCGAAACGCACCCGCACGGCGGTCGTCATGGGATCAGCCCTCGGCGGGGGGATTCTTTTCGTCGAGCAGGGCCTGCTTGTGGGAGAGGCGCACCTTGCCGCTCTCGTCGATGCCGATGACCTTCACCTTCAGGACGTCGCCTTCCTTCGCCACGTCCTCGACGCGGGCGATGCGGCGGTCGCTGAACTCGCTGATGTGCACGAGGCCGTCGGTGCCGGGCATGATCTCGACGAACGCCCCGAAGGGGACGATGCGGCGCACGGTGCCCTCGTAGAGGGTGCCCATGCGGGGGATGCCGGTGAACGCCTCGATGAGGCCGATGGTCTGGTCCATGAGTTCTTTGGTCATAGCGAAGACCTTCACCTTGCCGTCGTCGCTGATGTCGATGTCGCTGCCGGTCTTCTCGGTGATGCTCTTGATGTTCTTGCCGCCCGGCCCGATGACGTTGCGGATGCGGTCGGTGGGGATGGTGATCTCGCGCATCTGGGGCACGTTGGGGCTGAGGGCCGTGCGGGCGGCGGGGATGGCGGCCTGCATCTTGCCGAGGATGTCGAGGCGGGCCTTCTTGGCCTGGGCCAGGGCTTCCCGCATGATGGGGATCGTGATGCCCTCGATCTTGATGTCGAGTTGGAAGCCGGTGATGCCGTCGGCGGTGCCGGCGACCTTGAAGTCCATGTCGCCCAGGTGGTCTTCGAGCCCCTGGATGTCGGTGAGCACCTGGTACTTCTCGCCTTCCATGATGAGGCCCATGGCGATGCCCGCCACGGCCTTCTTCACCGGGACCCCGGCGACCATGAGGGCCATGCTGCCCGAGCAGATGGTGCCCATGGAGGACGATCCGTTGGATTCGAGCACTTCGGACACCAGGCGGACGGTGTAGGGGAACTTGTCGACGGGGGGCATCATGGCCTGCAGGCTGCGTTCGGCGAGCATGCCGTGGCCGATCTCGCGGCGCCCGGTGGCGCCCATGCGGCCCGTCTCGCCGACGGAATAGGGCGGGAAATTGTAGTGGAGGAAGAAGGCCTTGTTGCCCTCCCCGGTGATGTCTTCCTGGCGCAGGCTGTCTTTCGTGGAGCCGAGGGTCGCCACGGCGAGGACCTGGGTTTGGCCGCGGGTGAAGAGCGCCGAGCCGTGGACGTTCTCGAGCACGTCGACTTCGCAGCGGATGGGGCGGATCTCGTCCATGGCCCGGCCGTCGGCGCGCAGTTTATGGAGCAGGATGTTCTCGCGGACGATGCGCTCCTCCATCTGGGCGAAGAGGGCCTTGATCTGGGATTGGAGCTCCGGCGCCACGCTCGCCTTGAGTTTCGCTTCGCCCTCGGACATGATGCGGGCCGTGTCGGCCTCGCGGGTCTTCTTGTCGGGGTTCTGGATCGCCTTGCGCAGGGGCTCGAAGAACTCGTCCCACATGCCCTTTTTGAGCGTTTCGTCGTACTTGAAGAGGGGGACGACGGCCTTGGGCTTGCCCGCCTTCTCGCGCAGTTCGTTCTGGAGGGAGACGAATTCCTTGATGGCCTCGTGGGCGAGGCCGACGGCCTCGAGCATCTCGTCTTCGCTCATCTCGTGGCATTCGCCCTCGATCATCGTGATGGCCTTGATCGTGCCGGCGACGACGAGGTTGAGGGTGGATTCGGCGATCTCGGCCTTGCTCGGGTTGACGACGAATTTGCCGCCCAGCCGTCCGATGCGCACGGCGCCCACGGGGCCGCCGAAGGGGATGTCGCTGACCACGAGCGCGGCGCTGGCCGCGTTCATGCCCACCACGTCGGGCGGGTTGATGCGGTCGAAGGACAGCACCGTCGGGATGACCTGGACTTCGTTGAGGAAGCCCTCGGGGAAGAGCGGGCGCAGCGGGCGGTCGATGAGGCGGCAGACGAGCACCTCGCCGTCGGTCGGCTTGGCCTCGCGCTTGAAGTAGGAACCCGGGATCCGGCCGGAGGCGTAGAATTTCTCGATGTAGTGGACGGAGAGGGGGAAGAAATCCTGGTCGGGGGCGCTCTTGTCCATGACGACGGTGCCGAGCACCTGGGTGCTGCCGATGGAGGTGAGCACCGCGCCGTGGGCTTGGCGGGCGAGGCGGCCGGTGCGCAGGGTGACGGTTTTGCCGTGGATGACGCGGCTGACGGTGATCTCAGGAAGTTGAAGTTCCATGGAGGGTCCTTGGGGGGGTGGGGTGGGGGAGGCGATTTTCGCCAAGGGTCGGCTGGAGACCCCCGGGGGGGAACCGACGCGCGGACCCGCTTCGGGTCCGCGGGCGAAAGGGGGAGCGGGTTATTTCCGCAGCCCGAGTTTTTCGATGAGTTTCTGGTAGGAGGCCCGGTCGGTGCGGATGAGGTAGCGCAGCAGTTTGCGGCGCTGGCCGACCATCTTCACGAGGCCGAAGCGGTTGTGGTGGTCTTTCGCGTTGGTTTCGAGGTGCTTGGCGATCTTCTCGATCTGGCGCGTGAGGAGCGCGATCTGGACTTCGGTGGATCCGCTGTCGTTCTCGTTCTTGCCGAACTCGCGGATGGTCTCCTTGGGGGCGATCATGGTCATGGTGCTTTCCTTTTCCTTTTTTCTCTCTGTTGGGGACGTGGTTAGGGCGCGGTCAGGGCGGGTTCGCCGCGGAAGAACCGCTTCGCGAAGGCGAGATCTGCATCCATCTGCCGTTTGAGTTCATCGACGCCGGAAAAGCGCCGATTTTCCCTGACATATTGGAGGAATTCCACTTGCGCGCCTCGATTGTACACCGATTTCTTGAAATTGAGAAGATAGGATTCCAGTCCCAGGGGCGGGGGCGGGGCGCCTTTTTTCTGCTGGATCCACGGCCGGCCGAGGAAGGACAGGGCGGGCCGGGTGAACCCCGCGACGGTCACCCGGGTGAGGTAAACGCCCTCGCGGGGCATGACGCGGGAGGGGTCGGGCGCCTGGTTGAGGGTCGGGAACCCCAAGGTGCGGCCCAGACGCTTCCCGGCGAGGACCCGGCCTTCCAGCCGGTAGGGCCGGCCGAGCAGCTTCGCGGCCCGCTCCATCCCTCCCTCCCGGATGAATTGCCGGATTTTGGAGGCGGCGATCGGCCCGTCGCCTCCGGGATCGTTCACCGAAGGGAGGTATTCCACGGCGGAGGCGGGGGCCAGGCGGGCCAAGGCCGACGTCACCCGCGGGGGGGTACCCAGGCGGCCCCGCCCGATGCGCAGTTTTTCGCTGGCGCAAAAATAGGCGAGGTTCGCCCGTTCGGTCACGCGGCGCAAAAACGCCTCGTAGCCGAGGTGGCGCACCCGCGCAAAAGGCAGGGTCACCAGGTAATCGACGCCGAGTTCCTCGAGGAGGCCGAGGCGGTGGAGGGGATCCAGGAGGGCGCCGCCGCCGGGGTCCTTGAATCCCCGATTATCGATGGAAAGGAGGACGATCGGCAGCCGCCCGCCGGCATGGGACCGGGATCGTTCCCGCAGGCGGGCGAGCACCCTCTGGTGCCCGAGGTGGAGGCCGTCGAAGGTGCCGATCGTCATGGCGAGGGCGCGGCGGGAGGGGAGCGCTTCGAGGCGGCTTAACTTACGCATGGAGAGGCATGGGGCGACGCGAAGCGCCGAAAGGAGGGCCGAGCGGGTGCCGGGAAGGAGGGCCGAGCGAATCCATGGGCGGCGGCCATCCCGCGCCCGGGCCTATTTCCGGTGGAAATCCAGGGTCTCCTGGATCTCGGGCGGGTACTTCCCGTCGTGGAGGTCTTTGTATTTCTTGTAGCGGTTCTCGATGCGCACGATCTCGCGGTTGGTGATGATGTTGTACTTGTTGTTCAGGTCGCTATAGGCGGGGAACTTGCCCAATTCTTCGCGGATGGCCTTGGGGAAGGGCATGTAGCGGAAGAAGGTCTCCCGCGAAACGCGGTCGAGGCGCATGGTCCCCTTCCGCTCGAAATCGATCCAGGTGTAGTAGAAGAGGGTGAACACTCGGCGGCTATCCTTGCGGTTGTCGCGGATGACGGCCTCGAGCTTCTCCTTGGCTTCGGGGGTGAGTTTGGAGTTCTTCTTGTAGAAGGTGACGTAATCGTAGAAGGCCCCGGTCAGGCCGCCCTCCACCGGATCCTGCCAGAGCGTGCCCTTGATGTTGCGGTTGAGTTCCCAGCGGTAATTGGCCAGGGCCTTGATCATGGATTTTCTAAGGTCGCCCATGAAGAACATGGGCACGAAGATGCGCCCCCGGGAGGTCTTCTTCGTGCCGGAGAACTCCTGCCAGAAGACGACCTTGTCGCCGCAGACCGGGAGCAGGATGAAGAAGGGCTCGACCTCCTTCATGACGATGTCGTTGCTCGTCGGGCTGTAGCGGTAGAGGGTCTCGCGGTAGAACAGGCTGAAGTCGTAGGAGCGGATCTCCTCGACCACGGCGCGCACGCGCTCCGGGGTCATGAGGGCCCCGGGCAGGGGCCCGATGTTCTTCTGGAGCAGCGGCAGGATGGACTGGGCGAAGCTCGAGGGCATCATGCGCGTGACCGACGGGATCATGTTGTCGATCTCGTACTTCACCCGTTCGCGGGCCTTGACGGCCTCGGTCTTGTTGGCGAAGGTCTCCTTCTCGCGGGTGGAGAGGCCCTTCTCGATGTCGCGCTGGAACTTCACGTAGTCGATGCCGAGCTCGTTGATGCAGGGCATCTCCTCGCCCGTGAAGAGCAGCTTCAGCCATTGCTGGAGGTTGAGCACCGGGATCTTGCCGGGGGCGGGGTCTTTCGTGCCGAGGAGGAATTGGCGCGTTTCCGGGGTGATGCGGCTCTCGTCGGTGACGCCCTGGTTGAGGAAATAGCGGAAACGGCCGGGTTCCTCGTTCTTCTCGAAAAGGCCGATGGCGAGGTTGTAGTACAGGTTCCAGAAGCTCTTGTTGATCGTGCGAACGATCTTGCGGTTCTCTTCCGAGGGGCTCTCGAGGGCGACGGCGTCCTTGAGGCGCAGGATGCTGTCGCGCACCGCGCTCACGCTCTGGAGGTCGAGGTTGGCGCTCTTGAGGAGGAGTTCGAGGTAGCCGTCGAAGACCTTGATCTTTTCGGGGTCGGCGGGGGGAAGGGGCGCGATTTCCGCGACATTCTGGCGTCGGTGCAGCCGGGCGTGGTGACGCTGAACGAAGGGGTGTTCAGCCACAAGGTGACGCGTACGTCGGCGTTCTCAGTGAACATCGTGGGCTGGCATTTCAACTG
>JAFLEE010000008.1 GCA_017302015.1 Spirochaetota bacterium | reverse complement strand
CGCTCATCCATCATTGGCTCAAGTGATCTATACTTGGCTGCTATCTGTTCTATGGCCTGCTGAATTCGCAACACACCATTATATATCAAAATTTAAAATAGTCAAGTTATTGTGACGCGATGCCTTAGGTGCGAGGCGTCGGTGAACGCCAGGCGATCGGCGATCTGGTCGAGGGGCAGCTTCGTGCTGGCCAGGAGATCCGCGGCGGCCCCGACTTTGAGCATGGTGAAGTAACGAAGCGGGGGATGCCCCACGCGGCGCTTAAAGAGCCGGATGAAATGCTCCCGGTTCACGCCGAGGCGCCGGCAGAGCGCGCCGAGATCGACCCGTTCCCCGAGGGAACGCTGGAAATGGGCGAGGGCCGATTCCACCAGGCCGTCTTGGCGTTCGTGGTCGGGGTGGGCGCTCTCGCCCATGCATTGGAAGAGGAAGGCCGCGAGTTCATGGGGAACCGAGGCGACGAGGTGGGGGTTGCCGCTCTGGTGGCGGCGTCGCAGGCCCTCGAAGAACCAGCGCCGCCTTGCGCCCACCCGGAAATACCGCTTGGCCCGCATGGGGCCGCGCAGGAGGGCTTCCACCTCCCCCTCGGTTCCGTCGAAATCGGCCTGGAGGACGTACTGGCGGACCCAGCCGGGATCCCCGATGGGCACGATCTGGTGGGCCTCTTCGGGAAGGGCGTAGAAAAAATCGCCGGGAACCACCCGCGTACGCCGCCCCTCGACGGCGAAAAAGCCCTCGCCTTCGAGGAGGTAATGGAACTCGATCCCCGCGTCGCGGTGGGCGGGAACGGGGCCCCGGGTCTCATGGAAGCCGATCCCGCGCAGGCGCATGGGGAAAGGGTAGCCCCCTGAAATCCAAAAGTCAATTTCATACAATCGCTACGCGGCCTACCTTGTGGCGCAGCGGGGAAAGGCCTATGCTTGCCCCAGGAGCCCGCGAGATGCGCCCCAATATCCTCCTCATCACCAGCGACCAGCAGCATTGGAACACGCTCGGCATCCAGGGATCCCCCGTGAAGACCCCGAACCTGGACCGGCTCGCGGCCCAGGGCACCCGCTTCACGCGGGCCTATTGCCCCAACCCCACCTGCACCCCGACGCGGGCCTCCATGATCACCGGCCAGTATCCCAGCCAGCACGGCGCCTGGAGCCTGGGCACCAAGCTCCCCGAATCGGCCCATACCGTGGGGGAAGATTTCCAGGCCGCGGGCTATAAGACCACGCTCATCGGGAAGGCCCATTTCCAGCAACTCCGCCATAGCGGCGCCTATCCCTCCCTCGAATCCAACCCGCTCATGCAAGACCTGGATTTCTGGCGGGATTTCACCGGCCCCTTCTATGGCTTCCAGAGGGCCGAATTGGCGCGCAACCATACCGACGAGTTCCACGTCGGCCAGCATTACGGGCTATGGATGGAGAAGAAGGGCTTCAAGGATTGGCGCTCCCATTTCGCCGCCCCGGGGGGCACCAAGGCCCGGTCGGGCTACCTCAGTTCGGCCGATGATCCGACGGGCGGTTCGTGGTCGATCCCCGAAGAGTGCCATTACGACGCGTGGATCGCCGAGCGGGTGGGCGAGTGCCTCGGGGAGCACGCGGCGAACGCAGAGCCGTTCTTCCTCTGGGCGAGTTTCCCCGATCCCCATCCCCCCTATCTCGTCCCCAAGCCCTGGGACACGATGTACGACCCCGACGAGATCGAGGTGCCCGAGGGCCGCCCCGGGGAGCACGAGAAAAATCCGCCCCACCACCGCCTCACCCAGACAGCTAAGCCCGATTTTCGCCCCTGGCAGGAGAAGGACGGGCACGCCATGCACGGCTTCAACTCCCACCTGCACGACAAGAAGAAACTCGCCAAGGATATCGCCGTTTATTACGGCATGATCTCCCTCATGGACAAGTACATCGGGAAGATCTTGGACCGCCTCGAGGCCCTCGGCCTCGCGGAGAACACCCTCGTCGTCTTCACCACCGACCACGGGCATTTCTACGGGCACCACGGCCTCATCGCCAAGGGTCCCTTCCATTATGAGGACATGATCCGCGTGCCCTTCCTCGCCCGGCTTCCGGGGCGCATCCCGGCGGGGGTTGTTAACCCGGCGATCCAATCCCTCGTCGACCTGCCGCAGACCTTCCTCGATTTCTGCGGGCTCGCGGCGCCCCGCACGATGACCGGGGTCAGCCAGAAAGAGACCTGGTGTGGCGAGCGCCCCTTCTCGCGCCGCCACGCGCTGGTGGAGAACCACCACCAGCCGACCACCATCCACGTGAAGACGCTGGTCACGGACCGCCACAAGATCACGGCCTACTATAACCAACCCTACGGCGAACTCTTCGACCTCGAGAAAGACCCGGGGGAGTTCGAGAACCTCTGGGACGATCCGGCCTCCCAGGCGCTCAAGGGGGAACTCCTGCTTTCCCTGGTGCATGCGGAGATGGGGAAGGAGCCCATGTGGATGCCCCGGGTGTGGGGGGCGTGAGGGGGGCGCGTTCCAGGGGCCCCGCGGCAGATCAAGCGCTGACCGCGCGACCCGCGGCCGCTCCGGGCCCTAGATCAGCGACTCGTGGATGCGCCCCGCGTCCTTTCGGAGGCGGGCGATGAGGCGCATGAGGGCCAGGGTCTCCTGGGGCTTCACGAAGGGCGCCGTCCCCTTGCGGATGGCCCGGGCGAAATCGCCGTAGACGTCGATGGCGAACGCGGGGTCTACGGGGATCTTCTCCTCGATCAGGGGCACCTTCGTCGCCGGGTATTGGCGCCCGGCGCTGGAGAGGGAACGGTCCAGTTTCGCCTTGGGGAGTTTGGCCGCCTTGAAGTATTTGAGGTTCAGGAACCCGTCGCGCCAGAGGACCGTCCCCGTGGAGCCGGTGACCTCCACCCGCACCCCTGGGTCGAGGGAGGCCTGGTTGATATCGATCTCCCCGAGGCTCCCGGCCTTCGTCTCCAGGAGGATCTTCACCACGTCTTCGGCGTCGCCCAGGGAAGCGACGCGGCCCAGGCGGCAATAGACGCGCTTCACGTCGTAGCCGATGAGGCTCAGGAGCATGTCGATGGTGTGGGCCCCGTAATTATTGAGCATCCCCCCGCCGAACTTCAGCAGGCTCTGCCAATCGTTGCGCCGCGCGAAACCGTTTAGGGTGATGCGGGTGTGGTAGATCTCGCCGAGTTTCCCCCCCTTGAGCAGGTGCAGCAATTGCTGGAACCCCGCCTCGAGGCGCCGGGGTTGGTAGACGGTAAGGACGCGCTTGGCCCGGCCCGCGGCGCGGACGATGGCTTCGCCCTCGGCGAGGTTCTGGGCCATGGGCTTTTCGAGCATGACGTGGAGACCCGCCTTGAAGGCGGCCTCGGCCATGGCGCGGTGCAGGTGGGTGGGCGTGGCCAGGGCGACGGCGTCGAGGCGGCCGTCCTTCAGCATGCGCCCATAATCGAGGAACGGTTCGCAATCGTAGGCCAGGCGGGCTTCTTCGCAGCGGGCCGCTTCGGCGTCGGAGGCGGCGGCGAGAACCCAATCGGGGTGGTCTTGGATCGTCTTGCAATGGAACCCCCAGCCGATGCGGCCCAGGCCGACGACCCCGATGCGAAGTTTCTTGGCCATGATTACCATCCTTTTGGTTGGATTCTATCACCTAAATCCCCCCCGGAAAAGCGGGGAAAAATCGCGGAAATTCCTCGAAATATGGAGAAATTCTCGACTGCACGGGGCCCGCGCGAACGGAATGCCCCGCGCTTAGGGTTCCCGCATCAAGAAAATGGCGTCGCGCTCTCCCAGGGTGATCGTCCCACCCGCCGGCGCGCCGTTATTGAACGAAGGGTCCTGGGATGGGACGCCGCGCAAGCGGCGATAGGAGCGGCCGGGTGAAAGCGTCGGCAGGTCGAAGGCCTGCGGCCGCAGGCCGGGATTGGCCAGCACGAGCCCCTGGGAGAAGAGGCGGGCCGTCGCGTCGGAGGAGGCGTGGGCGCTCACGGAGCGGATCGTCACCGGCTCGGGCCCTTCGATGCTGATGGCGAGATCGACCCGGGGGGAACGGAGCTCCCGGAAGGAGAACCCGGAGGTAAAGAACTCCGCGGAAGCCCAAGTCATGCTCGTGGCGGCGGGGGTGAGGGAGGCGGGATCCGCCCCGTCGGGCGCGAGGCAAGGGGATCCCCAATGGGCCTGGTCCGCGACGGCGTGGTCCTTGGGTCCGCAATCCGCCACGAACTTAAGCCGCAGGCGGCGGCCCGCGAAACGCCCCAGGTCGACCCGGCACGGGAGGAAGCGGTGCTCCCGCGTATTCGTTTCGAAGATCTTCGCGTACTCGCCGAGGGCGTCGTTCTTCGCCTCCGCCGCATGGACCGAGAACCAGACCCCGTCGGACCGCTCGGGGCTCTTTTCGCCCATGGAGACGAAGAAGCGCAGCGCGCCGGCTTCGGGCACCACGGCTTCCTGGACCCAATAGGTGTAGCCCTTCACGCCTTGGTAGGGGGGATGGGCGAAATAACCGGGGCGGCTTTCCCCGTCGATGGCCATCGTACGTCGGGCGAGGGCGGCACCCGTCTCCCTATCGAGGGGGGTTTCGGGGGCGCCCCGAAGCGCCATGCCCGTCTCGACGGCGGGGGCCGCGAGAAGATCCACGAGTCCGCCGCTTAAGCTCACCTTCACGAAACGCGCCTGCTCGGGCGGGGCGCGGACGGTGGGGTCGGCCCCCATCACCAGTTCCACGTAGAGGTCCGGGCCGCGGACGGGTATGCCCCGCAGCGTGAAGGCGGTCACGGGGGAAAGCGCTTTCGCGGTGATCCTCACCCCCGAGGCCGTCGCCTGGAAGGCCGCATCGCCCGAGAGGAGTTTCAGGAGCCCCTCCCCCTTGCCCGCACCGCCGAGGAGGTCGGGGGTCGTTTTCGCCAGGTGGCGGACGGGGCTCTCCGCGGTTCCCAGCCAGCCCAGGCGATTTTCGCACCCGGCGCGCAGTTCATCCCAGATACCGGGCAGGCCGTCCTCGTCCTTCGCGGGGGCGAGGATATAGCAGATGGCCGCGTCCGAGAAAACGGCCCCGGCCATGGCCAGGCGGTGGCGGGATGGGGGCACCTCGGGCGCGCGATGCTCACCGATCTGGCCGGGCACCGGTTCGTTCCATTTATGGTTGATGTAACTGATGGCGGGGGTGCGGCCATGGCGCGCCCAGAACGCGTGCCGGTTGAGCCCCCCCGACCAGTCCTCGAAGGCCCAATCCCCCAGGTTCGGGAAGCCCTCGCTCTCGATGCCATTGAGGAGACCGAAGGCACGCTGGCTATGGACGCCCCCCGGCCCGAGGGCCCCGTCGCCGAGGAGGAGGAAATCCTCACCCATGCGCGCGCGGAGTTTGCGCGCGTATTCGATCACGCCGACGCCGTAATGGTTCACGCCGCCGAGGATCCCGTCGTCGACCTTCCCGTCGCCGTCCGTATCCCCCGAGGTCTCGTGGTAGAACACGTCGAATTCGACCCCATCGAAATTGGAGAGCACGCCGCCCGGGGCGAACCAATGGGCGAAATCGTCCACCAATCGGTCGGCGCAGGTCTTGCCCTCGCCGTCGCGCGGGCAATGCGCGGCGTAATTGTAGAACCAGAGGAGGTGGTTGTTCTTGCCCCAAGGGCCCTCGACCTCATGGGCCGCCGCCCGGGCCGCGCCGGCCTTGAAGGCGAGGGGGCGGGTGCCGTACTGGGCGCGCTTCACGGTGATCGTATTCGCCGCCGCATCCACCGAGACGAGGCTCACCTGCTCGCAGCGGCCCCAATCATGGCGGCCGTCTGGCGCCATGGCGAAGAGCGCGAGGTCGTCGTTGGCGTTGCGGTAGCGGCCGGTGGCGGTCTTGAAATCCCGCGCGCTCGCAACGCGCAGGGTGCTCACCCCCTCCTCGGCCGGCACATCGGCGAGGAGGGTCGTGGCCTCGCGGTAGATCCAATGGCCGGGAAAATATTTTTCGGCCTGGTAGCGGGGGTCGCGGGCATTCCCATTGAAGTGAAGCAGCACGGCCTGCTCGGGATGGCGGGCCTTGAAGGCGTTGAAGAAGCCCGGGTTGCGGGCCTCCCGCTCCAGCACCTCCTCGTCGAGGCATTTGCCCATGATGCCCATGAGACGGCCGAAGGGCCGGTCCCAACTCTCGAAGTCGGGGTAGAGCCGGGCGCTCGCGGCCTGCTCCGAGGCGCGGAAGA
This sequence comes from Spirochaetota bacterium, assembly GCA_017302015.1. Lineage (GTDB taxonomy): Bacteria > Spirochaetota > UBA12135 > COTS27 > JAFLEE01 > JAFLEE01. Next base: position 96,619 of record JAFLEE010000008.1, on the reverse strand, counting down.
AGAAAGCCCGGGGTTGGTTTGAGGAGAGCAGGGCCAGCCGCGAGAGATCGCGGGCGGGGAGCGCGCCTAGGAGCATGCAAAGCAGCAGGGAGATCTTAAGTCGGGGCATGGCGGGATTTTCGCATTCGCCCAAGGGAGGGGATTGGGTCGCCGACCCACCCCCTGGCCCCCTCCCTCCGCCGGAAGCGGATGGAGGGGGAAGTCGTTCGCGATTTTTTCTTGCCCTTCCCCTTGGTGTTGAGTCCGGCGCCTGGATGGCGCAAGACCGGCGGAGCGCAGGATGCGCGGGAGCCGGCTAAGGGTGAATTGTGGGTGTGGACAACAAGGCCTCTTTCGGGTGTATTGCGTGAATCCACGGCTGAAACGGATTTTTCTTGACATTGGAGAGAAACTAACCTAACATAAATCAGTTATAAGGAATCTAATAGGTGCTTAAATACGGTACGATCGAGAAGGAACTCCGGGAGTCCATCCTCTCCGGGAAATTCCGAAAGGGCGATGTCCTGCCTTCCGAGAGCGACCTGTGCAAACGCTACGCGGTCTCCCACCCCACGGTGCGCGCCGCCTACCAGATCCTCGAGGAGAAGGGCCTCATCTACCGCGAAAAGGGCAGGGGCACCTTCGTCAAGTTCGCGAAGAAAAAGCCCGCCAGCCTGACCATCGGGCTCGTGTTCGACCGCCCGAACGATCTCCCGTTCATCGGCACCAACGTGCACATCCATGCGCGCATCGAGGGGATGAAGCAGGCCCTGATCGCCGCCGGCCACCGCGCGACGCTCCTCGTCGTCGATAGCGAGCGCGGCGATTACCGGGACCTCGAGCGCCTCCCCCCCGACGGCGTGCTCGACCTCGGGAACACGATCTCCCCCGCCCTGAAGCGGGCGCTCTCGGCCGAGGGCATCCCTTTCATCGGGGTGAGCGGCGAGGCGGTGGGCCGCTACGACGATATCCCCTACGTGCTCACCGACGAAGCCCCCGGGGCCGAAGAAGCCGTCGCCCATTGCTTGGCGGCGGGGTACGAGACCTTCGGCTACATCGGGAGCTACCCGGAGCGTTTCCAGCGCCTCGACGGCATCCTTGCCGCCCGCGGGAAACGCTTAGACCCCGAGCACACCTTCATGCTGCCCCCGGTGCCCTGGTACAACGCCTCCCATCTCAAGCCCGCGCAGCTCGCCCTCGATTTCGTGCGCCATCGCGACCGCCATCCGTCGCTTTATTTCTTCGCTTCCGACGAGGTCGCGTTCCAATTCGCGGCGCTCCTTACGGCCTCAGGGGGCGAGGCGGGGGCGGCCTTCGGCCTCGTGGGCTTCGGGAATTACGAGGCCAAGGCGGGCATCCCCGAGGCCGAATGCCTGCTCAGCACGATCCACTCGCCGGCCTTCGAGGGCGGGGTGGCCGCGGCCGAGCTCCTCCTCGAGCGGCTTTCCGGCCGCGAGGCGGGGTCGCGCACCGTCCGTTCCAGGTTCATCAAAAGAAAGACCACCCGATAGGGTGGCGGAGGAAACCATGCGTCGTCTCGCCACGTTTTTACTTTTGGCCGCCACCGCCTTCGCCCTCGAAGAGAAGAAGCCCGCCGCGAAGGAGGGCTGGGTGCATTACCGGTACTACAACGGCTTTGAGGAGGATGCGGACCCCGCCTTCGCCCCCTGGGCCAAGAACAGCGAGGTCACCGTGCATTCCATGGGGGTGACGACGGAGAAGGCCGCCTCGGGGAAGCGATCCTTCAAGATCGACCTCACCTTCAATTCCGGATCCTACTATTACGTCTCCCTGCCGATCCGCGTGCCCTGCGAGGGGGACCTCGTCTTCAAGGCCTCGATGTACGTCGATCCCTCGAGCACCGCGCGCGCCCTGCCGGGGCTCGATTTCCTCTTCCCGCCGACGAAGGATTCAGGGGTCTTCCGGTGCGCCGAATCGGATAAGGTGGGCGTGTGGGTCCCCTTCCGCGAGGAATCGGTGGTGTCCGCGGGGAAAAAGAGCTCCACCTCCTTCTTCCGAAAGGCCAAGACGCCCGGGCTCACCCCGGAGACGGGGGGCAAGATCATCGACCGCATCGGGGTGCTGGTCACCGGCGGCGCCCCGGGGAAGCGCATCACCGTCTACATCGACGACGTGGAGATCCACGGCACGGTCCCCGACATCGCGGGCTACCCGGCCCTCATGGAATCGCGCATCGCCCAGGGGAAGGCCCAATCTCGCGAGCGCGCCCTGAAATGGAAGCAGGATCTCGTGGGTTTCCAGGCCTCCTTCGGCGCCGAGCGCGTGCTCCCCGGCTTCGGGGACCTCTACAAGGCGGCGGTCCTCGACGAAGTCGGCGGCGTGCTGGCCCTGGTCGAAGACATGCTCGCCCGTGACGCCATCTCCTACGAGATCGAGCCGCGGCTTAATTTCCTCTCCCTCGCCGGGGAGGACCTGCGGGCGAACCTCAGGGCCCTGGCCGCCAAGCCGGTCTCGGGCATGGCGGTCCACGGGGTGGACCCGGTGGCCCAATACCCGATCCTCCCCGAAACCCGCCTCATCCAGGGGCGCTTGACGGAGAAGATCCAGGCTTCCATGTGCCGCAACGAATATGAATCCGCCAGTTTCGCCGTCACCGCCCTCGAAGACCTCACCGGCCTCACCGTCGCGGTGTCGGATCTCACGATGGGCTCCACGCGCTATCCAGCCTCCCGGGTGGACGTCAAACTGGTGAAATGCTGGTATCAGGTGGAAAGCGACCCCTTGACGCCCATCAGCGCACGGCCGAAGAAGGCGGTGCTCGTGCCGGAACTCCTCGTTAACGACCCCGCCCTGGTCCGCGTGGACGAGGCGAGCTCCAATAATTTCCTGCGCGTGGGCGCCGAGTACCAGAACGTTTCCACGAGGAAATTCGGGGCCCTGGGCCGGTGGATGCCCGCGACGGAGGCCTACCCCGTGCGCGACAGCGCCGCGCTGAAGCCGGTGGACGTGGCCAAGGGCCGCAACCAGCAGGTCCTGCTCACCTTCGCCCCGTCGACCCTGCCCGCGGGGAAGTACGTCGGCACGATCACCCTGGCCGCCAAGGGCGTGAAGAAGGTCCTCGCGGTGGAACTCACGATCCACGACTTCGAATTGGCCAAGGTCGACCACTTCGTCTCGTCGATCTATTACGTGGCCCGCCTCGACCCGACGAACAAGGGCACGGTCTCTTCGGAACTGAAGAGCGAGGCGCAGTACCTGGCCGACCTCGAGAACATGGCCGCCCACGGGATCGACAACCCCACGATCTACGAAAAGTTCGCCGACCCGACGCTCTTCGAGAAGGTCCTCGCGCTGCGGGCCAAGGCCGGGTTGGACAATACCACGATCTTCTCCCTGGGCGTGACCACCGGCGCCGCGGGCACGGAGGCGGGGGACAAATCCATCCTCGAGGGCGCGCTGCGCGGCCGCGAGATCGCGGCGAAATACGGGTGCAAGAAATTCTACGTCTACGGCATCGACGAGGCCGTCGGCGACCGCGTGCGCAAGCAACTGAAAGTATGGGAAGAACTCAATAAGGTCGGCATCGGGGTCTTCGTGGCCGGCTACCCCGGCGGCATGAAAGAGGTCGCCCACGCCCTCAACGTCTACGTCTGCGCCCTGGCTTCGGGCAACGGCATCGACCGGGAAGAGGCCGCCCTCTACCGCAAGCACGGCAACCGGGTGGTCTCCTACAACGATCCCCAGGTCGGCGTGGAGGACGCCTACATCTACCGCAAGAACTACGGGGTGATGCTCGCGGCCTACGGCATCGACGGCGCCATGGACTACGCCTACCAGCATTCCTTCGGCAATATCTGGGACGATTTCGACGACCAGACCTACAAAGACCACGTGTTCGCCTATCCGACCGCCGATGGGGTGGTCAATACCCTGGCCTTCACCGGCTACCGGGAGGGGCTGGACGACCTGCGCTACCTCGCCACGCTCCAGAAGGCCATCGCCCGGGGGAAGGGCTCGGCGAAAGCGCTCGCGGCGCAGGCCGTCATTGATCGTATATTAAAGGAAGCGAATGATTCGGGCAACGGCGACCAGTTCCTCACCAGCCGATTCGGTTCGGGGGCGTCCATCGACCTCGCGGCGAACCGGGCGAAGATCCTCTCGGCCATCCAATCCCTCGGGGAATGGTAGCGGCCCCGATCGCGGCGCGTCCGGCGGGGCCCGCGCGCCCCTAGGGCGCGTAGCCCGCGATGGCCTCGAGGCGCTTCGCGTCGCGGGTCAGGACCTTCCCGCTTCGGTCGAGGATCGAGGTCTCCAGGGAATAGGCCCCGAGGGCGAGGCCCGAGACGTCGAGGGCCGTTCGAAGGCCCTCGCCCAGGGGCCCCTTCTTTTGGGCGATGACCTTTCCTTGGGCGGAAACGGCCAGGGCGTATTGGTAGCGGGCATCGCCGGGTTCTCCGGATAGGCCCATCCCCACCAGGCGGATGTCGAGGGTCTTCATGGGCAAGACCAGGGTGTCGGCGCACTCCACGGATTCGAGCACGGGCTGGGTGAGCTTCACCAGGCGGACCTGGTCGAGGTCGAACTGGAGCCGGGTGCCGTCGCGGTAATGCGACTCGGAGACGACGAATTGCAGGGCCTTCAGGGTGCGCCACATGGAGGCGTCGCGGCCCGAGCGCAGGATGAGGTCGCGGATCGGGATGCGCATGGGGAGCCACACGCGTTGGCGGTCGCCCAAGTCGAGGGGGATATCGATCTTGACGCCGTCGACGTGGCTCTGCACCGCGACGATGAACGGGGTGCTGTCATCGGCCACCTCGTCGCGGTCCGAATCGACCCGCACGTGGAACAGGAGGAAATCGCAATCGCTCAGGCCCATGGCCTCGGGGGCGAACTCCCGGCGGATGCGGGGCCACCCGATGGGGTACTTGCCGTTTTCGCCCCCGCCGTCGGTCTTATAGTCGACCTTCACGGTCATGCGCAGCAATGGATGGCTGGGCGCGCCCTCGGAGGGGATGAGCTGGGTGGCCACTTCGGTATTCACGGCCTTCCATTCGGAGTACGCGTCGCCGCCCAAATCCCGGCTTTCGACGAGCCCCGCCTTCTCGGCCAGGGCGAGTGCGTCGGGCTTGGAAACCGGGGGCTTTTTCGTGTCGACGAGGACCGAGGGAGCGGCTACCTTGCGCACGGCGGGGAAGCGCAGGAGTTCTTGGGTCGCCGTGGCCAGGCGCCAACGCATGGCGGCGAACTGGTCGTCGGGCCACAAGTTCATGGAGAGGTATTTTTCCTGGGGCGTCGTGCTGTCCCAGATCTTCTGGAGGAGCTCCCGCGCGGCGGCGACCGAGGCTCGGCATTTCTCGTCGACGGCGCCCTCGCGCTCGACGATGGCCTGCTGGAGGGTGTAGAGGTAGCGGGCGTCGTCGTAGCCCTCCCGGAAGCACTCCCAGTAGACGGCGGGGATCACGTGGCCCTGCTCGTCCATGCGGTTGCCGCAGCCGGAGACGGTGGGGTGGCGGAGGTAATCGAACGAATCGTCGCGGTCGGGGAACCAGCGCCAGTGCCAGGGGATGAGCGTCGTATAGCCGCTGCGCCAGAGGCCGAAGCCGTAGGTCACGCGGCCGCCCTTCTGCATGATGACGCGGTCCTTGAGCTCGCCGGCGTTGTGGTTGGGGTAGGACCAGTACTCGCACCGCTTGTCGGCGAGGACCTTCTCGAAGGGCATGGCGAAGGGCTGGGAGCACCAGGCGTCGACGGCGTCGAGTTTGCGGAAGAGGGGGGCGTCCACCGCGGTGGGGTCCTTGGTGATGTAGGTCTTCATGCCCGAGGCGCGGATGGCGGCGTTCACCTTCGCGGCGAAAAGGGCGCTCTCGGGGGCCACCTCGTCGAGGGGGCAGCAGATGAACTCCGGCCAACCCTTTCCGGCGTAGTCGAGTCGGAATTTCCGGAACGCCGACTCGATCTCCTTGTAGATGGCGTCGTCGGAGGGCTGGGTGTCGATGGCCCAATGGCTCCCGATCTTGCCGGTGGGCACGTGCTTGTTGTAGAAGGGCCAGATGCCCCCGAGGATCGGGATGGGGCCCTGGAAGCCGTGGCGCACCATCCGGTCGACGAACGCCGGTTGGGAGAGGGAGAGGACGATGCTGCCGTCCTTGTCTTTTACCGAACGGATCGGCAGGGTCGGGAACATGTCGATGCCGTAGGCGCGCATGGCGTCGAGTTCGTTGTCCATCGCCTTGTCGAGGAGGGCGTCGGGGATCTCGCCGTACTGGCGGTCGGGCCCGTCGAAATAGGCGCTATAGCGCTTCGCCGGGTCGCGCCTCAGTTGGAAGGGCATGACCCGCAGGGAGAACGGCAGGGCCACGGTCTTGGTGGACGCCCCCTCGGAGAGGGTGAACGCGCCGCGGTAGAGGCCGGGGGCGGCGTTGGAGGGCACATGGATGCGCAGCCAATAGCGCTGGTTCTGGCCCTTGGCGAAGGAATGGGCGGTGACCGCCTCCATCAACTCGGGCATGCGCTGGTAGGTCTTGGAGGTGTAGAGGGGGAAGCGGATATTCCATTCGGTGACGAGGCGGAGGTCGAGGTCGGCGGCGGCGATCGCGCCCCCCGCGCCCTTCAGTTCGGAAACGGTCACCCGGAAATCTTTCATGTCGCGCAGCGGGTGCACGGCGAATTGCACGGGTTCATATTCCCCGGGGGTCGCGAAGGCGCTCAGCGCTTCGACCCGCTCGGAATCAAGCGGCTTGCTGGCGCTGTAGATGGGCTGGTTGATGGACCGGGTGAAGAGGAGGTACCCCCGGGCATTTTCCTCCACGTTCGGGGTCGGGAGGGGCGAGGCGTCCTGGAAGGGGACTTCCTTGAAGCCGGCGGGTATGGTCGCCTGGAGACGCGGTCCCCCGGCGACGGGGTTCGGTCGCGAGCCGCCCCGGCCCTGGGGCTTGGAGGCGTCGAAGAGGGCCGCATTGCGGAACGAGGCGGCCCCGGTGCGCTTCCTCATGAGCAGGTAGAAGGAGATGCTGCGCACGGGTTTCGCGGGAGCGTGGGTCAGGCTCACCTTCTCCCAATCATGGGTGCCGGGCGCGCAGGGAAGGGAGACGCCATAGGTACGGCTGCCGTCGGTGTGGACGAGATCGGCGTAGACGCCGAAATCGCTATTCTTGGGCCCGGTCACCTCTTGCGCCTTGCTCTCCACGACGAAGGTGAGCTCCGCCGGGGCCTCTTGGTTGAGATCGAGGGTCTGGGTGACCCCGGCGATCTCGCCGTTGGACTTGCATTCGCAGGCGATCACCCCGCCCGGCTGGAACACCGTGTTCTCGGGTTTCCCGAAGAGACGCCACTTCTTGAGGAGGTTCGCCGAAGGATCGAAGGCCGGGCCGCCCGCGTCGGCGCCGTAGAGGATCGCGGAAACGGCGAGGAGGAAGGTCGCGATCCCGAGTTTTCGGGACCGGGTGATGGGCTTCATGGCAACTCCTGTTCGCGTGGCGTGGGGAAGTTCCCGTCGCGCCGTGCGAGATCTTGGCATTCCCCGCGGGAGGATGCCGGCGATTTCGGCCCGGGTTGGCGGTCTTCCGCTAGAGTATCATATGTTTCCAACCTAAACAAAATAAAATTTATTTCTTTATCTTCTCTGTAGAGGAGGGAAAGCGGATGGCGCCTTAAAAAGGCGTTTTATCCGCGCGGCGCAATTGGATCTCATCCACCACCCCCCGGCCGTTCATGGAAAGCAGGTACGCCACCGCCTCGGCCACCTCTTCGGGCTGGATGAGTTCTTCGGGGCGGATATCGGGGCGCATGCGCGAAACCATCTCGGTGGCGACGCCCCCGGGGGCGATAATGTGCACGCGCACCCCGTCGGAGACGAGTTCCCGGGCGAGGGCCTTCGTCCATCCCAAGAGCGCGTGCTTGGAGGCCGAATAGGCCGCCTGCTGGGCATAGCCGGTGTGGGCGACGACCGAGGCGATGTTCACGATGCGCCCCTTCGTTTTGCGGAGTTCGGGGAGGACGGCCTGGGTGAGGAAGAAGGGGGCCCGGGCGTTGACGGCCAGGAGGCGATCCCACGCGTCGGGGGTCTCCGATTCGAAGGGGGCCGTCTCGGCGATGCCGGCGTTATTCACCAGGGCGTCGAGCCTGCCCCAACGTTCGAGGATCGCCTTGAGGATGCGCGGGTAGGAGGAGGCCTCGGTGAGATCGTAGGGAAGGAGGAGGGCCTCCCCCCCGGTTGGCCCGAGTTCGCGGGAGGCCTCTTCCAATCCCCGGAGGCCGCGGCCCACGAGGGCGAGGCGGGCGCCCCCGATGGCCAGGCGCTTCGCGATGGCTTTTCCGATGCCCCGGCTGGCGCCGGTGACGAGGATGACGCGGTCTTGGAGCGGCCGACCGTGGCCGTTTTCGCCTTCAGTTCCCACGGGCCGTCCCCGCCTTCCGGTCGGCGTAGAGGGAGGCGACGACGCCGCCCGCCAGGATGGCCAGCACGCCCAGGAGGATGATCAAGTTGAAGCGGTCGCCGAGGACGGATTTCAACCACCCCGCGAAGATCATCTTGAAGCCCACCAAGAGGAGCACGAGGGCCAGGGCCGTCTTCAGGTAGCGGAATTTCTGGATCATGCCGGCCAGGGCGAAGTAGAGGGAGCGCAGCCCCAGGATGGCGAAGACGTTGCTCGTGAAGACGAGGAACGGATCGGCCGTGATGGCGAAGATGGCGGGGATGCTGTCGACCGCGAAGATCAAGTCGGTGGTCTCCACGAGGATCAAGGCGACGGCCAACGGAGTGAGCAGGAAGGAGCGGGGGGTCGGGCCGCGGACCAGGAAGCGGTCGCCGTGGTACTCGCTCGAGACGGGCAGGAAGCGCTTGATGATCCGTACGACGATATTGCGGCTGGGATCGCGGGGCCCCTCCTTCGTGAAGAGCATCTTGAGGGCGGTGAGGATGAGGAAGGCGGCGAACAGGTAGAGGACCCAGTGGAACTCGGCGATGAGGCGGGCGCCGGCGACGATCATCAGGCCGCGCATCACCAGGGCCCCCAAGACGCCCCAGAACAGCACGCGGTGCTGCAGGCGGCCCGGCACGGCGAAGAAGGAGAAGAGCATGGCGATCACGAAGATATTGTCGATGCTCAGTGATTTTTCCACCACGTAGCCCGTCAGGTACTTCTCCGTGGCGACGGCGCCCCCGTTGACGACGCCGTCCACGGGGTCGACCCCGGTGCCCATGCCGAACCACTTGTTCTCGTAGCCGAAGAAGACGAACACCGCGAACGAAAGCCCGATCGCGATCCAGACCGCGGACCAGGCCAAGGCCTCCTTCGGGTGCACTTCCTTCGCCGTACGGTGGAAGACGCCCAAATCCAGCGCCAAGAGCAGGAGCACGAACGCGAGAAAACCGATCCAGACGGTGATCATCATGGCTTCATCCTTTTACACTTCATTCAAACGGGGTTTCATCGGTTGCCGGTCCCTCTCCCCGCGCGGGCATCGGAGCGCGCAGGGATCGGGGTTCTAGTCCCGATGGGGGTCTTCCAGGGGGATGTAGGTGATGGGCGGGGTGTGCTTCTTGAGGAGTTTGCGCGTCTCGGGTTTGAGCTTGCGGAAGACTTCGGCCGTCACGGCGAACCCCGCGGATTTGAGCATGGCGGCGATATTGACCGTCTCGCCGATGACATCCTCCCGTTCCTCGCCCGGCGCGCCCATGGGTCCCACGGCCACTTCGCCGAAATGGGCCTTCACGTCGAGCTTGCAGGGCTTCGCCCGCTTCTTCATGGAAGCGGCGACGAAGTCGCGGAGGTCGAGGAGGCCGCGGACCCCGGCATCCACCGAAGCCTCGGGCCAATCGCAAAGGAGCGCATCCCCGATGCATTTGATGATGCGCCCCCCGGACGGCCCGATCTCCGCGGCGACCTGGGCGTAATAATCCTGCAGGAAGGCGAAGACCGCCTCGGGTTCCAGGCCGTGCACGGCCCGGGAGAATTGGGTGAGGTCGAGGAAGGCGATGAGCCGGGATTCCCGGCGGGGGATCATGGAAGGCATGGGCGCTCCTATTCGTGAACGTGTGTCGACGGCCCGAAGTCCGCCAGAAAATGGAAGCCTCGCCGACCTGGGGGCCCGAGGACCCCGTTCGGCAGTTTTGGATCTCGCGATCCGGGGGGATTATAGCCTCGTACGCGAATCAGTCAAACCAGGAGAGCCCACGGCGCAGACCGATTGGGAAACCCGTCGTCGGGGACCGTGGCCCTCGGGGTCTTCCAAGTCCTTGACGCCCCGTATGGAAAAGACCGGGAGGTCGCGATCAGGGCTTCGTTCGCCGAGCCGCAGGGTCAGTCCGCGTATTTCACGCCGCACCCGTAGGACGGGGTGTCGGGGTGGGGCGCGGCCTTCCCGGCGAGGAGCGCGGTGAGGTTGGCGGAGACGTAATTGAGGGCCCCCGGAACGTCTTCGACCTTCGCGCTGCGCCGGTCGTCGATGGCGCCGATACTGGCCACGACGCCCTTGGGGTCGATGATGACCATGGTGGGGGTCGTCTTGGCCCCGTAGGCGCGGCCGACGGCGCCGGATGCGTCGAGGAGGATGGCCTCGGAGAACACCGATTTTCCCAGGAGGGCCTGGGCCTCGGCGGGGGCGAGGTGGCCCTGCTTGCCGGCGGCGGAGGAGACGATCGAGAGCCAAATGACGCCCTTCTCCTTCCAGGCTTTTTGGAGCCCCTGCATATGGCCCCCGTCGTAATGCTTGCGCACGAAGGGGCAATCTTTGTTGTACCACTCGAGGACGATGTACTTGCCCTTGAACTCGGCCAGGCTCCTGGTTTTGCCAGCGCTGTCCTTCAGGCTGAAGGCCGGGGCGGCCTTGCCCACGAGGGACTGGCCCGAGGCGATGGAAGCGGCCAAGAGCAGGAACGGTAGGATGCGGATCATCGGGATCTCCGGGGAAGCGCCCATTCGCGGCCTCGTGCCGCGGCGTCTTCTCGGGGCCCTCCGGGCCCCGGGGCCCCCGGCGGAGGCCCCCGTGGAATCTAACCCGGACGCGGGGAAAATCAATGGTGGGAGGCGCTTTCCGGCGGGTCCTCCAGGAGTCGGCCTCGCGCCCATTCCCAACGGGCACCGGCCCCGAAAAGGGGCGCCGACGGCATCCACGGTTGACCCGAGGATCGATCCCCTCTATAATCCTCCACCACGGGGGCAGCATGTTCATCACCGAAAAAGTCGTCCAAGCGTTCAACCGCCAGATCACCCAGGAGTACAGCAATTACCTGCAGTACACCGCCATCGCCAATTATTTCTCCGTCGAGAATCTGCGCCTGCTCGCCGGCTTCTACGCCAAGCAGGCCGAGGAAGAGCGCGACCACGCCTCTCGTTTCACCAAGTTCCTGATCGATAGCGGCGCCGCGGTGGAGATCCAGGCGACGAGCGCCCCCCAGAACAAGTTCGCCAACGCCCTCGAGGCCGTGCAGTCGGCCTACGACGCCGAAGTGCGCACCACGAATCAGATCCACGCCCTCGTCGATCTCGCCCTCTCCGAAAAATGCCATTCGGCCCAGCAATTCCTCCAATGGTTCGTGCAGGAGCAGGTGGAAGAGATCGCGACCGCCGAGTCGAAACTCGCCATCACGAAGAAAGCCGGCAATAACCTGCTTTCCGTCGAGGCTTATCTGGCCCACGGCGGCGGCTGAGGCGCCGCGGCGATCGCCCCGTCACGCGGTCGCTATTACCGATCGCTCTCCACACCGGCGGCCCTAGGTATGCGGGGGCTCTCCCGCGGAAACACCGCCGGGGCGCGCCCCGCCCTGCTTGGAGCGGGCGCCCTCCGGGCGGTCCGGGTTCGACCGCCATGCCCGCGGGGTTTGGCCCGTCTGCCTGCGGAAGAAGGCGGCGAAATGCTGGGGCGAGGCGAAACCGAGTTCCGCGGCCACGGTGCCCACATGGGTGTCGGGATCGGAGAGCCAACGTTTGGCATCCGCGAGTTTGAGGCGGAGTTGCCAGGCTTTCGGCGAGCACCCATGGCGGGCTTCGAAAAGCCGCGCGCATTGCCTGGGGGAGAGGCCGAGCCCGCCCAAGAGGGGTCCGAGATCCTGGCCGCCGTAGACGCTCGCCGTGAGGGCCCCTTCCATGCGGGAAACGACATGCTGGGCGTAAGAGGGCGCATCGCCCTCGGAGGAATCTTCCGTTCGCCCGCGGGCCGCCAGGAGGAGGGCGCTGGCGAGATGGCGGAGGTAGACGACGGAGCGCTCCCCGGGCCGCGAGAGCGCGCTGTGGAGCAGATCGACGAGCATGCGGAGTTCTTCGCTCAGGGGGAGGATCCGCGCCCTATCGGGCGCCCCCGTTTCGCCCAGCACCGTGAGGCTCACCCCGCGGTAGCCCCGGCGCTCGCCCGTCCATAAGGTCGCCTTCGAGCCTTTCGGAAGGACCACCCCCATCCCGCCACCGGCGGCCCAACGTCCCCCCGGCGTCTCCAGGTGCAAGCGCCCCTCACGGACGAAGATCCAATAGGACGCCTCGCAGGACGGGAGTTCGTGCCGATAGCGTGCGGGCTGGGATTTCAGGAAGGGGTCGAGCATCATGTCGTCTAAGTATGGTGATATTCATGGAATAGCGCCAATTTGTCTTAAAAATTGATTTTGGATGTCTAAAAAATGACCATTCCATGGGCGCCCATGGACGATGCTTCCTTCATGCCGACCGGGCGGATGGCCCTCGGCGGGAGCGCCCCATGCCGGAATTGCTTGCCGAGAAACCCCACAAAGCCTATGCGTGCGATCTGGTCGTCTGCGGGGGCGGCACCGCCGGCGGCCCTGGCGGCGATGGACGGGTGCGCGGCGTTTTCCGCCCTGGAGATCGGTCGCCTTCGGGCGGCGCTCTCGTCCTCGGGGATGGAACTCGAGCCGGCCCGCCACCGGGCGTTCTTCACCGAACTCACGCCGGATCCGGGCCTGGCGCGCTAGCGTTTCACTCCAAGACCAGCACCGCCGCGTTATCCAATTGGAAATTGGCCCCCATGGCGCCGGCGAGGGCGATCCAATCGTCGGTGTCGGTCCGTCGAATCCCGATATTGAATTGCAGGCGCAGCTTGGCCGCGTACTTCAACCCGAGGCCTTCCAAGGGGATCGCCCACTCGCAGGTCCAGGCGTCGCTCCCCACGGCGGCGACGTAGCGGCTGGCCTGGGCGAGGGCCTTATTCTCTTTTTGGGCGTCTTCATCGGGGTGGCCGGCGCCCTGGAACTCGCCCCCGGTGAAGCCCTGGAGCACGAACGTGGGGGATCTTTGGCCGACGGCGAGGTTATTCTCGTCGCGCAGGCAGATCTCGAGGCCGTCGTTCTGGCCCCAGATTTTCCCCGCCTTCATTTTGGATTTGTCGGCGAGGGGGACGCGCACGGCGACGAAGAGGGTCTTCCCGTCATGGGCGATCCAGGCGGCGGCGGGGGCGCCCTTGATCGCTTCCCGCGTGGGGGTCTCCTTCAATTTGAGGCCCTCCCCGGGCCATTTGCCCGCGGCCGCCTTGCCGTCGAGGGACGGCGCGGCCGTGATTTTCTTCACCGCCAGCGGCGCCATGGGATGGGGTTGGATCTTCACTTTGCCGACGGTCTCCCGCCAATCGCGGAGCGAGACGGGGCGGCTCTCCACCGGCCACGAGGCGCGAAGTGGATCGGCGTAGAGCCCGATCTCCTCCACCGGGATCGCTCGGAAGCCCGTGGCGGCGAAGACCGGGGCGTCGGGCTTCAAGCGGAAATCGCCCTTCTCGGCGTCGACGAAGCCCGGATCTCCGTTGGTGTAGACGGCGTTTTCCATGAGGTCGAGCGTGGCGCGGTTGCCCGTCACCACCTTGCCGCAGCGCCAGAAGAGGTTGCGCCAGACGGCGTTCATGCCGGGCTCCTCCATCATCCGGGCGATGGCGGGGTAGCGGTCCAGGTAGCGCTTGTCGGTGTAGAAATCCGCCGGTTTCTTCCCCTCGCGGATCATCTTCCACACGCTATTGCCGCTGTTCCAGCCGCCGCTGACGCCCTGCTTGCAATCGGCGAAGATATTATTGTCGATGAGGTTATCGCGGCCCGAGTTGATCTGCACGCCCCCGAAATGCCCGTTGGCCGAGCGGTAGAAGATATTGCCGTAGACGAGCATGCCGCTGATGGCGTCGTCGAAACGGATGGCGGCCTGCCCGTGCATGGCGGTCTCGCTCCCGGTCTTGCCGTTATGGGAGAACTGGTTGAAGCGGAAAACGACGCCGCGGTAGGTGGGGTTCCTGAAATTCTCCATGGCCCCCTGGTCGTCGCTCTCCTGCACCGCGCTGTGCACCTGGTTGAACTCGATGAGGTGGTCGTTGCCCTCGATGCGCATCACGCTCGACGGGCAATCGTACATCAGGTTATGGGCCACCCGGTTTCCCACGCCTTCGAGTTGGATGGCGGGGGTGTAGGTGCGATCGATGCGCCCGAAATCGTGGAGGCTGCAATTCTCCACGAAATGCCGGCCCCGGGCGAGGGTGGCGCGATCGCCGCCGATGAGTTCGACGGCGCGCCGGCCGAGGGTGTGGAGGTCGCACCCGAAGAGGCCCGAATCCGAGCCGCCGAGGATGGAGACCCCGTTGCCGGCCATGCGCTTCACCGTGCATCCCGCGACGAGGTTGTGCGTGCCGTCCACGATCTGGATGCCGTTGAAGCGGGCGAGGTCGAGGGTCAGGCCCTCCAGGCGCACGTAGGAGACCTGGTCGAGGGAGATCACGGTGCCGTCGAACATCCCCAATTCCACCTGGCTCCGGGAGAGATCGGCGGGCGGATAGAAATAGAGGAGGCCCCGGCCGCGGTCGAGGTACCATTCACCGGGCTGGTCGATCTCCTCGAGGAGATTGAAGGCGTAATAGATGATGCCCTGCTTGTTCTCCATGCCCGTGCCGCCGTACTTATAGGCCTGGGCCATGGTCAAAGTCTTGTCGCCCGGGTTGATGGCCGTCACCTTGATGGTCGCGTCGGCCCAGAGGTACTTGAAATAGCCGAAGAGCCAGGGCTCCTCGGCCTTGGTCCAGCGGGCGTGCCGGTCCGAATCGTATTCGATGATGGAGGGCTGCTGGGCCTCTACCTTGCCGCCATCGACGAGTTTCTTGAGGGGCACGAAGCCCGCGTTGGGCCAGCGCGCCAGGGTCTGGGCCTTCCCGTTGAAGTAGAGTTCGAGGGTCGGCGGGGAGGGCGGTTGGCCGAAGCCGCGCACCTTGAGTTCCCCGTATTGCGAGATCCCCTGGGCCTTCAGGTCGGTGACCATCACCTTCCCGCGGCTCTCGGCGGGGAGGCGATCTAAGACGGCCCGGTCCGAGACGAACTTCCAATCGCGGATGCGGGCGCCGCCGTAGAGCACCGCCGTGCCGGGCTTTTCGGCCCGCCAGACGATGGGGCTTTTCTCGCTGCCCGAATCTCCGCCGGTCAGGACGAGGGGCTTGGTGATCTTGTATTCGCCGGGCTTGAGGGTGACGGCGAGGGCGCCGCCGACGGTCTTGGCCTTCAGGGCGCGAAGGAGTTCCTGGGCCTTCTGCAGGCTGGCCACGGGCTTCGCCTGGGAGCCCTCGTTCCCATCGTTGCCGTCGGGGGCGACCCACACCTGGCCCGCGAAGCGCTCCATCACGGGGATTCTCGTGCGGGAAGCGGCGGGATCCCGGGCCGGCAGGCCTTTGGAGAGGCGATCCATCTCTTGGGCGAGTTCCGCGGCCTCGGTGCGGTGGACTTCAGGATAGGCCGCCTCTTTCTGGATCTTTTCGTATTCGGCGCGGGCCATTGGGAAGTTCTTCTCGGAGGCGAAACTCTGGGCGAGGCGCAGGTGGACATAGCTGCGCCACCCCTCGGGCGCGCCCTTCGTCGCGAGGGCCTTGGAAAACTCGGCGCGGGCGGCGGCGAGTTTCCCGGCCGCCCAGGCCTTGGACCCGGCGGCGAGGGACTCCTTGAGCGTTTCCCGGAGGTCGATGGAGGCCGCTTCCGCCGATTCGGAGATCTTGAAGCCGCCCTTCAGGGCGTTGAACTCGGAACGCACCTCTTCCTTGGCCACGGCGCGCCGCCAGATCTTCACCTCGTCCATGAGGCCCATGTAATTATGCCAGCCGCTGCCCACGGTGAACTCGCTGGTGAGGGAGAAATCGCCGGCCCATCCATTGGGCAGGTCGGTCTCGCCCTGGGGCTGGCTATTGATGTAGATGCGGATTTGGTTGGCCTCGCGGTCGCAGACGAAGGCGATCTGGGCCCACTCGCCGAGGGCGAGCCTCGCCGATGCCCCGCCGCCCGCCGAGACCACCTTGCCGGCCTCGTTCTTATAGCAGAAATAATTGATGACCTGGCCGCTGCCGTTGATGTCGATGACGAGGTAGGCGTCGGGATATTTGCCGTAGGCGAAGATGCGCCGCTGGTTCTGCTTGTCGTCGATGGTGAACTGGGAGGGCTTCACCCACGCGAGGAAGGTCCAGGAGGATTTCCCGAAGCGCTTGTCCTCGGGCAGGGCGGTGGAGACGATCGCCCCGCCCGTGCCGTCGAAGCGCGCGGCCTTCCCGATGCCGTCCTCGGCCCAGGCCGCCTTCATCCGGCCCACGAGGCCGTTGGGGGAACTGTCACGGGTCGTTTCGCCGCTTCCTTCATCGAACGACCAATGGAGCAGGAGGTCTTGGTCGACGGGCGCGGCGGGCGCGGAGGCCACCAGGAGGACCAGGGCGAGAAGGGCGGGGAAGCGGCGGGTCATACGGGTCTCCTCTATCTCAAAACGTCGCGTGCCGAAGGAATCCGGTCTCTTGCCAGTACCGCGCGGCCCCCTGGGGCAGGGCCGCCTTCACTCCAGGATCAGGATGCGGGCATTGCCGAGATTGTGGTTGGCGCCGAGGGTACCCCCGAAGGCGATCCATTCGTTGCTCTCGGTGCGACGCACCCCGATATTGAAGCCGAGCTTCATGCCCGGGGCCGCGGCGATGCCCGCGGCGTCGAGGGGGATCTCGTATTCCAGGGTCCATCCGCCGTCGACGATCTTGGCGGCGACGGCGGAGGCCGCGGCCACCTTTCGGCCGCTATCCTCGGCGGCCCGTCCTTGTACGTTCCCGAGCTTGTCGCCGCCGGGGAAGCCCTGCACGATGAAGGTGGGGCCCGGGCGGTAATCGATGCCCTCGTGGAGGCGGAAGCAGACCTCCACCCCGTCGCTCGAGCCCCATTTGGGATCCTTTTTGAGCGCCGCGGTATTGGTCACGGGGATGAAGAGGGCGATGAAGAGCCGATTCCCCAGGTGGCCGATCTTGGCGGTGCACGGCCGTTTCACGGAATCGCGGTTGGGGGTCTCGGCGAGGGAGAGGGTCTTCATGCCGCGCCACTCGTTATCGTTGATGTTCCCGTCGATGACGGGAGCGCTTTTCACCGCGGGGATGGTCTCGGGCTTGGCGGGGTGCGGGTTGGCCTGGCCGACGGTGAGTTTCCCGGCGCGCACCTCGTTCTTCACGGGCCAGGTGGCGCGCCACGCGTCGGCATAGACTCCGATTTTTTCGGTGGGGATGCGCTTCCATCCCATCGCCCAGGCGGGGGAATCCGCCTTCAAGTTGAAGTTCCCGGCCTTTTCATCCTCGAAGCGGGGGTCGACCTCGACGAGATTGCTGCCCCAGACCACGTAGGGCGCGGCCTTCCCCTCGATGGAATTGCCCTCGCATTTCCAGGTGATGTTCTTGTCGACGAAATTGCCCTTGGGGGCCATGGGCTCGTCGTCGAGGAGCGTGAGCAGCTGGGGATAGCGGGATTTCCAGGGCTCCGCCCGGAAGGGCATGGCGTTGAGTTTGCCGATGAGGCCGTCCTTCCCGCCCGCCGCCCAGCCCAGGCCCCGGGCGTCGATGTGCACGGCCTTGTCGCACTCGAGGAAAAGGTTATTGGCCACGAGATTGTCGCGGCCGCCGCCCAAGAGGAGGGCCTTGGGCACCTTCCACAGGATATTCCCCACCATCTCGGCGCTGGAGTACTGGTCGTCGAAATAGACGCCGTTGGCGCCGCGGCCCTCGAAGCCGTAGATATGGTGGAAATAATTGTTGCGGACCTTGACCCCGCGCATGGTCCAGTCGCGCCCGGCGTAGATCGCGCCGGCGTCGCCCGATTCGTAGACGACGCTGTGGATCTCGTTGAGTTCCATCACGAGCTCGTTGCCGGCCCAGAAGATGGCGGTGTGGGGCCCGTCGTGGATGAGGTTGCGCCGCGCGCTGTTCCCCACCCCGTTCAGGTGGATGCCGCCCTTGTACATGGCGTCCCAGCGGCCGTAGTGGTGGATATGGCAATTCTCCACCAGATTCCCGCCGGGGGTGAGGGTCTTGCGGTCGCCGCCGCTGACCTGCATGCCGCCGTCGCCGAGTTGGTAGAGGTCGCAGCCGAGCACCGCGAGGTTGCGGCCCTCCAGGCTTAAGCCGTAGGATCCCGTATTGCGCAGCGTGCAGCCGGCCAGGCGGAGCTCCGCCCCCTGGCGGGCCACCAGCGCGGTATCCTGGCAGCTCTCCAGGGTGAGGAAGCGGAACTCGATGTTCGAGGCGTTCTCGAGCACGATGAGATTGGAGAGGATCGAGACCATGGCGACGCCGCCCTCGAGGGGGGACGGCGGCCAGAAATAGAGGAGGCCGCGCTCGCGGTCGGCGTACCATTCCCCCGGCTCATCGAGTTCGCAGAGGAGGTTATAGGCGTAGAACCACTGGTTGCGGCGGAAGCCGTAGGGGTGGTTCGCGTTGGAGAGCGTGATCGTCTTCGTGGCGGCGTCGATATTGGAGACCATGAAGCGCTGGTCGGCCCAGTCCCAGAACCAATAGCCCGAGAGCATCACCTGGGGTTCGCCGACCCATTTCGCGATGCGGCCGTCCTTCACGGTGAATTGCCCCACCTTGCTGCCGCGCTGGCCGTGGATATTGTGGCCGTCGTCCACCGTGACCTCGGCGATACGCATCCACGGATCGCCCCCCGCGGTTTTCGCCGCATTGGGGTAGCGGGCGAGGGTCATGGGCTTCTCGCCGAAGAAGAGTTCCATCCCCGTGTCCGAGTTCCCCCAGGAGGGCCCGTTCTTGAGTTCGCCGTAGCGGGTAATGCCCTGGGCCTTGAGGTCGGCCACGAGCACCTTGCCGCGGGCCGCGGGGTCGATCTTCTGGAGCGCGGCGCCCTGGACGGGCTTGAAATCGCGGACCACGCGCCCGCCGAGGATGCGCGCCTCGGCCCCCTTCTTCGCCGTGTAGAGGATCGGGGCCTCTTTGGTGCCGCTATCTTCGGCGCCGAGGGTGAAGGTCTCGGCGAGTTCGTAGGTTCCGGCCGCGAGTTCGATGTTCACGGGGCCCTTGAGCCCGCCGGATTTCTTCAGGTCGCGCACCGCCTGGCGGGCGCGCGCGAGGGTCTTCCACGGCCCGCCCTTGCCGCCCTCAAGGGGGGAGAGGCCGGACCAGGCGTCATTCCCCGAAGGCGAGAGGTAGAACCGGTGGGCCGCCTTGGCGGCGTCCACGAGGACGGGCTCGGGCACGGCGTAGAGTTCGGGGGTGGACACCGGAACCGGCCCGCTCGAGAGGGAGACGTCGGTGAGCCAAATGCGCCCGATGCGCGTGGTGCGCAGGCCATCGCCGGTCTTCGTGTCGCCCCCTTCGCCGAAGGAAAGGCCGAAGCTCGAAAGTTTCTGGGCCCCCTCGGGGACGGAAAAGGTGAGGGTCTCCCATTCGCCCTTCCCGGCCTGGTAGGAAATGGGGCGAAGCAATTTGCCGTCGAGGTTCCATTCGACGGTGAGGAAGGAACCCTTGGGGATGAGGGCCTTCATGCGGAGGAGCTTCATGCCGGCCACGCCGAGGTCGAACCCCCGCACCATATTGAACATGTCGCGCTCGTCGTTGCGGTAGACCATGTCGACGGCGAGTTCTCCCCGTTCGATCTTCCAGGCGGGTTCCCGGTTCCCGCCCACGCGGCGCCAGGAGCCGGGGGCGCTGAAGTCTTCCACGGTGAGTTCGGCGGCGGGAAGCAGGGAGAGGGAGAGGAGGAGGACCCATCCCCCCAGCCCCCTTCCCTTGGCCGAAAGCCAAGGGAAGGGGGGGGAGGATTTGGATTTGGAGGTAGAGGTGGGGAGGGAGGCGGAGAAGGAGTCGACGGAAGAACGGTGGGTGGGGGTTTTGGTTTTCATAGGGGTTAGGGGGCGAGTTCGATGATGCCTGCTTGTTCGACGTCGTAGGAGTGGCCGCCGGTGGGTTCCCACATGAGCCAGAGATTGTCCTTGACCTTTCGGGAGGTGAGGTTGAAGGCGAAGCGCATGCCGGGGGCGGGGGTGACATCGAGGAGGGTGGCCGGGATGCTGAGCCGGGCGATCCAGCGCTCCTCCCCGGCGATGTGGACGGTGTAGACCGCGCCGTGGGGATCGGAGAGGATGGGCTCGTCGGGGCCCGATTTGGCCTGGCCGAAATCGAGGCGGCTATTGGCGAAGCCGCGGAAGACGGCGATGGGGAACGATTTTCCGGCGACCATGGGCCGGAGAGCGGCCTCGATGGCTTCGCAAGCGCCCCAATCATTGCCCTTGAACGAGGTTCCCTTGGACACCGTATTGTCGATATAGACTTGGATGGCTTTTCCGTCCCAGCGCAGCCAGGCGCGGCTCGTCATGCGCGAGGAGGAACCCCCCACGTCTTTGGCGAGGAGGAGGTCGGGTTTCCCCAGCTCCCCCTCGGAAAGGGCGCCGGTGCCGGGGAAGGAGCCCCTGGGGATGCGCACCACGGGCGCGGCGCTTTTCTTCGCGCGGGCCACCGCGGCGGCCTTTGAAGCGCGCATCATCTTCGGGTCTTCGGGATCGTAGACGAAGGTCGACGGGGGGATGAAGGTGCGCACGCCGTCTTTCACCAGGCCCATGCGCTCCATGGGGGGCTGCTTGAATCCCGGGAGCTTCTTGAACACCGGGGAATCGGGTTTCAGGCGGAAATCGCCCTTCTGGGGGTCGAGGAAGCCGGGGTCCTTCTCGACCATGAGGTTCCCGTCCTCCACGAAATCCCAACGGCCGCTGGTGGCCTCGCCGCAGCCGACGAGCACGTTATTCGAGGCATAATTGCTGCGGATCTGGTCGGGGTTGGGCTCCATGATCCCGACGAGGCCGGGGTAGCGGGTGGTGTAGGGGGGCTGGGTGACGTCGACCTCCTTGGTCATGCGGGCGAGGAGTTCGGTCTTGAGGTAATCGGCCCAGCGCTTGTCGTTCCAGGGCGCGCTCCCCAGGGCGCGCTTCAGGGCGATGAAGAGGTTGCCCTCGGCCAGGTTGTCATGGCCGCCGTGGGAGAAGATGGTGCCGAAGGACCCCTTGCCGGGCTCGCCGCACTTGAAGAAGACGTTGCCGATCACCGACTCGCCGCCGTCGCCGTCGTCGAAATAGATGGCGGCGTTGCCGTGGCCCATCGGACTGCCGATATGGTGCCAGAAATTATAGCGGACGATATTGCCGCGCATGGAGGGGTTGCGCCCCTTGTAATAGGCCCCCGCGTCGTCGCTGGCCATGCACACGTCGTGGAGTTCGTTGTACTCGAACACGTGGTCGTTGCCCGAGACGCTCACCGCCTGGTGGGGCGCGTCGTGGAGCAGGTTATGGGTGGCGAGATTGCCCACGCCGGCGAGGCGGATGCCGTTGGCGTAGCAGAGTTTGTGGATGGCGAAATGGTGGACGTGGTTATTGGAGACGATGAGGCCGGCGGGGGCGAGGGTCTTGCGGTCGCCGGCTTCCGCGTTGATGCCGCCCTCCCCGGTTTCGTAGACCTCGCAGCCGCTGACGACATGGGCGCTGCCGTCGAGGATCTGGATGCCCAATTGCCGCAGGTTGCGGGTGGTGAGGCCCTCGAGGCGCACGTGGCGTCCGCCCTTCACCAAAACCCCGTGGGCGATGCCCGCCTCCACGATGAAGCCGCGAAGCGTCACCTGTTCGGCGCCCTTGAGGGACACGATGGGCTCGCCCAGGGTGGAGAGGACGACCCGGGCGCCATCGATGGGGGCCGGGGGCCAGAAATAGAGCATGCCATCGCCGCGGTCGATGAAATATTCCCCGGGGGAATCCAGTTCCTCGAGGATGTTCACGGCGTAATAGCGGCGCGGGGAGGGGTTGCCCTGCTTGATGGTGTAGACGGCGGCCTCGGACAGCGCGATTTCCTTGCGGTCTTTATCGATGGATTTCACGAGGATCGTCTCGTCATACCAGTCGAAGCACCAATAGCCGTGGAGCCAGACGCCCTTCTCCACGTCCCAATTCCCGTGGCGCTCGTCGGCGTACTCGATGATTCCCCCGCGGCGCTCGGCCGGGGGAACGGAACGGGAGGAGCCGGAATCGAGGATGGTTTTCACGGTGGTCCAATGGGTATTGGGCCAGCGTGCGAGGGTCATGCGGCGGTCGTTGAAGAAGAGTTCGGGCACCGCGGGGAAGCCGATGAATTGGGGGGGGATCTTCCCCGTCTCGCTCACGCCCAGGGTCGGGAGGGAGGCGGCCAAGATCTTGCCCCGGCCCTCGGGCGCCAGGCGCGCGAGGACTCTCTCGCTGCGGGGAAGGCTGAAGGCCTTCGCGGGAAGGCTGACCCCTCCCACCAAGCGCACCTCTTCGCCGCTGCGGGCGCGGTAGACGATGGGCGAAGCGGCCGTGCCCGAATCGACGGCTTCGAGGGTGAAAGGCGCGCTCATTTCATAGGATCCCCCGCGCACCTCCACCGCCACGCCGCCGGAGGGCATGAGGCCCTTGGCCTTGAGGGCGCGGATCGTATCGCGGGCCGCTTCGAGGGTGGGCAGGGGGCCGTCTTTGCCGTCGGGGGAAGGCTCGGCGAGGGTGCCGCTCCATTCATCGCGGCCGTTGGTGGCGACGAAATAGACGGGGGCGGCCTTGAGCGCGAGCTTCACGACGGTCTGCGCCGCGTCGAAGACGGGCCGAAGTTCCCGGTGCTGCCCGGCGATCTCATCGGCCGAGAGCGCGCGGCGGTAGATGCGCACCTCGTCGAGGAGGGCGTCGAGGGCCTGCCAATTGCCGATGCCGAAGCCCTTGTCGCAACTGAGATCCACGTCGAAATCGGCCGGGATGCCCCCTTCGGCCTTCTGCTTGCCGTCGACGTAGAGTCGCGCTTTTTTCGCGCCGCGATCGAAGGTGGCGGCCACGTGGGTCCAGGCGCCGAGGGCGAGTTGGGCCCCGCCGCCGCTTCCCCCGCTGACGCTCTTGCCCTGGCTATTCTTGCCCGCCGCGCCGAAGCTGAAGTTCCCGTCCTCCCTCACGTCCATCGAGATGTAGAAGGCGGGGAAGCATTTGTCCATGCCGAAGAGGCGGCGTTGCTTGCCGAAGGAACTGGCCTTCACCCAGAACAGGAGGGTGAAGTCGCCCTTGCCGATTTGCTTCTCGGGGGGCGGCACCACGGCCACCCCGTTCTTATCCTCCCCGGAAAGGGAGAGGGCGAAGCCCTTGCCGACGCGCACGAACTTCCCGACCACGGTGCCGGTGAGGCCGTTTCCCGAGAGGTCTTTCGTCGCGCTGCCCTTCCCCTCTTCGAAGTTCCAGTGGAGGAGCAGGTCTTTCTCCGCGCCGCAGAGCGGGAGCAGGGCGAGGGACAGGGCCAGGGCCAGGGCGAGACTTTTCATCGAGGTTCCTCCGGGAACGGGCGGGATGGGCTCCGCCGACGAAGATTTTTCGGCCAATGGGCGGCGGCCCTGGGGTGCGCAAACGCTTTCAAAGGGGGGATCGGGCCCAGGGAGGCCTTTTTTCCCATGCTTCGAGTATACCCAGACTGGGGCGGGGTGTAAATGACAGGCGTTGACAAACCTGTGTAAAATTGACCTTGAATGGCGTGCGCCGCCCATCCCTTTTTTGGAAAGCCCGGGCGCCCCGGGGCGGCTGACCTCGCGCCCCGACGGCGCCGGCGGAAGGCGTTCGGTCCGTGGGTCCAGTCCTGGGGCGCCCCCCGATGAAACTCATCGACGCGGGGTTCGGCCACGTCACCCGGGAGATGGAGGGCCGCCTCCACCAGCATCCCGACGACCATGAGTTCCACTTTTTCGTCGCGGGCTCGGGCCTCTTCTTCCTCCAGGGCGCGCGCTTCGATGCCGCCCGGGGAACCCTCTTTTATGTGCGGCCGGGCGAGTTCCACGACACCCTCCCCGGGGGAACCCGAAGCACTTCCCTCTATTATTTGCGCCTTCGCTTCGCCAAGGCCGAACTCGCCCTTTCCGAGGGTCTTCGCCGCCGCGTGCCCCCTTCGGGCCTCCATGCGGGGGAGGGGCTTCGGCCGTTCTTCGCCGAGTTCCTCTGGAAATGGCGCAGCCAGGAACCCCAACTCCTCGCCTCGGCCCATCACCGCACCCTGGCCTTCTGCCACGAACTTGAAAGCGGGGTGGGGCCGCTTTTTTCCGGGGGGATGAACGCCCACGTCCGCCGCAGCCTCGAATACCTGGAACGCAACCTAGCGCGTACCCTCACCCTGGCCGAACTCGCCCGCCATGTGCAGATGCACCCCTCCTACCTGGTGCGGCTCTTCCGCAGCCAACTCGGCCTGCCTCCCCTGGCCTATTTCGCCCGGCTTCGCATCGAGGCCGCCTGCCAATTATTGCGCCGCAGCGACCAGGCCGTCGCCCAGGTCTCGGAGGCCTTCGGCTTCTGCGATCCCTACCATTTCAGCACGGTCTTTCGCCGGCAAATGGGGATGTCGCCGCGGGTCTACCGTGCCCAATTTAGGTAAAAACCTGTAGAATCGGGCGTTTTTGGGTATCAGGTCGTGGGAGGTCCGAATGGGCGCCCAGGTCCTTGAATCTAGAAACCCGATGGCATATAATCTAGCCAATCTAGATGATTTGGGAGGGCCCATGAAAGACGATTGGCAGCTTCAAGATGCGAAGAATCGCTTCAGTGAGGTGGTCGACTTGGCGCTTACGCAGGGCCCCCAGAGCATCACCCGCCACGGGAAAAAGACCGCGGTCCTCCTCTCCTACCGCGATTTCCAGAAATTAAAGCGTCGGCAGGGGTCCCTGGCCGATTTCTTCCATGCCTCCCCCTTGGGCGAACTCGACCTGGGTCGCCCGCGCGAGTTTCCCAGGTCGGTGGCTTTGTGAATTACCTCCTCGACACCTGCGTGATCTCCGAACTGGCCAAGCCGGTCCCCGAGGCCCGGGTCGTCGAGTGGATCCGCTCCTGCGACGAAGACCGGCTTTTCCTCAGCGTGCTGACTTTGGGCGAGATCCAAAAGGGCATTTCACGCCTCGCGGATGGGAAGCGAAAGAACGCCATCCAGCGCTGGCTGGATGGGGAATTGCGCGTTCGTTTCGAGGGGCGGATCTTGCCCATCGACGAGGAGGTGGCCCTTGGTTGGGGCCTCATGCAGGGAGAGGCCGAAGCGAAGGGGCGTCGTGTGCCCGCCTTGGATGGGCTTATCGCCGCCACGGCCCTCGTCCACCAATGCACCGTGGCGACCCGAAACACCGCCGATGTGGAGCCTACGGGGGCGCGCGTTTTCAATCCGTGGGAGAGATTGTAAGGGCGCCCTCTCTTTGGCCCCCTCCACGCCCGAGAGGCGAGTTGTCTTTCCATCCAGGCCGGGGTATTATGGCGAGCGAATAGAAAAGTATCGTTCGCGCACCCGAGTCTACTCCACGAACCCATGACAGAACCCAATCGCCCCCCCGATCCCGCAGGGGCCCTCCCCGCCGCGGGAGATCGGCTCTTCCCCCTCCAGAACGCCGCGGTGCTGGTGGTGGACGATAGCCGCACCGTGCGCATGGCGCTCACCCACGCCCTCCATGGCTTGGGTTTCCACGACATCACGGAGGCCACCGACGGCCTGCAGGCCCTCGACCTCGTGCTCCAGAAACCCTTCGACCTCGTGCTCCTCGATCTGGAGATGCCTGGGAAAAGCGGGATGGAAGTCCTCGCCACCATCCGGGCGAATCCGCGCCTTTCGGGCTTGCCGGTGATCGTGATTTCGGCCGACGACCAGGTCGAGCGGGCCGTGAAGTGCATCGCCATGGGGGCCGAAGACTACCTGCCCAAGCCGTTCAACCCCACCCTCCTGCGCGCCCGCGTGGGATCTTGCCTCGAGAAGAAGGGCCTGCGCGACCAGGACCAAAGGCTCTTGGCGGAACTGGTCGCCGAGAAGGCGCTTTTGGAGAAGACCCAGAATCGGCTCATGGCCGAACTCGACGAGGCGGCCCGCTATGTGCGCGGCATCCTGCCGCCGCCCATGGCCGCCCCCTTCGCCATCGATTGGCACCACGAGCCCTGCAGCGAACTCGGGGGCGACGCCTTCGGCTACCACTGGATCGACCGGGAGCATTTCGCCCTCTACCTCCTCGATGTCTGCGGGCACGGGGTCGGGGCGGCGCTCCTGTCGGTCATGGCCATCAATAGCGTGCGCACGGGGGCCCTGCCCGGGGTCGATTTCCGCGACCCGGGGGCGGTGCTTGCGGCGCTCAACACGGCCTACCCGATGGAACGCCACAACGAGATGTACTTCACCCTCTGGTACGGGGTCTACCACGCGCCCACGCGCGTGCTGCGACACGCCAGCGGGGGCCATCCCCCCGCGCTCCTCCTCCTGCCGGGCGGTGGCCTGGAGGAACTCCGCGAGCCCGGCCTCATCATCGGCAGCATGCCCGACACGCGCTACCAGGCCGCGACCCGCGTGGTTCCGCCGGGGTCGCGCCTCCTCATCCTCAGCGACGGCACCTACGAGGTGCTCCTCCCCGACGGGTCGATGCTGGATTTCGATCTCTATAAGAACTTCGTGGCGGCCCACGGGGCCGAGGCGGGCCTCTTCCGGAGCCTCCTCGATTGGCTGAAATCGCTCAAGGGGCCGGGGCCGTTGCGCGACGATTTTTCGATGGTGCGCGCCCTGTTCCCTTGACGGCTTCGCGCCTTCAGCGCACCCCGCGAATGTTCCAGTGCAGGCGATCGAGGACGTCCTTCATCTCCCGCACCAGGGGTTGGCCCATGCCGTAGCGGGGCTCGTAGCGCGGCACCGCGAAGAAGATGGAGACGCCCAGCGCGGGGCCGAGGAAGCGGTGCGGACGGCTCATTTTGCCGTTGCAGAGGTGGATGAAGGGCTTCTTGAGTTCGCGCTTGAGGAGAAGCGTCGTGCGGAAGGCCTCGGCGAGTTCGACGTCGGTGTCCACGGTGGCCACGAGTTTGACCACGTCTGCGCCGCGGGCTTCCCCTTCCCGCAGGTGCTCGAGGGCCTGCTCCGCCGTCCGCGGGCATGGCATGTGGGAGGAAAGCACCACGTCGGCGCCCTTGGCGTGGATCTCGTCGATGAGGCGCTTCTGCTTTTCCACCGCCCGGGGATCGCGGGTTAATTCCATCGGCGAGGGATCGTAGAGGTCGCCCATGACGTCGATCATGGAGGCCCCGGCCTCCGCGGCGGTCAATAACAGGGCTTGGCGGCCATCGTCGTCCCTTCCCGGCCCCCCGCCGCCGCGGTAGAAAAAGAACATGAAGGGGAGGTTCACAGAGTCGATGACGGCCTTCAAAGCGTCGTGGTGTCGGTGTTCGGGTTTCAGGTCCGCCAGGTCGGTGGCGATGCCCTTGGCGCCCTCGCTCTCGGCCGTCCTCGCCTCGGCGATCAGTTCTTGGGGCGTCTGGCCCGACATGATCCCAGTGAGGACGGGGTCGGATTTTCCCAAAAAGGAGGGTCGCATCGCAGGCTCCTAATGGCCGAGGGTCAAGACGACTTTGCCGAGGTTTTCCTGCCGCTTGAGGATGGCGTGGGCCTCTTCGGCGGCGGCCATCGGCAGCGTCGAATGCACGATCGCCTTGAGTTCGCCGGCGGAAAACTTATCCCACAACTTCTCCTCCAGCGCCGCGAGGATGGCCGCCTTCTCCGCCTCGCTACGGCTGCGAAGGGTGCTGCCGATGAGCCGCAGGCCCTTGCGGAAGAAGACGTTCAAGTCGATCTCGGATTTCGGGCCGGCGAGGGTCGCGATGACGATCCAGCGCCCCCGGGGGGCCATTTTTTCCACGCACGCGCCCAGTTCCGCCCCGGCGACGCAATCCAGGGCGAGATCCACCGGATGGGCGTCCATCGCATCGGCGAGGCGCTCGGTCTTGCGGTTGATGACGACGTCGGCGCCGAGGCGGCGCACGAAATCCGCCTTGTCGGGGGAGCTGACGGTGGTGAGGACCTTGGCGCCCCAGGCCTTCGCCAATTGGATGGCCGCCATCCCCAGCCCGCTGGCCCCGGCCTGGATGAGCACGGTGTCTTGGGCCTTCATCCCGCCTTCCAAACAAAGATTGAGGTAGGAGGTCGCGAACGCCTCGGGGAGCGCGGCGGCCTCCTCCATCGAAAGCCCCCGCGGGATCGGGAGGACCAGGTTCTCGGGGACGGCCACCCGCTGCGCGTATCCGCCCCCGCCCAGGAGCGCGCAGACGCGGTCCCCCGGCTTCCAACGGCCGCCCGGGGGGGCCGTGCAAACCACCCCCGAAACTTCGAGGCCCATCCATTCGGGCCAACCCTCCGGCGATGGGTACTGCCCGGCGCGCTGCAAGAGGTCTGCCCGGTTGAGCGCCACCGCGTGCACCTCGATGAGCACGTCGCGGGCCTTCAGCGCGGGCGGCGCCACCTCGCTCCAGACGAGGTTCCGGTTACGATCCACGAGCATCGCGCGCATCTTCATCCCCTCCATGCCAGGCGGCCCGAGGCGGCCAGCAAGATTTCTTGGACCATGTAATCGTGTTCGAACCCGTAGGGGTTCCCACGCTCGCCGCGGATCATGGCGGCCAGATCGAGCAGTTGATCCTGGTAGCGGTCGCTTCGCACGCCCGCATCGACCGTATGGGTTCCCGCGGCGAATTCGGCGTTCCCCTCGCGCAGCGTCAGGCGCATCGTCAGCGGCGCCCCGTCGAAACGCTCCATGGGGCAGAGATCGATCGTGCCCTGGGTACCGCAGATCTTCAGGCGCCGGTTGGGGAGGCCGTCGACCTCCAGGCTGGAGGCCCGCAGGGTCGCGTTGGCGTGGGGGTACTCCAGGATCGCCAGGCAAAGGTTCTTTACGGTTCCCGGAGTCCCCGGCCCCGATTGCAGGAAGGGCGTGACCCGTAGCGGGCGCCCCAGCATGGAGACGACGAGATCGATGAGGTGGCCCCCGAGATTATAGAGGATGCCCCCCTCCATCTTCCCGAGGTAATCGCGGTAGGCCTCCCCGCCGTAATCGTGGCTCATGCTCGCCTGGATCTCGAACACTTCGCCCAGCCATTTTTCCCGCACGGCCCGCAGGGCCATATGGATGGCCGGATTATGTCGAAACATATAGCCCATCTGGAAGGGGAGGCCGCGCGCCTCGCAGCCCCGGCGCAAGGTTCCGAAGAGGGCCAGGTCCTCGCCGCCGGGCTTGTCCATATGCATCGAGAGGCCCCGCTCCATGCAGCGGAGCGCCGTTTTCACGAGGTCCGCGTTGGGGGTTTCCACCGTCACCGCCCGCAGGCCGGGCACAGCCAGAAGTTCTTCTTCGGTCATGAAGCGAAGGCCTTCGTAGGGCTTGAGGAGGTCGGGGGGGAGGAAGCGGGCCCCCTTCGACGTTTCGCGGTCGTCGACCACGCCGACGATTTCAAAGACTTCCGGCAGCCCGCGCAAGCTGAGGATCTTTCCACTGGCGTGCTCATGGCAGATGCCGATCTGCCCGATGCGGATTTTTTCTTTCATTGGACCTTCATTGGAGTATCGCGTTGGGTGCCGCGCCCGGCGACGGTCGGGTCATGATTGGACCGCCCCGGCCTTGGGCCCCTTCAAATAGGCGTCCATCCTCCCAAGAACGGCGGCTTCGTCCGGCCATGGGGCATCTTTCGGGAGCGCGGAGAGTTCCTTCTCGAGGCCGCGGCGAAGGGGCATCAACTCCGCCTGTTTGAGCCCGGTCACGGCGAGAATTTTGGAATTGTCGATTCGGCGGGGGTAGAGCCGGTCGTAGGTGAGTTGGTATCTCGACCCGGCGGATCCCCCCAGGATCTCCACGTAGTCTTCGGTATCGGCGGCCACGTACTGGAGCCCGATGAGGTCCCGGTAATACGCGGCGATTTCGCCCCAGGTGCGGTGCTCGGCGGTGGCCACGGTGAAGCATTCCCGGAAGGCCGATGGGTTTAGCAGGAGGCGGGCGATCATCTCGGCCACATCCCCCGCCCAAGTCATGGTCGCCTCCACGGAAAGGGCTTCCCGGGGCAGCACCACCGGTAGGCCACGCCGAGCCCGGGAGACAACCACCGGGGCCTCGAGGGTCACCAATTGGAAGCGGCGCTTCGAGTAAGTGATGGCCGGTCGCACGATCGTCCAATTCGCCCGCTTGGAACGCTTCAGGATATCTTCCTGGCGCGCCTTGAAGAGCGCGTAGTCCTCGGTGGCCAGGAAGGCCGCGTCGGTGGACGCCTCCAGCAGGCGGGGCGTCTTTTCCGTGATGGGGCTCTCTCCGCTATAGACGCGGTAGGTCGAGAGGAAGATGTAGTGCTCGGTGCTTCCCAGGAGGAGCTCGTGCTTCTCCTCGAACTCGCGGGTGGAATAGATCATGAAGTCGACGATGACGTCGAAATGCCGCCCCAATAATTCCTTGAGGTAGGCGGGATCCTTCGCGTCGCCTTTGGCGTAAGAAATCCGTGGATCATCGGAAATGGCGGCATCCAGGGAGACGACCTGCACTTCGTAGCCGCGCCGGGCCAGGTCGGGCACCAGATAGGCGCCCATCGCCCCGGTGCCCCCGAGCACCAAGGCCTTGCGGCCCGTCGGCGAACGGGATTCGACATGCTTCTCTTTCATCGCTTGAGCCATGGGCCTTCCTTCATCATCGAAATCTTTTCGAGTCGCTTATTGAACTTGACGCCAATCGAACACGGTTCCGAGGGGCGGGTTTTTTCCTTCGGCCAGGCGGGCGTAGACGTCGGGGGCCTGCTCCGGCGAGACGATTTCCGTGAGCAGCGGCCGAACCTTCATCCTGCCCACGGCGAGGAGGGCCAGGAAGGCGCGGAAATCGTCCTGCTCCGTCCAATAGCCGGGGCGGGAATCTTGCCGGGGGCGCACGCCGGTATGGGCCCCGATCAACGAGACGCCGCGCTGGTGCACGTACTGGTAGAAATCGATGGGGGCGTCCGAGACGCGGGTGCAGCCGAGGAGGCTCACGCGGCCTTCCCGCGCCACGTAGGTCAGGGCCTGCTGCAGGGCCTTGGCGGAGCCGGTGACCTCGACGATCCCCGCGGCGCCCCTGCCGCCGGTGAGGTCCCGGATCTTCTGGGGCAGCCGGTCTTCATCGGGGGAGAATGCGACGTCGGCCCCGAGGCGCTTCGCCAAGGCGCGGCGCTCGGGGTCGAAATCGGTGACGATCACGGGCACCGCGCCGCTTTGGGCCGCGGCCTGCACGGCGAACATCCCCAAGAGGCCCAAGCCGATGACCATGGCCGGCTCGCCGAGTTCGAGCCTCAATTTGCGCACGCCATGGATGCCGAACGAAGCGATATTGGCGATGGAGGCCTCGAGGGAATCGATGCGCTCGTCTTCGACCAAGACGAGCCCCTCCGCTCTCTGGATGCCGTGGGACGCATGCCCGGTCCACGGGTTGAGGGCCCGTTGGCCGACGCGAAGCTTCTCCACCCCCGCCCCCAGCGCGGCGATGCGCCCCACGGCGCAATAGCCCGGATAGAAGGGAAATTTCCCCTCCGGCGGCGGGGCCTGGACCGTCGCGAAATCCACCGCGGAACTCGGCCCCGTATTCTGCATGTTGAGAAGGTTCGCCCGCTCCGTGCCCGCGCTCACCACGGAATAGTCGTTTTCAATGAGCACCTCGCCGGGTTTTGGGGGCGCGACCTCGAAGGGCTCCAGCGCCGCCACGGCGACCGATCGAAAAACCACGCGACGACCTTTCATGGCCACTCTCCGCTGCGATTCTAGGGGATGACGATATGGGTAGTATAGGCGAGGGGGGTCCGGATTCAAGGCGTTTTGAAAAAAATGCTGAAAAGACTCTTGTAAAGTTTATTCATTTGCAGCAAGATAACTCGTATCATTGCAAATGAATCAATCGGGAGGTTTTTGGGATGAAACTCCAGGAAATCGCCAAGCTCGCCGGCGTCTCGCCCGCCACGGTCTCCCGCGTCTTCAGCCACCACCCGAATATCCGCGCCGATTTGCGCGCCCGCGTATTCGCCATCGCCAAGGAGCACGCCTACCATCCGCGCCTCTCGACCAAGCAACGCAACGTGGTGATCATTACCCCGGGCGAGGCCGTCTATCCGATCCGCAATTGCCTGGAGATGGTCATGATGGCCCTCACCCTCGAATTGCCCAAGCGGGGGCTGCGGCTGGAGGTGCTGCCCCAGGATAACCTGGAGCGCCTCCAAAGCATCCAGTTCTGCGGCGCGGTGGCCATCGGCGCCGAGCCGAAGGATTTCAGCCAATGGTCCGGCCGCTTCTCCGCCCCACTGGTGCTCGTCGACCGGCCGGCGCCGGCGAACGCGCCGAACGTTTATTCCGTGCGCTCCGACGAGGCCCAGGGGATGGACCTCGCCATCGGGCACCTCCACGACCGGGGCTGCCGCAAGATCGGCTCCATCGTCCACGGGGCCCCCGGCACCGGCAACGCCGATATCCGCCGCGCGGCGATCCTGAAGGCCCTGCGCGAGCGGGATCTGCCCATTGGCGACGCCCTGGTCTGCCTCTCCAGCGACGAGCATTATGTGGAACTCATCGGGAAACTCCTCAAGCAGGGGGTGGACGCCCTCTTCTGCCCCGGCGGGAACGCCGGCATCGTGGCGGCCTACGCCCTCTCCCTCTATAGCCAGCGCGTGCCCCGCGACATCTCCCTCATCGCCTCGGAGCATTCGCTTTATTCCCGCTACGCCACGCCCCCCCAGACCACCATCACCCAAGACCACGAGGCCCTCGCCCAGATCGCCGCGAACGTCATCGAAAGCCATCTGGATGAGAACCGGCTCCCGCAGAACACGGTCCTTCCGTATCGGCTCATCGGGCGGGATAGCGTGGCGGCGCGGTAGGGGGGATTTTCGCGGGGGCGGACACTGGGCCGAAAAATCGGGCCCGGCGGGCGTGCCGATGTCGTTTTCGGATTTCAGGCCGCGAAAAGAATCGAGGTGGCCGAGACCGGTGGGCCGATCCGGAGTGGGGCCGCCCCCTTATTCTTGGATGACGGCGACCTCGCCGACCCAGATCGTCCCTGGGCCGTCGCCGCCGACGAAAAAAACCAGGCGCATCGTGTCGGCATTTCGGGCGTGGATGATGAGGTCTGCTTCGGCGATCCTCGTCGCCATGCGGCCTACGGCGAAATTTCGCGTGAACAGGCGGTGCGGTTCATGGTCTTGCTGTAGGCCCACCGTCGCCTTCATACCCTCGCGCTCCCCGCGAAGGGTCGCGCGTATCGCGTAGGATCTTCCCGCCTCCACCTTCACGGGCTGAACCAATTGCACATTCCAGGCCTCCATCCCGCCGTCGCGGACGGTGATGCGGGCCGCGGGCATCGGGCCCTGCCACTCATGGGCGAGCCAAGCTTTCGCGCCGTTGTAGCAATGCAGGGCCCAACCTTCCGTGCCCGACTCGAAAGACGGGTTCACGAGGATCTGCACGGGCGCCGCTCGGGGAGCCCGCTCGATCAGATCCTCGAGTTCCCGCGGGACTTGGGCGACGGTGACGGGGCGGAGATTCTCGTTGGCCACCGCCGTCGGCCTCCGGTCGCCGACGATTTCACGGCATTGGTAGAAGGTATTGTCCGTCAGGAGCATGCCGCCGCCGCCCGTCGGCGCGCCGCCCGGCCTGCGGTCGGAGGTTTTCCCCTGGAGGTCGAAGGCGGTGCCCACGCGACCGAACCAGTTGTTAGAGAATACCTGGCCGCGGCAATCGTTCTCGTAGATGCCCATGTCGACGTCGACGATGCGGTTCGCGTCGATCCAGCACGGCTCCCGCACGCTGGCTTCGATATGGATCCCGGTGCGGGCGCCGACGATCGTGTTCTCCGTGCAGCGGGAGTCCCGGTTGTCGTAATCCATCCAGATGCCGTGGTCTTGGCAGTCGACGATGCGGTTGCGTCGGATGAGCGCGCCGACGTTGCCATGCGTCTTGATGCCGGCGCATTCGAAGATCAGCCCCACGGGGTACATCGTGCAACGGCGCAGCTCGTTCTCTTCGATGAGCGCGTTCAGGCCCGGGAGCCCCGCGATGCCGCAGACGCCGGTATCGCTGACGCGATTTCGGCGGACGATATTCCATCCCGCATTCGAGCCCGGCCCATCCTCGGGCGGCTTGCACGCGCCCCCGTACCAGCCCGCGCCGATATCGATCCCGATCCCGTTCACCAGGCGCACGGTGTTCTCTTCGATGAGCCAATGGTGGCCGGCGGCCGTGGAAAGCGCGCCCTCTTGGGGCCGGGGAAAGCCGTTGCCCACCTGCTCGAAGACGAAGCCCCGCACGTGGATGAAGCCGAGGCCGCGCACCCGTGGACGAAAACAGGCCCGGCGCGCCGTCAGCTCCATGAGACTTCGGTTCGGATCGCGCCCCCGGGCCGTGCGGACGTACACGGCCCGCGCCACCCGGTCGGTCCAATAGGACCCTTCCGTCTTTTCCATCCAGGCGCGCGTCGCGGCGCGGGCGAGGAGCGCCCCATCCTGGAAGACCATCCCGCGGGGCAAGGTATAGGGGACCTTCCCGCGGAGGCCTTTCGCCCATTCCATGATGTCGAAGGCCGCGTCGGGAAGGTTTTCCAGCATGAACGGATCGTATTCGCCGGGAGCGGGCGCCGCAAGTTCGTAGCGATAGACCCCGGCGACCGCGTCCACAGTCGACCATCGCGCCTCCGCGGGCTCCGAGCCCGTGACGATCACGTCTCCCTCGGCGAGGTAGCCGATCATCCGCTCGGTCGAAGCGCCGCCCCGGGGCGGACGCACGCATTCGCGGTAGATCCCCGCGTGGACGACCACGCATTCTCCCGGTTCGAGGAGGGCGGCGGCGCGGCCGATGGTCTTGAAGGGCCGATCGATGGTGCCGGGGTTCGTGTCGGCCGCCAACGCCGAGCGGGCATCGACGTGGTACTTCTTCACGTAGGGCGTACCGTTGCTCCAGAACTTGAACGCTTCGCCACTGGGCTTTAAGACCGGGGGGACGAGGTCGTGGAGCGGCACGACGTTTTGCGGCCACCCGAGGACGCTGGCCAGGACGATGAGAAGCATGCCGGCATGGCGCCGATGCGCCCGGGAGACCCAACGTTTAGGGTCGGGGGGTTCCGTTCGGCGCCGTGGGGTCAAAATCGAGTTTGTTCGCACGGGGAAATTCTAGCCTAAAAAGGCGTGGCATCGGGGAGGAATACAGGTGGACCGCAGCCCGTGTAACTTTGACGAATCGATGGTCAGACATTCAAAGCCGAACCGATTGAGGCCTTTTCAAGGAAAAGATAAAACAACGAAAAAAATGGTTTAAATAGGGACTAGGCAAAAATTCCAACTGTTCAATTCGTGCGCCCCCTTGGCGAAGTTCCCAGTCCTTTTCAGATCGATTCTGGGAGCGCACCAAAGAGGGTTCCTTTCAGGAAAAGGAATCGATTTGATCGAACCCATTGGGCGCAAGGTGCGGGCCCGCCCAAAACTGGTGGAAAATGAATCATCAATTCGTTCCACTTAAAAAATAGTGTACGACCGAAATCCACCTCCTTTCGCGGGACTCTGCATCATGCTTCTTCGTCTAGAATCTCTCTCCGGTCGATGTTGAAATGGGTTCGAAAAATCTCGCGAAGTTGTCGGATGGGCTTCTGGCCCGGAAAACAGCGCTTTGGCAAAATCAACATTCTTTCCGAGGTGATGAAAACAAAAAAAGAGGCCTTGGATTCGACGACTTTAAAGAGGTCGTTCCATGCGTATTTCGCAATCGAGTGTGTGGAGAAGAAGGCGATTCCGTTTTTATTGAATTCGAAATTCTGGACTCCTTCATTGATTTTATTCGTTTTAAAGTCTCGTTTGCTCGTGTTGATCGCGTGGAGCATCGATAGGATACCCATGGCTAAAAAGGTGTCCCATACCGTCACGATGACAAGCCAAGATGCGTGGGTGTAATTCTTGTCGGCCAAAAAAAGCGCGTGCAAAAACACCGTGATTAAGGCCATTCCACCAATCACGGTGGTGCGGCTTTTGCCTTTTCCGAAAGCTTGCTTCCGGTAGTCGTCTAAATCTGAAATATCAAGTTTGACGGAGATCTTCATCGTGAAATGACCCTTCTCGATTTACAGCAATGATCGTAAAACCAGAAAATGAAGCCCAGGAATCATTTGCGTTTGGTTCGCCATTTCCAGCGGTTGGATATTTTGGCCAGGGCCGATCGTGATGCCTGACATCCCTCCCCCTAATCCACCCACTTCACCGACACCCGCCCGATCTGGATCGCCTTGTCCTTAGAATAGATGCGAATCCTCCCGCCGGTGGAAAGGGCGGGCACGAGGTTCTGGAAACGCACCCCCTTCCAATGGAGCCCGACGAGGCTGCGGAGTTCGGCGGGGGCAAAACCGTTGTCCGAAAGTTCGACGACGAGGGTACCCGGGTCGAAACTATCTTCGGTGATGGGGGCCGAGGTGGGGGCGCCCAGGGGGTCGAAGACGGCGGGGAATACCCGAGCCCATACCTGGATCTGGAGCCGCCGGGCGAACTCGGCGGGGGGTACGGTGAAGGATTGGACGAGGGCGTTGGTGCCGGAGAGTTCCAACAGACCCGAGGCCCCGGACGGGTAGACCGCATCGAAGGCCTTTCCCGCGGTGAGGGCGCCCTCCGTGGCCCATTTTTCCAGTTCGCCCGGATTGCCGGGGCAGATACTGGGGAGGAGTTCGGGGCCGCGGGCTTCCTGGGGAGCCTGGCGGGGCGCCTCGTACTTGCCCTCATCGCCTCGCCAAAATACGCGCACGTCCTTCAGGGTGAAGCCGCCCTTCTTCACCAGCAGAAGGGGGAGCTTGTCGTAGGCCATGAAGGCGCTCAATTCGCGGGCGGGGATGACGTAGTCGCCGTCTTGCTGGGCGAGGGGTTTCCACACCCCTTCGGGCCGGCCCAATTGGGCGTACCAGGTGGGGTGCATGCCCGAGCGGGTCTGGGAGTAAACGATGGAGGCGGGGCCGCTGCCGTTTTTTTTGGTGAGCGTGCCGGGGACGACCTTGTACTGGCGGGGGTCGGGGGAGCAGAGCACGAGGCCGTCTCCGGTCCCCACAACCGTGAAGACCTGGTTGGCGAAGGCGGCGTCGCTGGAGACATAGGTATCGCCGACGACCACCGCGGGGACGGGATCGCATTGGAAGCCCTGGAACTTGATGTCGACTTCGTAGGGGGGCGTGAAGAGGTGGCGGCCGTAGACGGTGATGGAAGGATCGGAGAGGTGGAGGCGCCAGGAGGCGAGGCGCGGCCCCACGGCCGGCATGACGACCTCGAGGAGGCCGCGCTCGCCGAAGGCGACCTCTTCGCCGTTTTGGATCTTCAGGTACTCGCTGGCGATCCGCTCGTTGGGGAATTTCTGGTTGAGGGCGTCGTAATAGCGGGCGCCCTCTTTCGTCAGGGCGTAATGCCCCACGCTGATCTCCTTGAAGCGCGCGGCGCGCTCCTCGATGGCGTCATAGAGCAGGTCCGCCTCATCGCGGGAGGCGAAGGCGTCGCGCACCCGGTAGAGTTTGAGCGAAGCCGCGGGACGGGGGAGGGCGGCGAGTTGGGCGAGGAAGGCGTCGGCGAAGAGCCAGGTGGTCCGGGTGGCGGGGTGGCCGCTGCCCCAGAAGGGGAGGTAGCGGGTGCCGTTGACGAATTTGGTGGAACTGGCGAGGTCCCAGAAGCGGATGCCCGTGCGCTCGGCGAGGGCGCACAGCAGTTTGAGGTCGCGCTCGTCGCGGCCCCCGGTGCCGCTGCCGAACTCGCTGGCGAGGATGGGCTCGGCGCCGCAGGCGCGCACGGCCTCGATGAGCCCGTGGAGGTTCTCGGCGTACCACGCGTTATCGCGGCGCCGGTGGAAGACGTCGTTCTCGTGGGTGATGAGGATGGCCCGCGTCGCCCCGTAATCGCGGAACGAGAGGGCGTCGTGGAAGAATTTGTCGCCGTTTCGGATGGAGGCCGTGAGGCGCACGGCGTCGTAGCCGCTTCGCGAGAACGATTCCCAATTATAGTCCGAGAGCATGGAGAGGATGGAGAGGTAGGCCTTGTCGCGCAGGGCGTAATGGCAGGCGCTGAAACTATCCCCCACGAGGGCGATGCGGTCGACGTTGGAAAGCGACAGCACGCGCTCGGGCGGCTGGGCGGCGGCGAACGGGGCCAGGGCCAAAAAAATGAATAGGCGCAGATGCATGGGGGACTCCCTGGGGGATTATATCCGATTCTCAAACCGGGTGGATGGTTTCTCTGCGGCGCGGTCGGAGTTCCCGATGACGGTACGGGGGCTTCGGGGGCCCGGCCCTTCCGGCTGGCAGGCCCGCCCAACCGCCGCGGACTTGGCACGTTTTATGACATTCCAAGTAGATGAAGTGGTTCCAATTGGCTCGCCCTGAAGTCCCGAGGGCCTTGCATTGAATGAAACGCTGGGCATTCCGGCTAAAAACAAGGGGATTTTCGGGAAATCCCTGTCTAGGATCTTCAGGATTCCGATTGCCTAAATATTGGGCGATACGATCTAATGACAAATCGATTGGCATTTTAATGAATATTTAGACATTTTTCAGGCCTATAGGCCGAATCCCCAGGAGCCCTCCATGCCCCTTTCCCTCAGCCTCAAGATCCGCCAGAAAGTCTTCCTCCTCGTCATCGGGCTCTTCGCGGCCACCGGGTTGTTCGCCGCGGTGCTCCTTTGGATGGTGGGGAATGTGCGCATCCAAGGCCCCCTCTATCGCGACATCATCCTTTCCAAGGATTTGGTGGCCGATATCCTCCCGCCGCCGGCCTATCTCGTGGAAAGCATGTATTACCTGCACGCCCTCTCCGCCGAGACGAACACGGCGGTCCTCGAGGATGGCCGGAGCCAACTCGAGCGGCTCGAGAAGGAATACCGGGAGCGCCACGCCTTCTGGCAGGTGGCCCTGGAGCCCCCGGCCACCCGCGCGGCGTTCCTCGATGATTCGCGCATCCCCGCCCTCGCGTTCTTCCGGACGGTGCGGGAGCGCTACCTCCCGGCCCTCGCATGGGGTGACCGGGCCGGCGCCTACAAGATTTTGAAAGAAGAAGTGGAACCCTTCTATAAGGAACACCGCAAAGCCATCGACCGGGTGGTGGCCCTCGCCAATGAGCAGGCCGCCCAGGTGGAAGGCCAGGCGGCCCGGGGCATCGCCCGGGTGCAGCGCTTCTTCCTCATCGGCGTGCCGCTCCTCGTCATCCTCATGGTCTTCCTCACCTTGCGGCTCGTGCGCACCATCCAAGACCCCCTGGCCCTGGTCACCGAGCAAATGCGCGAGATCGAGGGCGGCGACGGGGATCTCACCCGGCGCATCGCGGAGGGGCGGCGCGACGAGTTCGGCGAATTGGCCCGTTCCTTCAACGGCTTCGTGGAGAAGATCCGCTCCATGGTGGGGCTCACCCGGGAGAACCTCGGCGCGACCCACGGCGCCTCCCGGGAGATCCACGACCATATCGGGCGCAACGCGAAGGCGGTGGAGGCCATGGCCGAGACCAGCGCCGCGGTGCGGGGCTCCACCCGTGAGCAGCACGAGAACTTCAGCGCCCTCGAGGGCCTGGCGCGGGAGCAGGCCGAGCAGATCGCCACGCTGCTTTCGAACCTCCGTGGGATCGCTTCGCGCATCGAGGATCTCGGGCGCGTGGTGGGCCGCCAATCCTCCTCGGTCAACGAGATGGGGGCGACCATCGAGGAGCAGGCCGCCAATATCCGGACCATCGCCGGGGTGGCCCAGAAGGCCGACGCCTCCGGGGCGGCCCTGGCCGCCGCCGCGTCCGACGGGAAGGAACTTTTGGCGCGCTCCGCCACCGCCGTAGGGAAGATGATCGAGACCACCCGGGCGGTGGCCTCCTTCGCCAACATCATCAGCGGGGTCGCCGGGCAGACCAATCTGCTGGCCATGAACGCGGCCATCGAGGCCGCCCACGCGGGGGAGTCGGGGAAGGGCTTCGCTGTGGTGGCCGACGAGATCCGGAAATTGGCCGACCAATCCAGGAGCGAGGCGGTGAAGGTGAAGGCCCTGCTGCGCGAGGTCGACCAGGTGGAGGGCCGGGCCCGGGAAGAACTCGAGGCCACCGCCGCCGCCTTCGACCGCATCGCCGGGGAGAGCGCGAGCGTGGGCGAGGTGGTCCGCCAGGTGCGCCAAGCCATGGACGAGCAGAACCTCGCCAATGGCGAGATGGTGGCGGCCGTGGGCGAGATCCAGGAAACGACCGCCCTGGTCAAGGGCACGGGAGACGGCATCCTTGTCTCCAACCAGGCCATGGACGCCGCCGCCGGGCACCTCGAGGGAAAGACCTCGGAGATCCGGGCCGCCCTCATCGGCCTGCGGGAATTGGCCGACCGGGTTTCCTCCGCCATGGACCGGCTGGAATCGGGGATGGCCGAGATCCGTTCGGGCACCCGGTCGGTGGAGGGCCTTGCGGCGGGGCAGGAGGCCTCCATGCAGTCGCTCCGCTCCCAATTGGAGCGCTTCCGCGTGGAGAGGGCGGGGCCGGAGCGGGCCCTGCTGGAAACATGAGGGGTTTTCGGGGCCTCAGTCCTTTCCCGCTTCCTCCTTGATTTGGACTTCTCCCACGTATTTTTTAACCACGAGATTGGCACCCGTCGCGTCGCTGATGGTTTTTCCGTTGAGGCGAAGCGCCTCGAAAACGACCCCCGAGATGCCGTACTCGGCATCGAAGCCCGACAGTGACAAAGGATCATTCGTCCGCCGAACGCCCTGGGGCTTGCACGAATCGGGTCAAACTTGCCCGAAGCCGGATAGGGGCGGCGGGGCAGGAAGGGGAAATCGTGGACGCGCGGGCCGCCCGTTTGTATACTCATCCATCAAGCGGGGGTTTCCCATGAAATTATTTTACGCGCCGATTCCCATCCTCCTCTTTTCCGTTACGGGCCTAGCCATGGACTTCGCCCCGGGCCTCACCATCGGGGCGGATGGCGGCATCACCCTCGACGGCGTGAGCCTTTTCGTCGTGGTGAGCGAAACGGGCAATGTACCCACGATGCAAAGCGCGCGCAGCGTGGCGCCCGAGGCGGGCTTTCCCGTGGCGAAAGACGGGGCCTTTGAACTCAAGGGTCGCTTCACGGTGGAGCGGTCGAAGAAATCCGTCCGATTCCGGCAGACGGCCACGCGCCAAGGGTCGGGCCTCGCCCTCGATTATTTAATTGAAGAGATCCCCCCCGAGGTGGTCGATGTTCGCCTGGCCCTGCGCTTTCCCGCTTCGGCGGCCGGATCGCGGGTCCTGGCCGACGGGAAACCGGTGGCCATCCCCCTCGTCTCCAACGCCTTCCAATTGATGCCCGATACCGTCCTCACGGAACTCGTGGTGCCTGGGAAGTCGAACGCCGTGAAGGCGACGGGGGCCTTCACCGCCTTCATGCACGATCGCCGCGTCATGAACGGGAATTATTTCGAGGCGCGCATCAAGTTCGCCCGGGAGGGCGACCGCGCGCGGCTTTCCCTCGCCGTCGCGCCCGCCGCGGCGACGGGAGGGGGCAAGGCGACCGACGACAATAATTACCAACTCGAGGCGGGCCCCGCCGCCGACCTGGGCAAAACGGGGGACAAGCGTTTCATGCCGCCCCTGGCGGGGAAGAACCTGGCGGTGAGCGAACGGAACCTCTATTCGCCGGGGCGCGACCTCGTGTACTACGAATCGAGCCGCACGCCGGGGCTTAAACTCGCCATGCTCGTGACCAAGCCCGAGAAACCGTCGCCCCTTCGGGCGACGACCCACGGGTGGCACATGGATATCGGCGGCTTCTCCTACCTCCCCAAGCCCACCGGCTCGCACCTCCTCGTGGCGGTGGACATGCGGGGCCGCAAGTACTCCCAGGGCAAGGCCGATTGCAACGGCCTCGAACTCTTCGACGTCTACGACGCCATCCAGTACGCCAAGGTCTTCTACCGCGAACTCATCCTCGACCCCGAGGTCATCTATTTCGACGCGGGCAGCGGGGGCGGGGGCAACGGCTACGCGCTGGTGGGGAAATTCCCCGACCTCTTCGCCGCCTGCACGGCCCTCTGCGGCATCTCCGATTACGCCTTGTGGTACCGCAACGACCAGAAGGGCGAGTTCCGCGACGAGTTGGACGTCTGGATCGGGGGATCCCCCGACACCCACGCCATGGCCTACCGCTCGCGCAGCGGCCTGGCCCTGGTGGAGAACCTGCGCACGCCCCTCTTCACGGCCCATGGCGACACCGACCCACGCGTCGGTGTGGAGCAGGCCCGCCGCTATGTGGCCCGGGCCAAGGAATTGGGGAAGGAATCCCTGATCACCTACCTCGAACTCCCGGGGGTCGGTGACGCCGACCATTTCGGCAAGGCCACCAAGGAGCAGCGCGAGAGCATCGGGAGAATGAGCGAGGAGAACCGCCAGAAGCACGCCGTGCCCGTGACGATCCCGCGCAAGGGCCGCATGATCGTCGGCGGCTACCTCGTCACGAAGCCCTTCTCGGTCTTCCTCGATTCCATCGACAAGGTCGCGACCCTCGACTACGATCGAGACGCGGACAAGTTCGAGATCCACTGCGAGGTGCCGTGCCGATTCGAGGTGAAGAAGCATTAGGGATCCGGGCATCGCCCCGACGCCGTGGCCGAACCCATTAGGCGCGCTCCCCGCCGAAAAACCCTACGGCTCGGCCACGAATTTCCGGCTGTCTCGGAAACATTCCTTCCCGGCCTTCGCCGCGGCGAGTTCCAGGGAAACTTCGCCCGCGACTTTCGGGGTGAACGCGATACGGTAAATCGTATGTTCCCCGAGGCCGATCGTGAGGGCCTTCTGTTCCCCGGCGAGCTTCTTCCCGCCCGACTCCGCTTTCCATGAGAGGTCGACGGACGTCCCGGAGAACGCGTCGTTATAGAC
This sequence comes from Spirochaetota bacterium, assembly GCA_017302015.1. Lineage (GTDB taxonomy): Bacteria > Spirochaetota > UBA12135 > COTS27 > JAFLEE01 > JAFLEE01. The sequence continues at coordinate 53,768 of JAFLEE010000008.1, read as the reverse complement.
GACGAGGAGGCGCACGGCCTCTTTCCCGATCTTGAGCGCGGGGGGCTTGGGGAAGGGGCCGAGTTCGTCGTAGGCCATATCGAAGACCGCCACCGGCGCGAAGGACTTCACGAGGATCTCGTGGCCCTCCTCGTAGCCCGGCCGCACGCCTTCGGGTTTGAGGAAGCCGTCGTAACTGGGGTTATAGGGGCGGATATCGAACCAATCGGCGAAGCGGTAGCCGCGGGTTTGCAGCCCCATCATGTAGATGGCCTCGCGTTCCTTGGCCTTCAGGTTGGGCTCATAGGGGAATAGGAACTCGCCCATGCCGAGGGGGAATTTCTGGCGGAAATTCGTGGCCCAATAGATATCGCTACGCAGGTCGCGGGCGTATCCGGACGCCTTGCCGCCGGCCTCGGCCAGATCGTCCACGGTCCGGCAATAATGCTTCACGCTGGCCACGGTGGCGCCGAAGGCCGTGCCATCGCCGTCAAAAATGACGCCGCGGCTACCGTCGTGGGCGTCGATCACCTTCTTGAACTCGGCGAGTTGGCCGGGGGAGAGGAGATTCACATTGAGCCCCTCGTTGTCCGCCGAATAGAGGATGACGGAGGGATGGTTGCGGTCTCGGCGCACCCAACGCGACAAGTGCTCCCGGCAAGATTCCATGAACTTCGGGTGGGCGGGATCGAGCATGCCCCAGCTGGCGTAGATGGCGCTCTCGTCGATGACGAGCATGCCCAGCTCGTCGCAAAGGTCGAGCACGTGGGGCGGCGCGGGCATCGAATGGAAGCGGAGCGTATTGAAGTGGACCGCCTGGTACTTCTTCAGCATGGCCGAGGCGCTTTCCCGGGTGAAGAACATCTCGCGCTTCTCGCCGTAGGAGGGGCTTTCGCCCCGCAGGTTGCAGCGGACGCCGTTGAGCATGAAATGGATCCCGTCGAACCAGGCCTCGCGGAAACCGAAGCGGGTGCTGGCCTCATGGAGGAGCACCCCCGATTTGCCGAAGAGGCGCGTGCGCAGGGTATAGAGCGCCGGGTGATCGGGCTGCCAGAGCGTCACCCCGGAAAACGCGGCCGACACCGAGACGGGCGTCATGACATAGCCCGGGAGCTCGACGGCAGTCGCGGGGAGCGCCATGACCGTCTCGCCCTTCTCCGACAATACCGTGCATTCCAGGCGGGCGCTCTGGGCCTCCTTCTTGCCGTTGACGAGCTCGAACGCCACACGGAGGGTCTTCTCGCGGACCGAGGTGCGGATGAAGGCGTCGGAGACGTGCACGAGCGGCCTCGCCACCAGGGAAACGCCCTGAAGGATCCCCTTCCGGTTGCCGGTGCCCATGCCCCGCGGGATCCAATGCTTGCGGTTGCGCCAGTCGCTGCTCTCGCGGGGGGTGCTGAAATACGTATCATCGCGCACCACGACCTCGAGGCGATTGGAGACGGAGGGCGATTCCACGAACCCGGTGATATCCACCTCGAATGGAAGGGCGGCCCCCACGTGGCCGCCGGCGTGCTGGCCGTTCACCCAGACCTCGGCCCCGTCCCCCACCGCATCGAAGCGGACGAAAAGCCGCCGTTCATCGCCGAGCTCGGGGATCTCGAGGGCGCGGGAAAAGGTGAACTCGTGGAGCGCCTTCGTTCCGGGAAAATTCTCGAGGAAGCCGGGCACCGCGACCTCCTGCTGCCAGGATCCCGATCTAACCGACCAGATACCGTCTAGGGAATTGACCTGGTCGGCCATGGAGGCATCGCCGTCGGCGAGGGGGGTGAGGCTGACCTCATCCACCCAGAGGTTGGCCGCCTCGCCTAGGATGAAGAAAAGGCCGGTGTCCGCGGGGTCGATCTCGGGGAGGATGAGGCTGAAAGAATAATCCTTCCACTCTTTCGAGATCTTCACCGTGCGGGCCAGGTAGGGCGTCCACGGGGCGCCGATCTTGCGGATGAGCACGCTCACAGGCTTGCTGCCGCTGCCGCGCAGGGAAAAGCGCAGGCGTACCCGGCCGCCGGGCTTGAGGTCGGTTTTCTGCTGCAGGTGGAGTTCGGGCGTGCCTAATACTTTTTTAATCGTCACCCGATAAGCGAGTTTTCCCCTGCGGGGGTTCTCGGCGTCGAAGACTCCCGAAACTTCGTTCTTCGCCCAATTATTCAGGTTCCAGGCGGAAAGATCGGCCGGGTCCTCGAAACCCGGGTTCTTCACGAGGTTCTCTTCGGCGAAGGCGGCGGCTTGCAGGGCGAGGCACACGGCGAGAACACGAAAAAAACCCATGGGTTCCTCCGGGAGGCTTTCCCCGCAGGCCGGCGCGGGCATGGGATCAATCATATCCTGCGCATGAGGGTCTCGTAGGGGCGAAGACCCCGTCTATCGGTCCTCGACGATATGCGGTAACGGCGAATCGAAGGAGGGTGGAACTCCGGGATCCCCTGCTCAAGGGGCCCGTGCCCAGTCCCGGTGGACCGGCTCGGCGGCCAAGCCGATCTCGCGGACGCCGCACGGGTATGCGACCAGCTGTGGGAAATGACGGCGTTTACCGAAACAAGCGCCGGGTGTGCATCACACCCACGGTTTCCATCCCTTGCGCGCGTGCGCCTCGCTCCAAGGCGTGAAGGCCTTGTTCACGGTGGGATGCCGGGCCCCCACCTCGTTTTTCCAGGCATCCAGGCGCGCTTTGAGCTTCGCGGTCAGGGTCGGTTCCAGTTTCGAAAGGTCCACGCTCTCGGCGGGGTCGCTCTCGAGATCGAATAGTTCCACCCGCCCGTCCTCGAAATGCTCGAGGAGTTTATAGCGGCCCACCAGAATCGCGGCGCCGGGCGTGCCGCCCTGGTTCCCGTAGTGCGGGTAATGCCAATAGAGCGCGTCGCGGGAAAGGCTTCCTTGCTGCGTGAGGAGCGGCACGAGGGATTGGCCGTCGACGTGCTGTTCGGGTCGCAGCGGCAGCCCCGCCGCCTCGAGGAACGTCGGATAGAAGTCGGGGCTCGTGATCGGAGTCTCGCACACGCTTCCTGGGACCACGCGCCCCGGCCAGGAGATGAGGAGGGGTTCGCGCACCCCGCCTTCCTGCCGCCAACCCTTGCCTTCCGCCAGCGGCAGATTGCAGGTGGGCGAACCCTCGGCCGTGGCGAGGCCGCCGTTGTCCGACGTGAAAACGAGCACGGAGTTCTCGAGGATGCCTTCCTCCTCGAGCGTCTTGAGCACGCGACCCACGCAATCATCGAGCGTTTCCACCATCGCCGCGTAGACGGGATGGCTTTGCACCAAGCGCCGCGTGATGCGCTGGCCCTTCTTGTGATCGCAGGGAAAAAAGTCCCCTTCCCGCGTTTCTTCTAAGCCATCCAAGCCCATCGCTTTCCGTTTCGCTTCGTATTTGGCGATGCGCTCCGGACGCTCCTGCAAGGGGGTGTGCACGAGGTAGAACCAAAGATTGAGGAAGAAGGGACGCGCCGGGTCGCGCTGGCGGATGAGGCGGCAGGCCTCGCCGGTGAGGTACTCGTCGAGATGGGTGCCCGGGGGAACCGTGACGCCTTCCAATGCGGGGATGCCCCAGGGAGAGAAGTATCCGGGCCCGATGGGGCATCCCACCATGCAGCCGCCGATATTCGTTTCGAATCCGTGGTGCTCGGGATGGTAGGGTTCGCGCCCCAGGTGCCACTTGCCCACGTGCCAGGTCTGGTAATCCCCCTCTTGTAGGGCCCGTGCCAGAGAAACTTCCTCGAGGGGAAGGTGGTCGGCGTAGGGGGCATCCACCAGATAACCCTTGGCGTGCCCATGGGCATCCGAGCCGTCACGCCCCCAGTTGATGTAATCCGTGATGCCCACCCGCACGGGATATTTGCCCGTGAGGATGCTCGCGCGGGAAGGGGAACACACGGGGCAGGCGGCATAGGCGCGCGTGAAACGCATGCCGGCCTTGGCCAGGCGGTCGATGTTCGGGGTCTCGTAGAAGGTGCTCCCGGTGCATGAGAGGTCGCGCCATCCGAGATCGTCCACGAGCATGAAGATGAGGTTGGGGGCCATGGAAACTCCTGCCGGATCGACCGCGTGGGCCTGGCGTCGGCGCACGGAAGCCTACATGAATCATGCGCCACCGGCGTCCTTCCCGTAAGGTCATTTTTGAGACACGGGTTGCGTTTTTGAGAATATCGGGGCACACTCCCGACCGGAGCCTCCATGATCCCCTTGCGGCATTGGCACTGGGCGGCGCGGCGATCGGGACGGGTCAGGCGCCTGCTTCGCTGCGGATTCACCCGACCTCCCGACCACGGCCTGGAGCAGGATTTCATCAGCACCGAATGCGCGCTGGTGTTTCTTTTCCGAGGAACGCTCGAGTACGCGCCCCAGGGCGGGGATTCGCGCATCGTCGAGCCCGGCTGTTTTTTCCTGCGTCTTCCGGGCCGACGCCACCACGTGCGCTACCTGCGCGGTTGCCATTGCGGGTACCTCGCCTTCCCCGCGCCCCTCTATCCCCTATTCACCGAGATCCGCCCCGACCTGCTCGGGACGCCGGTCCTTCGCGTCGGCCACATCGCCTTATTCCGCAGGCGCTTCGACGCGCTTCTGCGCCTCAGTCGACAAGCGGGCGCGCACCGCCCCTTCCTGATGCTCGCGCCCATGTTGGCGCTCGCAGGCGAATTGTGGAGCCGGGCAGAAGCGGCGCGGTCGGCGACCGATGCGGTAGATGGCGTTCCCCCAACCCCGAAAGCAGGCATCCCTCCGAAGCCGCGGAAATCGGCGGAAGGCCAGACCGTTGACGCCTTCATGCGCCTCGCCGTGGAGGAATTGTCCGAGTGCGAGCGGGGCATCCCGATCGCCGAGGTCGCCGCGAAACTCGGCTTGGGTTATCACGCCTTCCGCAAACGCTTCAAGGCCCGCTTCGGCATGGGTCCCGACCGCTACCGCCGCGAAGCCCTCATCCGAAAAGCCTCGCTGCTTCTCCTCGACGAAGCAAACCGGGTGGAAGCCGTCGCCGGTTCCCTGGGGTTCCCCGACGTCCACACGTTCACCCGACGGTTCAAGGCCGTCATGGGCGTCTCACCAAGCCGCTGGCGCGAGCGGGAACGGGCGAGGAATTGAGGGCAGAAGTTCGCATTGCCCGCGCCCCAGGCATCCGTCACCGCAGGGCGATCGATTCGGCTCGGGGGGAACGCGTCAGCGCCGGTGCAGGCACTCGGACAAGCGCAGCGACTCGCGGAAATAATCTTCTTGTCGGGCCTTGTGTTCGAGGTAAAAGACCGATCCTTGGCGGAAATAGTCGATGGAATCGGCGCTCTTTTCACGGATAAATTCCCGGATGGCATCGAGTTTCTTTTCCAGCGGCTCGTCTTTGTATTTCAGCAGGAGCATCGACTCGATGGCGAGGAGCCGTCGAAGCGCGGCGTCCGGCACATTTTTTTCCCTGAGGCCTTCGCCGATGGGCAGCGCCAAGGCGGTCGGGGAGCGGAGCGTCTCGAGGGTCGGCGCGGAGACCTCTTCAAAGCCCTGGGCCCGCAAGAAGAGTCGGGCCATGACCATGTGCCCGATTTCCGCCGTCGGGTGAACCCGATCGGGCCCGATGAGCGACTTCGTCGGATCCAGGCATTGGAGCGCCCGATTGAGCGCGGTGAGTTCTGTATTGAAATCGACGAACTCGCAGCCATAGGCGCGGGAGAGTTCGCGGATGAGTTCCCCGCAGCGTTCCAGCGCAGGGGCGCAGCCGGGAAGCTTCTCCTCTTCGCAAACCATGGCCGCGTCGTAGGGGGTGGGGGTGCAATAGGTGACGGTGATCCCCCGCGCGAGGAACTCCTCGGTGAGCAAAGTCATGAAGCGCTTGTGGCGCTCGAAACTCTCCCCCTGGCGTTGGATCTGTTCCGGCGTCGGATGGGGCCCATGGTCCCCCCGGCCGATATCGTTCATCCCGAACATGAGGTTCACATGGGTCGGCTGGAACCGGTAAAGATGCTCGTGGCGGTAGAGCCAGGCCACCTGGGCGGTGGCGCCCGCGATTCCGGCGTTGAAGATCCGGATATTCTCTTGCCCGCGATGATCGAGGTAATACTGGTAGATGGCCGAATGCCAGGTCTCTTGGCTGGTGATGCTGTCACCAAGAAAGACCACCCGCGCGTTCTTTTTGAAGGGCTTCATGGGTAAATGCGATCGTTTTATGACATCTCAAACGATTGGCCCAAAGGAGGAAGAGCCGATGACGCCGGCCTTTCCGGTGAGTCTGCGACTGGCGAAGGGGGCAGCATCTTGAATTTAGGGTTTCCCCCCGGCATCGGTGGCCTATTCCATGGTCTTTCCGGCCGTACGCCAGTAAGCCTTCCCCGTATCGAGGTAGTATTTCCTCAGGAAATTATTGGCGATCCACTCGGCGGGGATTTTTTCCCCATTGGCCTTGAGGGCATCGATCTTCACTTGGAGCGCCTTGGCTTTTTCGAATTGGCGCTTTCGCTCGGGGGTGCGCCCCACGTACTTTTCGATCTCCTCATTCACCCCCTCCGCGGCCTGGCGCACCGCCTCCTCGGCCGTGATCACGCCGTTCATAAACAGGGCCCCCGCCTTCATTTTAAGGCTGTTCACCGTCGGGGGAAGGAACGGGCTGATCTCATAGCCGATGGCGAGTTCGCGGGCGGCTTGGGCGTAGGCCTTGTGGAGCGGCCATTCGTTGGTGAAGGCCGCCGGCTCCAGGAACGCCTTGCGGTCGAGCACGGCGGGGAGGGGCGGCATGCTGTCGGCATCCTGCACCACATGCAGGCTATAGTCTTCGCTCCGGAGGAACGCGAAGAAATACTTGGCCCATTCTTTTTGGCGGGAGCCCGCATACAGCACGAGGGAACGGCTGCTCGTGAGGGTATTGGGGTAGCCCCCGTTGGGCATCTCGACCCCCGAGAGATGGAGCGCGGGGGCCATCTGCCGGAGTTGGATGAGCGCGTGGCGGCCGCCCCAGGTCATGGCGAAAAAGCCCTTGTGGAAGAGCTGGTAATCGGCGCTCCCGTAGCCCTGTTCCGTGGCCATCGAAGAGAGTTCGGCCTCGCTGGGTATTAGATGGTCCACATAGGTCCACTGGTAGACCCTCTTTAGGACCCGCGCGACGGCGGGAAGGTCCGGCCACGGCCCGGTGAGGGTTTCGTTATAGACGCCGAGCCCGAGGGAACGGCGCAGCACCACGCTGTCGACCCGATAGGCGAAAAAGATCTCGCGGTGCTTGCGGCCCTCGTTGGCTTTCGCCACGAATCGTTTCCCCCGGCTCTCGAACTCCTCGAACGACCAGCGGCGGGGCGGCGGGGGCAGGCCGAAACGCTCGAAGAGGCCCTGGTTGACGATATAGAGCGCCGGGGTCACATTGCATGGGGTGCCGTAGGCCTTCCCGTCGAGCACGAGCTCATGGCGGATGGCCTCGTAACTCTGGAAAACGGGAAGCCCGAAGGAGGCCAGGCGCGGCCCGACCTCTTCGAGCAGCCCCATGGCCTGCAGCACCGGCACCTGCGTCCCCCCGGCGTCGATGATATCGCCGGCCACCCCCTGGACGATCGTTTTCTGGAGGCCGCGATTGGCGACATCCAGTTTCACCTGGATATCGGGGTATTTGTTCTTCTTGAGCCAGGCCCGAAAGAGCGCGATCTGCTCGTGGCGCGCGGGGTTGGGATCCGTGACCCAATAGAGCGTCGGCACCCCGGCCGTTTCACGTTGCCCTTGATAGACCATGGCCTGGGAGAAAATGATCAAGCCGATGAGCAAGAAGAAAAAAAAGGTCTTCATGGTGGATCTCCTAGAGGCGGCGGGGCCGAATCATCGTTAGCCAATCGCGATCGGTTCATGGGGTCGATGGCAGTGTATTTCGCCCACTCCGGGCGAACGCCCTTCGACGGGCGCGCGAGGATCCTTCCGATGGAGGTGCCTAGGCATCTGTTTTTTGATTTTAGAAGAGTTTAGGGAGGAGGTCAACCAAGCAGCGCTGCCAGACCGCCCACTCATGCCCGCCATCCACCACTTTCCATTGATATCGGATACGTGTTTTCCGCAATTGCTCGAGGAAGGGTTCCCCGGCCGACACGGCGCGCGCATCATCGCGCCCCCAAGCCAGCCAGAGTAATTTGAGGCTTTGGGCTCGTTCCGGCGCCTCGACAAGGCGGTCGAGTATTTCGGGCCCGGGGTAGGCGATCGCGCTGAATCCGCCCACCCAGCCGAATAGGTCGAGGCTCCCCAAGCCCACGGTCGTTGCCTGCTTGGCCCCCATGCTTAAACCAAAGAGCGCCCTTGCGCCGGGATTCCCGGCCAGCCGATACTCCCTTTCCACCAGCGGGATCGCATCGCTTAGGAGCTCCTGCCGGAAAGCCTCGACGCCGCTGGAATCTTGCGCTTGCTGGGAGTTCCCCGAATGGCCGTCGAGCATGACCACGACCATCGGTTTGGCATGCCCCGCGGCGATGAGGTTGTCGAGGATGAGGTTGGCCCTTCCATGGGCGACCCAAGAGCCCCGGGAGCCCCCGAAGCCATGTTGGAGCACCAGCAGCGGATACAGCCGAGCAGGCTTTGCGCCGTAGCCGGCTGGGGTATACACCACCAAATGCCTTCGTTGCCCCAGCGCCTTCGATTCATAGGCGTGCGTGTGAAGAACCCCATGGGGGACGTTTTGCCAATCCCACGGCGCTGGGGGGGACGCGGGGAGGTGCAGGATATTTTTCTTAACCCCGAAATATTCGGGATTGACCTCTGGGTTCGACGGGTCGAGCACGTTGAGTCCATCCACCAGGAACGAATAGGTCCATACGCCCGCCGGGAGGGCGGCGAGATCCACAGACCATCGCCCCGCACCATCGGGCAGTAGCGGGATGTTCGTTTTTGCCCACTCGCCCTTCAGTTCGACCACGCGCGCGCCCGGGGCCTTGAGGAAAAAGGTTCTTTTTGCCATTTCGCTATTGGAGGCGGCCGCCCAAAGGACGCTCGCGAGGCTTCCCATCACCGATAGGGCAAAAGTGAGCCTTAGGACGCATCGAACCATCCACGAAGGGATCTCCCGATGCCGCCCGCTTGCCCGACCGTCGCGCGGCCAGGTTCTTGGGCCCGACCCGAGTTGTCGCCTTGCGGGTCCACCCCCGCCGTGAGGTTGCCCCCATGCTGCAATCATCGCAGCGCGACCTCATCCAGATAGACCACCCCCGCCGGGTTGAGCGTTCCCCCGGCAGGAACCGAGCGATTATAGAACCAGAGTTCTCCCTTTAATTCGCCGAGGGGCCATTTTTTCTCGGAGAGGCGGAAGTCGCCTTCCATCGACAGGGCGAACTTTTTCCAGCCGTCGGTCTTCTTCAGGCGCAGAGTCGTGGTCAAGCGGTCGGACCAATCCTTTTTGGGGAGCCCGATGGTCAGGCTCATGTCTTGCTCGGCGCGCAACCAGAAAGACAGGGTCGAAACGGAGCCATCGACCTTCTTCATGTCGAAGATCGTGCGGACACAAGGCGTTTTGTGGGTGGTCTGGCCTTCGACGAAGCTTTCCGCGCTGAAATCCACCTTGAGGGCCTGCTTCCCTTGGGGGAGGCCCGCGACCCCATCGGGGCCGACCATTTCCGTTTTAGCCGATGGCCCGCCGGCGACGGTGGAGCCCACCACCCAGGCCTTGGGCGCTTCGAAATCATCGATGAGCAGTTTCACGGGCCCCCATTCGGCCCCGGCCGGCTTCTTGCCCTCGTTCGCGTCGACACCCACGAGGGTGGCCTCTTTCAGGGCGAGAACTAAAAGTTCGGCCCCCCCCGGTGCGGAATCCACCAGATAGCAGGGCGCTTGCCCGAGCGGCAGCGAAACCCCGTCGAACGCGAGGCGATTGCCGCACAGATCAACCAAAGTGACGGAGTCGCGCAGTCTCGTTTGGAGGCGGGCGGTGGAGGTCGGGGCCTCCCCGTAATTCCAATAGGCGGCCATGGCCGCGCCCTCCCGTTTGTAGACGTAGCAGATGGACTCTTCTGGCCAACGGAACTTCGCCACCGGCACCGCCCCCTCGAAGAGGCGCGCGAGGGCGTTCAGCGACACGTAGACCGTCGACGGCAAAATAATCGTTTGGGGATATTCCATCTGGCCGGGATGGAACTCGGTATTCCACAAAGACTGGAGCGTCTGGTTGATGGATTGCCGGACCCCCTCGCCCAGGTCGATGAGGATCCTGCGGGCGGGATGGTAGGGCTTGCTATCACGCTCCACGGTGGTCTTGCTCTTGGAGTCCATGAAATACAATTCGGTGTTCCAGAGAGGGGTGGGCCTCTCGCCGGCTTGCTCGACCAGGGCCTTGAATTCCTGGATTTGCTTGTCGGCGGGCATGCGAGAAGACAATTCTTTCGCGTCATACGGGTGGAAGGAGACGATATCCACGAAATCCAGCCCCTTGCCCGAGATGAATTGCCCGAGGAAGGTCGTGGCCTGGCCGCCGAGGTCCCCGGTCGTGCACGGTCCGACGCGCTTCTTGCCGTACTCCTTCAGGATCGCCGCGGCCGCTTTGGCGTACCCCAGGTAATCGGCGGGATCCGAAAAGATCAGGTTCGGCTCGTTCATGAGCTCGTAATGGGTCACGCGACCCGCGCAATACGCGACGGTTTTCCGCACATAGCGCTCCCATAAATCCATGGGGGGCAAGTAAACCCGCCCCTTGGTGTACTTCCCCTTGATCGGGAACTTTTCCCGGACCTCGCTTTTATCCTTGAGCCAGTCGGGCAAAGACCCGTTGGCGTACTCGGCGCCGGTATTTACATCCATGAAATCCATATTCCCCAAGACCAGGAGCACCTTCATGCCGTGCCGTTCGGTCATGCGCAAGGTGCGGTCGATGGGGGAGAAATCGAAGCGCCCCTCCTCGGGCTCCACCTGGCTCCAGCGGATGTTCCCCGGAGACCAGAGCCTCAAGAGGCGGCAGCCCATGCGCTGCACCAGGGCATATTTCGCCTCGAGGGGCCCGCTCGCCACCATGCCTCTGGCGACCTTCAATTCGGGCACCGCCTTCGACCAATAATCCGCCCAAAAAGGCGTCGCGATCGCAAGCCCGCCTTCCATCCCGCCCTGGTCGTTGAGGCTGAGGCAGAAGTCTTGGTCGATATCGACCGCCTTCGGCTGGTACTTCCCCGAAATGGCGAAGGTGCCCTGCATCCAGCGGCCCCCCGCGCCCCCCGAGGACAAGGCCACCCGGTAACTCCCATAGCCGATGCTCGCCGGGATCGCCAGACGCAGATTCTTTATCCCCGCCGTCGAGAGATCGACCGGAAGCTCGGTGGCGAAGACCCTCTGCTGGGTAAAAGGATTGGTGACGGAGACCTGGAGCGAGGCGGCGCCCGGGCGGGGGAGTTGATTTTCGAACTCCACCGCCACCGGAATCTCTTTCAGGGCCCCATCTTGGATGAAAAGGGGTTCGACCTTGGGGAAGCCCGACAGGCCCGGGTTGTCAGGGGCTTCGCCGTCTGCGACGAGCGCCACATCATCCATCCAAAGATCGCAGGGGGCGTCTTCTTTTCCGCACAGCAATACGAAGCGGAAATAATCGACCGCTTGGTCGGTCTTGAAATTTACCACGAATCGTTCCCACTCCTTCCCGATGCGGATGACGCTCGTTGCGTAGCTCGTCCAACGCGTGGAGGAACGGGCGATCAAGACGGCGGGATAATTGCCAGCCGAACTCTTGAGCCAGACCGAGAGGGCATAGGCCGTGTTCGGCTTGACCCTTTCGGCGTGGAAATACGACGAGAAGTAGATCGCCTCGGCGAAGCGGTTGGGGATCTTCAGGGATTGCTTCCCCGAAACACGGGTGGAGGGATCGGCCATCGGCGCCTCATAGACCAAATCGGGATTGCGGTCGGGGCGCAAATTTTTGATGCATTGATAGCCGGCGCCGCCCAATTCGAAGCCGGCGTTGAACATGAGATTTTCCGGGAAGAGGGTCGGAGAAACCCCGGCGAGGGACAAACCCAAGAGAACGATTCTCAGCATATTTCGGATATTCATTTGACGCTCCTTATTGGGCTCCAAGCCCCTGGGCCGCTCGATTCCGCGGTGGATCGATGCAGAAAACCCTTCGCGGCCTTTGGCCCAAGGGAGGAGAACCCACTCCATGAGGTCCTCCGGCTCCCCACGAGTATAGGCCATCGCTGGCACAAAAACTATAAGAGAAGGGAGGTCAAACTATAAGGATTTCGTGATGGCCTGGTGGCGAAACTGGCGCGGCGTCTGATGGGTGTCGCGCTTGAATTGCAGGGTGAAATAACTCGCGTCGTTGAACCCGCAGCGGAACGCGATCTCGATGATGGGGGCGTCGCTGGTCTTAAGCAGGTGCTTTGCCATGTCGAGCCGCAATTGGGTGAGGTAGTCGACGAAACTCTTCCCGGCGCTCTCCTGGAAGACGACGCTGGCGTATTTCTCCGACAAGCCGCCCGCCGCGGCCACCTGGCCCAGGCTGACCTTCTCGGTGTAATGCTCATGGACGAACCCGAGCATGCGGATGAAGGCCCGGCTCGGGCGCGCGCAGAAGGCCTGCCGCGGCTCCTGGGCCTTGCGGGCGATGAGGATGAGGAGTTCTTTGACCAGGGCCTTGGCGCGCACGAGGGAAAAGACATTGGGGGCGCCCACCTCATGGATGAGGTTCTCGGCGGTGAACTCGAACAAAAGATGCTGGGTGGGCATGAGCGAGAGCGTGCGGGCGCCGTTTTTCCCAGCGTCGAAAAAAAGGGACGCCATCATGGGCAAGGCGCGCAGTTCCGCGAGTTCCGGGGGGGAGAAAACATCGAAACCGAAGAGGATATTATAGAAGCGGAACGGGTGCTCCGTCGTGTAGTGGTGGGTCAAGCCTTCCGGGATCAGGCAGACCGTGCCCTTGGTGATCGGGTAGCTGGTTCCATCGATGGCCGTGGTGCCGGCCCCCGAATAGACGTAGACGAGTTCTACCCCGTGGTGGACATGGAGGGGCGTGGGCGAGGCGTTGGAGTTTTTCCGGGCATCGATGCGCAGGCCCGCTTTGGAGAGGATTTCCGGGTGGAATATCTTCATGGCCGCCATCCTCAGGGCGCTTGCGCCCACACCGTCATGCGGTTGGGCGTAAAGATCATGGGCCCGGCTCGTGCCAATGGGTTCCTCCGGGGAGCCCCGCCCCCGCGGGCCGGCGGGGGAATGGGATCAATCATAACCTGCGCTTGATGGCCGCGCAGGGGGCGCTTAAGCCATTTGAACCGGTGTCATCGGCCCCGACGAGCCTTTCGCGCCAGTTTGGTTGGCGGGAATCTGGCTTCGGGCGACAAGTGATTTTGCATTCATGGTAGCTTGAACCAAGTCGAAACCATCGTGCGGCGGGGATCACCTATGCCTTCCAAGCCGCGCCGGGTTCCAGATGGAGGTGCTGCCGTGATCGATGCCCTTGCGAAAGACCAACGGTGGGCCCACCTAGCGCCCGTCCTCGCCGTACTCACCGGCGTCGCGCTTTTCTCCCTCTATCATCCCTCCCAGGCGATGTTCTGGGCCTTGGTGAACATCCCCCTCTACCTGATCCACCAGACCGAAGAGCATCTGTGGCCGGGCGGGTTCAAGGAATACATCAACACCTACGTCAATAAAGACCCGCAGGGCACCGAAACCCTCACCGACCGCAAGGTCTTCTGGATCAATATCCTCCTCGTCTGGCTGGCCTTCGCGGTCTTCGGCGTGTTGGCGACCATCCATCTCGGCTTCGGCCTGCTCATCATCATCTTCAGCCTCATCAATTGCGCCACCCACATCCGCCAGGGCCTCATGGACCGGAGATGGAACCCGGGCCTCGTCATGGCCTCCATCCAATTCGCGATTTCGGTCTATGCGGCCATTTTCGTCACCTCCCACGGGTTGACCCACGCGTGGGAATGGTGGCTGGGGTCCATCTTGTTCTCTGTGGTCGGCCACCTCCTTCTCTTTAGGTTCGTCATGCAGCGGGGGAGGCCCGCCCAAGGAACGGTCGGATGAGCGAATCGCTCCCCCCGGTGGATGTCGCGGTCATCGGCGCGGGGATCGCCGGCCTCTCGACGGCGGTGCATGCCAGGCTTTCGGGCCTGTCGGTGAGGGTGTTCGAGCGCCACAATATCCCCGGAGGGCTCTGTACGGCGTGGAAGCGCAAGGGCTACCTCTTCGACTATTGCATCGAATACTTCGTGGGCTGCGGGAAAGACCTGGGCTTCCGCCGCATGTGGGAAGACCTGGGCGTCTTGGAAGGCCGCGTCTTCCGTCCCTTAGAAAGTTTCGGCCGCTATGTCGGCTCGGGCGGCCAGGTTCTCGACCTCGCTATCGACCCGCGGCGCCTTAAGGAACATCTCCTCGCCCTTTCTCCCGAGGATGCCGTCGCGATCAAGGGCATTTGCGGGGCGATCGAAAAAGCACGGCATTTCGTGATGGACGAGTTTTCACTCTCGCCCGAGAGCCTTCCCCGCCTCCTGCGCTCCCTTCCCGCCCTTCCCACGGTGATGAAGTGGTCTAAGATTTCGGTGCACCAATGGTGCGCCCGACTTAGAAGCCCCTTCCTGCGGGAAGCCATCCCCGCCCTCATCGGGTGGACCGATTTCCCCATGTCCGGCCCCATCCTGGCCTTCGCCTGGATGGGCACGGGCAATGCGGGCTACCCATTGGGCGGCTCGCTGCCGGTGGCCATCGCGGCCCATCGACGCGCCCGGGCGCTGGGCGCCGAGTTCGTCTATCGCGCCGGGGCCAGGCGGGTGCTTGTCGAAGATGGCGCCGCTATTGGCGTCGAACTCGAGGACGGCCGCGTGCAGCGGGCGCGGCACGTAGTGGCGGCCTGCGACGCTCGGCAGGTTTTCGACCGCCTCCTGGAGGGCCGCATCGACGATGCGAATTATCGGGCCATGGTCGTGAAACAGGAATTGAGCGCGAGCCTCGTGCAGGTGAGCCTCGGGGTGCGGGTCGATCGCGCCTGGAGGCTCGATGGGCTCCCCACCAAGATCTTCCTGCCCCTGACGAAGCCGGTTCGGGTGGATGGCCGCGATCGCTTCCACCTGCGCCTACGCCATTACACCGATGACCCCCACTTATCCCCCAAGGGGGGCGTGGTCATGGTCGTTCAGTACGACGGAGACTACGACTCCTGGAAATCGTTGCGCGACGATCGCCCGGCCTACCTGGCGGAGAAAAAGCGCATTTTGGATGAAACCCTCGTCGCGCTGGAAGCCCATTTCCCCGGCCTGCGCGATCGCGTCGAGGCCAGTGACGTGGCCACCCCGACGACCTGCGAGCGTTATACCGGCAATTGGCGCGGCTGCATGCAGGGCTGGTTGTTGACGGGCGACCTGATGAAATCCCTGAGCGCGGGGAAGGGGCTACCCAAGGGGTTCCCGGGCTTAAAGCGCTTCCACTTGGCGGGCCAATGGACCGAGCCCGGTGGGGGCCTGCCCCCATCGGCGCGGTCCGGGCGCAATGTGGTGCGGGCGGTCATGCGCTCGGAATCGGGGAGGGCCGCTCGATAGCATTTCGGGCCTGCCTGGGTCAGCTTTTCCTTGAAGGCAACCGAAGCAGGTGATTGTGCCCCATATAAACAATGTGGGCTAAAATGCGCTATACTCATCCAAAGCCCGGGTTGATGGATTCCCGAAAGGCGTGAGGTTCTTCATGAGAGCGACCATCCCTAGGCGAACTTTCTTGAAGGGCGCCCTTGCCACCCTATGCGCCGGTGGGCTCCTCCGCCGAGCCCACGGACAAGCTTCGATGAATCAAAACCCAACAAGCCCCGCCGGCGCGGCCCTTTCTGCGGAGAAAGCCCAGGCGATCAAAGCCAAGGGCGTGGTGGAATACGCCGATTTTGGGGCCGTGGGCGACGGAAAGACCGACGATATCGAGGCGATTTTCGCGGCCCATGCGTTCGCCAACGAGCATCGGCTCCCCGTGAAGGCGGACGGCAAGGCCACCTACTATATCGGCGGCAAGGGCCGCACGGTCGAGATCATGACGGATACGGATTTCAACACCGCCGCCTTCGTCATCGACGACACCCAGGTCGAGAACCGAAATCTGAATATTTTCGCGGTCAGTTCCACCCAGAAAGCCACCAAGCCCGGCGGTATCGTGAGCCTCAAACGGGGGCAGGAGAAAGTCAGCCTCGCCTTGCGGGGCCCCAGCCTGGTCACCGTGACCAATTCCAAGGTCAAGCGCTATATCCGCTTCGGGGCCAACCAGAATAGCGGGGCCGCACAGACCGATATCTTCCAGGTGGATGTGAACGGGGTGGTCGACCCCCTCACCCCCATCCTCTGGGATTTCGACGAGATCACCGATCTCTCGGTCCTCCCCATGGACGAGAGCACCCTGCGCATCACCGGGGGGCGCTTCACCACGATCGCCAACCAGGAAGCCTCCAAGTACAGTTATTACGCCCGGGGCATCCTCATCCGCCGTTCCAACGTCATCGTCGACGGTCTCAGCCACCTCGTCACGGGCGAGGGGGAGAGCGGCGCCCCCTACGGCGGCTTCATCAGCGTCACCAATTGCGCCAAGGTGACCGTCCAAAATACCGTGCTGACGGGGCATAAGATCTACAACACCATCGGCTCCGCCGGCCGGGGCGTCTCCATGGGCACCTACGATATCAACGTCAACCGGGCCCTCAATGTCTCGTTCGTCCATTGCAAGCAGTCCAACGACATCCACGACCCCAGGTACTGGGGCATCATGGGCTCCAATTTCGGGAAGAATCTCGTCTACGACCACTGCATTTTCTCGCGCTTCGACGCCCACATGGGCGTGGCCAACGCGACCATCCGCCACTCCACCCTGGGGCACCAGGGGATCAACCTCATCGGCTCGGGCCGGTTCATCCTCGAGCACTCCACCGTCTGCGCCCGAAGCCTCGTCAATCTGCGCCCCGATTACGGGAGTACCTGGCAGGGCGAACTCACCATCCGCGATTGCGTCTTCAAACCCGGCAACGGCAAGCCCATGAGCGCCGCTCTCGTCGGGGGCTCCAATGCCGGGCAGCACGATTTCGGCTACACCTGCTATATGCCCGAGCGCATCACCATCGAGAACCTACAGATCGACGATTCCCAGCACCCGGACCAGTACGACGGGCCCGCCCTCTTTGACGATTTCAACCCGAAGATGACCGACGAGTCTTACGAGGAGAAATACCCGTATGTGCTGACGAAGGAAGTCATCCTAAAGAAGGTGAGCACCGCTAGCGGGAAGGAAGTTCGGGTTTGTAATAACCCGTTCATGTTCCGCCAGGTGAAGGTGGTGAGGGAAGACTAGGGGGGCGGACGCCGACGCGAGGGCCCCTCGTCGGAAAGCTGCACGAGGGCGTCAGGTAAATGACCCCTCATTCCCCCAGTTTCCACGAACGGACATAATCGACATTGAAGGTGCCGGGCAAAGTCTCGCTGGGAAGTGGCACGCCGAACCAATTGGGCATGGTTTCGATATCGAAGAGCATATTGATTTGCTGGTGCCAGTGGGTGTTCGTGAGTTTGCCCACCGGCTGCCCGTCGAGGAAAAACGTGATCCAGTTGGTGTTCCAGTCCAATGCGTAGAGATGGTAGTCGTCGGCCAGGCGGCCGTCATATTCCCAGACGGTCTGTTTCGACCAGTGGGGCATTTTTTGGTTCCAATCGGCCGGGAAGACGTGGAGGGTGGAATACATCGTCGATTCGTGACCTTCGGCGTAGCCGCCAAGTTCGAAGACGTCGATTTCGCAGCCATTGCGCGTGAACCAGAAGGCGCTCGAGCAAGTGGCCCGCACCGGGCGGGCGCGCACTTCGAAAAACCCGTAGCGGACGGTGGATTTGCTCTGGACCGTGGCCGAGGTGAAGGTATGGAAATTGGTGGGCAATTTCATCAGGTCGGGATTCGCCGCATAATTTTCGCGCCGGATGCTCAGCACGAGTTGCCCGTTGGTGACGGCCACGTTATTGGAATAGAAGAAGGCGGGGGCGCGGCCCTTCCAGAAACTGCTAAACGGCGTCCATTTACTGGAATCAAGGCTCGCCCCCTCGAACTCGTCGCTGAGTTCGGGGATGGGAACCCATTTTTTGCCGGCGGGCGGCCCCGGCACGACTTCCACGGCGGCGGCCTTGGCCGGGCGCTCGATATTCGTCTCGTTCTCGCGCACGACGATTTGGTCGATGGTGATGCTTCCTTTTTTGTTGATGCCGATGATGAGGCTATACTGGTCGTCGTCGCCGACCCGCATGATGCGCTGGATTTTGCCCGTATTGCCCGTGAACTGGGGCATCTTGCTGTAGAAGCCGATATCCTTTCGGCCCGGGGTCTTGCTGCGCAGAAGGACATAGATGGAGGATTCATCCGACTTTCCGGGGGTCCACCGGTAGTCGAAGGTGATGCGATACGGGGTGTTCGGTTTGAATAGGCCCGGTTTGGTGGTGAAGAACTCGTTCCACGCGACGTTATTCGTGGTGGTGTCGATGGTCAGCGAACGCTTACCCTGGATGGCATCGGCGGGATTTTGTGTGAAGGCTGCGCCGTACTTGAGCGTGGTATTACTCAAGAAACCGTCGGTTTCGAAATCGACGGTATAGATATCCCTTGGGGTCTGGGCCAAAATGATAGAGGGAGCCCATAAAGCAATCAGCAGCCATCGGTTCACAGTGAACTCCTATCGGGAGATTTTACTGTGATTGGTACGGGGGGATCGTCAAAGATCCTTCCCCCTAACGGCACCGGAAGGCCGAATTCTCCACTCGCTGACTCTAACCAGTTCAGACCCCCCAGTCCGATCTCGGCGATATTGGCGATGGTTTCGGCGTTGCGATTCCCTTGCCAGACCGCAAGAGAATGATTCAGCGACTTCGGCCACGCGTCAGAAGCACCCACCCAGAAATGATCTCAAGCAAAGCAAACACAAAGTAGGCATTCTGGAGCCAATGCCCGCCGCCGATCATGCTCACCTGAACGAATATCCAGATGGCGAGGGAAAGCCCGGCGACTTGCATCGCCGTACCGCTTAAAGCATGTCGCCGAAGGGTGAGCCAGGCGACGGCCGCTTGCCCGAGGCCATTGACGGTAAAGAGGATGACCCCGGGGAGTAGGAAAGTCTTGAAAGGCGACCCCCGAAGCATTTCCAGGGGGAAGCCGAGGAGGCTTCCGTTGGGCGAGAGGATCATGCCGGCCCCGGTGATCAGGGCGCCGAGGCTGATGAAGGCGGGGAGGAGGCTGAAGAAGCGCATGCTTGATTTTACCTTTAACGGCATCCCCGTTATTTCGCGGTCGTGCGGATGGAGGCGGAGGCGCATCTGCGCATGTTAAGGCACCGTCAAAACGGATCGATCGAGATCCTCAACTCACCCGCGTGGAGAGTTTTCGGGCGGAGGCATGGGTCGGATCATCTACTTGCCCTCCATCTCTATGATCACGGGCATCAGTGCGCACCCCTCGCTGACTCGAAGCTCCCCGTGAGTCCATCCCGCCCCAATCGAACACCGTAAACAGCGCCGGGTTCTCAAGGAATCTCGGGACGCGGGCCAGTCGATCCTGTTAGCGCGGCAGGCCCTCGTCGATGGCCCGAAGGAAGGCCTCGAGGTGGCGATCATAGACTTTGGGGTCGCCCTTGGTGTTGCGGACCTGCACGGCGATGACTTCGTTCTCGGGATCGATACGGAATATGGAGGCGGTGGCCGAGCCATGGCCGTAAGTTTGCGGTGAGAGCAGCCAGGGTCGGGTCGCCGTCGACTCGCGGTTCGTCAAGCGCATGGGGCTCAGCCCGATGCCGTATTCCGCGTTGCGGACCGCGGGAAAGTGGTTGGAAAGGTCGCTGGGAAGCAAGGCCTTCCAGGTCGTCTCGCTGAAATAGCGCAGCGCGCCGTAGGCGCCCCGGTTCAACCAGAGTTGGGCGAGCACGGCGAGTTCGCCCGCGCGGAATTGGCCGCTGCCGCCAAGATCGCCCACCCGGGCGTGGACGATCCCCAGGGGCTCGAACAGGCAGCGGCGGAACTGGGATTCCACCGAGAGCGCCCCGGCCAGCTCCAGCACCTTGCCGGTTAGGGAGAACCCCTTGCCGTTGTAGAGGAAGGCTTGGCCCGGGTTCAAGAAGGGCAGCAGCAGGCTCGCGCTATTATCGAACCAGGGTTGGTCGACCCCGCCCCAGCCCTGGTTCCCCTCGTAACCCGTGGTGTGGGAGAGGGCGTGGCGAAGCGTGATGGCCTTGGGGCCCGTGACGGGAAAATCTGGTAGGTACTTTCCCACCGGCTCGTCGAGTTTGAGAAGACCCTGGTCGACATAGCGCGCCACCAAGGTGGCGGTGACCGCCTTGGTGATGGAGGCCACCGGGCAGGCGGTCTCCAGGGTGTAGGGGCCAAAGGCGTTGGTGCCGAGGGCCTCGTGGTAGACCACTACGCCCCGGCGCGCCACCAGGGTCACGAAGGGCACGCGGCCCTCCTCGGCCCAGGAGCGGCAGGCGGCGGCGATGCGCGCCACGGTGCCCGGCTTCAGGCCGGCCTCGGCCTCGCCGCCTGGGCGAAGCACGGGGGCCGCTGGCGATTGGGGTTGGGGAGGCGCCGGTAGGCGGGCGGCATCGACCGGTCGACCGAGGACGGCGTACTTGAGGCGCGCATGGTAATCCGAGTTCGCGGCCCAGGGGTCGCGCTCATTGGGGATGCGACCTGCGGGCCGCGCTTCACTGAGGTGGGCGAGAAGAACCGCCCCATCGGGTTCGCAAGAAAGCCGTTCCACGAACCAGGAGCCGGCCCAAGTCGCCACCACGTCGCGGTGGGCCTCGAAGACCAGGGGATCGATCGGGGCGTTGGGGAAACGCTCGAGGCGCGCCTGATGGCGGTCCCACCAGGGCGTCCAGCCGCGGGGCGCGCAATTAAAGGTGAGGGCGCGGCGGATGAGCAGGCCATTGGTGGTGCGCGCCTCCGCGTAGGCGCCGTAGCGGCCCGGCTTTTCCGCCACCTTGACCTCGCGGCACTCCGAATCGAACCAGCGCACCGAAAGCGTCATTTTGCCCGCAAGGGATTCGAGTCGGGCCGCCTCCTTGAACTCCAATTGGGGGAAGGGCCCCGGCCGGAAAAGGAACTCATATTTGCCCCGGGGCCGCAATTCGGCGTCTTGCAGGAGCGACACGGCTTCGCGCTGGCGCGACAGCGCGGTGGCAGCGGCGGCGGATTTGGCGTCGAGCACCTCGAGATGAAAGCCCCAGCCCCCCCAATTATTCTCGACCTTGACGAGTAGGGTGTTCGGGCCCGCCTTGAGTTCGGCGCTGAAAGTATCCTCGCCGGGGCGCACGCCGCGCCCCTCGGTCCAGATCTTGTGCACCAGACGGCCGTTGATCCAGACCTTGGCCGAATCGTCGGAGCCGAAGCGCACGCCGACTTTCTGGGCCCGCGGGCTGTGCAGGTGGCAATAGGCGTAGGCGACGCGGGCGTCTTCGCCCTTGAGCGCCTTGATGAAGTCGACCAAGGCGCCTTCTGCCTCCCATCGCACGGCGCGGGCAAGGGCCGATTTTCCCTGGGCGTCGGTATAGGGCACGGTAGTCTGCTCGGTGAGCACGGCGTTGGCCTCTCCTCCCAGAGAGGCGAGGAAATCCTGGCCCAGGCCCTGGCGGGTGGCGCCGTCTTCCCCGCGCCCTTGGGTCACCGCGGCATTGGGAAATTGCCCCAGAAGCACCCATGAGCGGAGAACCCGGTTACTCACCTCATTGACCGGAACAAGGCTCGCCGATGGATTCGGGGCGGCGAGGAGAGAACAGAAAAGAACCAAAAGGGCGGCATATGGCGCGGGCATGGGTACTCCGGTGTTCAAATCAGAAGGGGGAGATTGTATCGTGCACGGACCGCTATGGTTCGTAATGCAAAGAGGATTACGATTGGAACGAAAGAAAAATTTAGAATACGCAAAAATCGTCAATCAAACGCGACAAAATGAAAAAAAGGATAGCGTCAGCGAAGGGCGATTTGAAAATTGGGTGGGCTTCAAGTAAACTTCCTCTGTGAACCAAAAAGCATGCGCCTATCCCTCCTTCCCGAATATCGATAAAATTATTTTGAGCCGGATTTGAAGAAGTGAAGGGATAGGTCGTGAAGCAACCCGTGGAGGCCGCCCCGGGGCGACTGCGAGATGCCCCATTCCCGGCCCCGGGGTGCTTTGGCGGCGGGTACTCGCGTATCGCTGTGCACGCCCTTCGTTTCCTCGTCGGATGGATCCTCCTCGGCCAATCCTCGTTTCCCGCGAGTACGCTGATCTTCCCCGGTGTGAATGGCCATGTGGAGGCCCACCAGGAGTACCATGCGGCCACACGCTGCGTCTGCCGCATTTTGAAAGAATACGGAATTACTTTTATCGAACCCGGTGACCTCTTCAAGCAGGTTCTCGAAGGCGCCGCGGTGCGCAGTAACACGGGCCTGTTCCAACTCGAAATGGGCGTTCGAAGGGATTCCGAATCGAACATGGTCTGGACCCGTTTGCGTGGCGGGGGTCGCCCATCTCTGCTGAAAGAGACCTGCTTTCAGAAAAGCGCTTCACCCCACCAGGATAAAATCCGCACCGATCTTGCGATCTACCAGCATTCGATGATGGTGGTGTTGCGCCTCCTGGAGCACGAGGAGGCGCGACGCGAGTTGACCGATCCGCTTTGCGGGAAGGAATGGGTGCCGTTGGGGCCTTCGATGGCTTTTTGGCTCGACCTCGATGCGGAAGGCGGTTGCGCCGCGTATGTCCGCGCGGAACTCTTCCCGATGCTGCGAGCGAGGCTCGCGCGCGGGGATTGCCACGCGAAAAGGAATTATGTGGCCTTGTTGTCGGGAAAAAAGGTCGACGACCGCGAGGTCCTCCGGATCGTCGTGGGGGCCGTCGGATTCGGGCATCTTTTGGCGGACAAAACCCTGCTCTTCTCCAAGTCCGGAGGGCGGGGAGTCCTGGTGGAAGAGATCGGCTCCTTCTTCTTGAAAAATCTCGCTATGGGTGGCGATTTCATCTATGCGTCCTCGATCTGGGAAGCCCCGAGCGTCGATTCGTATTTCCGTCGCGTCCAGTTGCTCCAGTCAAGGGATGTGGATGTGCAGGTTCTTGCGCCCCCCGTGACGAACCAAGTTCCGTGGTCTCTCGCCAAATTTAAAATTCCTCCCCTGAAACCCATGCCGGACCATGAGCGTTACGGAGAGTTTGGCCGAATTTCCGGGCTGGCGGAGAGCGTTTTCGCGCCGTCTAATGCGTGGCGCCATTTTCAGCGTTACAGCCAAATGGCATTCACCAAGGTGGGGTTTTGGCGGACGCCCAGGTCCGTAGGTCCTTCCGATTTGACTTGGTTCGAGCCACGGAAGAAATCGACCGCCGTGTTCGAGTTTGATCTTGGGCACGCGCAGCTTTTTCTGGTCACGAATGAAGGCCAAAGCACCAACGCGGCGTTTTACCTTGCAAGACGAGACGCGGCACCCTACGTGGTGTGTCGCCCGGCGATTCAAGGTACGAACTTGAAACCCCTTCTGAACGATGTCTATTTTGTCGACGATCCCATGAGAAGGGAAAGCCAAGATGGCGTTGCGCTAGACGAGTTCCAGAATACCCGAGAGTCCTGTGAAGAAGCCCCCCCTCCGGAGGGGCTGTTCCCTTTCGTGAGTGGTTGCGCACCGAAAATATTCTCCGCCATTTCGGGCTTGTGGGATGGGCGGGAAGAAACCTATTCCATGATGTTTCTCCAGGTCGCGGGAACCAATTATCGCTACTTCGACATCTTCCGGGTTTCCACCTGCGGGATCAATTATTCAAGCCTCCGTTCCCAGCGCCAGATCAGATAAAATCCTGCAAGAATCATTTCGCATGTGATTAACACCCACTGAAGGATATGCATCCGGTTTCTAAAAAATTGAACCGCTATGATCATCGTCATCACCAGCGGCGCGATTCGGGTGCGCGAGTATTGCGACTTTTTACCGGCAGTATAAAGCGCTGTTCGGGGAGGCTCCGGGGAGGCATCGTGGGGGGTAGGGGTACGTGGGCCTCCTCGGGTTAAGCGGGGGAGGCCGAGTCATGGCAGGGTGAAACGTCTGCTAGACCTCCGGTATGCTGCGGGTGCGGGGCGAGAAATTGGCGCGAGATGGGTGGAGTCATCTCTGAGGGTGAATAGGCCGGGGAATCGGCCCTTTCATTAAGTTGTGATCACTGGTGAATACTAAATAGTTCGAAAATTTCCAATTAAGTATAATGTTAGATTTCAGTTTATATTAATCGGGGAGATTCGTTTCGTCATTCATAAGGGCATGGATGAAACTTACCTTTTCCCAAATCCTAGCGGTAAATTAGGCGTTGAGTTGAAATTCTTTTTCCTAAACCCATATATGTTTGCAAGGGTCAGAGAGCCTGACAGGTGGGGGGCCCCAAGTTTCGTGGAAAGGCAATGGGCTTTTTCGCTTGTGAGTGGTTCAAATTTATAATTCGCAATTACCCGTCCCTTTCTCAAGAGGGCTTTGTCGATATTGCTGATGTCTGCATTAAATGTGCATAGTATTTTAATGCATAAATAATCGCTGAATAAACCGTCAGCGATTTGAAGGAGTGTTGAAACGACGGAGTCTTCAGTCTCGGCATCCCGTGACCTGACTTCCTTTTCTGCGTCCTCGATGATCAAAACTGAGTTCCGATGTTTTAGTAGATAAGGTATGAATGCAGGGCTTAAAAGGTTTTTAATGTATTCATTTTGAACAAAGATAAATTCGGTGTCTTTGAATTTTGCGATCAAATGCTTTATATAAGTGGTCTTGCCCGTGCCGGCTTCTCCGTGCAAAAGAATGACACCCGATTCGGCATTTGTAATTGAATTGACAATTAACTCATTGATTTCAAGAAAATCATCATTGTAATTGTCGGAAATACCGATTGTGCTGAAATCTTCGGTCTTGACGTCATTTGTTGAGAATGACTCACCCTCCATGGATAGCACCTTGAATACCGGAGAGGCCTCTTCCCCATATTTCCTTCTAAGGCTATGGTTCGTTTCCAAGACCCACTTTTCGGCTTCTATGTCATTGGTGTCATAAACAAATCTGATCGAAACCTCTGTTTCGCCGAAATGAACATGGACGACGCATTTCCGCTTGCTGCTTCTATAGACGGTTCCGATAGCCAAATCATTCTCTATGGATTCGGATTTTTCATCTTTTGTATTCCATGTTTTATAAATAGTTTCAAAGTGAAATTTATCGAAATCAATATCAGATAAAAACGATCTAATAATATTTTTGGATCGCCTAATAGGAAAATTTGAGATTATATCCGACCCTAGGGAGTTGTAAGTGATGGCAAAGTATAAATCTAAGTTAAAACTCCCGTATTCGGTAAATGCCTCGCGCAGTTTTGGTTTCATACTCCCGTAACCTCCTTTGGTTGTCTGACTGCCTCTATCTGAAACTAAATTTTCCGGTTCATTGAATTAGATGCAAGGAGATTTTATGACGTTTAGAAGACAAAATCTGTCTAAGACTTCCCTGTTAAAGTATTTTAAGTCTTAACAAATTAATATTTGAATAAGTAATTCTGTATTAATAATATATTAACCACGGAGGCTTTATTGGAAGTATTTTGTCTGAAGGAAGGCAGAGACAGAATGTGGCAGGCGTTGTTGGGGTTGGGCCTTAAATTTTGTGTTGAGTGGCTACATGTCAACGATCACAAATGACCCGTCCTTCCTGAGCCACGGCAGCCCGATGATTTTTGTACCACCGTGGATTGATACCCTTTTCTCGTGGTGGTGGCCATGGATCCAGAGTTTGGGCTGGAAGTGCTCATGTAACGAATTTAATTCTATCTCGCCGAGCGGATGGGCCATTTTCGGCGCCTCATGAGATACGATAAGGTCTACTTTTTCAAACTTCTTTGTTGTTTGAGCAATGACCCGTCTTGAAGTAAGGTTTTCTATCTGATGAATATAATTTGCATCGCCATCAAATACCCCTCCTATTCCGAGTATACGAACGCCGAAAATCGTTTCAACCGAAAGATGAATATTCCTCCCTGGAAGACGCCTTTTTAAGGTGTCCAGATTGTCGTGGTTGCCGTGTACGTAGAGTAGTGGTATGGTCGTGACCACATCCCTCTTAGGGCAGATATCCCCGCAGAGTATGACCAGATCAGGCTTCTCTCTAAAACATAGATCCAGAGGGCTTAGATCACCGTGAAGATCGGAAAGAAAGGCGAATCGCGGCATGGGTAATATTGGGCAGGGCGACGAAATAATCGTATGCACCGTCCATAAGGCTTGCTATTTTTCGTGTACCCCTTCCGGATGGCGCTGGTCTCTACAGGTTCCATTGCTTGTGGATCCGCAGAAAATACACTTAACTCCATCGGATCCGTGGCGATGGACGCCATCGGGGTGTCTCTGGTCATGACACGTGCCGTAGCTTGTTGAACCACAATAGACGCAATTTGCTCCAGTCTCGAGATGGATATGAACATCATCGGGATGCTTTTGATCCTTCGACGGGCCATAACTTGTGAAGCCGCAAAATTTGCATTTGGACAATATTGTCTCCTTTTGAAAAGATACTGGCGTTGATTGATTTCACCCAACTTCTTTTGAAACAATTGACCAATCGCATCCCCGATTGTTTTGAAATCGGCATCATCAAATGAATCCGTCTTCGTGTTATTGCACCAGTAGCAAGCCCATTCAAGATTTCCATCTACATACCCCTTGAGGGGGTCTTTGCGTTCGACCTCTAGCGATCGCCCTCGAGTTAGGAGTCTTTTGGAAAAGAGTTTCCCCGTTTCTATTAAAAGTTTGATCGACTTTTCGTTCGTGCCACAATAATGGCAAGGCGTCTCGTCCATTTTCTTCTCTAGAAACGCTTTCAGGTAGTCGGCCTCTTTGGCTCTATAGGATAGATGCCACTTTTTAACTAAAGGATGTTCTTTTGCAAAACGCAGGCTAAGTGTTGTCCAGAGGTCATCCACATCTTGTCCTTCAGGCAATGTCAAGTCATCGGGTGGGTTTAACTGATATAGTTTTTTAAAGTAGTCTCTGATTTCTTCGGTCGGCTCGGTTTTGACAAACGCTACAAAGCTCTCATATAGAGAAGATGTTCCCGCCGGATCAACCTTTCTCCGGATGCAATCTGCAATGAAGAGGTCGTTCATATGCTTGAAGTCGCGAGCCATGATTGACCCAACGTTGATCTTATTTGCACTCATCCAGTTCTCCTTCGGGCAGTGTGAATTCGGGGTTGGACAACTTTTGTCCTTGGTGTATCCTATCATCGATCACATGTGTCCCGATACGGAAGTAAATACTATTTGGTTTTCTTTTCATTCAAAAAATCATTTCAGGGGTTTGATTACAAATATAAGAAATATATTGCATATAAATAATATAAGTACCTCTTTTCTGGTAGGAACTCAAGACTACTTTTGTAGAGACTACATGCCGGTATGGGTTCGGGGCTCAGAATTCGTGCTCTTTAACTTCAACCCCAAGTACTTGAATACGCCCGTCTTGGCGAAGTTCAGAACATCCCAGGATTTGGTTATCAAAAGAAACGGGTTTCAGCGGGTGATCAAGTCTAAGATAGCCCTTGATGGTGGAAACATTGTTAGGGCAAAGGGTCGGTGTATCTTGACAGATAGGGTCATCCGAGATAATCCAGGCCTTGCTGTTATTGATATAGTTAACGAAATTGAAAACAAACTCTCCTGCGAGGTCATTTTAATTCCGGAACTACCCAATGAGGTCACCGGACATGCCGATGGGCTGATTCGATTCATTTCAAATGACACGGTATTGATTCATGAGGCGGTGGGAAAACACAGTGGCTGGCACAGGAAACTGACGAGGGTGCTAGTCAAGAATGGGTTTTCGTTCGAAACGATCCCATTCAGGGATACAAAGAGTAGGCAAGAATGCCTTCATATCAACTACCTCGAAGCTGGCAAGGCGATCATTATTCCTGGCAGTGGGTGCGCCCTTGACAAAGTGGTGTTCGATAAAATCAGAAATTTGTTCCCCGAAAGAAATGTCTACTTGATTTGCGGTTCCGAGTTAATCCAGCATGGCGGAGCATTCAATTGTTTTTCATGGGGATGCCGAGACTTCAATAGAGGAGTGCAGTCATGAAAATATGGCTCGATGATGAAAGAGAAGCTCCGCCTGGCTGGCTTTTGGCAAAAGCCCCTCATGAAGTCATTGGCTGTCTCCGAACATATAAAGTTGAGATCATTTCTTTGGATCATGACTTGGGGGAAGTCACTTCTGGGACAGGGTATGACGTGATTGTCTGGATCGAAAAAGAGGTTGTGACAAATGGTTACATTCCTCCAGAGATCAGAATTCACACGACAAATCCCGTCGCAAGATTGAGAATGGAGGCGGGGGTCCGGTTTATTAAAAACTACGTTGAAAATCACCTCAATGATGAATTATCAAGCGGAAGCAATTTGCGGGTAGGAAGTCATCTGCTTGACCGCAGTGAACTACGCATGGGCAAGCCTGCTCGATCAGAATTCAAATATCTGCGCAGAAATCCTCTTCATTTGGTTTTGGACGGAGTTTCATCTGCTTCAAACATCGGCAACATCTTCAGGCTTGCTGACGCGGTCATAGCGGAAAAAATATGGATGGGCAAGGCTGAATTGGACCTCCTTACAGGAGGTAAGTTCAAGCGGGCGTCAAAAAGCATGTTAAAGTGGGTTCCCATTGGCGTCTACCCTGTTGCGGAGTCGCTTAGAATGCTTCGGTTGATGAGCATTCGGATTATTGCTGTTGAACTCGTTGCAGGGGGCCAATCTCTTTCGAAAGCTGATCTGACTGGCCCTGTTGCTTTTGTTCTAGGTAACGAGCGAAAAGGTATAAGCGATGAGGCATTAAATATGAGCGATGACTTCATGCATCTCCCCATGTTAGGCATGGGGAATAGCATTAACGTTGCCACTGCGGCGGCCGCGGCATCCTATCTTTGGCTAAAAGGAGTAAAAAATGAAACTGCCCATTGAGTCATCTATGGGGTTTATTGTTCAGGTCAAGGCAGTTGGCACGGAGCCCGTACTCTTAGAATCTGATACAATCGGGAAGGATGTTCTACTTCAGCCTGGGGAATCTAGAGTCGGGTTTTTTTGGCAGATGGATAAAAAAGACGAGCAGGGGAAATTTCACTCCTGTTATATTGCCTTGATTGAACCCGTTGAACGGAAAAAGAAATCCGGGGAAATGGAAACTATTTTTACCTACCTTCAGGAAATAATCGTCGATGCCAGTCTCGTGGAAATTGAGGTGGTGGCTTGTCGGGGGCAAAGACCGAAAAGCGGTGATAGTCAGGCTAAATGGAATGTCCTTCCCATTTGGAAGCCTTCTAGTTCCTGGAAGTGAATCTGGTTTGGCGCGCAAAACTCAGGGAAGCCATAGTGAGTATGTTTATATTGTGAAATATTGAATGCCAATGCATATCATCAAATTGGACGAGTGTCGCCCCCAAACGAATTCCAGTTTTGCAAAATTCAAATTACATATGACTGAGATATTTCAACTTCGAACGTTGCATTTGCTCCGCATTTAAACGAAGTTGGTTTCGGAGGTAGTATTTTAACGTCAAGATGAATGGGTGCCGCCAGAAATTTATAAATTGTTTTATACTTTAGTTTTTATCTTGGCTTGATTTTGAATAAAATCCTCAATGTGTTTCATAAAAAGTAATTGAGAGATTTCTTTCATAATTAAGCCCTTCGTGATAATTCAGCATCTGAAGATCATCTATAAAATTAGTTCAGCTTCCAAGACAATCCCTGTCCAGGGGCTGGCCTATCCTTTTCCTTGAGAAAGAGAAAGAGAAAGAGAAAATACATACTCTAGGTGAACCTACTGTGGAGGAAACATGAAGCACCAGACCTATAAGCACGATTCCAATTCTGCTGGAATTCAGGCGACCTTTCTTGAAGATAAGGCTTCGCTCCAAGTGCAGAATGAAAAATCGATGGAGAATGAGATACTAGGAGACAGCCAGCGTTGGGACCTGCTTGAGCATGCCGCCCAACAACTGAAGCAAGAGTTTTTTGGTCTAGATTCCGTCATTGACAAGGTCATCGCCTCCGTCACGGGCTGGTTTCTCTGCAGTCATTTGCAAGAGCGCCCCATGGTGGTGAACCTGTGGGGCCTCACGGGGGTCGGCAAGACGGCCCTCGTGCGCCGCCTTGCCGAGCTTCTGGGCTGCACGCAGAGCTGCTTTCGAATCAACTTGGCGGAACTGGGCTCGGATGATTTCACCGTAAGCAACGAGGCTTTCTGTCAAATCGATGGCAAGCCGGCCGTTCTGATTCTCGACGAATTCCAGCATTTCCGAACCAAGAACGCCAACGGCGATGAACGCGAACACAAGACCTTCGTCTGGGACCTCCTCGACACGGGTCGGGTCGAGATCACCAAGATACCGGATGACTACGCCACCGCTAACAGTTTCATCCGAGACCTCAAGCAGGCCTTGGACTGCGGCGTGCGCGTGGCTGGCAATCGCGTGCTCAGCGGTCGTGAAACCCTCAATCGCATGGTGAATTTCAAACATTATTGGAGGGAATTCACTCATACGGGGGTCAGACTGCATTACCGCGGAAGTCCCTTCATCCCCGACGCCATGCTCGAGTCTCTCAGAGAGCTTTTCAAAGAAAAATTCTCGACGATATTTATGATGAAGGAGGCGCTGAAGTTGCTAGATGGCGAGGGCTGCCTGACCCTGATCCGTGGGCTACTTAAACAGGTGAAATTCGTCAGCACCATCGATTGCCGCCAGACCCTGGTGTTCGTGATCGGGAACATCGATGAACTTCATGAAGAGGCCAACGAACTGAATCCCGATTTAGACCCAGATCTCTTTCGGGAAAGGACCCTCGCCTTCACCATGGCCAACATCAAGGAGGCGCTGCTATGCCGATTCAGAGCCGAGCAGATCGCGCGCCTGGGAAACGTGCACATTATCTACCCCTCGCTGGGTTCGCAGGCCTACCGCCGGGTGATCGCCGCTGAGCTCCACCGGCTTGCTGAACGCACCTTGCAAGAAAGCCAAGTGTCGCTACGCTTCGATGACAAAGTGCATGAGTATCTCTTTCGCGATGGTGTGGTCCCTTCCCAGGGTACGCGGCCTCTCTTTAGCACCATCCACGCGCACATCGGCCGAAATATCGCACGCGTGTTCGCTGAGCGCGGTCGTCTTGGGATGCCCGTCCAAGAAATCAGATTCACCTATGACCGGGGATCCCTGGTGGCAGATTTCTATACGGGTCAGGATGCTGCACCTCACCACCGCATGATGCTTGCGCTTGAGAGACATATTGAAGCCGACCGGGCCTATACTCCAGGCGCCGAGTCTGCTCTGGTCGCCGTGCACGAGGCAGGGCATGCGGTCGTGAGCATGGCCTACAGCGGTCTGGTGCCCACGAGCGTCCAAGTCAATAGTGCGGCAAACCGTGGCGAGGGCTTCGTTGAAGTGCATCGCGAGTTGGCCCTCACGACATATCAAGCCCTCTTAGGCCGATTGGCGGTCCTACTCGCCGGGTCCCTGGCCGAGACGATCGTATTTGGAAAGGAAAACCAGGGCATGGGCAGCCACAGCGACATTTCGTCCGCGACTAGTTTGGCCGCCCAGGCGGTGCGCCAGTATGGCCTGGGACAAAGCCTTGGTCGATTCATGAGCGAAGGTGCCGATGGCAATGATCAGTTCCTACGGGATCGGGCTGGGGCGATCCAGGAAGAGATCGAAAACCTTCTTTTGAAAGCGCAAGCGATCGCCTGCGATTTTCTATCCCGAGAAGGAACGTTCCTTATTGAACTCGCACGACGATTGCATGAGCGGGGCAGCTTGAGGGCGGAGGATTTGTGCGAGTTGGCCCGAAAGTACGGAGGCCGGCTCGTAAATGGCGAGGCGTATTGCCAGCCTTATGATTACCAAGCGACCCTTCGTCTTTCAAACTTCCCATTTCGGGAAATTTAGATGTGATCTATCTCAATAATGTGGACTGGGAGTTAAGCCGCCTTCGGATAACCTAAGGAGGAAGGTTTATAGACGAGCAAATTCACGAGGAAAAGACACGAAAAAGATCGGTCGGGAGTTCACGCAAGACGCCCTCGCCCTGGCAGCCAAAGGGGAAAAGCCCCTCAAAGAGATCGAGAAGGATTTGGGAGTTACCCCCGGGTCACTCTCGCGGTGGAAATGGGAGCTGCGCCAGGAAGGAGAACTGGCATTTCGAGGACCCGGACGCACCCACCCCGTCCAGGTCGAGCTCACTCGCATAAAGCTTAAAGTGACCCTGCTACGGGTGGAGCGCGATCTTTTAATAAAAAACTATCGCCTTGGTATTTCGGTGACCCATGTGTAGATTGCGCTCATCGCCCAACCCCAAGCCTTGCCGGTAACCAAGGCCTGCAACACCCTGGATGTGACCCCCTCCGGCTACTACCGCTCTCGCCGGAAGTAATCGTCTAAGCGAAAGGAGCGCAAGGCTTTAATCCAGCGCTTGATCCATAACCGTATGGAGGTCACTGGCGAGGTGAAGGAGCGGTGCGGCTCCGTGAGAATCTGGCGAGGCAAGGGTGTTCGATCTCTCAGAGACCTCCTGCCGATGCCGCTCGTGGTTGAGCGCCAGGAACCGTTTAAGCACCTCTCGCCCAGTTTCGCGATGGATTGTGTAGCGTACCCGATCTTTCTTAGGCAGGTATTCGACCAGAGACTGTTAACCCAAGTGTCCGGTTTGTTGCCGGTTGCATAAGGTTAGCACAGACTCCCCATAGTTACATCACCCTTTACACTTGGTGCATATCATTGTCGTAATAGGATGCTATGTGGTGGTATTCTTATCCGGGCTGTGTCAAATCCAATTTTTTCAACAAGTCTTCCTCGAAGTCTTTTTTACAGCGATCTTGCCAAATTGTTTTCATAGTGCCTCCAATTTTCCGCATCTCCTCTGCCGTGAATTCATCGGTTTTGGCGTTATTGCACCAGTGGCAACACATGGCCACGTTTTTATCGAAATACTCTAGATTTGGTTCCAATCTTTCAATCTCAAGTCCATTCCAGCCACGATTCCTTTTGGCTCTACGATACATCAAGTCTTTCATCCGTTGCTGCATGCTCCTTTGGGTCGTCTCTGGGTTTCCTTCTTGTGTATATTCAATTTCACAGTAGCAGCATTTTGTAGTTTTGAGTTTGTGCTGAAACTGGGAAGGGGTCATGAGGCTGTCGATAAATTGTTTTGTATAATTGGAGATCGATTTAGAAAATTCGCCACCTGAATAGAGTTCCCCAAAAAGGGATTTGGTAGTGTCAGTGAAATCAGATTTGCGCACGCTACTTCTCATTGATGAGTCGTCAATGAATTTATACACATTGGGTGGGAATGAGGAAGTGAGGTCAGAGTAAAAAACCTGGTTTTGAACATCATTCTTTTCGTCATACTGTAGCCAAAGAAATTCATAGGCACGCAGCAGCGGTACGTTTTTCTCTGGATGAAAGGCAATAAAATCCGTAGTATCCCATTTGCGCAAACCCATGAGTGACCTGGAGAACAAATAGAGAGAGAGACGGCTAAGATAACTCTCTGAAATCTTGGCTCTATAGATTCCTTTCCAAGATTTCATCGATTTAGCCCTGGCGATAACATCCCATTTGGGACTCATCGAGATTTGTTTTAGAACTTCTTTTTCAATTTTCAGTTTAAACATACAACTTCATCCTAAAATGACCTTATTGAGCACCTCACCCCATTAAAAGCTGCCCACCATCCTCTTTCTTCCCAGCTCCCTTCTTCCCCGCCGGTCGCCCCCGCTTCACCTTAGCCTCGCCAAGACCCCCCACAACCGCCTCCGCCTCCCCCCCGTCCTCCCCATCATCCTTCCCCGCCTTCCCCATCCGTTCCGCCAAGATCGCCTTCCCCTTGGCCGTAGGCTTGTCGTTCTCGTCCATCAGCCCCTCGGCGACCTCTTGCCGGTGCCGCTCATGGTTGAGCGCCAGGAGTCGCTTGAGTACCTCGCGCCTGGCCTCGGGGTGGATGGTGTAGCGCACCCGATCGTTCTCGGGCAGGTATTCGACATCGTAGAAATCGTGGCGAAGCTGGATGGCGGGGCCCATGGGGCCGGGTTGGTGCCAGCCATAGGCGTTCAAAACTGCCTCGTCGATTGTTGTATGAAGCCGACGGAGTGCTTTAATGTCTTCGACAGCTTGTTTAGTAATTGGTGATTCATGAGAATCGATAGGGGATTGAAGTGACCGGAGATGCTTGCTGAAATCAACAATGGTTTTAAAGTCCAATGACCTCTTGTGAAATAGGTTATATACGGTTGTAATTCCAATTCGGCAATCGGACATTAATTTATGTCGAAGAGTTCGATAGTTATAGGAAATTTCCTTCGGAATTGAATTAAGTCCATCAGGAAAAGGGAACGTTTCAAAACATGCAGATGAAGCATAGCGCAAATCACCCTTCATGGTTGAAGAATTCTTCCAAGCCCATTCTGAGTGAAAGCAACTATGTAAGACAGCGAAATCCGAATCCGAATTTAAAGCGATAATCGTTAATGCATTTGAGTAGATGCAGTTTGCAGGCAAGTAGGAGAAGGACACGTATTTAACAGCTTGACATGCGATTCCGAGGACATCGCTCATTCCCGAAATTGTTCGATATAAAGCTGGTCTCTTTTCAGCGTATTGCCACCAAAGCCTCTTATAAATTTCACGATTATTGAGTTCTCGAACCGGTCGCACCTTTTCTTCAAGAATCTCAATTACCTCCGGGAAGGCTTTGGCTCTTTCTAGGGGCCAATCATAAAAATTAATCACATATCGCGAGTGGTTTTGTTCAGGCCTACTGTTGAGGTCCTCGCCATTCATGTATGGCTGAATTACTTCGCTATTTTTTGGTGTTTTCTTAATCAGACGCTGCGCTTCTTCGGGTTCCATTACGAAGCCATCACCTAATACAATTGAGCCTTGAAACGACTTTCCCGAGTTTATCAAAAGAAAATGTGGATTTCCTGCAACTTGCATCTGATCGTCAAAAAAACTTGATATATGCTGAACCTCTTTCCCGTCTAGGACTTTCTTGCCAGGCCATGTTCCCTTATTAACGACAGCAAGAGCCACCTCCACGGCGGCAACTCCAGGCCATGGAGTTGAACGAACGGCAAAGTTAATTGTGCCACCGTTTTTTTCGA
Source organism: Spirochaetota bacterium (assembly GCA_017302015.1). GTDB lineage: Bacteria > Spirochaetota > UBA12135 > COTS27 > JAFLEE01 > JAFLEE01. Next base: position 18,697 of record JAFLEE010000008.1, on the reverse strand, counting down.
TAACCTCAAGGCCTCCTTCTCTGGCAGCACCCTGCGCTACGGTGTTGGTAGCAATTAAGGCGAAGAGCCTATTCGGCGAAATGAGGTCGAAGGCTCGACGGAAAAAGTATGCCACCATATCTATAGAGCCCGCAGGGGCAAATGTGTGCCTCATATAGTCAAGGTAGCGGATACCGTTGGCCCCTCGAATACGCTGCCCACCGAGAAAAGGAGGGTTTCCAATGACCACATCAAACCCATCCTTCACCTCGGGAAACTCCAAAAACCAATGAAAGAACCGCCGCTCCCCGGTTAGCGTGCTGGCGGCCTTGGCGAACTGGCTCACCGGAGGTGAAATCCTCCCGTCAAGGATCGCCCTGAAATCCTTTTCCGTGGCGATCAGGTTTCGATTCGCTTCTGTCTTGGGTGTGAAAAACGAAGCCATCGCGGTATCGGCGGCGGCTTTAAGGCGGGCGTAGGAGGGTCCGGTGACGAGTTCCTGCCAGGCCTTTTGTTTAGTGTCGACCTCGGCGGGGGAATGCTCGGGCATGGCTTCTAGGGCGGCAAGGCGCGTGGAAAGGTCTTCAAGGGCGCCCTGGGTGTCGCCGAAACTCAGGGCCCCAGTTTTACGGGCCTTCACCTCGTCCGCGTGCTTTTTACGTAACGCTTTCGCGACGTCCTTGTCATCTTCCTCGGACGTATCGAACGCGGCCTCGGGGATGCCCTCCACGAGTTCGGCGAGCGTTCGGATGCCACAAATGCTGTCGCCGCAGCGGATGCGGTGGTCGAGGAACTCCAGGGGTTCCCCGGGGCTGTGGCCCTCAAGCCACAGGGCGATCTTGCAGAGTTCCACGGCCATGGGGTTCTTATCCACCCCGTAGAGGCAGCGGGCGATCACATCTCGCATGGCGGCGCGGAAGGCCGGGGGCGAGGGTTGGTCTTCGCCCGTGCGCACCTTGGCCACTTGAGCGGCGATGCGCCTGGCCACCGAGAGCAGCACGTGGCCGCTTCCACAGGCGGGATCGCATACGGCGATGGAGAGGAGGCCCGCCTCGCGCTGCGCCTTGTCGGGCAGGGCGAGTTTTTCGTTGATGACGTGGTCGAGGCTGTGGCGGATGAGGGGCTGGACCAATTCCTCAGGGGTGTAGTGGCTGCCCGTGGCGCCCCGCTCGCTGCCCTTCACGAGGGCAAAGGCCCAGCCGTTCCCTTCTTTCTTGATGTCGCCGCTGTAGTCGAGCAGGCCCTCGTAGACCGAGCCGAACTCTTCGACGTTCAGCGCCCCGTAGTTCACGCGCACCCAGGCGCCCGTGCGGGTGTCCTGGAAGGTGCCTAGGCCGCTGAACGCCTCCATGAGCGAGGCGTTGTCGAGTTCGGCGTTTTCGAGAAGCTCGAGCGATCCCGGGCGGAAGAGGTCGCCACCCAGGGGCTTGAGGCCCAATTTGGCCCCGAGTTCGGCGTTCTCGAAAAGGCGGAAGGTGTGGCGAAGCGTCACCCACAGGTCACGATTTTGCTTCTCGTCCGACCTTCGGCGCATGGCGTGCTGGCGCAGGCGGCCCACGCTGTAGAAATCGCGGTAGAGTTCCCGCAGGCGCTGCGGGGTCCCTTCGGGGTAGATCAGGCCGCGCTCTTCGATCACCATCATGAAGAGCACGCGGTAGATGAGTTTCAGGAGCGCCCGGTAGAGATCGGGCCCCGTCAGGTTACCGGCCTTCACCTGCTCGCGCAGTTTCTCGTTCATCGGGTGGGCCAGCAGGCCGCATCCTATGAGTTCCATGGCCCGTGCCACGGCTTCCGAGAGCCGGTCGCGGATGCGCCCGCCGTCGTCCAGGCTGTCCTGGTGGTATTGCTCGATGACCACCGCCCGCGGCTCGTCGGCCCGGGTTTTCGGCATGCGGCTGGCGTGGATGAGGCGGTATAGGGCGGCGAAGTCCGCGTAGAGCTCCTCGCCGAACATGCGCTCCAGGTCGACTTCAAGGTAGGAAAGGCGGATAAGCCGCGTGCTGTCGCGAAGCAGGCGCAGGAGCCGCCCGTTGGTGACCAGGCCGTAGGTGTGCTCCGTGAGGTTCAGATACTCCTGCAGGAGGGCGTGGGGCGAAATCCGGGCCCCTCCGCCGCTGTCGCGTTTCTTGTCCAGGCTATCGTTGGCGCCAACGATATGCACGGGGAAGCCATCGCGGGTTTCGTCCCGGTGGGAGATGAGGTAATTGCGGTCCCCGAAGGATTCTCCTGCCTTCTGAACCACGAGCGTGTAGTCGAGGAGGGAGAAAAAAGGTTCCCCGAAGTGGCGCCGGGTTTCGGTCGTGCCCGTTTCGTCCGGTTTCAGGCCGCTGATTCGGCTTTGGAATACCTTGTAATGGGCGCTCGCAGCGGCCCAGGCCTCGGCGATGCGGTCCTTCACTTTGTGGTGATGGTCGAACCCGAAATCTTTGGCATCCTGGTGGCGCAGGTCACCGCGCTCCAGGCGGTCGAGCAGGTCGTGGGAAAGGATGCTTCCTTCGATGCGGATGCTGGGGTAGTTCATGGCGATGCCCTATCCCCGGTCCGGTCGGAGCACGTAGACGCCGACGAGGTCCATAGGCAGCACGGGCTCCACGGTGCGATACCGTGTACCCCCGATAGTCTTTCTGAACCGCTCGTGGGCGGCGATGAGTATTTCCGATCGCTTGGTAGCCAGGTCATCCAAGGGCTTCGTGATTTCGGCCACGGCCTTCACCTCGCGCCCCAGGGTATCGGCCTGCATTTCGGGCGAGAGGTTGCCGCTCCCCTTGGCCTTCGAGAGCAGGTCGCGGGCCCGCTCGGGTTCCAGGAAGGCGCCACCGAAAGTGCCCTCAAAACCCGTCATGAGCATTTCCTCGGCGACGATCTGTTCTTTCGTTTCCCGGTCTTCGATGACGTTGCGCACGCGGAATAGTAGTAGCGTGGTCTTCACCGTCACGTCCTTCGTCATGACCACGGCGGCCCGGGCCGGGGCCTTGGGGGCACCCGTCATGGCCCAATCGGCGAGGCGGCGGGAGAGTTCTTCCACGAAGGGGTGATTTCGCCCCAGGTAGCGATAGCCCTCGGGCACCGGGCTTTGGAACGATACGGCCACGGGCTCGGCGCCTTTCACGCCCAAGAGGCCCTTCATGTCCTCCGGTAGATTCGTGGGGAAGATGCGAAGCGTCATCGGCTCCGTCCCGGGTTCCACCTGGCAGCCCAGGTGCTCGGAAAGTGCCCGGCCGACGAACGATTCCACGGCCTCGGGGTTCCCGATGGCTTCGTCGTTCTCTTTCAGGTCGGCCTCAAGGTCCGCGGCCTTGATGGCGTGCTGGGCGAAGATATTGCGGGTTTCCTGATTGCGCTGTTTGGCTTCCTCAAGAGCATGGGAGAGTTTGGCCTCGGGCGTATCCACCCCGGCCTGTTGCATGTCGAACTTGAGTTGACCGCCCACCTGCTTGGCGTTCTTCAAAACCTCGTCCACCACGGTTTCGATGAGCGATTGGCTCGCCTCAGGGAAGGGGATGGTGATGCCGATGGATTTGTGGATTTCCCGAATCTTTCGGATGAGCACCTTGAGCACCACGGCGTCAATGGGATTCTTCTCGCACCATAACAGCCAGGCCTTCACCTCGGGCGCTTTCTGCCCGTAGCGGTCGATGCGGCCCTCGCGCTGCTCCAGCCGGTTCGGATTCCACGGCAGGTCGTAGTGGAGCACCGCGGTGAACAGGTCTTGCAGGTTGATCCCCTCGGAGAGGCAATCGGTGCACACGAGCACGCGCCGGGCGTGGGTTTCCATGGCGTCGATGCGTTCGCGCCGCAGGTCATCCGGGTCTTCGCTCGTGATGACCTCGACGCCCACGCGGCCCTTCCCGGTGCCGAACTCTTTGCCTAGCGCCTCGCTCAACACCTGGCCAACGTACTTGGCCGTCGCGATATACCGACAGAATACGATGGGATGGTGTTGGTGGGTTTTATCCTTGAGCCAGCCGGTGATGACCTTCACGGCCTCGGCAACCTTCTGATCCTGCCCGGGGTTCCCCAGGGCCTCAAGCCGACCGGCCAGGGCGTCGAAATCCACCGAGCGTTTGATCCGCTCGGGGAAGTGCCCGCTGGGTGTGGTGTCGCCAGCGACACCTTCTCGCTCGGGGAGGGGGTTCCCGATCTGCTCGGCCTCCGCATTATCCGCTTCGCTCGCCGCGCGATTGCGAAGCATGTCCGCGCCCGCCGCGGGGCTCGACATCACGCCGCGCAGAAGGGCTAGGGCGCTCCAGTAATGGGCCCGTTTGAGCCCATCCCCCTTGAGCATGCCCATCACCACCTGCGTGATTTCGTCGTAAACGGCCTGGTAGGCGTCTGTGAGGTGGTAACTGATTTCCTTCGTGTCGCGCACGGGAAACGGGGTGTTCTCTCTCCCGTAGCCCTTCTCGATGTCGCCCCGGCGCCGCTGCACGAAATCCCCGGCGACCTTCCGCCGCATTTCCTCTGGGGCGTCCGCCAATTGGAGCCCCGCGTATTCAGGGTGGAGCAGGCCCAGGAGGGATGCGAACTCCTCGTTCTTCCCACTGTGCGGGGTCGCCGTGAGCATGATGAGGCTGCGGGCGGGGTCTTCCGCCAGGTGGTGCATCAGGTGGTGGCGCTCCTGCTGGGCGGGCGAGGCCCCGGCGGGCTTGGCGCACGTGTGGGCCTCGTCGAGAATGACGAAGTTCGGGCATTCTTTGGAAAAGACCCGCCAGCGGTTCTCCTGCTTGATGTAGTCGATACTGATGACCTGGTAGGGGTAGTATTTGAAGACCGACACGTCGCCCTGGATTTCCCGGTCGAGGCGCCCCTGAGAGCTGGAGCGGATGATTACCGCGTCGATTCCGAACTTTTCCGAGAGTTCCTGCTGCCATTGTTCGCACAGGTGAGGGGGCGTGATGATGGCGAACCGTTTGATCTCCCGACGCTCCAGGAGTTCCTTGAGGATGAGGAGCGCCTCAATGGTCTTTCCAATCCCTACATCGTCTGCGATGAGGAGCCGCTTGGCGCCCTCCTGCCTGAGGGCCATGATGAGGGGCACGAGTTGGTAAGCCTTGGGCCGGAACGACAATTTCCCCATGGCGCGGAAAGGGCCCGCCCCCGAGCGAAACCCGAGGCGCAGGGCATCCAAAAGCACCCGAGCCGAACCCAGGTAGCCGATATGCTTGGGATCGGGCGGGCCGAAGGTGGCGGATTCAAGGTCGGTATCCAGGCCCAGCGGAAGGTAGATACCCGTGCTTTCTTCTTCCGAGCCCCCCATGGGCTTGAGGCGAAGCACGTCTTCATCGGTAGAGGCCTGAACGATCCAATTCCTTCCGCGGACCTTCACCAACGAGCCGGTGCGAAACCCCAGGTTCATTTGACCTTCCTGAAAATGTCTTTCCGCTTTTCGACTAGGCCCTCAAGGCTGTCCCGGTAATGCCATTCGATCACGTCGTGGCCGTGATTGCGCATTTCTTCCCGAAGGGCCTCATCCTTTTTCTGCTGTGCGACCCCATCGTGGGGAGTGCCATCGCAAAAGACCCAGGTGTCGGGCATGCCTTTGTAGAAGAAATCGGGCTGGCAATAGATGTAGGGGACCTTCCGCTGGGCGTCATCCGGCAGGCGAAGGCCGCGCTCGTAGAGGAATTTCAGAAACTTCGACTCTGTATTGGAGTGCGGATCGGCCTTTTTCGTGAGCATCGCGTATTGCCCATCGTAATCCAGGCCCGAGCCGCCGTCAACCTGGCAGGTACACATCGCCAGGCGATCGAGCGCGTCCTTCACGAGGTTTTTATCGATAATGCGGTGCTCTCGTTGGTTGTAGTATGAAAGTAGGTCTTTATAAGAGGCCTTACTTTCGGTATCTTCAAAACGACACGCCAACTGTGCCGCTTTGATGTATTTGTTGAATAAACTGGGATCGGTCGTGAATTGGGAGAGGATGCCCAGCGACCCTTCCGAGGCCTCGAAGAGGAAAATATTGGGAGATTCGGGATCGCCCATGAGTGTGGCCGCGACCTCGCCGGGTTCGATTTGAAACTCCCGCTCAATGGCCCGAAGTAGGGCATATTGAAGGGTGATCACGCCATCTTTTTTAAGCGACAGGGGACCCATGGGTTCGATGTAAAGGGCATCGGCGTTGGCCGTGGTGAACAGGTTGATGGAGATGATGTCTTCCTTTGTCCTGTCGCCTTCTGGCCCTGCCGTTTTTTCTTTTTGTCGTTTCTTATAGTCTTTGGCACTGTGGTAGAATCCCGACTTTTCCCCGATGTAAAAGCCGTCCTCCTCCGAACTGCGCCACCCGCGATTCACCTGCACGATGCGGGCAGCGGGGATGTAACTGAGGTTCAGCAGCGTCTGCCCGTCGATTTCGATGAGGGCCTTTCTCACCCGACTCATTCCCCCATCCACCGAGAAAAAGGTGTCGATACGGTAACCAAGAGAAAGGCGCTCTTCTTCTTCGCATGTGATGCGCGTGGCAGGCTTGGTTCGGCTCTCCATCATAGGGATGAGGTTTAATACCGCGTCATAGTCCTTACCCGAACTCTCCAATTTTTGCTTCGTAAAAGGGCAGACCTCGGCGTTTTTTTCCGCCCCATCCAGCCAGTAACCTGATTTGAGCACCACGCGGGCATCTTGGCGCACCCGGGATTCCTCGTTCCACGCGAGTTGATTGATCTGAAACTTGTTCCCCGAATGGTAGATGGTGTTTTGAGGGCCGAACTCGCGCAGGGCGACGAACCTCGGTCGGCTCAAGTATTCCGACCCGTCCCCCACGGGGATGGACGCCCGAAGCGGGAGACGGGTGAAGTTATATCCCGGGAGGAAGCCCTCGGCGGCAAAGTAGCGCCAAGGGTTGAACTCTGAAACGCCCACCTTGTGCTGGTTGAGGAGCGTTTCCAGCAAGTATTTTGCCTGTCCATGTTGGCGATCGGCACTCTTGTAATCATCGGAACCTTTTTTCAGGCGTGGGTTGCGCATCACTTCCTGAGCCCGTACCTGCATGGAGGTGGCATCGGCGAAGAGGATGCGCCACCTGCTCAAGGCCTTCTCGAATGACGCCGAAGACGCGTCCAGATTTCGCGAAATCCATTCCTTGTCGAACCAACGGGTTTTCTCCAAAAGTTGGGGGCCGAGTTCGCCGAGCACGCGCTTGAAATCCTCGATGATCTTTGTGCGCCCAGCCGAGGTTAGGATGAGTGCGTTTTGAGCATCGGTGGTGAGCGGCATCCCCGGCCTTTCAATTTCCAGGATTGTCCCGACCGAATCCCCAAGTTCGCCAGGGCAATTGGATTCCATGAAGAGCGCATGCAGGTGCGTGCGCACTAATTCCTCGTTGAAGAGGTCGATACGGGGCACGTTCACTTGCCCGGCGATCATCTCCGAGGGCTTGCTGAAATAATGGTTGTCGTGGGGGGACCAGGGGGAACAGGTCACAAGCACGAGGGCCGATTGTCCGCTGCGGCCTGCACGGCCTCCGCGTTGGGCGTAATTTGCGGGCCCGGGAGGCACGTTTCTCATATGAACCACGTCGAGGGTGCGGATGTCGATACCGAGTTCCATGGTGGGTGAACAAAAGAGGGCGCTGATGGCCCCCTCACGAAACTTTTGTTCCCGGGTTTTGCGGTTCTCGCTGTTCACCTGGGCGGTATGGTCTTCGGCGAGGTAGCGGGAAACCGCGCCGAAACCTTCTTTATAGATTGTTTGGAAATACAGGTTGGGCCTGTCTTCGAGGTCTTTGTAGGTGTACCTTCGAACCTCATCCCACTTGATTGCCTTACCATCGCCTTCGCGCCAAAGGATGGTGTCGAGTTTCAAGCGGTAATGGTTGATCTGTGTCCCGTCGTCTGCCTTTGCGGGCACCTCATCGAGGAACCCCAGTTTGGCCAATTTCTCGAATAGGGTCCCGACGGCTTTATAATAGTTGGCCTTCGAGAGGTCCTCCTTGACCTCACCCGCCACCTTCTTGAGGTACCGTCCCAAAAGGGATTGGGGGCCCGCGGAGCTGATTCGGTATCGCTTGCCACCCTTGGAGCCCTTGAGCACCATCATCTTGGGCACAAAGTTTTCGGGTTTCTCGGTGTTCTCATCAAATACCCACGGAGCCTGGAGCCGTTCGGTGATGTTGCGGAAACGCTGTTTAATCTGTTCTTCGTCATCGAGCCATACCGCGCTGGAAATGGCGAATTCACGCCGAATATGATCCAGTACGTTTCCCAACACGGTGAGCCGCCGCTCAATACCCAGGGCGCCGATGACGGGTACGTCTTTCCACGTCGCCCCCTCGCTGGCCACAGATTCAAGATTTCGATAGTCGATGCGCAGGAGCCCGGTTTGTTCGAGGTTGGGCAGATTGATGCGCCAGGAGCGCCGCAGGTCGGCCAGCACGCGGTAAAGAAGGTATTCGCGGAAGGCGTTCTCGATTTGGGCCTTCACGGGCCCCTCAGGCCCTTTCAGGCGGGAATAATCGTCGGGCGAGAGCCCCAAGGCCTTGCTCACTTCCATGTCGATGTTCGTGTGGTCGAGTTCTTTCTTCTCGGCAAGCGCCTTGGCTATGCCGTGGCGAAGTTCCACCACCTTCACGAGGTCATTGAAGTGACCGGCCTGCAAAGCGGCATCCTGGCGATTGTCCGAAAAACTGAGTATTTTTCGACGCTTGTCCTCGAAGCCAGCACGCTCCTGGGCGCGAAGAACGGCCAAGGCGGTCACTGTCGTAGCCGTGCTACGCCCCTCCATGCCCAGGCGTGCGAGCTTCGTGCTATCGACGGTCCGAGGATCGTAGAACACCCCGCCCGTGGGATCGAACAATAGCGGCACGGGCATGAACCACCCTTCCACGGTGTCCGAACCCTTGGCGTGGTAAGCCGCGCCTGAGGCTCCCACATGGTAACGCTGGGGCGCTCTTTTGGCGTAATCCTTCGTGAATTGGCGCTCCCCCTCGTTGCCTTGTACCCATTCGTCAGGCATGTGCTCCATGTGAACTTCGGGGTCCCACACCTCACTTCCACCGAGTATCAAATACCCATTTTTGGAGTCCTCATCGGCTTCCGACGATCCTTCCTCGAACCCACGGGGGAGCATGCCTTTCTCCGCATCCATGGTCACGCAATAGAACGCATGGCCCGTGGTGCGGCTGAACACCAAGGGGTAGAGCGAATAGTCCACCCCGTCGATTTTGATAGACATCCCGGGCTCGATCCGGAACTTGATCCCGCCGGGGACATTCGGGAGCGTGGCATACACGCTTCCTGTTTGGCTGATAAATTGGTGGACCTTGTAGGGGAGGTAGGACTTTCGAAGCTCATTCTTCGCCGTGTTGACCACATTCATCCACAAGAGCAGGTCTTGGATGGACTCCGAGCAGGTCTTCTTATCCAAACCAGTCTTTGCGGCCAACTTCTGCGTGATCTCAGTTTGGGAGATCGGAACCCCACGAACGATTACCTTGCTGCCGTCCGTTTCCGTGACCTGCCTGAGGGCAATCTCCGCCTCCAGCCACCGGGCTAAGGGGGAGGCGAGAAGCGCTTCTTCCGAGGCTTTCGAGTCCACCCCCTGTTGGACCGCAAGGCGCACTTCCGCGGCGGGGACTTCACCTTCTCCACCGAAAGATGGCTCGATGGTTTCGCTGATAACCTGCCCGGGGTCGACCCTGACGCCAAAAATAGTTTCAGCGAACTTCGCCACGGCTTGTCGTTGTTCGGTCGGGGTCCCGGTGGCCATGGTGGCAGATGTGCCAAGGCAGATCACCTTGTTTTTAGCCGCGGCCCGAATGCGCCGCACGAGCATGGCGATGTCCGCGCCCTGGCGACCGCGATACATATGGAGTTCGTCAAAGAGAAGGTAGGTCAGGCTCTCGCGGATCGAATCACGGATGCGACTTTCCTTCCGCCGGGTCATGATGAGTTCGAGCATCATGTAGTTAGTGAGGATGATCTGCGGCAGCTCGCTCTCCACTTTCTGCCGTTCGGCCTCGTCTTCCTGACCCGTATAGGGGGCATACCGGACGGGAAACGGTCGCCCGGTGGCATCCTCGTAATTCTTTTGATAGCCCTTGATTTCCTCGTATTGGGAATTAATGAGGGCGTTCATCGGGTAAACGAGCACGGCTCGGATTCCCGGCCCCCAACCCTCGGTGAGCGCCTTGTGAAAGATCGTTCCAAGGTAGGTGAGGGATTTCCCGCTTCCCGTGCCCGAGGTGACGACGAACTCCCGTTCCTTGATCCCCAGGTCCATGGCCGTGGCCTGGTGCTCGTAGAGCTCGTAGCCCTTGAACAGGTGAACAAAATCGGGGTGGAGGAGTTTCCCGCTCCCGGCCAGGTCCTTCACCGCCCCGCGGCGCTTGAGCCTGGGGTTGAATTGGAGCAGCGGCTCGGGCCAAAAGGCGTTTTCGTGGATTTGCGCGTCGACAAACTCTCGTATGTCTTTGTCCGCGATGTGGATGAAACTGTTGACGTAGTCCTTATATTCCCCGACGACGGTTCGGTGGAGGTCAAAAATATTGAATGAATCGCTCATAGCGGGACACCTAGGTGGAGGTTTTGGTGGAAACTGAGGGCTAAGGGTGTCTACCCAAGGTTGGGAATATGCAGGACGGGGTGGGAACGGGAATTGAGGGTGGAGGGGTGATGAATCTCCGATGGGTGCCCAATGCAACTATGGTTACCAGGGCACCGCCAGGAATGACACCGAAGAGGCTTCGGGAGGGTTTGATGTCTTCGAGGCGCATATTATTAGGCCAGATGACTTGTATTCTACCCCGAAATACGAATATAAATTGGTCAAGGTTGAAATTTTGAGGCGTGCTCCATATCTATTGGAATAGGGTTCGTTAGCCTAAGTGTGTCATAGCCACCAATTGCCTACAATAAGGAGGTAGGAAATGTCCAGGCTCACCGATATTCCCCACTTTGAGCCCATTTAGGGCCGCTCATATTCCCCACTTTTAGACCGGCCAGGGCCACCCATATTCCCCAGGGCAGCCCTTCCAGGGCCGCCTATATTCCCCACCCCCGCCTTACCCCTCTCGGGGCCTCTGACTGGTATCGTTCCAATGTCCGCGCAGGACGGAGGAACCGTGGGATACCACCTTATGAGCCCTGAAAAACTGAGTGCCCTTTATCGCCGCTGGCGCGATGGACAGCGGCTTTCCGAGATCGCCCGGAACGAGGGACTCGACCGAAAGACCATCCGAAAGTATCTGGCCGAATTTGCGGCCCTGGAATTGGATCAGATCCCCGTTGGGGACGGTCGATTTGTTGAGGGGCTGGACCGGATCGCCCTCGGGAACATGAGGCCCTTGCCGACCGCGTCGGCATACGAGCCCTACCTAGAGGAGATTCGGGATCTCATCCAGCACGAGCACGAGCCGCTTAAGCCCAAGACCGCCTGGGATGTCGTGAGGCGTCGTCACGAACTGACGGCCAGTTATTCGGCTTTCAAGAGATTCGTTGCCAAGCAGCAACTGGTCGGGCCGAAGAGTCGCCCCGGCATCCGCATCGAGATGCCGGCAGGGGACGAGGTGCAGATCGACTATGGCCAGGTCGGCGCCATGATCGGTCCCGATGGGAAGCGCCACATCGTTTACGCGTTCGTGGCGGTCCTCTCCTACTCGCGCAAGATGTTCATCCAGTTCACCTTTCACCAGACCAGCAGCAGTTTCGTGCAGAGCCACGTGCTCCTTTTCTCATACCTCGGGGGCGTGCCGCGCCGGGTCGTCATCGACAACTTGAAAAGCGGCATCCTCAAGGCCGACTTCTGGGATCCCGAACTCAATCACGCCTATCGCGAACTTGCCGAGCATTACGATACGTTCATCGACCCGGCCCGCGTGTGAACACCGCAGGACAAGGGTAAGGTGGAGCGCCAGGTGCCCGTGGCACGCGAACTTTTCCGCATGCTGCGCAATCTCCATCCAAACGCCTCGTTGGAAGATTTAAGCGCCCTGGCGCTCGGGTATCTCGGCGAGGTGCACGCCGAACGCAAGCATGGCACGACCCAGGTCGCGCCACGTGTGCTCTTCGAGACGGAGAAGCCCCAACTCAAGCCGCTTCCAGAAGACCCCTTCGAGATCCCTTTGTGGAAGCAGGCGACGGTGAGCGCAGACCGGTTCTTTCAGTTCGAGGGACGCTTCTATGCGCTCCCCGCCCTCGTCGGGAAGGAGGTATGGCTTAGAAAATGCGGGAAAATCCTCAAAATTTCGCACCTCGGGCGTTTCGTGCGCATCTACGCCATCACCGGGAAGCGCTACAACTTCCTCCCGGGAGACCTCCCGCCTTACGAGGAAGCCATCCAACGGGGAGAGTATCCGGCCTTCCTCCTCGAGAAGGCAAGGCGTTTCGGTGTGGATGCGGCACGGATCATGGAGCAGATCCTGCGCCCAAGTGCCTGGGTGAATTGCCGCAAGGGCCAGGCCCTGCTCCGTGTTTTGGACAAGAACGGGGGATGCTCTGGATTCCATGACGTTCTTCGAACGGCCCTCGAAAGCAACAAGGCCGACTGGAGGTCCGTGGAGGATCTATTTCTATCTCGCGCAAAGAACCCGATATCCCCACCAATCCTATCCGAGGCGCAGCGGGAACTCATGCACGATGAAGACTCGTTCTGGAAACCGTCCTAAAACCAAGGAGGTTGATATGGACCTGACGACAGAGATGGCAACAACGCTACGCAGTTTGAAACTGCCTGGCATACTCGAGAACGCGCCGCTACGCGCCAAAGAGGCGCAGTCGCAGAAACTCGGTTACCTGGAGTTTCTCGCGCTCCTGGTGCAAGATGAAAGGAGCAAGCGGGACGAAGGCCAGGTGCACAAGTGCCTCATGATGAGCGGGATGGGAAGCGAGCGCACCTTCGAATCGTTCGATTGGACGTTCAATGCTCAGGCCTTCTCGCGGCCGATGTTTGCCGACCTCCGAACCTGCGCTTTCATCGGTGAAGGCAAGAACGTGGTACTCTGCGGGCCTCCAGGGATCGGCAAAACCCACTTGGCCAAGGCGCTGGGGCACGAGGCTTGCCGGCGCAGGAAGCACGTCTTGTTCCGAAAGACCTCTGCACTTTTCAAGGACCTGCTCAACCAAAATGCGCCGATCCGCCGTGACCGCCTCATGATTCGGGCGCAACGTGCCGATCTTCTCATCCTGGATGACTTTGCATTTCGTCGCATGACCACCGAGGAGGCCGAACTCCTTTACGGCCTCGTGGACGACCGCCTTGGGCTTCGCTCCGTCATCCTCACAAGCAATCGCCCGACCGAGGATTGGCTCGGCATGTTCCCCGACCCAGTGATGGGCGGGGCCTTGCTGGACCGACTCGTTTCAGGGGCTTACAAAATTGTGGCCAAGAAAGCGCGATCATGGCGCCAGGAGGGAAAAACGACCTGAACCCAGACCCAGTCAGCCATCCCCCGAGAGATCAGGCAGAGTGGATGGGGAATATGAGCGGCCTCGGGGTGGGGAATATGGGTGAGCCTTGGCAGAAATGGATCAGACTATGACTAAATCTGACAAGGAACCGCTGCATTTCGTGGCTTTCGAGAAGAACGCAATCGAGGAATTGAAAAAAGGGAAGCCGTTTACAGGGAAGGACGGTGTCACCACCCCGCTTCTCAAGCGTATTCTCGAAGCCTCGATTGAAGGCGAAATCGAAGCCCATCACCAAAGCCTGGAAGAAATCCGGAACTGACGTAACGGGTGCGGCAAAAAGATGGTCAAAACCGGCCAAGGACAGGTCGAAATCGCGACCCCGAGGGGTCGAAATGGGACTTTTCAGCCGATCCTGGTTCGCAAGAGGCGAAATGTCCTCAATGAGACGCTCGACGATAATATCCTGGGTCTCTTCAGCATCGGCCTCAGTTACTCGCAGATCCAGGACCACATGCAGGAAATGTATGGGGTTGAATTCTTTTTGAGCCATCACCGATAAAATGATTCCGGTTATCCGTGAGTGGCAGGGCAGACAACTCGACGCCGTCTATACCTTCGTTTGGTAGGATGCGTTCTTCATCAAGATTCGCGAGGAGGGCTATGTGCGCCAAAAATGCGTCTACAGCATCCTCGGGCTGGACATTGAGGGGAAATAGGACGTTCTCGGGGTATATTTGAACGATAGAGGGGGGACAAAGTTCTGGTTCCAAAAACTCACCGACCTTAGAAACAGGAGAGTCAAGGACATCCTCATCGCTTCCATCGACGGCCTCAAGGGGTTCACAGAGGCAATTGAGGTGACTTTTGAGAAACCGAGGTTCAACTCTACATCGTTCACCAGGTTAGAAACTCGCTCAAATACGTTGCCTGAAAGGACTACCAGGCCTTCGTCCGGGATTTGAAACAAGTTTCTCGCGCAGCCAATAAGGACTTGGCCTAGAAACGCCTGGGCGATCTACGCGAACGATAGTGGGACAAATACCCGATCGTGAAAAATGAAAAATCGATTTGAAAATTGAGTGGCCTCGGGGTATAGTTCCTTCGTGGTTCAAAATGCACGGTCCTACCCCTGAGAGGTTTAGGGTAACTGTCGTGGGACGGTTGTCTTGATTTGCCTAAAAGGTCACCGAACATGATAAACGAACGCTACCCCGGGCCATTCCTTCAATCGGAAATCAGGTGAAATCATGAGTTTAATTTCCTGGACCTTGACGAGTGAATCCGACGTTCAGGACGCCCGTCGGGTCATCGCTGACCTGAAGGCCAATTCGACCTTTGATGTCCTTGGGTTGGGGTTGCCCCTCGAAGCCATTTCGAACATTCTTTTCCCCGGCACATCGACCTTGCATACCCGATTCCGCTATGTTGTTTTTGTTCCCGCCGTGTTTTTCGCAATGCGGGCGAACCGTAAAGCGAACCCTCAGGGTCGGCTCCGGATTGCAGAAGCCGACCTCATCGAATCTTTGGTAAATGGGGGTGAGAAAGGGGGGGTCATCGGACGGAACCTGGGGTTGGACTTGAAATACAAGCCCTCCATGACCTATTGGTCTGCCATCAGGACCTTCGGCCTCTTCGGCGGACAATCGTATATGGATCGCACGTCGATGCTTGAGCAGTGCGAGCCCCGGGCGGTGCAAAGAGAAGTTGACGACGTTGGGTCGCTTCCCGCCGAGGTAGAGTGGGACGAAGATTTCGGGGAATTGGTTGCGCCCCTGTTTTCCGATTTGGAGAAACTGAAATGGAAAAACAAATTGGGCTTTGCCTTAACCCGTGCAGAGGCCGAGTTCTTCAGATGTCGAATTGAAAGGGATTTCCCCGACTCCCTCTATGTGCCCCTGTTAAAAATGAACCCAAATGAAATTGAAAAAATGGAAAGCCCATTCGAAACGATAAAAAAGGCGAAATTGCCACTGAAACTTAAAGAACTGCTGAATGAGTCTCGGAAATATTCCCGTGTGGCGAAGGGGATCGACCTACTCTATCGATGGGTACTTGCCAACTACTGGGGGGATAAGGATCGTTCTAAGAATACTGAATGGTCTCAAGCGGTCAAAGTACATCGAAAGCGATGGGGCGAGTGGAGACAACGGGTCGGGAGCCTTTTAAGTTGGGAGCCCCAGTCATTCATCATGGCGTGCAAGCCATACCCGGAATTGGGCAGCCTCATGGTGAGCAACGAAGGTCGGTCCCTCCTGGGTTTCATGGGTGATTGCCTTGAGTGTATGCGGAGACGAAATTCAGAGGCAACGTATATTGAGATGGAAAACTTAATGGTTGACCGAGAAAGAAACCAACGAAGGAATAATTCTCGGTTTGGCAACCATGACATCTTGCTGCCTGCGGGGATAAAAAAGCCTGGGGACGCTGAACAATCTGATTACTATTTCGATTTTCGTTGGGATCAAGGAAAGCGGAACGTATTGGATTTGTTGAAACGGACGGGGCGTTCATGATTGGCATCGAAGACAAGGAGCCATTTTTAAACCTGTTCCGCCCGCCGAAGAGCATGAAGATGCGGTATGCGGTTGGAACGACCTTTTCCTTGGATCTTGAAACGCTCATCCAATTGGCCTTCAATACCTGGGACGGCGCCGAACTGGGGGATTGGTTTAAGCCGAATCAAGAAGGGAACAGTTCCGTAAACTTGCCGCGGGTCATGGGGGCCATCCAGGGATTTTCAACCCATAGCGTGGTTTTTTTGCAAAATGCGCGCATCAAAGTGCCAAAGGCTTTCGATGAGTTCAGGGAGGGTGCCCGCAAACGCCTCGTGGAATTGAGTGCCACGAGTCTGGTGGGTCGACCTGAGCCCGAACACCACGGTTCGTTCCACCCGAAATGCTGGTTCTTGAAATATGAAGATTCTGAAAAGATTCGCCGGCCGGTGTGGCGATTGATCGTCGCCAGTAAGAACCTGACATCGGGAAAACAATGGGATATCCAAAGCACCCTTCATGGATTTGAAAGAGCGAAACACGGGGTGAAAGTGGAGGGGCTCAAAAGCTTCTTGCAGTACCTGGCGGCAAAAAAGCCGGGAGTCACGATGACGAAGGCCCAGTTTAAAATATTGGGCCAGGCGATCGAAGAGGCCGGGAAAGTCTATTTTGAGTTGCCCCGGGGAATTCAAAAGGCCGAACTATTGTGGGGTCCCCGAGATGTTTCGAAATTCAGGGTGCCCCTCGATCGTCATGAACGATCCATTGTCATTAGTCCGTTTCTGAAGAAAAAACAAGTGAGTCGCTTGAAGACAGACGATGTGCTGATCACGAGCGAAAAGGATTTACACGAGATTCCGAAGGGTAAATTTTTGAAAAACGGGAAGAAACTTTTCGTCTTTGATGCAGGGGGGTATGATCTCCACGCCAAAGTATATCTCTGCAAATTGAAGAACTCACGGGGTAGTGAGATATACCTGGGCTCGGCCAATTTCACGAATCCGGCCATGGGGGAAGACGCCAGGAATGAAGAGGTCATGCTGAAAATGACCTCGAACAAAGATGAATGTCTTTCTTTTGAAAAGAAATTCATGTTCGAGGGAGGCGATAAAACAAAGATTCAGAATTGGTTGAGTGAGCCAAATCTGGAGAAATTCGAGACGGGCGAAAAAACCAGCGAAATAGAAGAAGCGCTCGAGTCCATACAAAGAGCGATTTCCCGAGGCGAGTTTCAATGCAAACGGCAAGGCCCCTCTTGGGGTTTGGTTTGGAGTGGTGAAATGTTTTCGTTGCCGAAAGGTTTAAAACTAACGGCAAAACTATTGGGCGATGCGGAGAATCTGGACCTTCAGAGCATGTTGAAAGGCAAAAGAATTGCATTAACTTCAATGAGACCCGGGGTTTTCCTGATCGTTCGCCTTCACATGGGCTCGAACGCATTGGAGTTTTCCAACCTGGTGAATGTGGTGGGGCGTGGTCGGTCCGTTTACGATGAATGCGTCGAAGAATTGCTCAAAGAGAGTGATATGGCTTCTGTGCTTTCAGAAGTCTTAGGCGTTAAAATTAATTCTATCTACAACCAAGCGCCACGTGAGATGAAAGTTGGGCACAAATCCAATAGAGTCACTCAGGTGCGCCTTGAGGATTACCTTGAAGCCATGCTTTTGGCGGACTATTCGGATGGCGAGCGGGTTCTTGCGGTTCAGAAAGTGATCGAAGAAGCCGTGCGCGAGGGTCGTGAAGGCAGCAGGGGCTTGGAGAAACTATGGGCAGAAATCAAGAAGTCATTAAATATTAAAACGCCCATGGCCCAATAGGTTCTTCCCCATGGCACAAAAACCCACTCCATTTCAAGAGTCCACCGCCATTTGGGCCACTAAAAAGTTAATTTCACGCAGAAAGTTCGTGAATCGATTTCTCGTGGCGGATGAAGTGGGGTTGGGTAAAACCACGGTAGCCAGGGAGGTGATCAAACGAATAAAGAAACTTGAAAAAGAACAAGGGAAGCCCGTCATTTATGTAGCCTCAAGTTTGGATATCTGTGCACAGAACCGCACCAAACTGGGCCTCGACGACGGTGATCTTAAAAAAAAAGTAGACCGAATTTGCTTATTTTGGTCCAAAATCAAAAGCCGAAAATTGCCTCCGCTGATTTGCCTGACACCCGGGACCTCCTTGGATATCGGCTTGGGCCGAGGGAATATCGATGAACGGGCTTATATGGCCGCCATTTTGTATAAAGAGAAGCGCATCTTAAAGAGGAAACTAATTGAGGTTTTTTACAAGCCGGCGTCAAAAAAGAACTTTGCTATAAAGCTCGAAGAGACATTGATTGGCCTTCGGAAGAAAAGTCTTTTCCTACCGAAACGAATGGTGGCCGCACGTATCTTCAAGGAATGGAGACTCGATATTAAATGGATGAGAAAAAGATGGAGCCGGCACGGCTTCGCTAAAAAGGATAATGAACAGAATCTCGCCAGATGCGTTTCTCGTATGCGCGAGGGCATGGCGAGGTGCATTGTCGAAAGCCTTGATCCCTGCCTGGTGATCCTTGATGAGTTCCAAAATTACCGAGAACTTCTTGGAATGAAGCACGGTGAATTGCTCCAACCTATCCCAAGAGGTCTCCTTAAGCCAAGGGTAAAGACGCTTCTTCTTTCCGCAACCCCGTTTCCGGCATTTGTGAGCGCTGGCGATCACGCGGACCCCGGCGAGCACAAAGGAAAATTATTAGGGATTCTTGAGTTTCTGTCCGGCTCTGATAGCCGCACCGATCTAAAAGAGCCAGCGATTCCGATTTAAAAAAGCCACCCGTTCCGATCCAAAAAAGCCACCGATTCCGAGGCAAAAGAGCCAGAAATCGAGGGTGGTCGGAACCCCTCCCTGCGT